>NZ_JAMFLZ010000002.1:0-752949 GCF_023502325.1 Jejuia spongiicola
GAAGAAGATTATATATGGTGTTTATTCAGATTCTATTTCAACAATCATTTCAATTTCTACTGCTATATTTCCAGGAAGAGAACCCATTCCTACAGCTGCACGAGCATGTTTTCCACGCTCACCAAAAACTTCAACCATTAAATCAGAATAGCCATTTATGACAGCTGGATGATCTGTAAATTCCGGAGAAGCATTTACCATACCTAAAACTTTTACAATTCTTTTTACTTTGTTTAGATTACCAAGTGTAGCTTTAAGTACCGATAATTGATTTATTGCAGTAACCCTTGCTGCCTCATAACCCTGTTCTATTGTTAAATCTGATCCTAACTTTCCCGTTATATTTTCTCCGTTTGCTTGTAACGGCCCTTTTCCAGCTAAGAATATAAGATTACCAGTTTTAACTGCATTTACATAGTTAGCAACAGGACTTGATGGCTCGCTTAAATTGATATTAAGCTTTTCTAAATTTGCCTCAGGATTGTAATCATCAGAAATAGTTTGACTCACTTTGACTTCTTCGTTTTGTTCTTTTTTTTGTTCTGAACAACCTATAGAAAAAAGGAATACAATAGTGATACAAAATGTTTTAATGTTTTTCATTTAGAATTATTATTAAAAATTAGACAATACTTCTTTTAATCGCTGTGCAACTAATCTTTCTTGACCAGGTTCCATCATCCAAGTAGTAATACCAATTTCTTTATCACTACCAACGGTTTCGATTGAAGGGTGACCATTCTTTAATTTGTTTCTAGCTTCTGATGGAGTCATTTTAATGATGTTTTGATTCCATTTCACTTTTAAAGAAGGCACATGGTTAGCATGTGGAGGAACGTGAATTTCAGTTTCTACACCATTTACGGATTTTGCACTGTCACTTATTAGCTTAATTTGATCTTCCCACATTTTCCATTCTTTGGCATGATCTCTTTGTAAATATAATTCTAAGGCAACCAACATGCCTAAAACTTCTTCTTTGTTAACTTTCATACCTCTCCCAATAGTAGTACCGCGTGGTGGCGTATGAAGTCTTGCTGCTTCTATATACTTTCTTTTACCTAAAAGTAATCCAGCACTTTGTGGTCCTCTGATGCCTTTTCCACCTGAAAAACAAACTAAATCAAATCCCATTTTAGTAAACTTAAATAGATTTTCTACAGGTGGTACATCTGCAGCACAATCAATGAATGTAGGAATACCATGTTTTTTCCCTAAAGCAACAAACTCTTCGTGTTTTATTGGTCCGCTTTCAGTGTTAGCATTTAAAAACCAAAGCATAGCTGTTTTACTATTTATGGCTTTTTCTAGCTCTTTTGTGTTTTTTACATTTATTATTTTGGCTCCCGCATTAAGTAATGCATGGGTGTAACCTATATTATGAGATTCTTGAACTATAACTTCATGTTTTAAACCAGTTACATCTGGAAGTTGTGCAACTTTTTCGTTATCCATACCTGCCATTATTCCTGCAACACCAATAGTCATTGCTCCAAAAGCTCCTGAGGATACTGTTGCATATTCGCAACCTAATAATTCGGCTATTCTTTCTCCTACTTTGTCATGCAATTCATCCAGATTAACATATTCAGTTGCTCCATAACTAATAGCTTCTGTGACTTCTTTGTGCATTAATGATCCCGTCATAGAAGTATAAGTGCCTGCGGCATTAATAAACGTTCTAAGTCCTAATTCTTTAAAAAAATTGCGAGCTCCGGGTTCTAAAACTGTTTTACTAATTGACTGCCCATGTAACCATTCTGTGCCTAATAGACTACCTGCTAAAGGTAGCATAGAAAGCGTTTTTAATAAACTTCTTCGTGTTGCCATAATTTACTTTATTAATTGTTAATCAACTGCTGCAATACAATCCATTTCTACCAATGATTTTCCAGGTACACCGCCATATGTTGCAACCGTAGTTCTAACTGGAGGATTTTTACCAAAACGCCCTCTGAACACTTCATTCATTCCTTTATAATCTTCTAAGTCATGTAGATATACATTCACTTTTAATACTTGCTCCATAGAAGAACCATTTTTCTCTAATCCTTTTTGAAGTTCTTTTAGAACGTGGTCGGTATGTGCTTTTATGTCTCCTTCAAAATGAGCTCCTTTACCTGCAATGTATAATGTGTTTCCATGTCTTACTGCTCCTGAGAATAAAGGGATGTCTTGATCATTTTCTGGTTTGTCTAGAACTTGCTTTTTTGGATTTGATTCTTTTGCCAATGCATTATTTGACATGCCTAAGCCTAAAGCCCCAATTACAGCCATTCCCATTTTTTTTAAGGAAGACCTTCTACTTGTTTTGTTTTCTATGTTTTTCATTTGTTATAAATATTTAGTGAGTTATTCTGTTGCGCAAAATTTGAAATGATTTTGAAACTTACTAAAGCTACCACATTCTCTTTTTTAGTAGTTCTTTTATTTGTTCTTTAGGTACGGGTAATTCATCTATATGATCATTAAGCCATTTTGAAAAATCTTTTTCAATGTCATCAGTCCACTTGTTATCAATTTGTCCTGGACTATATACACCTTCTTTAAGTCTAGTGATTCCGAATAAATCACGTAATCTAACAACTTCTGAAGTAATCACTATTTTTTCAGCTAAATGGGCTGGAATAAAAATAACACCTTCTCTTTTTGCTAAAACAATATCTCCTGGAAGCACTGTTACTGCTCCCATTCTTATGGGTGTATTTAAACTTAATAACATCACTTCAGTAAGGAATGATGGGTGCCAGTCTCTAACAAATGCGTTAAAGCCTTCAATTTTTGAAAGCCCTTCCATATCACGACTTGAGGCATTAAATACAACTCCTGTTTTAGATTTAGCGTATATAGCGTTTCCTAAATTGTCACCAATTAATGTTCCGTCTACAATTTTTCCAAAACAATCAGCAACATAAACATCGCCAGTAACTAACATATCTATTGGCCAGGAGTTAGTGTTTCCAACACGTCCGTCACGTTTCCCTTTCTTTTTAATTTGCTCTGCTACATCAGGCCTATTTGGCATGTATTGTGCTGTAAGTGCTCGACCAACAATTGGAATGTCCTCGTGCAAAGGTTTCCAATCACCTTCAAATTGATTATGATAACCTTCATTTCTCAATACGCCCCAAGCCTCTTCAATAGCAACGCTTTTCATTCTTTCTAGAATATCATCGGAAACTTTTGGACGTCCATCAGGGAAACGTTCTCCTTCCCATAAGGGTGTAAGAAATATGGTTTGTTCTCGTGTGATAGTTTGAGAGAATGATATATTTATCATTAGTAAACATATTCCGAGTAAGGTTGTTAGTTTTATTCTTTTCATATTATTTTGTTTAAATATTATTGATCTTCATCTGAAGTTATTTCTTTGTCTGAACTTTTATCTCTCCACCAGGTAGCCAATGATGAACCGGATATATTCATCCAAGGACCGAAAACTGCTGGTGCTAATCCTATTGTTGAAACTTTACCCATTTCTAGAGCAATTCCAGATGCAAGCCCTCCATTTTGCATTCCTACTTCTAGTGCTATTGTTCTACAATCTTGCTCACTCATTTTTAATGCACGACTACCCCAATATCCTAAGAAATAGCCTGCTATATTGTGAATGATGGCTGCCAATACTAGTAATAATCCTATTGTAAGCAAACTATCTCTTCCAGCTGCAGTAATTATTGTTATAATAAAAGCTATTCCAGCCATTGAAATTATTGGCATTGCTTTGTCTAACCATTTTACTTTACCGTGAAAGAAGTGGTTGAAAATTAACCCTATTATTATCGGTAGTATTACAATTTTTAATATACTAAGCATCATTGACCAGAAATCTATTGGTACAAATTGTCCGGCAAACACTTTCATTAATAGTGGTGTCATTAATGGGGCTAAAACTGTTGATACAGCTGTAAGTGTTACTGATAATGCAAGGTTTGCTTTTGCTAGATATGCCATAACGTTTGATGCTAATCCACTAGGCGAAGACCCTACTAATACAACACCAGCGGCAATTTCAGGAGCAAAGCCAAAAAGAGTTGCAATGCCAAAGCCTAAAACGGGCATTATAGTGAATTGACAAGCGAGTCCTACTAATACTCCTTTTGGCATTTTTACAACGCCTGCAAAGTCTTTCATACTCATTGCAGTTCCCATTCCAAACATAATGATTTGAAGCAATGGAACGATGAGTTTTTTTAGATTAAAACTCCCGACACTTGTAAAATATGTAGGGTAGTACATCGATACAGTTACAGTAGCAAAGATTAATATGGTAAATGAAAAGCCTTTAAATTTTTTGGTGCCTCTTACAGATAGCGCTAGAAGAAGAAAAAATAGCATAAGTGGTATGCCTGCATTGGACCCTTTTCCTACAGCTATCATTACGATAGTAATGGATAAACAAATAAGCGCACTGATTAATAAAAATTTGAAAATTAATTTCATCTACATTTTAGTTTTAAGTATTCTGTTTTTTTTAACTAAGCTTTTTGAGACTAATCATTCCATAAGGTACTGGAATGACCATTTAGATCCCAAACGACTTTGCCTTCTCTTAGTGTTAACTCACAGGTCAACTTTTGAGTTCCGTTAATTTTAAACCCTTTAGTGTCTACAAACCCAAAATCACCCTTTGATAGTTTAAGTAAAGTAATATCGGCTACAGCCCCTTCAGATAAATGCCCTAAATCGGTTCTTTTGATATATTTTGCTGGACTCCAGGTAACACTTTTTATAACCTCTTCCAAAGGCATATTCATATTTAAAAATTTAGACATGATATTAGTGAGATCTTTCATACCTGCATTCATGCTTCCAGTATGCAAATCTGTACTCATAGAATTTGGCCAAAAACCTTGTTCTGTAGCTGGAACTGCCTGAGAGAACACAAAACTTCCTCCTCCATGACCAACATCGAAGACAATGCCTTTATTTTGAGCAATAAAGACATAAGGTCTAACTTTTCCTTTTTTATCAACTAAGGCGGTTCTACCTTTTACATTGGCATAACAATGGGTGAAAATGTCACCTGGTCTTAATTTTTCTAATAGTAACGTTTTCATACTTAATTCTGGGTCGCTACCTCCAAAATCTATCATAACAGGAATGTCTCCTATAGTTCCTGCTTTAATAGCAAGATTTGTAGGTTCCCAATTTGGGCCTGAATAATGTGCAAGTTTAACACCAACGATGATACCCGGATATTGCTTGGCTTTTTTTGCTGTAGCTTCAGGATCCATGTCTAATATATTTTGTTCAACAGATCCACCTTTCATTCCTGAGCCAATAATATTTAGAAATGATAATACTCTGGTTTTGGATTGATCTATGGTTTGTTCTTTAAAAGTTTCAAAATTTTTCCATCCGGCACCACCAACATCAACAATAGTAGTAACGCCGCTTCTGAATGTAAAACCATCTGGAGGTAAACTGCTAAAACTATTACTCAAATAAGCTTTTCTTATGGTGCCGAAAAAATTGTGACCATGTATATCTATAAGGCCAGGAGTTACAAGAAGACCATTAGCATTTATAGTTTTTTTAGAACTAGTGCTAGAAATGTTAGGGGCTACTTTAGCAATTTTACCATCGGTAATAGCAATATCCATGATACCATTTATATTGTTTTTGGCGTCAATTACATGTCCTCCTTTTATTAAAACATCAAAATCCTGAGCTAAAGCTAGCGAACTAATGAGAAGGAGAAAGTAGGTGTTTACTAGAAAATATTTGTTTAATTTGATCATACTTAATTGATTTATATTAATTAGTGGTGGCAGATTTTTTACAATTTATAGCTGTATCATTAGTCATGACTGTGCTCTTGCTCAAGTTTGTTTCTCACTGCACTAACTTCATTTACTTCTATAGTTGACGCATTATTACCTAAATTTGTTCTAATAAATGTTAAAATACCTGCAACTTCTTCGTCTTTTAAAAAACTGTGTTGTGGCATTAAGCCGCTAAAAGACTCACCCTTAACCTCAATATTTCCTTTTAATCCTCTAAGAATAACTTTAATCAACCTTGCTTTATCTCCTGTAACCCATTCTGTATCAACTAAGGTTGGAAATCTTCCTCCTGCTCCATGACCATCATCTTGATGACAAGCAGCACAATATTTAAGATATAGTTCATGTCCTCTTGAAACAATCTTTTTTCCAAACAATAAATTATCTTTTTCTTCATCGGGAGTTCTAATGTTAGTAGCTGATTTTCGTTCTTCCATAGCAGCAAGCTGTTTTTTTTCAAAGCTTGCTTTATCTCCTTTATACATAACTCGCCAAACTTTTCCTTGGTTAGAGTCGCTAATATATATGGAGCCATCTGGACCAGTTGAAATACCCATAGGCCTGTTGACTGCTCGATATACACTAACTATGGGATCCATTTGGGCAAAACCATCTGCAAATATTTCCCATTCCCCGGTGGCTTTTCCATCTTTAAAAGGAACAAATCCAACAAAATAACCTGATTGGGGATATGGCGCTCTGTTGGTAGAGCCATGAAAGGCAATAAAAGCACCATTTTTATAACGTTCAGGAAGTTGGTCTCCGGTATAAAACATTAAATCATTAGGGGCCCAATGCCCTGGAAAACCAATCACTGGATCATCACAAGATTCACATCTTCCTACAATTTTTCCATCTCCTCCATACTCTGGAGCTAATACTTTTTTATTTTGTAACTGATCATAATAACAATATGGCCAACCAAAATCAGAACCTTCAGTAACCCTTATAAATTCTTCAGAAGGTAATAAAGCACTTTCCCATGGCGTATATCTTTCAGGAAAAAGGCGATATAGGTCATCTCTTCCGTGGACTACTGCATATAACGTTTCATCAATTGGATTCCAGTCTAAACCTACAACACTTCTAATTCCTGTGGCAAATTTAAAACCGTCTTTTTGAGTTTGCCCAGTTTTATTGGCGTCAAAGCGCCAAATGCCTCCATGATCTTCTAGTTGCGGGCAAGGGTCTATACCGGGAGATCCAGGCGTTCTTCCTTCAACTTGACAAGCATTTGAGGGACCTCCAAAAGCTACATACATATAGCCTTTATTATCAAAAGCAATGGGTTTAGCTATATGTTGGTGTTGTTTATGTGCATGGTCATCAACCATTACTATTTCTGGTTCTCTAGGTATAATATCTCCTTTTTTGTCTAATTTGTATCGATATACCACCAACTCAGAACTATAATACAAATATCCGTTATATATTTTCATTGCAGTGGAATAACCACCTCTAGAACCAGAGCTTCGCTTTTTTAGGTTACCATATCTTTCTATAATGTCTGCTTTTCCGTTTTGAGTTGTATCCTTTAATATTGCAATTGCTTCTCCATTCTTTGAGTATCTTAAATTTACAAAGACGGTCCCAAACTTATTAACGGTAAGATGTCTTGCTTTTCCTTCAATACTATCTACAACCACTATAGCTTCAAAATCATCAGGAATAAATAACCCTCCATTCTCAGGATCTCCTTGAGGCAGAGTTTTAGTTGGACTTTTAGCACATTGGGTGAAGCTACATGCTGCTAGTAGTACAAGTAGCATGATTTTTAATCGAAAATTCATAAATAATATTTAATAGCCGTATTACAAGTAGGAGAAATACAAATGGTTGGTTTATATGTAACACTTTTTGGGACTATTAATATATTCAGTAAAAACCTCTGATAGAATTCAATTTGGAATCTTTTTAAAGATACTAAAAATTAAATGTATCATTAAATTTTTTCTACGAATGCAAAGTATTTGGTTACGCTAGTGGTGTTTAAGCCTACGAACTACATATTATATTTGTGTAGATAAAACTTTTATATCCTTATTAGAGTATAATGTGATATGTAAAGGTGTTAGGTTACCCTATTGTAATCAGATTTAAACCTTTTAAAACGAAGAGTGTTATTCTTGATTGTTAGTAAGTACTAATAATTGAGGGAACTCTGAAACGCCTTTAGAGACCTGTTTGAAGTATTCTCCAAATGTATGAAAATATGATCCCAAAAAAATATCAATATCACCATCGCCATCATAGTCTGCAACATCCATAGTTAGCCATTTCCCTGATGCTGCTTCAGGTGTAGAAAATGTTTTAAAAGTCATATCACCATTATTTGATAAATATATAAAAGACTGCTCTGGTTTGTCATCATCATAATAAAAAGCAGAAGCTGCGATATCTAAAAAACCATCGTTATCAAAATCTCGTGCCATGGCTTTACTTGCACCATAGAGTGGATAGAAGAATGCTTTCTCAAAATTATCATGCCCATCATTTAAATATACTCTAACACCGTGGTAATTTTTTCTTATTACTGAATAGTCCCAATTATCACCATTAGAAAGAAGAATATCTTTATAGCCATCATTATTAAAATCTGCTAATTCAAAATAACTAACTCCATAAACTGGAGGAAATTTTAGTACTATTTTTTCTTCGAATTTATTATTTCCTCTGTTGTAAAAAATCGAAATTTGCTCATTTGCTTGCGCCATTAAAGCCATAATATCTGGTTTGCCATCATTATTAAAGTCAAAAACTTCGGTTTTTCTTGCCCCAGGAGCGTTTTTTATAACATATCTTTTATTGGGATCGAAATTATCATACCATAAAAGTTTGCCACGATTATGTCCGAAACCACAGATAATTACATCTTCTTTTTCATCTGCATTTAAATCAGCCGTACTAAAATTTACTGGTCTTGGAAGATTTTGTATTTTAATTCTTGGGCTATTATCTGTGCTAAACATTGAACTTAATTCACCCAAATTTTGGTCTGAAGGACTAAATTTGCCTATAGTAAGTATTCTAGGAGCTTTGTTTGTTGGGAAATCTATATCAACGGCAGGGCTTGGCCCTTTTAAGGTCCTTTTAAGTTTCATTTTTTTATCGAGTATATAAATCAAATTACTAGCATCTCCAACGTAAAGCTGAGAGGTTAGTTCATCAAATTTTAGAAGAGAGGTTCTTGGAAAGCCTTTATTGTTAACAAAAATTTTATCAGCTTTAAACTGAGGTAATTTATTTATTATTGGAGTTTCTAATTCTTTATCAATAGGATGGATAGGAGCTTCTCTTTCATAATATTCTATAATTTTACTCCACTGACTTTTTGTTAAAATAGGCTCTTCTGGATATATGTTTAATGATTTTACAATGTTTATGTCTTCTTTTGGGGTGCCTGCAAAAGCATCTACGCCAGGGATTTTTATCCCCATTCGAAGCCCCATATTTGGGAGTACATTATTAACCCAAGTACTTTTATCTAGTAGTTTAGGTTCAGGAAATTCGTGGCATACTTTACAATAAATATTGGCCAGTTGTTTCCCAGTTAGTACAGTGTCTAAATGCATTTGTTTGTTAATAGAAACATACGATTTAGTTTTTTTGTTTGTATTGCGGAGTACTATGCTTATTAGTATTACTGTAGAAATAAAAAAGACGATATGAGAAGTTTTTATAAATGTCACTTAATTAAAATTGTTTTTAGATTGAACGATAATTATAAAAATAAAGCTAATCAAAATAAGTGACTTTTAGATACTGAACATAAAATAATAAAGGTAATTTTTAATTTTAATGAGTTGTTAATGGTTACACTGACGCTTTGTTACAAGTCAAGAAATAATTCTACAATATATAATCAACTGTATTTCATTCATTCGGTCAAACTAATTTATATCCATTTTCTCTTTTTCAATGGAAAAGCATTGACTTTATTGGGTTGAAAGCTGTTTTTCCGTTAAAACAGGCTTAAGCCCCATTTATATTACATATGTGCACACTTATTACATTATCATTTTGTTAATGAAGCCTTTTTTGTTCATTTAACCCATCAATAACTTTTGATATTAATATTTAATAGGTTGAAAAGCGCTGTGATAAGCAAGTAATGGTTAACAAAAAGAGATGTCTTTGCTGAAACAAATATTAGAAAGCTTATTAAAACAAAGTATAGTAAAAGAAAATATTTAAAAACTTAACATAATAGATAAAAATTAATTGCATGGAACTTATGGGAATAGAAATACTAAATTATACAGACATGTTTATTATTAAAAGATATGCTCTTGGATTTAGTATAGATCAAATTATAAATGAATTATCCATAAAAAATAATTCAAGTTTTTTTGAAAGGAAAAGAGAAATAAAAAGAAAGTTAGGTATAATAAACGATTTAAATATTATAGATAAAGCTTATAATATTGGACTATTTGTTGTAGATAATTATTTTTTAAAAAATACAAATCATATAGCTTTTGGAATTGCTTACAATTTATACCTAGACAGAGAATATAATCATATTTCTGAAAATAATCTTAACGATTTGTATTCAGAAACACTTAAGATTCTTGAAGGAATCATCGAAAAGAATGAAATGAAAAATAAATTTTTGACAAAAGAAAACCAAATCAAATCAAATATGTTATTATCGGCATGTTAAATAAATACGAATTATATTTTTTAAAGCTTTTTGCTCATAACTTTAGCCATAGCTACATATCAAATTTTTTAGGTTTAGAAAAAGAAAAGGTTTTAATTATAGAAAAAAGGGTTAGAAGAAAATTAAAAACTAAATATTGTTCTGACACTATTATAAAAGCCTTCAATTTAGAGATTTTGAGTAAGTATGATTACGTAGATGAGGCTATTAAAGAAATATCATCAAATTATGCGCTTATTATTATAGAAGAATACTCAAAGGCTTCTCAAATAGACTTAATTACACTTCAAAATATTCTAAAGACTTTCATAAAGAAATGTGGCTTACAATTGGCAGCTAATAATAGAAAACTGGGTTTATATAAAAAAAGTTTTGATCGTTCTGAAATTAATTTCTTAAAAATGAGGTATAAAAATTACAATTTAGAAGAAATATCTAACAAGTTAAAGTTACCTCAAGAATCAATTTTGGAGATGGAAATGTGTATTCCAAAAGCATTGCATTCCAATTCTTGGTACAATGCATATAGAAAAGCTAATGAAATAAAATTATTGAAAAAAACAGATTTTAATAACACATTTTTTAAAATCAATCTTATAAAATCTAGAAACGAAATTTTAAAGTTAATTACAAATAGAGCACTAAACGACAAAAAAGTGAAAGTTGAAATGATTTACTCAATTTTAATATCATTTTATAATACTCTTGAGTATTATAATCTTCATGAAAACTAGTCAAAGTTCTTCAAATCTAATTATAGAAAACATTAATGCTACTCCAGATTTAGTGTATAAAAAACCTTCAGTCATCTAATAAATTAAAACCAATGGTTTTGAATTTGAAGTAATAGACGATAGTGTAAATACCAAATAATCAGAATTAAACAAATCCCAATTTGCATTTTTATAGCCTTTATGGGGGGTAGTCAACTCTTGTAGGGAGTGTTTTAGTATATGGAAAGTAGTAGATTTAGACTTACTATGATTAGACCAGACACAAAGTTGAGAGAATTGTTGCTGCATTCAAAAACAAAAAACTCACAACTTTCTAATAATTAGATTGTTATGAGTTTTTAAAGTGGTACCTCCAGGAATCGAACCAGGGACACAAGGATTTTCAGTCCTTTGCTCTACCAACTGAGCTAAGGTACCTCGCCAAAGCGGTTGCAAATATATATTCATTTTTGTTATTCGCCAAAATAAAAATACAAAAAATTATAGTTTATCGGCATTTATTTAATGTGCTTTTATTTAAATACTAATATTATAAAATAATTAAGAATTTTATTGTTGTCGGTTTTGTAAATTTAGCGTTTTAAAGAGATATGAATTTAATTATAGATGTTGGAAATACTTACGTTAAACTTGCTGTTTTTAAGGCAGATAGGTTGAAAAAAAAGGATGTTATTAAACTAGAGAACCTTATAGTATATATTGACTCGTTAAAAAAAGAATATAAATCTATTACAAAAGTAATTATAGCTTCGGTTGGAAAATTAAAAAACAAAGATATTAGCTATATAGCTAAACATTATAAAAGTTTAATTCTTTTGAATTCTGACACTAAATTACCCTTTAAGAATTTATATAGTACACCAAAAACATTAGGGATAGATAGAATAGCTTTGGTTAGTGCTTCGGTTAATCAGTTCCCCAAAAAAAATGTTTTAATTATTGATGCAGGAACATGTATTACTTATGATTTTATTACAGATAGTAATGACTATTTAGGAGGAGCCATATCTCCAGGAATTCGTATGCGTTATAAATCATTAAGTAATTTAACGGCTAATTTGCCGTTATTAGAAACAGAAATCCCAAATTCTATAATTGGAAACTCAACGAATGATTCGATACACTCTGGGGTAGTAAATGGCATTTTAAAAGAAATTGATGGGGTAATTAAAGAATATGAAGAAAAATATTCAGATTTAACAGTTATTTTAACAGGTGGCGATGCTAATTTCTTGTCAAAACAATTAAAAAGTAGCATATTTGCCAACTCTAATTTTCTATTAGAGGGACTAAACTATATTTTACAATTTAATTCAAACTAATGATAAAAAAACTTGTAATAGTTTTTATTGCTTTTATTGCAATTCAGAGTTACGCACAACAAGGAACTGCTTCACCTTATTCATTTTATGGTATAGGTAGCCTTAAATTTAAGGGAACAGTTGAGAATAGAAGTATGGGTGGATTAAGTATTTATACAGATAGTATTCATGCTAATTTACGTAACCCAGCATCTTATGCAGGAGAAAATTTGACTTATTTTAATAACGAAACCAGACCAGTTAAATTTACTGTTGGAGGTAGTTATTCAAGCATAGATTTAAAAAGCAATAACAGTAGTGATAAAGCTTCGGCAACTACATTTGATTATTTAGCCTTATCTGTTCCTATGGGTAAATTTGGTTTAGGCTTCGGTTTAATGCCTTATACATCTGTTGGTTATAAATTAGAGTCTCTTAATGGAGCTGGAGATCCAGTAAACAGATTTAGAGGTGAAGGCGGTGTTAATAAAGCCTATTTAGGACTTGGTTATATGTTAGCGAAAGGATTAAGTATTGGAGTTGATGCTCATTATAACTTTGGAAATATTCAAAATGCCACTATTGAATTTCTTTATGATGATGAAGGAGTACTTGCTCAATATCAAGCTCGTGAAGCAAATAGGTCAGATTTAAGCGGGTTAAATTTTAATATTGGATTATCATATAAAAAGATGCTAAGTGAAAAATTAGAATTTGTTTCTGGTGTTACATTCACGCCAGAAAGTAGCTTAACATCAAAAAACGAGCGTTCTTTTTCTACAATTACAATTAACCCTTCAACAGGACAAGAATTTGTAATAAACACTATTGAATTAGATTTGGAAGCTAGTGGTTTAAAAGAAACAGATTTAATTTTACCATCTAAATTCTCATTTGGAGCTGGTATAGGTGAGCCGAGAAAATGGTTTGTTGGTGCAGAATATACATCGCAAAAAACAAGCAATTTTTCTAATGCTTTATATAGTAGTAGCGCAACAAAGTTTGAAGATGCATCAACCATCTCTTTTGGAGGTTTTTTTATTCCTAACTATAATACGCTTAATGGGTATTTTAAACGTGTAGTATATAGAGCTGGTATTCGCTCAGAAAAAACAGGGTTAAATATAAATAACGAATCAATAAAAGAGTTTGGCATATCTTTTGGAGTAGGATTACCAGTTGGAGACGTTAGAATGTTTTCTAATGCCAATTTAGGTTTCGAAATAGGTAAGCGCGGAACTAAAAATAGCAACTTAATTCAAGAGAATTTTGTTAATTTCCAATTAAGCTTATCTTTGAACGACAGATGGTTCAATAAAAGGAAGTACGACTAACAACATAAAATTATTATCATGAAGGCGAAAATTACATTATTATTTACATTTTTATTCATTGGATTAAATTTGGTAAACTCTCAAAGTAATGAAGAAGATATGGCAACTTTGTCAATTATGACAGAGTATGCTAAAGCAAAAAATTACGAAGCGGCTTATAAACCGTTTATGGAGCTAAGACAAAGAAACCCAAAATTTAATAGAGCTATATACGTATATGGCGAGAAAATTTTAGGAGATAAAATTAAAAAATCTACAGGAACCGAAAAAGTTGCTTTTGTAAATGATCTTTTAAAATTATGGGATGAAAGAGGAACTCATTTTGCGAGTAAAACTCCTAAAGGAGAATATGCTGCCAAAGGTTGTCAATTAATGTATGACCATAAAAGCATATTAAATAAGACAGATCAAGAACTTTATGAATGTTTTGATGCAGCTTATAATTTAGATAAAGCAACGTTTAAAAACCCTAAAAGCTTATATATTTATTTTAAATTAATGGTAGCATTATACGACGGAGGTAAAAAACCAGCTAAAGATTTATTTAATAAATATGATGATGTTGCTGAAAAGATTGAGGATGAAGTAAAATTAGCTTCAGGAAAGCTTAACAAATTGATTGAAAAAGAAGATGCAGGTACAGCGTTAGCGTCTAAAGAAAAAAAGTATAAGAAATACTATTCTCAAGTACTAACAGCTTATGATAAAGTATCAGGAAGTATTGATTCTGAATTAGGAGAAAGAGCAAATTGTGAAAACTTAATACCGCTTTACACTAAAGATTTTGAGGAATATCAAAATGATGCAGTTTGGTTAAAGCGTGCAGTAAGTAGAATGTTTTACAAAGAATGTACTGATGATCCTTTATATGAGAGATTAGTAAAGGCTTATGATGAATTATCTCCATCTGCAGATACTAAAGTTTTTGTTGCTGGTATTTTAATGAAAAAAGGAAAAACATCAGAAGCAGAAGGTTACTTTAATGAAGCTTATGATTTAGAAGAAGATACTTTCAAAAAATCAAAGTTAGCATACAGAATAGGTACAATTCTTAAAAAGAAAGGTAAATATGGCAAAGCAAGAGGGTATTTTAGAAATGCATTAAAACTTAACCCTTCAAACGGTCGCCCACATTTAGCTATAGCAACCATGTATGCTGCTAGTGCAAACCGATGTGGAGATACAACTTTTAATAAAAGAGCAGTATATTGGTTAGCTGCAGATGAAGCTAGAAAAGCAGGACGAGTAGATCCAACATTAAAGAAGGCTTCTGCGCAATCAGCTAAAAGTTATTCGGCTAAAGCACCATCTAAGTCAGATATATTTAGCGCTGCGAATTCAGGACAAACTATAAGAATCGGTTGTTGGATTGGAGCTTCAGTTACAGTGCCTAAAGTTTAAATGAAAACTAGAACATATAAATACTATATACTAAACATAGTCACAGCGATTGCTGTGACTATGTTTTTTTCATGTAAAGACAACTTTAAAGAGATCCAGAAAATTGGTGTTTCTGAAAATGAACCTATTGGAGTTGCTGAAAATATTAATTTGAAATATACAGATTCAGGTAAGATTAAAGCTATCCTTTTAAGCCCAAAAATGTTAGATTATCAAAATAGAGCTTTTCCTTTTTTTGAGTTTCCTAACGGTATTGTATTAGACTTATTAGATGAGGATAATAAAAAAAATGTAGTTATTGCTGATTATGCTATTAATTACATTAATACTAATCTTATAGATTTACAAGGCAATGTAAAAATAACAACAAGTACAAACGATACATTGTATGCTGAACAATTGTTTTATGATAAGAAAAAAGAGTGGATATTTACTAATAAGCCTGTTAAATTTAGACAAGGCCAGGATTTGATTAATGGCAATGGTTTTGATTCAGATTCAAAATTCACTAATGCTGAAGTGCTTGAAGTAACAGGTATAATTACACTTGATGAATAACTCAAAATTCTTCAAACCCAGCTTCTCTATTTTAATTATCTTTGTGGCAATTTAAATTACAACTCAAAAAATGAAATATTCAAAGATTTTTCAATATGCTTATATCGTATTTGCTATATTGTTTATATATGACGCCATTTCAAGATATATGGATAATGGCGAAATTTATTACCCTTCAATATTATTAGGAGCACTAGCTATTTTTATGTTTTTCTTTAGAAAAAAGTTTAGTAAAAAATTTGAAAACAGAAACAATTCAAAATAAATGAGCATTTATGTTATTATCATAATTGTATCATTAATATTATCGGCCTTTTTTTCAGGTATGGAGATTGCTTATGTTTCTTCAAATAAAATCCATATCGAGATTGAGAAAAAACAAGACGGCATTCTTGCAAAAATATTAAGTAAGCTTACTGCAAAACCATCAAAGTTTATTACAACTATGTTAATTGGCAACAATATAGCATTGGTTATTTATGGATTTTTTATGGGCGATTTACTGGTCAATTGGTTTCAATCCATGTTACCAACAACATCAGTTTTTGTTAACTACATGCTAACAGACTTCAGTTTATTGTCGCAAACCGTTATTTCAACTTTTGTTATTTTAATTACAGCAGAATTTTTGCCAAAGGTGTTTTTTCAAATTTATTCAAATACACTTATAAAAGTTTTAGCATTACCAGCTTATATTTTTTATGTATTATTTACTTTTATTTCAGATTTTGTTATTTGGATATCTGATTTTATTCTTAAATATTTTTTTAAAACCGATGGAGACCAAATTCAACTAGCTTTCACAAAAGTAGAATTAGGTAATTATATAAGTGAACAGATGGAATCGGTTGAAGCTCATGATGAGGTAGATTCTGAAATTCAAATATTTCAAAATGCATTAGAATTCTCTGAAGTTAAAGCACGAGAAGTTATGGTGCCCAGAACTGAAATTATTGCAGTAGAAATTAACGAGTCAATAAAAACACTAAACGCTCTTTTTACAGAAACAGGTTGTACTAAAATTATAGTATATAAAGAAACGGTTGATGATATTTTGGGTTATGTGCATTCTTTTGAACTATTTAAAAAACCAAAAACTATAAAATCGGCAATGCTACCTGTTGAGTTTATTCCAGAAACCGTACTAATTAAAGATGTGTTAAATGTGCTCACTAAAAAGCGAAAGAGTATTGCGGTTGTTTTAGATGAGTATGGAGGTACATCTGGTATTATGACTGTTGAAGACATTGTTGAAGAGCTATTTGGTGAAATTGAGGACGAACATGACTCAGTAGATTTAATTGAAGAAAAAATTGATAAAGAAACGTTCACATTTTCGGCACGTTTAGAAGTGGATCATTTAAACGAAACTTATAAATTGAACCTACCAGATAGTGAAAATTATGAAACTTTAGGCGGATTAATTGTTAATCACACTGAAGAGATTCCAGCAAAAGATGAAATTGTTATTATTGATGGATTTCAGTTTACTATTTTAGAGGTATCAAACACTAAAATTGATTTGGTAGAACTTAAACTTTTAGAAGAAGATTAAAATTGGAATATTTTAATACAATTAAAGCCTCTTTACACTTTTATTATTAAATAGAAAATGGTATTTTCGCGCACTGTATTTAATCAAAATTTGATTATTACATAAACAACTTAATAAGCAAAATCCCGTACTAAGGATTTTTTAAATTTAAATTACAAATGGCAGTTTTAAATAAGATTAGACAACGTTCACTATTTTTAATACTAATTATAGCATTGGCGTTATTCTCTTTCGTTTTAGCAGATTTATTTAAAAATGGTGATGCACTTACAGCAAAATCGCAAAATATTGTTGCTACAATTAATGGTAAAGATATTACTCGTGAAGATTTTTTACAAAAAGTAGAAGTAGCACAAAAACGTGCTGGAGCAACAGCTACTAATACTCAAGTAATGAACAGTGTTTGGGAGCAAGAAGTAAGGCAAGCTGTTATGGAAACACAATACGAAACTCTAGGTATTTCTATTGAAAAGGACCAAATGAGAGATTTGCTTAAAACAGCAATGGCTACCAATCCAGAGTTTTTAAATGAAGCAGGGTTGTTTGATGAAAATAAGTTAAATGAGTTTATTGCTAATCTTAAAGAATTATCGCCACAACCAGGTTTTATAGCAGGACAACCATTAACTTTTGCTGATTGGGTAAACTACGAAAAGCAATTAGCTAATAATGCTTTAAATCAAAACTATTTTAATTTAGTAAAAGCTGGTTTAACAGGAACTCTTGCTGAAGGCGAATTAGAACATAAATTGCAAGGAAATAAAGTAGACATTAAGTACGTGCAAGTACCTTACACTTCAGTTGCAGATAGTACAATTGCTGTTTCAAAATCAGATATTTCAGATTATATAAATAAAAACAAAAAACAGTTTGAAGTTGAAGCTTCAAGAGATATTAGATATGTAGAGTTTAAAGAAATCGCTACAGTTGAAGACGAAAACGCTATAAAAGCAGATTTGGTAAAGCTATTAAATGATAGAGAAGAATATAGTGAAGCATTAAAAGCTAACGAAACCATTACTGGTTTTTCTAAAACTACTGATAACGAAGATTTTGTTAATTCTAATTCTGATATAAAGTTTAATGATCGTTTTGTTTTCAAATCATCATTACCCACTGCTGTGGCCGATAGTATTTTTAATCTTAATGAAGGTGAAATTTATGGACCATATAAAGACAACGGATATTTTAAAGTGACTAAAGCAATTAGTTATGAAAAAATAGCAGATTCAGTTCAATCGAGCCATATTATTGTTCCTTTTGTAGGCTCATTAGCCGCTACTGCCGAAACAACAACAACAAAAGAAGACGCAAAAAAGCTAGTTGATAGTTTATTGCCTTTAGTTAAGAACAGTAAAAGTAAATTTAACGAAGTCGCAAATGAAATAAATGTTGATGGGACAAAAGGAAAAGATGGTAGTATAGGTTGGATAAGATACTCAACTTTTAACCCAAGAAGTTTTGATCCTGATTTCGCAGACTTTTTATTTACAAACGAGAAAGGTAGTGTAGATATAGTTTTAACACAATTTGGTTATCATATTATAAGAGTAGATGATAAAGAGAGTTTTGAAAATGCCCTTAAAATAGGAACTATTGCTCGCGAAATTGAACCATCTGAAGCTACAATTTCTAAAGTATTTAGAGATGCTTCAAACTTCGAAATAACAGTTGTTGATAAAGATTTTCAAGAGACAGCAACCGAAAATAAATTTACTGTAAGACCAGTGAATGGTATTAAAGCGTTAGACGAAAATATTCCAGGTGTTGGTAATCAAAGACCAATAGTGCGCTGGGCTTTTGAAGAAGATGCTAAAGTAGGTGATATTAAGCGTTTTAACATACCAAATGGCTATGTTATTGCACAGTTAGTAGCAAAACATAAAGAAGGATTGAAAAGTGTAGAAGATGCATCAGCTACAGCAATACCTGCTATACGTAAAGAGAAAAAAGCTAAAATTATTAGAGATAGAACAACGGCTACTACTTTAGAAGATTTAGCAGCAGCTGAAAATACAACAGTAAGAACAGCTTCGGCTATTACAATGAAAACACCAACGCTTTCTGGAGCTGGAAGAGAACCAATTATTGTTGGCTCTGCTTTTGGTTTAAATGAAAACGAAACATCTAAGTTAATTGATGGCGCAAATGGAGTTTATATGATTCAGGTAACTAAAGTAATTCCAGCTGTAGAGTTAGATAATTACCAATCTTTTGCCAATCAAGTAGAAACTTTAAAAACAAATGTGGTAACCGCAAAGTTATACAATGCTTTAAAAGAAGCTGCTGATATAGAAGATAACAGAGCTAAAACTCAAGTTCAATAAAGACTAATCTAATAAAGATTATATAAAAAAACCTCGTTTATCGAGGTTTTTTTATGCTTTAAAGTATCATGTTTTCAAATGAGATAACCGTTTGGTATCCTTTCTTTTTAAAATAATCTGTAGGGTTGTTTTTTGAAGCAGCTAAAACAAAATCGCCACCCCACGCACCAAGGCTTTTTATTCCGCCATTAAAATCGCTAAATAAACGCTTCTTAATTGGATCTTGATGTATGATTTTTGAAATGATGTATTCATGTTTTTCAATTAGTAAAATAAATTCATCAAGCGTTTTACACGAAATTATATTTTGAGTTATAGTGCTTATTGTTGAAATAGATTCTGATAAATCTGAAATATTGTTTTTATACCGCGCAATACCATCACGACTATTTTGTTTTTGGTTTAAATAAACAAAGTATAAATGGTCTTTGAATGAAGGATTAAAAGCTATTTCTTTAATGGCTCTTGTATTATTTTGAGTATCACAAGAAACTTCATTGGTTTTTACATATAATTGGTAGGTTATTGGTAGGTTATGTTTTGCACAAGCAATATCGTAACCACTACCATCGAAAGATTGTTTCAAAAGTTGATAAGGATCAACATTTGCCCATTGTGCTATATTATTTATTAATGTTGATGATGTACCTAAGCCCCATTGTCTAGGAAAGTCTAATCTTGTTGTTACTTTGAAGCCATTTTCTGTATTTAAAAAATTGGGATTAAGTTTTTTAGCAATGTTTAATATTTGAATCAATCTCTCACTAATGTCATTACTAGAATCGACCGACCTGGACTTGATAGTTTCACCAATTAAAAATTCATCTTTAAACCAAATATTTTCTTTTTCATCTAAGCTTTTCCAAACGAGTTTGGATGCTTCAATAGCTTCAATATTTAAGGATTGCCCATATTTTGTTGGAATAGCTAATGATAAGGCACCATCAAGCACTAAATACTCTCCAGTTAACAATAATTTTCCGTTGCTATAAAAACGTTCCATTCTAATTTTTAACTCTTAACTCTTTTATCGCCTCAACAACAGCGCTGTGGGTTACTGTATTGGTTTTAAAATGCTCAGTTAAGATTTCTTTTTCTTTTTCGTTAGCTTCAAATTGGTTTAGAATATTCATTAAGTGCATTTTCATATGTCCTTGTTGAATCCCTGTTGTGGTTAATGAACGTAAAGCAGCAAAGTTTTGTGCTAAACCAGCAACAGCAACAATTTGCATAAGTTCTTTGGCTGATGGTTTGTGTAATAATTCTAAAGCTAATTTTACTAACGGGTGCAAATTAGTAAGCCCGCCAACAGTACCTAATGCTAAGGGGATTTCTGTCCAAAAGGTAAAAATACCATCTACAATTTTGGCATGTGTTAAGCTACTATATTTTCCATGTCTAGAAGCATAAGCATGTACTCCAGCTTCAACAGCTCTAAAATCATTTCCTGTTGCCAAAATTACAGCGTCTATACCATTCATAATGCCTTTATTATGGGTTACAGCACGATATGGTTCTATTTCAGCAATATTAACTGCTTGTACAAATTTTGTGGCAAAATCTTCACCCGAAATCAAATCATTGTCGCTTAAATCTTCAACCTTACAACTTACTTCGGCTCTTACTAAGCAATCAGGAACGTAGTTTGATAAAATGCTCATTACTATTTGAATTTGCTTTTCTTCTTCTGAAAAACCTTCAAATAATAAACCTTCGTTTTTAAATGTTTTTGCAAATTGCTCTAAACACGAATTTATAAAATTCGCACCCATAGCATCTAAAGTTTCAAAAGAGGCATGTAATTGATAATATCCGTTTATATCTTCTGTTTTGTCACGTAACTCTATATCAATAATACCACCACCACGAGCTTCCATGTTCTTGGTAATAGGTTTAGCATCTTTGATTAAGATAGGTTTTACATAGTTAAAAAAGCTTTGTAGCTTTTTAAAATCACCATGATACATAAAGTGTACCTGACCAATTTTAGTAGTTGAAATCACCTTAGTTTTAAACCCTCCTCTGTCTAACCAAAAATTAGCAGCTTTACTTGCTGCTGCAACAACCGAGCTTTCCTCAATAGCCATCGGGATGGTGTAAAGTGTATCATTAATTAAAAAATTTGGAGCAACACCAAGGGGTAAATAATAGTTGGTTACTGTGTTTTCAATAAACTCATCATGTAACTGTTGTAATTTTTCATTATTATTCCAATACTGTTTCAAAATGCGCTTTGCTTCTTCAGTATTCGAAAAATATGTATTTACAATCCAATCAATTTTGTTAGACTTGGAAAGCTTAGAAAACCCAGAAATCGTTTTGCTCATTATCAACTGTTTTACGGAGCAAATATACTATTCTTGGTATGAAAATTGAAGGCATAGTTATTACATTCGCTTATTTAACTGTTAATAGTTACGGTTTTTTGCATAATTTTTAGTAAACTTGACATCATTTTGTCAAAAAAATAATTTTTAATGAGAATTCTACGATTACCTTTATTTATTTGTCTTTTCTTAACTATAACTTTATCGGCTCAAAATAAGCAAATTACCCTCGAAGAAATTTGGAATGGTACCTTTAGAACGGAAGGAATGGATGTTTTGCACTCCATGAAAAATGGACAACAATATTCAGTACTGAATTTTGATAGGAAGACTAGATCTACTTCAGTAGATATTTATGATTATAAGACTTTAAAAAAGATAAAAACATTGGTAAGCTCTTCTGATATAGAAGAGTTAAATTATTTTACTGATTATTCTTTTAGCAATGATGAAAGCAAAATTATTTTAGCAACAAATGAAGAATCTATATACAGAAGATCAACTTTAGGGAACTATTATGTTTATGATACAACAGATAAGTCGATAACCTTAATTTCTGAAAATAAAATTCAAGAACCTACATTTTCTCCTGATGGAAATATGGTTGCATACGGATTTGAAAACAATTTATACATTAAAAATTTAAATACAAAAACAGTAAATCAAATTACTTTTGATGGCGAAAAAAATAAAGTTATTAATGGTATAACGGATTGGGTTTACGAAGAAGAGTTTGCTTTTGTTCGTGCTTTTGAATGGAATACAGATAGCAACAAAATTGCATTTATAAGATTTGATGAGACTAATGTGCCAGAGTTTTCTATGGATGTTTATGGAACCGGGTTATATCAAACTCAACAAGTATTTAAGTACCCAAAAGCTGGTGAGAAAAATTCTTTGGTTTCACTTCATATTTATGATTTAGATACTAAAAAAACTAATCAAGTAAAGGTAGATAAAACATATAGCGATTTTTATATTCCAAGAATTGAATGGTCTAAAAACCCTGACATATTAAGTGCTCAATATATGAATAGGCATCAAAACGAATTGGATTTATGGATGATAAATGCCAAAACAAATACATCAACTTTAGCTCTTGCTGAAAAAGATGATGCTTACATTGATGTAACGGATAACTTAACGTTTTTAAAGGACAACAGCTTTATTTGGACAAGCGAAAAGGATGGCTACAACCACATCTATCATTATTCAAATGATGGGAAGTTAAAAAACCAAATTACAAAAGGCAATTGGGAAGTTACTAACTATTATGGTTATGATGAAAACACAAATAGAATTTTTTACCAATCTGTAGAAAATGGTTCAATAAATCGTGATGTATATTCTATAAAGCTTAATGGTCGTGACAAAAAACGACTTACAAAAAGCGAAGGCACTAACGGAGCTTCATTTAGTGCAGATTTTTCATATTTTATAAATACATTTTCTAGCGCAACAACACCGCCAGAGTATACTTTAAATAGTGCGGCTTCTGGGAATCTAATTAAAAGTATTAAAGATAACGATGTGTTATCAAAAAACCTTTCTGACTATAAAACCTCTAAAAAAGAGTTTACATCCATTCATGTAAATGGAAACGATTTAAATATGTGGATGATTAAACCCGCAAATTTTGATGCTTCAAAACAATACCCTTTGTTAATGTATCAGTATTCTGGACCAGGATCTCAACAAGTTGCTAACCGTTGGAATAGTGCAAACGATTATTGGTATCAACATTTAGCTCAACAAGGGTATATTATTGTTTGTATAGACGGTCGTGGTACAGGTTTTAAAGGAGCAGCATTTAAAAAAGTAACACAAAACCAATTAGGGAAATACGAAGTTGAAGACCAAATTCAAGCAGCAAAACAATTAGGAGAATTACCATATATTGATGCTAGCAGAATAGGTATTTGGGGTTGGAGTTATGGTGGATTTATGAGTAGTAATGCTTTGTTTAAAGGGAATGATGTGTTTAAAATGGCAATTGCTGTAGCACCCGTTAGTAGCTGGCGTTTTTATGATACTATTTATACAGAAAGATACATGACTACACCGCAAGAAAACGCAAGTGGTTATGATGATAATTCGCCAATAAATCATGTCGATAAACTTAAGGGCGATTATTTATTAATTCATGGGTCTGCAGATGACAATGTACATTTGCAGAACACTATGCGATTGGTAGAGGCTTTAATTCAAGCAGATAAGCAATTTGATTGGGGTGTCTATCCAGATGATAACCATGGTATTTACGGTGGAAATACAAGATTACACCTCTATAAAAAAATGACTACTTTTATAAATGAGAAACTTGGAGATAAGCGAGAAAAAGCAAAAGAAAGCGAAGTAAAAAAAGTAGAAATTAAAGGATAATAAACTAATTACTAACTAATAATAAATTTATGGCAGCAACGGCATTAAAACCACATCAAAAAGAACTTTTTGGGCAACCAATAGGATTGTATATTTTATTTTTAACTGAAATGTGGGAGCGTTTTTCATATTATGGAATGCGCGCATTATTAGTATTATATATGACAACTCAAACCATTGGAGATGATAGGGGAGCAGGTTTAGGATGGACAAATCAAGAGGCCTTAGCGCTTTATGGATGGTATACTATGTTAGTATATGTAATGTCTATACCTGGGGGTATGATAGCCGATAAATTAATTGGGCAAAAAAAGGCTGTTCTATTAGGAGCAATTGTTTTGTGTTTAGGTCATGGAGTATTGGTGTTAACTGATATTTGGGCCTTTTATACTGGTCTTGGCTTAGTTATTTTAGGTGTTGGTTTACTAAAACCAAATATTTCAACTATGGTTGGCGGTCTATATAAACAAGGAGATATTAGAAGAGATAAAGGATTTAGTATCTTTTATATAGGCATAAATTTGGGGTCTTTATTGGCTACTTTAATAGTAGGGCTTGTAGTTGCTGAATGGGGATGGCATGCAGGTTTTGGACTTGCAGGAATTGTAATGGTTTTAGGTTTAATTAATTATGTTTTTGGACAAAAATATTTAGTACATGTTGGAAACTTTGTTCCAAGTAAAGGAGATGAAAACGAAATTTCTTATGGTCAACTTTATTCTAAGTTGTTTAGTTCTCCAAAGCAGTTAACATTTTCTGTTATTTTATTAGCTGTGTCGTTATTTGGATGGTACAAAATGGGATGGAAATATGGCTTGCTATTTTTATTTCTAACAGCTATAACTTCACTTTTAATGATGATTTATAAAGAGTTAGATTCTCAGGTTTTTAAAGATAGATTTATGGTATTATTATTATCATTTATTATGGTAATAATATTTTGGGGCGCTTTTGAGCAGGCTGGAGGATTAATGAATTTATATACTGAAACTAATACTGATAGGGTTTTATTTGGATGGGAAATACCTACCGTTATGTTTCAAAGTTTAAATGCTGGTTTTATTATCATTTTTGCTACAATTGTGGCTAGTATTTGGGCAAAAAGGCAATTAAAAGGAAAAGAGGCATCTTCGCTATTTAAAATGGCATTGGGTATAATTATAATGGGCTTTGGTTTCTTATTTATGGTATTTGCTGCCATGGAATTTGAGAAATCTGGAACTTCTAGTATGATATGGTTAGTATTAGCCTACCTATTTCATACCATAGGAGAGCTTTGTATATCTCCAGTAGCACTATCATTTATTACAAAGTTAGCTCCAGTTAAATATGCATCTCTAATGATGGGAGTTTATTTTGCTGCAACAGGTTTAGGGAATAAAGTAGCTGGTATTGTAGGCGAATCTGCTTCAGAGTTTGGTGAATACGCTATCTTTTTAGGGATATTAGTATTTACAGTAATAATAGGTGCTTTGTTTATTCTATTATTAAAACCTTTAAAACGCTTAACTCATGGAGCAGAAGACAACGAACGTGTAATGCATTATGATGAAGCCGAAGGGTTCGAATTAGCAGATAAACAATAAATTATATAAACCTCATAAACTTCTTTATGAGGTTTTTCTTTTAAACTTTTTAATATTCTTAGTATGGCAGAAAATTCTACCGATCAGTTTTTTAAATCGAATGTATTAGGACATCCTTCAGGGTTGTTTGTATTATTTTTCACAGAAATGTGGGAACGCTTTTCATATTATGGTATGCGAGCATTACTTATAATGTTTTTTACAGCCAAAGTTTTTAACGGAGGTTGGGAATGGCCAGAAAGTTGGGCTTATGCCATTTTCGGAACATATGTTTCCCTTGTGTATTTATCAACATTATTGGGTGGTTACTTTGCTGATAAAATTATTGGTTTTAGGTATGCAGTTCTAGTAGGAGCTTTGTTGATGACATTAGGTCATGGCTGTATGGCGATAGAAACACCTTTCTTTATTTATACAGGACTTACATTATTGGTTTTTGGTAGTGGTTTTTTTAAGCCTAATATGACCTCAATTATATCTGAAATGTATAAAGATAGGCCTGAGAAGAAAGACGGCGCCTATACAATATTTTACATGGGTGTAAACTCTGGAGCTTTCGTTGGAATTCTATTATGTGGGTATTTAGGAGAACAGATAGGTTGGTCTTGGGGGTTTGGTGTTGCTGGTATTTTTATGTTGTTTGGATTAATTCAGTTTTGGTTGGCACAAAATATTTTTGGCAATATTGGTTTAAAACCTGAAAAAGGAAATGAAGAAAAGGTTGTTTTAAAAGAAGGTGAAAAATTAAACCCTTTCACGCGTTTTGAAATGGCTTTGATAATTATTTCATCAACTTTAGGGTTAAGTTGGATATTAAATGATCCAATATCTAAAATTTCAGAAGGAGCGTATAATTTATTTGGATTTAAAATTTTTGGATTTGATGGACAGAATGTAGCTATTTTAACGGCGCTATTAATTTTTGTTATTTTACTAATTATAAGAATCCCAAAATATGCAAAAACAACAAGAGATAGAATGTTGGCAGTTGTGTTTTTCTGTTTTGTAACTATTTTCTTTTGGGCTATATTCGAACAATCTCCAGGGTCATTAACTATTTTTGCAAGAGATTACACGGATAGAATTTTAGAAGGCAATTCTGCAATAATTTTTAAAATAGTCGATGTTTTACTTACAGTTGTTCCATTAGGCGTAATTACATGGGTGTTATTTAAATTATTTAAAAAAACTTTTGCTAAATATTCATGGTCTAATATAGTATTGGCGTTTAGTTTTTTAGTTATTTGGGCAATTGCAATATTTAGATTAAATGATAAATTAAGTGGTGATGTTGCAGAAATAGATGCCAGTTGGTTTGGAACTCTAAATTCTTTATTTATAATAACTCTAGCACCATTATTTTCAAAATGGTGGGAAGGTAAGTATAACCCAAATGCAAATATGAAATATGCAATAGGCATGGTTTTATTAGGGTTAGGTATGGCATGTGTTGCTATTGGTTCTTCTTCTATAGAGCCTGGCGCTAAAACGGCATCTGTGAGTATGATATGGCTTGTTTTGGTTTATTTCTTTCATACTATGGGAGAGTTATGTATATCGCCAGTTTCTCTATCTTATGTAAGTAAACTTGTTCCAGGTAGAATGATAGCAATGATGTTTGGAATTTACTATTTAGCTATCGCTATTGGAATGAAGTTAGCAGGAATGTTTGGAGAGGCATCTACAGGAATTGCTAAGGAACATGGTATAAGTTATTTCTTTTGGATACTAACAGGCTTGTCTTTAGGGTTAGCAGTTTTATCTGTAATAATGTATCCTATGGTTAAAAAACTAATGCATGGTGTTCGTTAATCGAAAAAATTGTTAAAAAACATTCAAAAAGCTCCTAATTAGGAGCTTTTTTTGTAAGTTCGGAACAACTTTTGCAACCCATAAGATTATGAAAAAGACAATATACTTAATGCTAGCTTTAGGCTTTTTAAATTTAAATGCCTTTGCTCAAGAGATAAATTGGGTGACTTTTCAAGAAGCTCTAGAGCTTCAAAAGAAAACCCCTAAAAAAATTATGATGGACGTTTATACCAATTGGTGTGGACCATGTAAAATGCTAGACAGAAACACTTTTCAAAAGAAAGAAGTAGCTGATTATGTAAATGAACATTATTACGCCGTTAAGTTTAACGGAGAAGGAAATGATGTAGTAAACTATAAAGAGAAGTCATTTACAAACCCTAACTACAACCCTGCAAATGCTAACAGGCGTAATTCGGCTCATGATTTAGCAAGATATTTACAAATTAGTGCTTATCCTACTATTGTGTTTTTTGATGATAAAGGAGAAGTTATTGCTCCTATTAGAGGATATCAGAAGCCATCTCAATTAGAACTGTATTTAAAGATGTTTAAAAAAGATGACCATAAAAACATTAAGACTCAAGAAGAGTTTAATGCCTATTATAAAGCTTTTGTGTCTAATTTTAAAGATTAATAAAACTTAGTAATTAATAATATATGCTCCCTTTTTACTAGTTTGGTGAAAAGGGAGTTTTCTTTTTTTACAAATAGCCTCCCATCTTTCAATATAAGATTTGTAGTTACTACCATCAGCAATTACATGTTTTGGTTTTATAGAGTCTATTAATCGATTCAAATTTATTTTGGGAGATTGTCTCAGCAATACATAATCTGGTTTAAACAATTTTATATTATAAACACCCAAACTATCTATAACTAAAAGTTTCTTGTTATTTAAAATATAGACAGATTTCAGAGTGTCTTTCTCTATAGTTTTTATCTGATTTCCAATGGTGAAATCTTTAATTATTTTGTTTTTTAATTGTGTTAAGCTATCAAAATCATGAGCTACTAATAGGTTATTATTACTATTGTTCACCAATAAAGTATATCTGCTTTTATGAAATACAATAAACTGATTTGAAGACTTTTTATATATTGAATAAATAAACGCGCATTGAATAATTAACACCGAAATTAATAATAGCTTTAAATTGAAAACATTTCTTTTCTTCAAAAACTTTATAAGTGTTATAATAGCTAAATAAGAAACTAAAACATATAATAAGCTAAAAGCAATATCTTTAAAAAGAAACGATTCCTGTTTAGATACCCAGCCAACAAAATTATTCATGCCACTAATAATGTATCCATAAACATTTGCTATGAAATTGGGGAGTAAGTTTGTTACTGCAAGTAGAATTACAAGAATTCCCAATCCTAAAATGATTCCTAATAATGGAATAATAACCAAATTTGATATAAAAAATAGGCTAGGAAACTGATGAAAATAAAATAAGCTAATTGGTATAATTCCAAACTGAGCAGAAACTGTTACCGTTAAAGTGTGCCAATATTTGTCTATTAACCAGTTTTTTGGTTTCCATAAATTATAGAGTATAGGGTCTATGGCTACAATAGCAAAAACAGCTAAGTAACTTAACTGAAAACCAACGTCAAACAAAAACATGGGTTTAAAAAGTAATATAACAAACATAGAAATTGCTAAGGTGTTATAAATATTTGTTGGTCTTTTTAAATTTATAGCAATGGCAACAATACTAAACATAGTTACTGCTCTGGTTACCGATGCCGATAATCCAGCAATTAAAGCAAAGCACCATAAGCAGAGAACTAATAAAATGGTTTTTATAAGTCTACCATGTTTTAAGCGTTCAATAGGTTTAAAAACAAGGCTTAAAATGATTAAAATAATACCAACATGTAGCCCCGACACAGCTAAAATATGTATAGCACCAGCATTTGTGTAACTGGTGTAAACTTCTTCACTAATATCTTGCCGCTGCCCAAGTAATAAAGCATTAATTATGGCAAGCTCATCTGGTTTGAAATGATAAGGCTTTAATTTTAGATTGATGTATTCTCTAATATCATCTGCAATACCAAAAAGAGTATGTGTATCTGTACTTACTTTTAAAAGCGAGTTATTTTTAGCAAATATTTGATGATAGATATATTTCTTTTTAAGATATTTTTTATAATCAAATTGATAAGGATTTAGCGGATGAATAAGGTTTTGAAAAGCCGTATTACTAACAATAATGTCATCTACTTTTAAAACAGATTGAGTAGAGTCTTTTTGAATGTTTAATAGAGATTTCCCTGAGACAGTTACGTTATTAATATTTAAAATATCAATAACATATTTGTCATAGTAATTTCCTGGTTTTAAAACTTCTCTAATTCTAAATGTTACGGTTTTCGCTGTATCCTTTTCTAGCGAAACAAGTTTAGAATAATGATTCGAAAAGTTTTTTTGATTATGAAAAGAAGTGGCTAATACCCCAACAGAAATCATTAAAATATAAGCAAAAACTCCAAACCAAATGGTTTTAATAAATTGCTTTCTGGCTATTAAAAAGCATATAAATAATAAGATTAAAAGAGCAGTAGTTAGGTATAAACTTGAATGAATAGATATAGGGTATAAATATGAAATTATAATTCCTATAATTAAGAAACACGTTAATTTAATGATTGTGAAATTAAGTAACTTCATTAGTGAAAGTTACTAAAAAGGATTTACAAAACGCGCCTTGCTTGTACAAAAGCAAAATACCAATAGCGTTCGGATAGCTCAGATGTTATAACACCTCTGCTTGAGGTTGAATGTATAAACTCTATACGACCAACTTGTGCAGACGTTACAATACCTACATGGTTTACTTTACGACTGTTTTTTTTGGTAGCAAAAAACAATAAATCACCTTTTTTAACTTCTTTTAGATCTATCCAATCTCCTGTGATTGCTAAATCTTTTGTGGTTCTAGGAAGTATAATAGCTTCACTTTTAAACGAAGTGTAAATTAAGCCCGAGCAATCCATTCCTTTTTTTGTAGTACCACCATATTTATAACGTGTACCTTCATACTGCTTAGCATAGTTGGTAATGTCATCAGCTTTTAAAAGTGGTTTAGTTTCTGCTTTTACAACAGTTTCATTTTTCTTTTTAGTTTTTGATTTTGAAGATTTACAGCTACTAAAACCAGCAATTAAGAGCATTATGAAAAGAAGTTTTTTCACAAATAAATTAGGTTTTAATAGATTTGAAAATTTCTTTAGCGGTCTTTTCGCTTGCACCTTTACCACCAAGTTTTTTCTCCAAATCATAATAATCTAAAAATAATTTTGCACGATTATATGGGTCGAGAATAAATTCTAACTCTTGCTTCAATCTTTTTTTGTTGAAATCATTTTGGATAAGTTCTGTAACAACTTCTTTATCCATTATTAAATTAACTAACGAAATGTATTTTAAAGTAATAATACGTTTAGCAATTTGGTAAGATATGTTGCTGCCTTTATAACAAACTACCTGAGGAACTTTAAATAATGCTGTTTCAAGTGTAGCTGTACCAGAAGTAACTAAAGCAGCGGTTGAAACACTTAATAAATCGTATGTTTTATTACTAACAAAGCTAATATTTGAATTTTTAATAAAGGTTTTATAAAAACTAAAATCTTGACTTGGCGCTCCTGCAATAACAAATTGATAGTCTTGGAAATCGTCAACCAAACTCAACATAACAGAAAGCATTTTAGTAATTTCTTGTTTTCTGCTACCTGGTAAAAGTGCAATAATAGGTTTATCGTTTAACTTGTGAGTTGTTCTAAATTTAAATTCATCAACTTGAGTTCTGTCTGCAATAGCGTCAATTAACGGATGACCAACAAATGTAACATCGTAATTAAATTTGTCTTTGTAAAAAACCTTTTCAAAAGGAAGAATAACATACATCGCGTCAACATCTCTTTTAATAGCATGAACCCTACTTGCTCTTGATGCCCAAACTTGTGGGGAAACGTAGTAATTGGTTCTGAAACCTTTTTGCTTTGCCCATTTTGCAATACGTAAATTAAATCCGGAATTATCTATAAAAATAATGACGTCTGGATTAAAGGTTTCAATATCATTTTTGCAAAAAGAGATATCCTTAAAAATTTTGCTGAGATTCATAATGACTTCAACAAAACCCATAAAAGCCCGTTCTTTATAATGTTTTACTAAAGTACCGCCAACATTTTGCATAAGATCACCTCCCCAAAACCTAAAGTTAGCATTGCTATCTTCTTTTTGCAATGCTTTCATTAAGTTAGAGGCATGTAAATCACCTGATGCTTCGCCAGCAATAATATAGTACTTCATTTAGAAGAGTTTAAAAACAAAGGTAAAAACAGCAATGAAAACAGTAATTAATAAAACACCTCTTGCTCGATAATCCTGCTTCTTTTTTATAAAGATAAAAAAAGCAACAAGATTTAAAATAGCTCCTAAACTTATTAATTTACCTAAATAACCTTCAGATACTGCAGCATTCATTACGCTAGTGAAATCACTGTTATTTTTTTTTGATATTATAAATATTGCAGTAATTAGCCCAATGCAATTGGCTACTAGACCAACAAAAAAACCTATAAAAATATCTTTTTTAATCATTTAAATTCCATTTTTTTAATGTACTTATATGTTTGTGTGCAGTTAAATCAAATTGAGTTGGAACTACAGAAATGTAATTGTTTTCTAAGGCCCATTCATCAGTGTCTTCTCCGCCATCTAAATTAACAAATTCTCCAGAAAGCCAGTAATAATCTTTTCCCTGAGGGTTTTGACGCTTGTCAAAAGCTTCAACCCAATTCCCTTTAGCTTGCCTGCAAACTTTTATGCCTTTTATATTTTCCTCAGAAACATTTGGGATATTAACATTTAAAACAACATCATTAGGAATGCCATGTTTTAAAGCATTTTCGGTAATTGTTTTTACAAAAGGTTTACAGGCTTCAAAATTAGCTTTCCAATTGTAGTCTAATAACGAAAAACCAATTGCAGGAATACCTTCAATGCCAGCTTCAATAGCTGCACTCATAGTGCCTGAATAAATAACATTAATAGAGGAGTTTGAGCCATGATTGATTCCTGATACACATAAATCGGGTTTTCTATCCAATATTTCTCTAACACCTAATTTTACACAATCAGCAGGTGTTCCAGAGCAACAATACTCTATTTGAGGTTCATTATCGCTATTAATTTGCCAAACGTATAATGTTGAGTTTATTGTAATGGCATGCCCCATACCGCTCTGTGGGCTGTCAGGTGCTACCACTACTACATCTCCAATGGTATTCATAACACTAATCAGTGTTCTAATTCCTGGCGCATTAATGCCATCATCGTTAGTTACTAGAATAAGAGGTTTTTTTGACATATTGGGATTATAAAACACCGCTAAAATACATAATTTAGCCAGTAAACACTTAATTTCTTTGCTTTAACAAAAAATTAGTAGCAATTGCCTTTATTGGCATGGTTTTTTCTTTATTTTAGTAGAAAATAAATTATTATTTTTATTTGAAGATAGATATATTAGTATCTAAACAGAAAAGATTAAAAGATGAAAAATATTATGAAGAGGAATTATAAAGTTTTGTTATTAATGGTTTTGCTTGCTTTTGCATCGTGTAGTTTTACATCTAAAACATTTGACGATTCAGATAAAGACAAAATGCTAATTCATATCATTAAAAGTGTTTTAGAACAACTTCATTTTGATCCTATTGCAATGGATGATGCTTTTTCAGCTGAATTGTTTTTAGATTATGTTGAGGCTATGGATCCTTTAAAGCGATATTTTTATGAATCGGATTATAAAGATTTTGAAAAATATAAATTGACTATTGATGATCAATTAAAAATATCAGACATTACGTTTTTCAATGTAACTCACGAGCGAATGATAAAGCGTATCCAAGAAGCCAAATCTTTATATAAAGAAATATTATCTGAACCATTTGATTATACTAAAGATGAGATTTTTGATACTGATTCTGAAAAAACCTCATATGTTAAAAATAGAAAGCAACTAAAAGAGCGTTGGAGAAAGCAACTTAAGTTTTCAACACTTTCTAATTATGAGGATATTTATAGTGAAGAAGAACAAGCAAAAGAAAATGATGCTTCTTATGTAATGAAAACAGAGGAGGAAATTGAAAAAGAAGCTCGCGAAGCTACTTTGAAATCGCTTGATATATATTTTAACGACAATATTGATGACAAAAAACGTGAAGACTATTTTGCTGATTATGTAGGAGTAATTGTTGGAGAATTCGATCCGCATACATACTATTTAGCACCTCGTAATAAAGAAGTTTTTGATCAGCGAATGTCTGGGAAATTAGAAGGAATTGGTGCTGGGCTTCAAAAACGTATGGATTATATAAAAGTTACTTATCTGGTATCTGGTGGACCAGCATGGAGAGGAAAAGAATTAGATATCGATGATGTTATTTTAAAAGTAAAACAAGAAGATGAAGAGATGCCAGTTAATATTGTTGGTATGCGAATTGATGATGCTATAAAGTTAATTAAGGGGCCGAAAGGAACTAAAGTAACTTTAACTATAAAAAAGATAGATGGAACAATTAAAGATATTACCATAACAAGAGATATTGTAGAATTAGGAGCAACCTATGCTAAATCATCCTTAGTAGAAAAAAACAATAAGAAATTTGGAGTTATTAATTTGCCTTCGTTTTATTTAGATTTTAATGATTATAAAAAGTTAAACGCTGCAGCGGATGTTAAGAAAGAAATTGAGCGTTTAAAAGCTGAAGGAATGGAAGGGTTGGTGTTAGATTTGCGCAATAATGGTGGTGGCTCATTACCTGCAGTTGTAGATATGGCAGGCTTATTTATAAAGGATGGGCCTATAGTACAAGTACGATCAACAGGTAAGCCAAAAGAGGTTTTAAAAGATAAAGACAAATCTATTGTTTGGGATGGACCCCTAGTTATTTTGGTTAACGAAATATCAGCTTCAGCCTCAGAGATTATGGCAGCAGCAATGCAAGATTACAAACGCGCCATTATAATTGGGAGCAAACAAACTTATGGAAAAGGAACAGTTCAAAATGTTTTAAACTTGAACAATTTGGTTAGAAACAGTTCTGGCGGTGATTTAGGATCATTGGCATTAACTACTCAAAAGTATTATAGAATCAATGGCGGTTCAGTACAATTAGAGGGGGTTAAAAGTGATGTTAAAGTCCCTGGCAGATTTAGCTTTATTGATGTAGGCGAAAAAGATAAAGAAAACCCATTACCATGGGATGAAATTGATGCTGCCGATTATGCAGTTTGGGATAATTATTTTGATTATGATGAAACCATTGAAAAGAGCAAGCAAAGAATGAGTAACAACGAGCAGTTAAAACTTATTGAGGAAAACGCTAAATGGGTAAAAAGTAAAATTGATGAAACTGTAGTTTCGTTAAATTATGAAAAATATAAGGCAACGAATGATTTAAATGAATTAGAATCTAAACGTTTTGATGCTATTTCTAAATATAAAACTAACTTAACTTTTGAGTCTCATGCTTATGAAAAAAGCCTTTTTGAAAGTGACACAACAGATTTAAAAGAAAAACGTCAACGATGGCATCAAAGCTTAAGTAAAGATGTTTATATTGAAGAAGCGTTAAATGTGCTTGAAGATTTAAAAATGTCTTATGCTATAAAAAAGGTAGCGACTGTAAAGGATTAAGTTATTATATGAGTAATAATTCAAATACTAACTCATTAAAACAATTAGCGCTCCAAAAGTTTAAAAAGAACTTTTGGGGTGTTTTCAGTTTGTGTTTTATTGTATTTGTTGGTTTAGTATCAGTCTTTGCTTATGCGTTTGCTCCAGATAATTCGCAAGCAGCAAACCAAATGCACTTATCTATTCATTCAAAACAACCAGGTTTTAAAGTCCAAATGCTAACTATTCCATCACAAGTAAAGAATAACCAAAATGGTTTTAATAAAGTTTTTTTTGGAAAAATAAATACAGATACCGAGATACCAATTTCAAGCTATAATATAGAAGACCATTTGTTAAATTATACCGAATATGCCTCTGATGGCTTAAAAGGTGTTGAAAAAACAATCGACCTTAATGCTTTCCCAAATCAGTCTGCTAAAGATTTTATTGAAGAAAAAACTTTTGTTTTTGGAACTGATAAATACGGAAGAGATTTGCTAAGTCGCGTTTTAGTTGGGGCCAGAATTTCGTTTTTCATTGGTTTTGTTGCGGTTTTTATTTCATTGATTATCGGTGTTTTTATGGGAAGTGTCGCTGGGTATTTTGGAGGAAAAGTAGATGCCTTTATTATGTGGATTATTAATGTTACATGGTCTATACCTACGCTGTTATTAGTAATTGCTATTACTTTAGCTTTAGGTAAAGGCTTCTGGCAAGTATTTATTGCTGTAGGTTTAACTATGTGGGTTGAGGTTGCTAGAGTGGTGCGTGGACAAATAATTAGTGCTAAAGAAATGCAATATGTTACGGCTGCTAGAGCTTTAGGTTTTGATGATTTTAGAATTATAACTAAACATATTTTACCCAACATTATGGCGCCAGTTATTGTAATATCTGCAGCTAATTTTGCTGCAGCTATTTTAATAGAAAGCGGACTTAGTTTTTTAGGTATTGGAGCCCAACCTCCAATGGCAAGTTGGGGAGCTATGATTAAAGATCACTATAATTATATAATATTAGGAAAACCTTATCTAGCCATTATACCTGGGCTTTGTATTATGAGTCTGGTTATGGCATTTATGCTTATTGGTAATGCGCTTCGTGATGCTTTAGATGTAAAGAGTTAATGTTTGTATTAAAGTTCCTTAATTTTAATATTTCTCCAGCTTATTTTCACGCCTCCACCGCTATGAATTTGTAAAGCTATTCCACCTTCACCTTCACCTATTTTTTCATCATCTATATGAATCATTTTTGTTCCATTTAACCACGAGGTTAGTTTAGATCCTTTAACTTTAATTTTCATGGTATTCCATTCCCCTTCTTTAAGGATATTTTCCTTATCTGCTTCAGGTTTTATTAACCACCCACGCCCATAAGATTCGTATACACCACCAGTATGCTTTCCTTTTGGAGCTACTTCTACTTGCCAGCCTTTAACTTTAGTGCCATCAACAGTCGATCTAATGAAAACACCACTATTGCCATTGCTCCATTGTTTAAACTCTAAGGTTAAAATAAAATCTTTATAGTATTTTTTAGTGCCTAAGTAACCATATTCTTTATCTTCTCCACTTTCACATATTAAATAGCCATCTTCTACATACCATTTTTCTGTACCATAAATTTCCCATCCATCTAAGTCTTTACCGTTAAACAAATCTGTGTTTTGTGCATAAATGTTTCCAAATGTTAAGATGCTTACTACTGCTGCAACTAAAAAGTTTTTCATAATTACTATATGTATTTAATGTGTTTTGTGTTCTATTAATAGAGTATTCAGCTAAGTTATAATTATTTGTGGTAAAGTCAAAGTATGGCTTGTAGCTTTATGTTATTTGAACATGTAGTATAGAGGTTATTCAGGTAGCATATTTTCATTTAAACTCTCAATGTAATTCAAAACGTCATCTTTACCTATATCTTTTGATGATGAAGTTATAAAATAATTAGGCATATCTTCCCATGTTTCTAAAAGTACATTTTTATAATCTTCAACATAATTTTCAATAGCTTTAGGTTTTAGTTTATCTGCTTTGGTAAAAATGATTGAAAAAGGTATGCCATTTTCACCTAGCCATTGCATGAACTCTAAATCGACAGGTTGAGGTTTGTGCCTAATGTCAACTAAAACAAAGGCGGTAACCAACTGCTCCCGTAAAGCAAAATATTGTGTTATAAATTTTTGAAAAACCTTTTTTGCGCTTTTAGAAACTCGCGCATAACCGTAACCAGGCAAATCTACTAAATGCCAATTTTTATTTATTAAAAAATGATTAATAAGTTGAGTTTTTCCAGGTCTTCCAGATGTTTTTGCTAAACTTTTCCGGCTAGTTAGCATGTTTATTAAAGAAGATTTTCCAACGTTACTTCTGCCAATAAAAGCATATTCAGGTAATCTGCTTTTAGGGCATTTAGCCACATCAGAATTACTCATTACAAATTCAGCAGATTTAATTTTCAAAATAGTGTTTTTGTCATTCCCTTGAAGAAGGGAATCTTAGTTTTGTTTTAAAATTTTCTTTTAGTTAACCAAGTATCAAGAATTTGATTAAATTCCTCAGGGTGTTCCATCATAGCAGCGTGTCCGCATTTGTCAATCCAGAATAAATCAGAATCAGGTAAAAGCTCATTAAATTCTTCGGCAACTTCTGGCGGAGTTACGTTGTCATTCTTTCCCCAAATAATGCATGTGGGGGTTTGCATTTTTGGTAAATCTTTAGCCATATTATGTCTAATTGCACTTTTTGCAATAGCTAACGTTTTTATAAGTTTATTACGGTCGTTAACTGTTTCGTAAACTTCGTCAACTATTTCTTTTGTTGCAACGGCAGGGTCATAAAACACGTCTTGAGCCTTCTTTTTTATAACCTCATAATCACTACGCTTTGTGTATCCTCCTCCCATAGCGCTTTCATAAAGCCCAGAACTTCCTGTTATTACAAGAGCTTTAACTTTTTCTGGAAATAATTTTGTGTGATACAAACCAATATGGCCACCTAGCGAATTTCCTAGTAAAATCACTTCATCAAAACCTTTAAATTCAATAAAATCATGCAAATATTTTGCAAAACTTTTTACATTGGTTTTTAGTAAAGACATCGTGTAAATTGGTAATTCTGGTATAATAATTTTATATCTCTTTTTGCTAAAAAACTTAGTAACCGAATCAAAATTACTTAACCCACCCATTAAACCGTGCAAAACAATAACAGGTTTGCCTTCTCCAACTTCAATATAGCTATAATTCTTTTCTTTTTTTAAACGATGCGTCATTAACTGGTTAGTCTATTTCGTTAAAAACAAATATAGTTATTTCATTCATATTTCAATCATTTTAATTTAAGCTCTGGCATAATTGTTTTGAATTAAGATGTTAACAAAGTGTTTAAATAAAACTCTTTTGTGTAACAGGTTGACAGTGAGTAGCTAAAATATTTTTTGCTTTTCATTATCTATTTAAAATGGTACTTCATCGAAAAATTATTAACAAAGTGCAGTAAAGTGGTAAAATGTGGGATATTTTTCAATATATTTGAAACTTAAACCTAAAAACGAATACTGACCGCTTTGAACTCATTAATAGGGACATACGATTGTAAAGTAGATGCGAAAGGCAGGCTTATGATGCCTTCTGGCATGAAAAAGCAGTTGGTGTCTATTATAGAAGATGGGTTCGTGTTAAGGCGTTCTGTTTTTCAACCGTGTTTAGAATTGTATCCTATGAGCGAGTGGCAAACAGTGATGCAAAAAGTAAATAAGCTTAATAGGTTTAAGAAAAAGAACAATGATTTTATTCGCCGTTTTAATGCAGGGGCAAGAATGGTAGATATTGATGGTAGTGGACGCTTGCTAATTCCGAAAGATCTTATTGGTTTTGCAGGTATTTCAAAAAACATAGTGATTTCTCCAGCAGTAAATATTATTGAAATCTGGGATAAAGATAGGTATGAACAGGCTATTGATGATGCTGCAATAGACTTTGCTGATTTAGCTGAAGAGGTAATGGGACAAGATGATGACGACCATGGAATATCATAATCCAGTTTTGTTAAAAGAAACCGTTGATGGTTTAAATATTAAAGAAGATGGTGTATATGTAGATGTAACCTTTGGAGGAGGTGGACACAGTAAAGAAATACTAAAACATCTTGGTGAAGAGGGTAGGTTGTTTGCTTTTGATCAAGATTTAGATGCTCTTGAAAATACAATTGATGATGAACGATTTACGTTGATACATGAAAATTTTAGATATGTAAAACGCTTTTTAAGGTTTCATGGTGTAAAGCAGGTAGATGGTGTTTTGGCAGATTTTGGAGTGTCTTCACATCAGTTTGATGTAGCTGAACGAGGTTTTTCTACAAGATTTGAAGCTGATTTAGATATGCGAATGAATCAACAAAATGATATGTCGGCATTTCATGTAGTTAATGAATATGAAGAAGAGCAGTTGAAACAAGTGTTTTTGCAGTATGGGGAATTAAGGGCTGCACCGGCAATGGCGAGGCTTATTGTTGAATATAGAAAAACGGAAGAAATTAAAACGAGTGAACAATTAAAAAAAGTATTGAGAAAGTTTTTGCCGCCACGACATGAAAACAAGGTGTTAGCTCAAATTTACCAAGCTATTAGAATTGAAGTAAATCAAGAAATAGAGGTTTTAAAAGAGTTTTTGTTGCAAACGCCAGAAATATTAAAAGTTGGAGGCCGTTTAAGTTTTATATCCTATCATTCTTTAGAAGATAGATTGGTAAAGCGTTTTATAAGAAATGGATTGTTTGAAGGAGAGCCAGAGCGAGACATGTTTGGAAATTTTGAAGTACCATTAAAAAAAGTAAATGGATTAATTGTTCCAACTAAAGAAGAGGTAAGTATAAACAGTAGGGCAAGAAGTGCAAAACTTAGAATTGCTGAAAAAATTTAATGAAGAAAAGTATTTATAGCATATTAAAAGGAACATTTTTAGTGAGCGACGATTCGTTTAAGAATTGGCGCATGATTCTTTTTATATCTGGATTAGCTATAGTGATGATTGCGAGTTCGCATAGTGCTGATAAAAAAGTATATGAGATTGCACGATTAAAAAATGAAGTTAATGAAATGCGTTCGGCATTTATTGATGGTAGATCAAAACTGATGCGGCTAAAAATGGAATCAGCTGTAGTAAGTAAAATGAAAGAAAAAGGGTTGTCGCCTTCGGTGATTCCGCCAAAAAAAATAAAAGTAAAATCCCAAAATTAAAAGCGAATCTTGGCAGTAAACGAGAAAGGCATATTAAACCGATTGTATTTTATAGCAGGATGTATGTTCATCTTCGGCGTTGCTGTGGTGTTTAAATTGCTGAGTATTCAATTTTTACAAGGTGATAAGTATAAAGCTATGGCAAGTGAGCGCATAGTAAAAGATGTAATTATTCCTGCAAATAGAGGAAATGTATATTCTGTAAACGGTAATTTGCTAGCAACATCGGTTCCAAAATATGATATTAGAATAGATGCTATTACACCTTCTTCAAAAACGTTCGAAAAGCATTTGAAGCCTTTAAGCGATTCTCTTTCAAAATACTCAGGAAAACCTTCAAGCTATTATCAAAAAGAAATTAGAAAAGCTAGAGCTAATAAAAATAGATATTATTTGTTGGCTAGAAATATTGGGTATTCAGATTATATAAGAATTCGAAATTTTCCAATGCTAAATCTTGGTGCTTTTAAAGGCGGATTGATAGTAGAGCAAACAACAAAACGAGAACATCCAATGGGTGGTATTGCACAGCGTACTATTGGTTACGAACGTTTTGATGAAAAGGGAAATGTAACACGCCCTGGAATTGATGGCGCCTACGGAATTCAATATTTGAGAGGCACCGATGGGAAAAGAAAAAAGCAACAAATAGGAAAAGGGCAATGGAAGCCATTAAGTGATGCTAACGAAATTGAACCTAAAGACGGTTATGATGTCTATACTACCATTGATGTAAATATTCAAGATATAGCGCATCATGCACTTTTGGAACAATTAGAGAAATATAAAGCAGATCATGGCTGTGTGGTGGTTATGGAAACCAAAACAGGAGAAGTAAAAGCTATAGCAAACCTAGGTAGAAATTCGCTTGGTAATTATTATGAAAGGAGAAATTATGCTGTATGGGAATCTCACGAGCCGGGGTCTACGTTTAAATTAATGGCTATTACAGCAGCTCTTGAAGATAAAGTTATAGATACAAGTGATGTAGTAGATACAAAAAAAGGAAGATTAACTTTTTACGGTAAACATGTAGACGATTCGAATCATAAAGGTTATGGGAAAATAACCGTGTCTAAAGCTTTTGAGTTATCTTCTAATACTGGTATAGTAACAGCTATAGATCATGCTTATAAAGAAAAGCCTAGCAAGTTTGTTGATAGGCTTTATGATATGAGTTTGAATGAAAAGTTGGGATTACCAATTATTGGAGAATCAAGTCCAATTATTCCAGACCCAAGAATAAAAAATAAACGTTGGAGTGGTATTGCATTGCAATGGATGGCGTTTGGTTACGGTGTGTCATTCACGCCATTACAAACATTAACCTTTTATAATGCTATTGCTAATGATGGCGTGATGGTGAAACCACAGTTTTTAAAAGAAGTTAAAGAATTTGATAAAACCATTGTGCCTTTTGAAAAAGAAGTAATCAACAAACGAGTATGCTCAAAAGAAACTGTTGCAAAAGTTCAGCAATTGTTAAAAAATGTTGTTGAGAAAAAACACGGAACTGGTAATAGATTGTATTCTAAAAACTTCTCAATGGCAGGAAAAACTGGGACCTGTCAAAAGGATTATAGAGACAAATCAAAATTAAATTATATCTCATCTTTTGCTGGGTATTTTCCAGCAGATAACCCTAAATACTCATGCATAGTAGTTATACATGAGCCAGAAAAAGGTATTGGGTATTATGGAGCAGATGTGTCTGGGCCTGTGTTCAAAAAAGTGGCTCAAAAAATATTTACAGATACACCTATTATTGATGAGGTAGAGTCCTTGGAAGTTAAAACCGCATCAACTGAAAAAGAATACGAAAATTTTTACAAAACAGCTCAAACCTATAAAACTATAATGCCTAATGTGGTGGGCTTACCAGCTATGGATGCTTTGGCATTATTGGAAAATATGGATGTAAATGTAAAAGTAAAACTTAGTGGTAGTGGTATTGTAAAACAACAATCAATCAATAAAAATGTAAAGCTAAAAGATAATCAAACCATTGTTTTAAAAGCATCATGATGATATTAAAAGACATATTATATAAAGTAACTCTCAACGCTGTTGTTGGAAGTACTGGTGTGTCTATTAATAATATTCATTTTGATTCTAGAAACATTAAAAAGGCCGATTTATTTGTTGCTATTAAAGGTAATGTGGTTGATGGGCATAAATTCATTGATGTTGCTATAAAAAACGGAGCAATAGCAATTATTTGTGAAACTTTACCAGATAATTTGATAGATGGTATTACTTATGTCGAGGTTGATAATTCTAATAGTGCTTTAGCTATTATGGCATCTAATTTTTATGATGCGCCTTCAGAAAACTTAAAGCTTGTTGGGGTTACAGGAACAAATGGTAAAACAACTGTTGCAAGTTTGTTAAGTCAATTGTTTAAAAAGGCAGGATACAAAGTAGGTTTGCTTTCAACAGTAAAGATATTAGTAGATAATAAGGTATATAAAGCAACACATACAACTCCAGATTCTTTAACTATAAATAAGTATTTAAAAGAAATGAATGATGCTGGAGTCGAGTTTTGCTTTATGGAAGTTAGTTCTCACGGAATTCATCAAAACCGAATTGAGGGATTATGTTTTGAAGGTGGCATTTTTACCAATCTGTCTCACGATCATTTAGATTATCACAATACATTTTCGGAATACCGAGATGTGAAAAAAACGTTTTTTGATACGCTCTCATCAAAAGCATTTGCCCTTGTGAATACAGATGATAAAAACGGATTGGTAATGCTGCAAAACACACAAGCAAAAAAATACACTTATGCTTTAAAAGGATATGCTGACTATAAAGCACAAATTCTAGAAAATCAGTTTGGAGGCTTGTTGCTTAAGGTTAATGATAGCGAAGTTTGGACACGCCTTATCGGAAATTTTAATGCCTACAATGTATTGGCAATTTATGCTACTGCAGAATTGTTAGGTTTAGAAAAAGTTGAAATTCTAAGATTGATAAGCGAGCTGGAAAGTGTAAGCGGACGATTTCAATATATCATTTCAGATGAAAAAATCACTGCAATTGTAGATTATGCGCATACGCCAGATGCTTTAAAAAATGTGCTGGAAACCATCAATAGTATTCGTACTAAAAATGAAGAATTAATAACCGTCGTTGGTTGCGGTGGAGATAGAGATAAAACTAAGCGCCCAAAAATGGGACACATTGCATCAGCATTAAGTACTAAAGTGATTTTTACAAGCGATAATCCGCGAAGTGAAGCTCCTGAGGTTATTCTTGAAGACATAGAAAAAGGTGTTGAGCCTCAAAATTTTAAAAAAATTGTAACCATATCCGATAGAAAACAAGCTATTAAAACAGCTTGTCAGTTAGCTCAACCTAACGATATCATTTTAATAGCGGGCAAAGGGCACGAAACCTATCAAGAAATTAAAGGTCAAAGATTTGATTTTGATGATTATAAAATAGTACAAGAGTTTTTAAAGCAATTACAGAAATAAAAAATAATCAATATATAAATGTTGTATTACCTATTTGAATATTTAGAAAAACAATTCCAATTTCCAGGAGCTACACTTTTCGGATTCTTAACGTTTCGTGCAGCTTTGGCTATGATTTTATCGTTGCTTATATCTACTATATATGGAAAAAGAATAATTCGTTTTCTTCAGAAAAAACAAATGGGAGAGACTATTAGGGATTTGGGTTTAGATGGACAAGCGCAAAAAGCAGGAACGCCAACTATGGGCGGAATCATTATTATTCTTGCCACTTTAATACCAGTATTATTACTCGCGAAATTGGAAAATATTTACATCATTTTATTGATTGTAACTACGCTCTGGATGGGAGTTATTGGGTTTATTGATGATTATTTAAAGAAGTTTAAAAATGATAAAGAAGGCTTAAAAGGGCGTTTCAAAATCTTGGGACAAGTTGGACTTGGAATTATTATAGGTACTACCTTGTTTTTTCATGATGATGTAACGATGAAAGAAAAACTTCCGTTAGAAGTACAGCAGGAACTTTTAGCCGAAAACCCAAAAATAGAAGCTTCAAAACTATTTAAGGAGGAAGTAAAATCAACAAAAACAACCATTCCCTTTGTAAAAGGAAACGAGTTTGATTATTCAGATTTAATTACATGGATTAGTCCAGACTTGGAAAAGTATGCGTGGATTATATTTATTCTAATATCAATTTTAATAATAACTGCGGTTTCAAATGGCGCAAATCTTACAGACGGAATTGATGGATTAGCAGCTGGTACTTCAGCAATAATAGTGCTCACTTTGGGAATTTTTGCATGGGTTTCTGGTAATATTATTTTCTCAGAGTACCTCAATATTATGTATATCCCAAGGGTTGAAGAAATTACTATTTATATCGCAGCTTTCGTAGGAGCACTTATTGGCTTTTTATGGTATAACACTTTTCCTGCACAGGTTTTTATGGGTGATACAGGAAGTTTAACTATAGGGGGTGTTATAGCAGTTATAGCGATTGCAGTTCGTAAAGAGTGGTTAATTCCAGTTTTGTGCGGTATATTTTTAGCAGAAAATATGTCTGTAATTATGCAAGTGAGTTGGTTTAAGTACACCAAGAAAAAATACGGGGAAGGACGTCGCATTTTTAAAATGTCACCATTACATCATCACTATCAAAAATCGGGATATCACGAAAGTAAAATAGTAACACGCTTTTGGATTATAGGCATTTTGTTAGCGATACTGTCAATAGTGACCTTGAAAATACGATAGTAAATTCGTCATTCTCGCGAAGGCGAGAATCATATGAAATGAAAACGAAATGACAAAACAAAGATTAGTCATATTAGGAGCAGGAGAAAGTGGTGTGGGAACAGCGCTTTTAGGAAAGAAAAAAGGATACGAGGTTTTTGTTTCGGATAAAGGAAAAATAAAAGAAAAATATAAACAAGTTCTTATACATAATGAGATTGAATGGGAAGATGAAAAGCATTCTGAAGAAAAAATTCTAAATGCGAACACTGTCATGAAAAGCCCAGGAATTCCAGATAAGGTTGATTTGATAAAACAAATTCGAACTAAAGGAATTAAGGTGGTTTCAGAAATTGAATTTGCATCAAAATATACTGATGCTATAATTGTTGGAATTACTGGAAGTAATGGTAAAACAACCACAGCATCGTTAACACATCATATTATAAAGCAAGAGCTAAATGTTGGGTTAGGGGGAAATATTGGCGACAGTTTTGCTAAACAGGTTTTGGAGCATGATTTTAAAAATTATGTACTTGAAATCAGTAGTTTTCAATTAGATGATATTATTGATTTTAAACCACATATAGCAGTAATTACTAATATAACTCCTGATCATTTGGATAGATATGATTATCAATTTGAAAACTATATCGCTTCTAAATTTAGAATAGCCATAAATCAAACAAAACATGATTATTTGATTTATGATGCAGATGATGAAGTAATCACTAATCATTTAAAAGAATACCCAGTTCAATCAACATTATTGCCATTTTCATTAAAAAAAACTATTAAAAATGGCGCGTATTTAGACAAAGAAAAAATTATAATAACAATAGATAACAACCAAATAATTATGCCAACAACAAATCTAGCATTAGAGGGAAAACATAACATTAAAAATGCAATGGCAGCCTCAACTGTTGCACATTTATTAAAAATTAGAAAGCAAACCATTCGTGAGAGCTTAGAAAATTTTCAAGGAGTCGAACATCGTTTAGAGCAAGTGTTAAAAATTAATAAAGTTCAATACATAAACGACTCAAAAGCCACCAATGTAAACGCAACATATTACGCTTTGGAAAGTATGGATACGCCAACGGTTTGGATTGTTGGTGGAACAGATAAAGGAAATGATTATGAAGAATTGTTTCAATTTGTAAACGAAAAAGTAAAAGCAATTATTTGCTTAGGTGTTGACAACGAAAAACTGATGAATACGTTTGGTAATATGGTTGACATTATAATTGAAACACAATTTATGAGCGAAGCTGTAAAAATAGCCTATAAAATAGCCGAAGCTGGAGATAATGTATTGTTGTCGCCTGCGTGTGCTAGTTTCGATTTGTTTGAAAACTATGAAGACAGAGGACGTCAATTTAAAAATGCAGTAAGAAATTTATAAAAAATAAGTGCAAACATTATTTAAAAATATAAAGGGAGATCGTTTAATTTGGGCAATAGTTGCGTTGTTGGCTATACTATCGTTTTTGCCTGTTTATAGTGCTGCTAGTAATTTGGCATATAGAGGCGGAAACGGAAATACTTTTGCGTTTTTTGTTAAACACTTTATGCATTTGTTTTTAGGGTTTGCAATAATGTATGGCGTGCATAAAATACCATACCGATATTTTCGAGGATTATCATTAGTAATGATTCCTATTGTTTTAGTGTTGTTGGGCATTACAATGTTACAAGGAACGGTTGTTGAAGGAGCAAGTGCAAGTAGGTGGATTCAGATACCAATTGTGGGGATGTCATTTCAAACATCAACATTGGCATTAGTAGTACTTATGGTTTATGTAGCGAGGTATATGTCTAAAGTAAAGGATAGAGTAATAACTTTTAAAGAATCTATATTGCCACTTTGGGTGCCAGTATTTTTAATTTTAGCATTAATTCTTCCTTCAAATTTTTCAACAGCTGCCATAATGTTTTTAATGGTTTTAGTATTGGTTTTTTTAGGAGGGTATCCTATGCGCTATATAGGAGTGATTTTAGGCTCTGGATTATTAGCTTTAGTGCTTTTTGTGATGGCTGCAAAATTAACTTCAGGGCCATTAAATGTTAAGGTGACTACTTGGGAAAATAGAATTAAAAATTATTCAAATGGAGAAGACACTCAAGCCGATTATCAAATAGAGAAAGCTAAAATTGCTATAGCCTCTGGCGGTATTCAAGGAGTAGGTCCAGGAAAAAGTATACAAAAGAATTTTTTACCACAATCGTCATCCGATTTTATATTCGCCATAATCATTGAAGAGTATGGATTGTTAGGCGGCTTTACAATCATGATTCTATATATGTGGTTGTTGTTTAGAATAGTTATTGCAGCACAAAAGTCTGATACTATTTTTGGAAAACTTTTAGTTCTTGGCGTTGGTTTACCTATTGTGTTTCAGGCTTTAATTAATATGGCAGTTGCAGTAGAATTATTTCCAGTAACAGGACAAACATTGCCATTAATTAGTAGCGGAGGAACATCTATTTGGATGACATGTTTAGCTATAGGAATTATACTTAGTGTAAGTGCTAAACGAGAAGAAATAAAGGAAAAAGAAAGTAATGAGGATAATCCCTTAGAAATTCTATCGGAAACAATTTAAATGAGTAGTTATAAAATCATATTATCTGGAGGCGGAACGGGAGGTCATATTTACCCTGCTATTGCCATTGCTAACGAAATAAAGTTTCGTTATCCAGATGCTGAATTTTTATTTGTTGGAGCTAAGGATAGAATGGAAATGGAAAAAGTACCACAAGCTGGGTATGATATAGAGGGTTTGTGGATTTCTGGAATTCAGCGAAAGCTTACGTTAAAAAATTTAATGTTTCCTTTTAAATTGATTAGTAGTTTATGGAAAGCTCGCAAAATTATTAAATCCTTTAAGCCAGATGTTGCTATTGGTACAGGTGGTTTTGCAAGCGGCCCATTGTTATATGTAGCAGCTTCAAATAAAATACCAAGTGTAATACAAGAGCAAAATTCGTTTCCAGGAATAACGAACAAGTTATTGGCTAAAAAGGCTAATAAAATATGTGTTGCATATGATGGACTAGAGCGTTTTTTTTCTAATGAGAAAATGATTAAAACCGGAAATCCAGTGCGACAAGATTTGTTGGACATTGATACAAAAACAGTTGATGCCAAAAACCATTTTAATTTAAAACATGGTAAATATACACTGTTAGTTATTGGAGGCAGTTTAGGCTCTAGACGAATAAATGAACTAATTGAAAAGGAGTTAGATTTTTTTGATACTCAAAATGTACAAATAATTTGGCAATGTGGTAAGCTGTATTATCAGCAGTATAAAATTTATAACAATACCGAAGGAATCCAAGTTTATGAGTTTTTAAATAATATGGACTATGCCTATGCAGCTGCAGATGTAGTGATTTCTAGAGCAGGAGCAATTTCGGTTTCAGAACTTTGTATTGTAGGTAAGCCTGTAGTTTTTATTCCGTCGCCAAATGTAGCTGAAGATCATCAAACAAAAAATGCTATGGCGGTAGTAAATAATGATGCAGCACTACTAATTAAAGAAGAAGATTTAGATGTCGATTTTGAGAATAAGTTTTCACAACTCATAGCATCTCCAGATAAACAAAAGGAATTAGGAGAAAACATAAAAAAACTGGCATTAATTAATGCTACAAAAGAAATAGTAGACGAAATAGATAAACTACTTAAAAAATAAATGAATTTAAACAAGATACATAACATCTATTTTATTGGTATTGGAGGTATTGGTATGAGTGCTTTAGCGCGATATTTTAATGCTAATAATAAGAATGTATCTGGCTATGATAAAACTAAAACAACAATTGTTGACGAGTTAACCGTTTTAGGTATTGATATACATTTTGAAGATTCAATAGAAAATATAGATAATAAATTTTTAGATCCTGAAAATACACTGGTAGTTTATACTCCAGCTATCCCTAAGAGTCATGCAGAATATAATTATTTTAAAACTAATGGTTTTCAAGTTTTAAAACGATCTAAAGTATTAGGATTAATAACAGAAAACACTTTTTGTTTAGCTATTGCTGGTACGCATGGAAAAACAACAACTACGAGCATTCTTGGGCATTTAATGTATGAATGTGGTGTGGAGTTAACAGCTTTTTTAGGAGGGATTAGTGAAAATTATAATTCTAACTTAATACTTAAAGGTAATGAGGTTTCGGTTGTTGAAGCTGATGAGTTTGATAGATCCTTTTTAGCGCTATCACCAAACTTTGCATGCATAACATCAATGGACGCTGATCATTTGGATATTTATGGAGAGGCTGATGCTTTGCACGAATCATTTAAAGCATTTTCGAAACGAATCAAACCTAATGGGAAGCTATTCGTTAAAAGCGGATTGCCTTTACATGGAATTACTTATGGAATTGAAGATAATTCAGATTATACCATTCAAAATAAAAAAATAAAAAACGGCACATATGTTTTTGATTTGAAAACGCCAAAAACAGTGCTGGAAAATTTACAATTTAACCTGCCTGGGAGACATAATTTGTCGAATGCATTAATAGCCTTGGCGATGGCTGTAGAATATGGTTGCCCTAACCAGCAGCTCGCCAATGCTTTAGCATCTTATAAAGGTGTGAAAAGAAGATTTACATATCATATAAAAACTGATGATTTAGTTTTTATTGATGATTATGCGCATCATCCAGAAGAAATTAATGCTGTATATCAGGCGGTTAGAGAAATGTATCCTAGTAAAAAAGTATTGGCAATTTTTCAACCTCATTTGTATTCAAGAACACGTGATTTTGTTGACGAATTTGCTAAAAGCTTATCGCAATTTGATGAGGTAATACTATTAGATATTTACCCTGCTAGAGAACTACCTATTGAGGGTGTAACATCTTATTGGTTATTAGGAAAAGTGAATAATGAAAATAAGCTGCTAGTAAGCAAAGCAGAATTACTTTCAAAAATAGAAAAAAGTAATGCTCAAATTGTATTGACAATAGGAGCCGGTGATATAGGAGAGGAAGTAAAACATATAAAAAAGGCCTTAAGTGTTGCGAGTTAATTGGAGTTACATAAAAATGATTGTTCTGCTAAGTTTAGTGGTCTTCTTGTTTGCCTTTTCTTCAAATAGAAATGGGCAAAGAGTAATAACTAAGCCCAATGTTAAGTTTATTGGCGACGACAACCTTTTTATTACAAATGAGACTGTTAGTAAATTGTTAATACAAAATTATAGAGGGGTTAAAAATGTACCCAAAGAAACTTTAGTTTTGAATGAATTAGAAAATGCCCTAAAATCTAATCCAATGATAAAAACTGCAGAAGTGTATGTTGCTGTAAATGGTACACTTAATGCAGAAATTGAACAAAAAACACCTATTGCACGAGTAAGTACAAATGCGTCTTATTATATTGATGATGAAGGTTTATACATGCCGTTATCTGATAATTATTCAGCTAGAGTACCCTTAGTTACTGGTTATATTGAAAAAAATAATTTAAAAAATGTCTATAAAGTAGCAAGTAAAATTAATACGGATGATTTCTTAAAAAAGAATGTTATTGAAATTCATCAAAGTGTTAATAAAAAAATATACTTGAAACTTAGGCAATGCAAATTTTTAGTTCAATTAGGTGATGTTAGTTTTTTAGACAAAAAAATTAATAACCTAAAAGCGTTTTATCAAAAAAATCAAAAAGAAAAAACGCTTAATAATTATAGCAAAGTTAATTTGCAATTTGAAAACCAAGTAGTGTGTACCAAAACGTAAACCATGGAGCATAATTTAGCAGTAGGATTAGACATAGGAACCACAAAAATTGTGGCTATGATTGGTCGTAAAAACGAATACGGCAAAGTTGAAATTTTAGGTATTGGTAAATCTAAAAGCTTAGGTGTACATCGTGGTGTTGTAAACAATATTACGCAAACTATTCAATCAATTCAGCAGGCAGTTCAAGAGGCTGAAGTTGCTGCTGATATGAAAATTATGGGTGTAACCGTTGGTATAGCTGGGCAACATATTCGTAGTCTTCAACATAGCGATTATATTACCAGACCAAATTCGGAACATGTTATAGATGAAGAAGATATAGATAGACTCATCAATCAAGTTCATAAATTGGTAATGCTTCCGGGTGAAGAAATAATTCACGTATTGCCGCAAGAATATAAAGTTGATGGACAAGCCGAAATAAAAGAACCTATAGGTATGTATGGAGGTAGGCTAGAAGCAAACTTCCATGTAGTGGTTGGGCAAGTGTCTTCAATTCGAAACATAGGGCGTTGTGTACAAAGCGCAGGTTTAAATTTAGAAGGCATTACATTGGAGCCGTTGGCATCAGCAAATGCAGTATTAAGTCAAGAAGAGAAAGAGGCTGGTGTAGCATTAATTGATATAGGAGGAGGAACTACCGATTTAGCTATTTTTAGAGATGGTATAATTCGTCATACTGCTGTTATCCCGTTTGGAGGAAATGTGATTACTGAAGATATAAAAGAAGGCTGCTCAATTATAGAAAAGCAAGCAGAGCTTTTAAAAATAAAATTTGGTTCAGCATGGCCAGGTGAGAATAAAGACAATGAGATTGTTTCTATTCCAGGATTACGTGGTAGAGAACCAAAAGAAATAACATTAAAGAATTTATCAAAAATTATTCATGCTCGTGTTGTAGAAATTGTAGAGCAAGTTTATGTTGAGATTAAAAATTACGGACACGAAGAACAAAAGAAAAAACTAATAGCTGGTATTGTTTTAACTGGAGGAGGAAGCCAGTTAAAGCACTTAAAACAATTAGTAGAATATATTACGGGAATGGATACCAGAATAGGCTATCCTAACGAGCATTTAGCAGGTGATAGTGATGATGACATTACTAGCCCTTTGTATGCAACAGCAGTAGGATTGGTTTTGGATGGTTTAAAACGTCAAGAGAGAAAAAAAGTAGAGCAGCAGCAAAAAGAAATTGAAGAAGAAGAAAATCATGAAGAAGAAATTAAAGAGAAACCAGTTAAAGAACGACGGTCGTTTCTCGATAAGCTAACAGAACGCGTTAAAGATTTTTTAGATAACGCTGAGTAAATATAAACCATTGAATTAAAAATATAAAAGTATAAAACCCCAGTAAAACAGAATTTATGAGCAGCAAAAAAGAATTCGAAAGCATCGCATTTGATTTACCAAAAAATCAATCAAATGTTATTAAAGTTATTGGTGTTGGAGGCGGTGGTAGTAATGCCATTAACCATATGTTCCAACAAGGTATTAAAGGAGTCGATTTTTACATCTGTAATACAGATGCACAAGCGCTTCAAAATAGTGGTGTTCCAAACAAAATCCAATTAGGTGTTAATTTAACCGAAGGATTGGGAGCCGGTGCTAATCCAGATATAGGGGAGCAGTCTGCTGTTGAAAGTTTCGATGACATTTCAACAATGCTAGATACTAATACAAAAATGGTTTTTATAACAGCTGGAATGGGAGGTGGTACAGGAACAGGTGCAGCTCCAATAATTGCCAAAATGGCTAAAGATTTAGATATTCTAACAGTTGGTATTGTAACTATGCCTTTTGCTTTTGAAGGTAAAATGCGTATTGAACAATCCCAAAAAGGAATTGAAAAATTAAGAGATGTTGTAGATTCTTTAATTGTAATAAATAATAATAAACTTCGCGAAGTTTATGGAAACCTTGGTTTTAAAGCTGGTTTTTCTAAAGCTGATGAAGTGCTATCAACTGCTGCTCGTGGTATAGCCGAAGTTATTACACATCACTATACACAAAATATTGATTTACGAGATGCAAAAACGGTATTAAGTAATAGCGGAACAGCTATTATGGGATCTGCATTAGCATCTGGTCAAAATCGTGCACAAGATGCTATTCGAAAAGCTTTAGATTCGCCGTTATTAAATGATAATAAAATTACTGGTGCTAAAAATGTATTGCTACTAATTGTTTCAGGATCGCATGAAATAACTATTGATGAAATTGGAGAAATAAATGATCATATTCAAACCGAAGCTGGTCATGGTGCAAATATTATTATGGGTGTTGGTGAAGATGAAGCATTAGAAGAATCTATCGCAGTTACCATTATAGCTACTGGATTTAATGTGGAGCAACAAGATGAAATTTCTAATACAGAAACCAAAAAAGTAGTACATTCATTAAGTGAAGATGAAGATGCTAATGTAAAAGCTGCTGAACCTGTTATTATTGAACCTATAGTTGAATTAGAAGAGAAGAAAGAGACACCAGTAGTTAGGCATACTTTAGACTTAGAATCAGAAGAAGAGCCAATAAAACAACCTCAAAAAACAGTTGTAAAAGAAGACTCTATTGCAGAAAACATTGATGTGTTTTCAAAAGACATAAACCTAATTCCGACATCAGAAATTATTAAAAACATTGATGTAGTTTATGATGAAGTTAAAGCCGATATTGTTGAAGAAGAAGATTTTATAATCAAGCCAGTAACAAGAATGTCTGATGACCTAGAAGATATAACAGATGTTGAGGTGATTTCAGATTATATTGAAGAAGAACAACAAATAACATTAACATTCGATTTGCCCTTATCTTCAGACATTGAAGAAGATGTAAATGCAGAGGATATTATTTCTTATCAATTAGATGAAGAAACTAAAGATATCCCAGTTAAAGATTACGTAGAGCTAATCACGGTGAATGAAACAAATGAGAAAGGAGATGTACGCTATGTGTTAGATGATTATGCTGAGGTAGAATCTGCAATGAATAAAAGAGTACCAGAATCTAACGAAGTTGTAGAAGAAATAGATAATGATGTTGTTTTTGAAAAGAAGGTTTTAAAAGAAGAAGTCGTTGAAGAATCATCAGTTGAAGAAGCTGACCCTATGAACAGTCCTATTTCAGAATTGTTGATAGAAAGAGCAGAAGAACGCAGACGTAAAATGAAAGAGTTTAATTATAAATTCAATAATGCTAAGATTGATGACATTGAAAAAGTACCAGCATACAAACGTCAAGGTGTGAATTTAGAAGATGCAAAGCACTCTTCCGAAACCGATATGTCTAGAACAACTATAGGTTTAGATGATAATGATGATATTCAATTAAGAAGCAGCAATTCTTTTTTACACGATAATGTAGATTAATATATTACTAGAACTTACTTATTTATGTGCCCGAAAAGTACCCTTAGCTTTTCGGGCATTTCTTTTTAATTATTTTTATCTTCGCATATCAAAAAAAGAATACATGAGTTTACAACAAGATATTATGTCGGCTTTAAAAAGCGCCATGAAAGCTAAAGATCAAACGGCTTTAACAGCTTTAAGAGCAGTTAAATCTGCTATTTTATTAGCTCAAACAGAAAGTGGTGCAAAAGAAGAATTAACTGAAGAGCAAGAGCTTAAAATACTTCAGAAGCAAGTAAAGCAACGTAGAGATAGTGCAGCAATTTATCTAGAGCAGAATCGTGAAGATTTAGCAGCTCCTGAAATTGCTGAAGCAGATGTAATAGCACAGTTTTTACCAGAGGCTTTAAGTGAAGAAGAAATAGAAAAGGTAGTTGTAATGACTATTGATAATATAGGAGCTCAAGGCATGAAAGATATGGGTAAAGTTATGGGGATTGTAAGTAAAGAGCTGGCTGGACAAGCAGACGGAAAAACGATTTCAAGTATAGTTAGACAAAAATTATCATAAAGTAAATAACGGCTGCGTAGTTCAACTGGATAGAATATCAGATTTCGGCTCTGAGGGTTGGGGGTTCGAATCCCTTCGCGGTCACTTTTATAAAAAAAAGCGAGCTATATGGCTCGCTTTTTTTTATAAAATGAAAAATAAATACCCTATTATTATGTTAATAATGAATACATTCTTGTAGTTTTAATCTTTTAAAACATGTATGCTATATAATCTATTTTTATTTATTAATGAATCTTATACTTATGGTAGTAAGATTATATTGACCATTTTATTTGGGGCATTAGGTTGGCTGTTTCTACATTATGCTTTTAAAATGACAGAAATGGCATATGTTTTAAAACATAAAAAGCCATTATACAATCATTTTTATGTTTTTTTAAGACAATTAAGTGTGTCGCAAAAAGCTATATTAAAAAATCATTTTACTTTTTATAAAAACTTAACAGAAAAGGAAAAGAGGTATTTTGAGCACAGAGTAGCACTATTTATTAAAGACAAAGATTTTATAGGAAGAGATGGTAATAGAATTACTGATGAGGTGAAAGTTTTAATTTCGGCTACTGCCGTTATGTTAACTTTTGGATTTAGAGATTTCTATATTGGTGTTATTTCTAAAATAGTGGTTTACCCAAACAAGTTTTATTCAAACACTAATAACGCCTATCATAAAGGAGAATTTAACCCCAAATTAAAGGCTTTAGTATTATCGTGGGAAGATTTTATAGCTGGTTTTAATGATGAGAATGATAATTTAAATTTAGGAATTCACGAATTTACTCATGCCATACATATAAATAGCATGAAAGAACGTGATGTGAGCTCCACAATTTTTAGTGACTCATTTAAAGAGTTAACAAAATTATTATCAGCAAACGAAGATTTAAGAAGTAAGTTAATGAGGTCTGATTATTTTAGAAAATATGCTTTTACGAATCAGTTTGAATTTGTTGCTGTTATAATTGAAAATTTTATTGAAACACCTCAAGAATTTAAATTACAATTCCCAAAAGTTTACGATAAAGTAAAACAAATGCTTAATTTTAATATAGCTGGATTTTAGGGTAATTAAAATGTCTTCAATCATGATTTTTATCATACTTTTTTCTGTTTTTCATTTATACTTTTAGTATAGAATTTTAAAATGGAATATCATGAAAAGAAGAACTCCAGTTTCAGAAATAATGTCGAAAGAAGTTATAGCTTTGAGTAGAGCTGACGATTTAGAAAGAGCAGAAATGCTTTTTAAAAGACATAATATTAGGCACATCCCAGTAGTTACTGGTGAGTCAATAATAGGAATGTTAAGTTATTCCGATTTGTTGCGGATAAGTTTTGCTGATGCTACAAATGATGAATATAATGTTGACTCAGTGGTTTATAATATGTTTACAATTGAGCAAGTGATGACAAAAAACTTAATAAATGTAACAAGCGAAACTACCATTAAAGAAGTTGCAGAAATCTTAGCAGAAAATGAATTTCACGCACTTCCAGTTGTTGACGACTCTATTTTAGTAGGTATTGTAACAACTACCGATTTAATAAAATATTTGTTAAAGCAGTTTTAAGAATTAGCAATAGCCTTTAAATCTTTAATGGTTTCTGGTTGGTTATTGCTTTTAAAGACATAACTACCAGCAACTAAAACATCGGCTCCGGCTTGCGTTAATGCTTTTGCATTCTTATTTGTAACACCACCATCAATTTCTATAAGTGTTGAAGCTCCCTTGCGTGTAATTAAAGCCTTAAGTTGTTGTACTTTAGAATATGTGTTTTCTATAAAACTTTGGCCGCCAAACCCAGGATTTACACTCATTAAACAGACTAAATCAATGTCGTTAATGATATCCTCTAAAACGTTAATGTTAGTATGCGGGTTTAGTGCCACACCAGCTTTCATGTTTTCTGCTTTAATGGCCTGAAGCGTGCGGTGTAAATGTGTACAAGCTTCATAATGCACAGTAAGTATGTTGCTGCCTAATTCAGCAAATGTTTTAATATATCGATCTGGGTCAACTATCATTAAATGCACATCGATAGTTTTTTTAGCATGCTTAGCAATAGCTTGTAAAACAGGCATGCCAAATGATATATTAGGAACAAAAACCCCGTCCATAATATCAATATGAAACCAATCAGCTTCACTTTGATTAACCATTTCTATATCGCGTTGAAGGTTGGCAAAGTCTGCCGCTAAAACTGAAGGTGCAATTAATTTAGAACTCATATTGATATGTTATTTTATTTGCCGCAAAAATAGTATAAAAAAACAAACCCTCGGTAATCAGCCGAGGGTTCTTTCATCAATCAAAAAACGAACAGTTATGTGAAACTGTTTGTTGTCGTAATTTAGTCGTAATTTAATTACTAACCTAAATAAGTTTTTAATATTTTACTTCTAGACGTATGTTTTAATCTACGTATAGCTTTCTCTTTTATTTGTCTAACACGCTCTCGAGTTAAATCGAAAGTCTCACCAATTTCTTCTAAAGTCATTGGGTGCTGGTTTCCTAAACCAAAGTATAAGCGAATAACATCTGCTTCGCGCGGTGTTAATGTTTCTAAAGCACGCTCAATTTCAGTACGTAACGATTCGTGTAATAATTCTCTATCAGGATTTGGCGATTCACCACTATTTAATACATCATATAAGTTAGAATCTTCTCCTTCAACTAAAGGGGCATCCATACTTACGTGACGACCAGAGTTTTTCATAGACTCTTTAACATCATTGATAGTCATGTCAAGCTCTTTAGCAATTTCTTCAGCACTAGGTGGGCGCTCATGACTTTGCTCTAAAAAGGCAAACGTTTTATTAATTTTGTTAATAGAACCAATTTTATTTAAAGGTAAACGTACAATACGAGATTGTTCAGCTAATGCTTGAAGAATCGATTGACGAATCCACCACACAGCATAAGATATAAATTTAAAACCACGTGTTTCATCAAAGCGTTGTGCTGCTTTAATTAATCCTAAATTTCCTTCATTAATTAAATCTGGTAAAGTAAGCCCTTGGTTTTGATATTGCTTAGCCACAGATACTACGAAACGCAAATTAGCTTTTGTCAATTTCTCTAAAGCAATTTGATCACCAGCTTTAATGCGTTGAGCTAATTCTACCTCTTCATCGGCTGTAATTAAATCTACCTTACCAATTTCCTGTAAATATTTATCTAACGAAGCAGTTTCTCTATTAGTAACCTGCTTTGTAATTTTAAGTTGTCTCATCTAATATTCTCTTGTGATTTAATTGTGAATAAATAGGTTGTTCATTAGTTATACGCACAAATTTTACTTTTTGTTACAAAAAAATAAAATAAATTTTTGTAATCTATATAATTATGACGCAAAAGTCTTAAAAAAGTCACTTTACCTTTTTGCATTTTTTATATGATACAAGCAGTTGAATATTCTGTTGTTAACCCATTTTTAATTAAATAAAAAACCCGCCTAAGTTTAAACTTGACGGGCTTTGAAAGTTTTGAAGATTAAAAATTAATCCTCTTTCTTATCTTCTCTAGGTCTTCTGTCATCACGACGATTATCACGCCCACGATTATCTCTACCTCTGTTATCACGCCCACCTCGATTATTGTCTCTTGGTGGTCTTGCTACATAACCTTCAGGTTTTGGTAAAATTGCTTTACGAGATACTTTTTCTTTACGTGTTCTAGAATCAATTCCAAAATACTTCACATCAAAAACATCGCCCATGTTTACAACATCTGATACATTCTCAGTACGTTCCCAAGCTAATTCACTTACGTGCAATAAAACTTCATTACCTGGTGCATCTGTATATTCTACAACAGCGCCAAAATCAAGCATTTTAATCACTTTTACTTCATAAACGCTACCAACTTCAGGTTTAAATAATAAAGAATCGATTTTTGCCATAACTGCATCGATACCTTTACTTCCTACACCTAAAACTTCAACAATACCTTCTTCAGTAACAGGATCTTCATTAATAACAATAGTTGTCTCAGTTTCTTTTTGAAGCTCTTGAATAACTTTTCCGCCAGGACCAATTAAAGCTCCAATAAACTCATTAGGAATACGTCTAGTTACCATTGTAGGTGCATGATCTTTAACTTCAGCATTAGGAGTTTCTATAGTTTCAGTAATTTTACTTAAAATATGTAAACGACCATCACGTGCTTGTTTTAAAGCATTAACAAGAATTTCGTATGATAATCCTTTTACTTTAATATCCATTTGGCAAGCGGTAATACCATCGGCAGTACCAGTTACTTTAAAGTCCATATCTCCTAAGTGATCTTCATCACCTAAAATATCTGATAAAACAGCGTATTTTCCAGAATCAGCATCAGAAATTAATCCCATAGCAATACCAGAAACTGGTTTCTTTAATTGTACCCCAGCGTCCATCATAGCCATTGTACCAGCACAAACCGTTGCCATAGAAGACGAACCGTTAGATTCTAAAATCTCAGAAACTACACGTACTGTATATGGGCAATCCTCAGGAACCATACCTTTTAAAGCACGTTGTGCTAAGTTACCATGTCCTACCTCACGACGAGATGTTCCACGAATTGGTCGTGCTTCACCTGTTGAAAAAGGAGGGAAGTTGTAGTGTAAATAAAAACGCTCTTCACCTTCGTAGGATGGCATATCTATTTGATTCGCTTCTCTACTTGTTCCTAATGTTACAGTAGCTAAAGCTTGAGTTTCCCCACGTGTAAATATTGAAGAACCATGTGTAGAAGGTAAATAATCAACCTCACACCAAATTGGTCTAATTTCGTCAGTTTTTCTACCATCTAAACGCAAACCTTCATTTAAAGTTAAATCTCTAACGGCAGCTTTTTCGGCTTTAGAATAATACTTAGAAATTAATCCACCAAAGTCTTCTTGCTCTTCTTCAGAAAAAGATGCTTTAATTTCTTCTTTAATTTCACCAAAAGCAGCGCCACGTTCATGTTTAGCAGAACCTGCTTGAGCTACAGCATATACTTTATCATATGCCATGTCATGAATTTTCTTTGCTAAATCAGCATCTTCTCTTTCTGGCTCATACTCACGAGTTTCCTTTTTACCGAAAGCTTCAGCTAAAGCTACTTGAGCTGCACATTGTACTTTAATAGCTTCATGAGCAAACTTTATAGCTTCAGTCATTTCTTCTTCAGAAATCTCATCCATTTCACCTTCAACCATCATTACTGAGTCTGCAGAAGCGCCAATCATCATATCGATATCAGACTCTTCTAATTGTGCTCTAGTTGGGTTGATAACAAATTCACCGTTTACACGACCAACTCTAGCTTCAGAGATTGGACATTCAAATGGAAAATCTGATAATTGAATAGCTGCCGAAGCTGCTAAACCAGCCATAGCATCTGGCATAACTTCATCATCATGAGACATTAATTGAATCATCACCTGAGTTTCAGAATGATAATCTTTTGGGAATAATGGACGTAAAACGCGATCTACTAAACGCATCGTTAAAACTTCGCCATCACTCGGTCTTGCTTCTCTTTTAAAGAAACCTCCTGGATAACGTCCAGCTGCTGCAAATTTTTCTCTGTAGTCTACTGTTAAAGGTAAAAAGTCTACATCTGCTTGTTTGTAATTGGAAACAACTGTACATAATAACATACATTTTCCAGATTGCACAACAACGCTACCATGAGCTTGTTTTGCTAATTTTCCGGTTTCAATAGAAATTTCTCTACCGTCACCTAGGTCTATGACCTCTTTAAAAACTTGTGGAATCATAAATTTTTTTAATTCTAATTAAACAATGGTCGTTGTGTTGTTGTGTAGTTATTGTGTAATGACCAATGAAAAACTGTAATTAGCTTCTTATTTACGATAGTTATACTCTTTCGTGAGAGTTATATTTAAAACAAAAAAGAGGCTGTGAAGCCTCTTTTAATTATTTTCTTAATCCTAATTCTTTTACTATGGCACGATATCTTAAAATATCTTTCTTAGTTAAGTAGTCTAGTAAAGCACGACGCTTTCCAACTAGTTTTACTAATGAACGCTCAGTATTATAATCTTTACGATTATTTTTTAAGTGTTCTGTTAAGTGATTAATTCTTTCTGTAAATAATGCAATTTGTCCTTCTGCAGAACCTGTATCTTTTGCATTTTTACCGTGCTTTTTAAATAGCTTTTCTTTTGCTTTTTGATCTAAATACATGCTAATATTATTGTAAATGATTTTTATGTACACGAAAGTTTTTCTTTCGAGCGGCAAATATAGTAATTTTTAATGATTTATAAGAGTATCTTTTAAAAAGAAAAAAGTGACTAATCAGCCACTTTTATGTTATGATCTTAAAGGTTGGTTTGTTATTAAATCGATGTATTGATTTACTTTGTTTTTTAGTTCTTGTCTATGTGTAATAAAATCTAAAAACCCGTGTTCCAGTAAAAACTCAGAGGTTTGGAAGCCTTCTGGTAATTCTTTTCCCGTAGTATCTCTAACAATACGAGGTCCAGCAAAACCTATTAAAGCACCTGGTTCTGCAATATTAATATCACCAAGCATAGCAAAAGAGGCTGTTGTTCCTCCTGTTGTTGGGTCTGTACATAACGAGATATAAGGAATGCCTTCGTCAGCTAACTGTGCTAATTTTACAGATGTTTTTGCTAATTGCATAAGTGATAATGCTGCTTCCATCATACGCGCTCCACCTGATTTTGAAATAATCATAAAAGGAAGCTTTTTCTTAAGGGCATAATCTGCTGCACGAGCAATTTTTTCACCTACAACGCTACCCATTGAGCCGCCTATAAAAGCAAAATCCATACAAGAAATAACTAAGTCTTTTCCTTTAGATTTTCCTACTGCGCTACGTACTGCATCTTTTAATTTGGTTTTATCTTGTGCTGCTTTTAAACGTTCTGGGTATTTTTTAGTGTCAACAAATTTTAATGGGTCTTTAGATTCTAAATTAGCATCTAATTCTTTAAATTTGTTATCATCAAAAAGTATTTCGAAGTATTCTTTACTGCCAATTCTAACATGGTACCCATCTTCTGGACTTACATAAAAGTTTTGTTCTAATTCTTTAGTATCTACAATTTTGCCTGTTGGAGACTTATACCATAAGCCCTTTGGGGTGTCCTTTTTTTCTTGAGTACTCGTTTGTATTCCTTTATCTTTTCTTTTAAACCAAGACATATGATTTATTTTTTTAGATTATATAATCTTTAATATCATGAATTGCATTAGGGATTGCAACCGTTCGACTATTTGTTAATAGTCTTAACCTTTTGCTTTTTTGCAAAAGATATAGTGGAAAGCCCGACGACAAAATTAAACCTTTTTTTAATTTTGGGGTAATGCCACAATGATTTTATTGATTTTAGTTGTGTAATTAATTGCTTTTGAGTTGAATATAAAAAAAAGACTCTGAATTATACAGAGCCTTTTTCTTAGTATTTGTAGTAAAATTACCTTTTATAAAGTATTTACGTTATTTAAATCTTCGAAAGCCTTTTTTAAACGAGTTACAAATGTTTTTTCCCCTTCGCGTAACCAAACTCGTGGGTCGTAGAATTTTTTGTTTGGCACATCATCTCCATCAGGATTTCCTATTTGCGCTTTTAAATATTCAGCTTTATCTCCCATGTAATCGCGAATTCCACTCATAAATGCATATTGTAAATCAGTATCAATATTCATTTTAATTACACCATAACTTATACCTTCACGAATTTCTTCTACCGTAGAACCAGAACCACCGTGGAATACAAAATCAATATGGTTGTGCTCAACGTTGTATTTTTTAGAAATGTGCTCTTGAGAATTCTTTAAGATTTTTGGAGTTAATTTTACGTTTCCTGGTTTGTAAACACCATGAACATTACCAAATGCCGCTGCAATAGTAAATTGCGAACTCACTTTACTTAATTCTTCATATGCATAAGCTACTTCTTCTGGCTGTGTGTATAGTTTTGAGTCGTCAACATCGCTATTATCAACACCATCTTCTTCTCCTCCAGTAATACCTAATTCAATTTCTAAAGTCATACCCATTTTAGACATTCTTTCTAAATAGGTTTTACAGATTTCGATATTTTCTTCGATTGGCTCTTCTGAAAGATCAATCATATGAGAACTGAATAAAGATTTCCCAGTTTCTTTATAATGTGCTTCACTAGCGTCTAATAAACCATCAATCCAAGGTAAAAGTTTCTTAGCACAGTGGTCTGTATGTAAAATTACTGGAACACCATAAGCTTCTGCTAATGTATGTACATGTTTAGCACCAGCAACGGCACCAGCAATAGCTGCTTTTTGCCCGTCGTTACTTAACCCTTTACCTGCATTAAACTGCGCGCCACCATTTGAAAATTGAATAATTACAGGAGCGTTTAAGTCTCTTGCAGTTTCTAAAACACCATTTATAGTATCTGAACCAATAACGTTAACAGCAGGAAGTGCATAATTATTAGCTTTTGCATGGTTGAAAATAGCTTGAACTTCTTTACCTGTTGCAACACCTGGTTTTATATTATGTCCCATTTTTTATTTAATTGATTAAAAATTAGTAGGTTTCAAAAGTAATCAATTTTTAAATAAATAGTTAAGGTTTTATTGGATGAAACTATCTAAATGAAACTAAAACGTTATAGTTTGAATGGTGTTAAAACCTCATTTTTATACTTGTTTAGATAAGCTCAGCTTAATATAAATCAATGAGGATTTTTAATGAAGTTTTAATAAAAGATAGAGTGATTCTTTGTTATTAAAAAGGATAATTTATACCAATATTATATACTGCGTTACCAAAATTGTAATCATTAAACCAACGGTTTTGGTCTCTATAAAAAGGATCATAAGTTTTAAAGCCGATATCGAAACGGAAAATAAAAAAACTAAAATCGTAACGTAAACCAAAGCCAGAACCAATAGCAATATCTTTTAAGGAGTTGAAATTAGTAAAAGTAGCATTGTCATCTTCAACATCGTCAAGAGCATTCCATATGTTACCTGTATCAACAAATACTGCCCCATTTAAATTTTCGAATATATTAAACCGTTGCTCTACACTAAATGCAAGTTTTAAATTAGCTTCGTTAAACTCATTAATGGTTTCTGAGCTTCCAGGACCTAAGCTATAAGCGGTCCATGCACGATTGTCGTTTGCACCACCTGCAAAGAAACTTTTAGAAAAAGGAATACTAGAGGAGTTGCCGTATGGGATTGCAATACCAAAAAAAGCTCGCATTGCTAAAACATTTTTTCTTCCTAAGTCCCAGTGTTTTACATAGTCGAACTCTGTTTTGATGTATTGAGAATAAGCGACATTAAATAACTCGTAACGGTCATCGGCATTTTTATTTAACCCTAAAAGTTTTGAAGTATTTGCTAGTAAATTGCCTGCTGCTTCTAATTTAAAACGAAATATTGAAAAATCTTCATCAAATAAATTTTGACGCTTATCTTGAGTAAAACTAAAACTTGAAGAGAATATTAAGTTGTTTTCAGTCAATCTGTTTTTACGTTCGTTAATTGCCGATACGGTTTTATAGTCGTCGTCAATAGGAGTTAAAGACGTATTGTTGTTTAGAACATCACTTAGAAAAGCATCAGTTAGATCTGGAAAAGTTAAATCATTTCCACTATTATAATTTATAGTTTTTGAAATATTATTTAATGTGGTAAATGAGTTTTGGTAAACATCAAAATAATTTCCAATATTTAGATTTCTAACATATTGTACATTAAATAAATCAAGCCTGTTAGTAACTATGGCATTTGGATTCCACTTATAGTTAAATGTACCAGTAAAAGTTTGCTTATCTAAGCCAATATTGGTTTGACTCGTTGCTGACAAACTAATTCTGGTAGTTGGAGACATATATTTTGGGATTAATCTTTCAGTATTAAAAGGAGAGAATAATCTTGGAAAAGTAAGTTTTAAGTCTACTCCAAACTCATTAATATCAAAAAATTGATCGCGATTATTTGCGGCATCATCCGAAGCTCCAATAGATGCTATTCCAGAGATTTCAAAAGTTTCTGCGCCTCTAAAAATATTTCTTATAAGTAAAGAAGGGCTCAATGAAAATCCAACATCTTGTATGTTGCTTTTAGATACTTCGGCGCTAAAGCCTAGCCCGAATTTTTTTAATGGTGTTAAATAAATATTTGCAGTTAATGTAGAATCTTCATTTTCAAAATAATTTATATCTGGATATTTAAACGTTCGCAACTCACTTATATGTCTATAAGAACGTGTTCTATCAATATCTCTGAAAATACTCCCTGGGTTTATAAAGATAGCATCAGTGATAGCTTTAGGCTTATATTTTATTTCATCGTAAGCATATAAGTTATAACCATTAAATTTAAGAGATTCTTTAGGTGATTTATCATTATTTTCAAAAGTGTGATCTGTAAATACGTTTACATCCTTTATTTTATAAATTTTAAATGGTTTTCGTATAGTAGAATCTTGAGTTCTGATAGCTCTATCTTGAATGATAACATCAATGTTGGCTTTTTTATTAGTATCAACCGTATCAACAGTAAACCTAATATAGTCTTGATTAAAATGATACACGCCAGAGTTACGCATTTCAGCAGAAATTCTGTCACGCTCTAAACCTAAAATAGGAATAACATATTGATTGTTTTTCTTTATTAATGCCTCTTTTTTAATTGTCTTATATAAAGAGTCTATAACGGGAGACGAAATACTTTTTGTAATAGAATCTATTATATATGGCTCTCCATGTTCTACAAAATAATCAATAGTTGCTCGCTTATTATCCAGTTTGTTGATGTCATATTTTATGTCAACATTACTCCAGCCATTAAATTTATAATAAGACTTTAACCGCTTTGCAGTCTTTTCTGTTTTTTTCTCATCAACAATTACAGGAGGCTCGCCAGTTTTTTTTAACCAATTATTAAATCCTAAAGCCGATGATTTAAGCCTGTCTACTTGCTTTTGAGAATATGCTTTTTTTAGGCGTTCTCGTCTTTTAGGGTTTTTATCTAACCAAGCTTCAAAAATGGAATCTCTATTTGGGCGCGCCAAATTGTAAATATTAAGTCTTAAATTACCAATCAATGGTAATTTACTGTTTGGCTTTTGGTGTAATAAATTAGATATGGTTTCGGTATTGTTCTTTTTATCGTTTACATATACCGTGTTTTTTACTAATAAGTGTTCGTTTTCTGCAACTCTTTTTACAGTATCACAGGATGTAAAGTATCCTGTAAAACATAATAATAGTAGTATTTTTAAGAGTTGTTTTTGCAAATGAAATTATATTTAATTCAAGTTACGGGTTTAAGAGTTTGTTTTAATTAAAAGAAATAATAATAAATACATGTTATGGACTCAAAAATACATTATTTCCTCAGAAAAACACCTAAATAATTTAAGCGTAATTTAACCTTATAAATATTTTTTCATTTCTTTATAAAATTAAAAAATGAATAATATAAAAAAGATTTAATGCTCTCTAAAAGCCAGATAAAATTAATAACGAGTTTAAAGCAAAAAAAATATAGACTGCAACATGGTTTTTTTGTTGTTGAGGGTACAAAAACAATAAAAGAACTATTACAATCTAAATTAACACTTCAAGCATTATATACGACAGAAACATTCAATATTGATGCCAAAGATGAAATTTTAATTTCTAAAGCCGATTTAAAGCGTATAAGTTTTTTAACTACACCAAATAAAGCTTTGGCTGTTTTTAAAATACCAAAGCCAAAACCAATAAATTTAAATGGAATGATTGTGGCACTTGATGCGATTAGAGACCCTGGAAACTTAGGCACTATTATTCGACTTTGCGATTGGTTTGGTATTAAAGATTTGCTTTGCAGCAAAGAAACGGTTGATTGTTTTAACCCTAAAGTTATTCAAGCTACCATGGGGTCTATAACTAGAGTTAATATAAGTTATGTAGATTTAGCTGCTTTTTTAAGCAAAGCAGAACCTCCTGTTTTTGGAGCCTTTATGGAAGGAGAAACCGTTTATAAAAAGCAATTACCTAATTCTGGAATTTTAGTTATGGGGAATGAAGCCAACGGTATATCAAAACAAGTTGAAGCAACTATAGATGAAAAAATTTCTATACCAAGATTTGGTGATTTGCAAGCTACCGAAAGTTTAAATGTAGCAACAGCAACAGCTATATTATTAAGTGAGTTTAGAAGGAGTTAATTGAGAGAATATTATTTGTCGTACAGATTAAACTACTGAAACGTGAAGTTAATAAATACGCCTCGTGTTTTCATGCTTGCAATATTACTTGTCCAAGGACTATTTGGGTCTGTATCCCTTACCAACTCATCATTAATAGCAAAAAGCCCACGTATAGAAGGAGTGAATTTAAAATTATATAAATACAAATCTACACCAAAACCAAGTTCATAAAACAACATGTTCTTTTTGGTTCTAAATTGGCCATTGCTATTATCATTGGGGTTTGTTTCGTTACTAGAAAGGTTTAAGGCTGTTGAAACTCCACCAACAATAAACGGCTTAAAATTATTAATTCGTTTGGTAGAAAGTTTTACTAATAAAGGAATATGAATGTAAGTAGATTTCACTTCTCTTTTTAAATCTGAATTATTTAAATCTGGAAACCCTTCAAAATATGTTTGGCTATAATATAACTCTCTGGTTGTAATTAGTAAACCTGGTTCTAAGCGTAAATCAATAAATTTATTAATACGTAAATTACCAATTAACCCAACACTAAAACCTGGACTTCTTTTTACATAAATATCACGTAAATCCTCATTGTAATCAAAATTGAAATCGTAATTATTGATGCCTAAAAAGTAACCCCAACGTAACAAATTATTATCAGTAGTTCCTCTTCCTTGATTTGCATCATAAGTAACCTTCTCTCTTTTGAATAACTGTGCATCAGAGGTTTGAACTACTAAAAAAAATACTAATAACAGAAAAAGGTGCTTCATTTTTATTGTTTTGATGCTCTATAGATTGTTGCCACTCCAAAGGTTTGCGGAAAATCTTCAACATTAATAAACCCAATTTTACGTAAAATATTGTTTAAAGCTTCTCCATAAGGAAAAGTTGATGCCGATTCGCACAAATATTTATAGGCACTTCTATCTTTAGAAAATACTCTGCCTATAACTGGTAAAATATTTTTTGTATAAAAATTGTAACCTTGTTTGTATGGAGTTTTATCTGGCATTGATGTTTCTAAAATCACAAAATTACCGCTAGGCTTTAAAACTCTAAGAATTTCTTTTAAGCCATTTTCTAAAGTTTCAAAATTACGGACTCCAAAAGCAACGGTAATGGCATCAAAGGTGTTATCATCAAAAGGCATGTTTTCAGAATCACCTAAAACCATCTCAATTTTCTGTTCTAAACCTTTCTTTTTAATTTTTTCTTTACCAATATCCAGCATGCCACTGCTAATATCTAAACCAATAATTTTTGTGGCATTAGTTTCAGCAAGATTAATAGCTAAATCTCCAGTTCCTGTTGCGATATCTAAAATGGTTTCTGGCTGTTTTTCTTTAACCAATTTCACCACTTTTTTTCGCCATTTAATATCAATACCAAAAGAAATCACACGATTTAATCCATCGTAATCACCAGAAATGGTATCAAACATTTTGGTAACCTGTTCCTTTTTTCCTAATTCGCTATTCTTGTAAGGCTTTATTTTTGACAAATCTGTAAAATTTTGAGCAAATATAAACTTTTATAAAAGCATAATGCAATTGGTTTACAAATATTATATTGACTATTAGTAAGGTAGCAATATTTATTTTATACTATATTTGTTATACTTTTTATGATATACAAATAATGAAAATTATTATTGCTGGAGCTGGTGAAGTTGGATTTCATTTAGCGAAATTATTGTCTTACGAATCTCAAGAGATTACTTTAATAGACACAAATAAAGAAAGTCTTGCCCACGCTGATACACATTTAGATATAAAAGTTATTAAAGGCGACGCTACATCGATTGCTATTTTAAAAGAAGCCCGTGTAGATACTAGTGATTTATTAATTGGTGTAACAGCTTCAGAAACCACTAATATTACTATCTGTGTTTTAGCAAAGCAACTAGGTTCAAAGCGTACCATTGCTAGAATATCTAATACTGAATTTATAAACCATAAGGATGAAGTTGGTTTTACCAAGTTTGGAATTGATGAGCTTATTTCTCCTGAGGCCTTAGCGGCTTCTGAGATTGAATTATCGCTTAAATCATCTTCCTTTAATGATAATTATGAGTTTGAGGAAGGAGCGCTTACCATGGCAGGTTTAACCTTGTCAAAAGAAGCCTCTTTTGTGGGAAAAAAGGTTAAGCAAGCAGCTAAAATTTTTCCGGAAATTCATTTTGTACCCATAGCTATTCAGCGAGCAGGAACCCAATTTACTATCATCCCTAGAGGCGATACTTTGTTTAAAGAAGGAGATAATGTCGTTTTTATAACCTCTGAAGGTGGCGCAGAAGAACTTTGTAAACTTACAGGTAAAGAAAATACAGAAATAAAAAATGTTATGATTCTTGGCGGAACTCAAATAGGTTTTAAATCGGCAAGAGAGTTAAGTCAAAAAGGGTTTAAAGTAAAGCTTTTAGAAAAAAGTAAAGAACGTGCTTTTGATATTGCTGATGTCTTACCAAACGTTTTAGTTATTAATAGTGACGGTAGAAATGTAGACATTTTAAATGAAGAAAGTATTAGCGATATGGATGCTTTTATTGCTGTAGGTGATAATTCTGAAACCAATATCATGTCTTGTTTAGTGGCTAAATCTAAAGGTGTAAAAAAATCTATTGCTTTGGTTGAGAATATGGATTATTTTGAATTGTCTCAGTCTATTGGTATCGATACACTTATTAATAAAAAATTACTAGCTGCAAATAATATTTTTAGGTATATACGTAAAGGTGAAGTTGTAGCTATGACCAAATTGAATAACATGAATGCAGAATTGTTAGAGTTTGAAGTCAAAGCAACATCTGTAATCTGTAATAAAGTTATAAAAGAGATTGATTTTCCTAGATCTGCTATTATTGGCGGTGTCATCAGAAATGGAGTAGGTTTAATTGCTTTAGGAGATTTTAAAATTCAAGAAGGCGATAGGGTTGTGGTTTGCAGTTTGCTTAAATCTATAAAAGGTGTAGAAAAAATATTTCTTTAATACTGCGTTTTAATGAAGTTAAACTACAAAATCATTTTTCATTTTTTCGGGCTCCTATTATTATTTAATGGTGGTTTTGTGTTACTCGCATCACTTATTAGTTTAATTTATAAAGATGGAGTTACGCTTCAATTATTTTTAGCGGGCATAGTTACACTAGTAATAGGTGCTCTGGTCATGCTATTTACGCGACGTCATCAAAAAGAAATGAATAAGCGCGAAGGTTATATAGTTGTAACTTTTGGTTGGATTATAATGGCTTTAGCCGGTACTTTACCTTATGTTTTTACAGGAAGTATTTCGAGTTTTACTAATGCCTTTTTTGAAACAATGTCTGGCTTTACAACAACAGGAGCAAGTATATTAAACGATATTGAGGCAGTCCCTAAAGGTGTTTTGTTTTGGCGTAGTTTAACACATTGGATTGGAGGAATGGGTATTATAGTACTCGCTATTGCTATATTGCCTTTACTAGGAATAGGAGGTATGCAATTGTTTGCGGCCGAAGCTCCAGGGCCAAGTGCCGATAAGCTGCACCCAAGAATTACCGATACGGCAAAACGTTTATGGTTAATTTATTTTGGTTATACAGCTGCAGAAACCATATTGTTACAGGTTGCTGGCATGTCCTTTTTTGATGCTATTAATCATGCATTGTGTACCTTATCAACTGGTGGGTTTTCAACAAAAAATGCAAGTGTAGCTCATTGGAACAATGAGCCTATCATTCAATACATAATCATAATATTTATGTTTTTAGCTGGCACTAACTTTGTATTAAGTTATTTTGCCTTCAAAGGAAAAATCCAGAAAATAATACACGACGAAGAGTTTAAACTTTATTTTAAATTCATTGTTGTTTTTACTGTTATAGCGGCATGTATTATTTATTTTAGAGCAGATATTGCAGCTTCTACTATAAACCACCCTATGGTTTGGGGAGAAGCAGAAAGTGCATTTAGACATGGGTTGTTTCAAGTAATATCAGTAGTTACAACTACTGGCTTTGTTACTGCAGATTTTACTATGTGGACCCCATTTTTAGTAGTCTTATTTTTTGGGCTTATGTTTCTTGGAGGATCGGCTGGCAGTACCTCAGGCGGTGTAAAAGTAGTGCGTCATTTAATACTAATTAAAAACGGATTTTTAGAATTTAAACGTACACTACATCCTAATGCTATTGTTCCTGTGCGATATAATAAAAGGTCTATATCTGGAGATATTGTGTTTAATGTATTGGCATTTTTTATTTTATATATGCTCTCTTTTATTATTGGAGCATTAGGCTTTTCTATGATGGAAATAGATTTTAAATCCGCTATTGGTTTAGCAGCGTCTAGTTTGGGAAATGTAGGACCAGCTTTAGGTGATTTTGGACCAGTAAATAACTATGCTAATTTACCCAGTATAGGGAAATGGTGGTGTAGCTTTTTAATGCTCATTGGCCGATTAGAACTCTTTACAGTACTTATTTTATTTACTCCTTTCTTTTGGCGTAATAGGTAGAATATAATTTTATCATTTCTCACAATTAACCGATAAGTTATTCGTTTAATTATTGTAGTATTATGTATTGTAATTTTATAATACTATTTTTACACAGCCTAAATCTAACCAAATCCAATTGCTGAAGCTTGTTTTTATGAAATGAGGCATGCTTTGGTACAAATATTGATGAGTATTGAATCATCTAAGGAGTACCCTAACTTATAAAAATTAAAAAATTGAAGAAAGTAGTAATTGTAACAATTGTTATGGTAATATTAATTGTTAATATTGATTTAGTATTAATGGTCGATGATTATTTTAAAGCTATAATGCTTTTTGTTTTAGCAGGAATTTTATCAATTTACGAATACAAACGAGAAAAAAAAATGGCTAGATAAAGCTTGGCTTTTTTGTTTTTTTTGAAATATTCTAAACTTGGCTTTTATTAGTATATATAAATGCTAAGCCTTTTTTTGTTTGATTTTTAGCGGTTTACAAAAAAAAGACTATGTAACATTTTATTTAGTTATGCGTCTAGTATATGTAAACCAATTAAAAATAATAACATGGAATTAACATTAAAAGTAGAAGATTTAGAACCAGAACCTAGGGCAATTGAAAAATTTACCAAGCCAGAAGGCTTATTAAATTCTAATTACAAAAATCTTGCAAAAAAGAATTTAAACAATACAACTTCACAATCTCTATTTGGCATGAGACAGCGTTTAAAAATCGGCCAATATCAATTTACTTCAAGTATAGAAACTATTTTAAAAGTGTCAGCTTTTGCTGTTATTTTTATAGCAATATATTCTTAAATTTTACCCAATATAAAAGACCAGACTAGGTTTTTACCTAATCTGGTCTTAATTTACTTTTTTGGGATAACCACCAAACTTCTAATTAATTACTAGATTGTTACACTTATAGATTATGAATTACTTTTGTAATATAACCTCTTATGTTAATTTAAATAATTCCAATTTTTTTTGCACTTTTCACCAAATTAAAGTTATCATCATTTTTATCGTCTAGCAAGGTTTTTAGCTTCGTTTTTCTTACCTCGATAGCACGAGTAGATAGCGGAATGTATTTAGCTAAATCCTTTGTTTTTTCACCCATTGATAGATGATATAATATTTGTCTATCAAAGTTGTCTATTGTTATACCATTAATAATGGTTTTGTCAAGATAGCCTTCTATTTTTTTACTGTAATATTTCTGACCGTTTAAGACTTTATTTATTGCGATTTTTAAATCTGTGGAATCGATATCCGATTTAATCATAAAGCCTTCAGGGTCAATTTCATTTATTATGTTAGTTATTCTAATTTGGTCAGTTATAGAAGTTAAAACTAATATTTTAGTATCAGGATTTTCTTTTCTAATTAAAAGTCCAATATCTTCCCCAGAAACAAAGCGCTCATTTTTTGATATTGGAAGTTGAAGGTCTAAAATGACTATTTGAGTTTTTATACGCTGTACTTTTTCTATTGCCTCATCACAATTTTTTGCAAATGAAATATTAAAGCTAATATTAGGTATGTCATTCAAAATGTTTTCATATGCATGAGCTATAATATTATGATCTTCAACAATTAAGAGTTTGATGCCATTTTTGTTCATGAACAACTAGTTTTTTTGCTACAAGGGTCATTATTTTTAAAGGTTGGGGGTGCAAAAGTATAGATTGTTTTTTCGTATAGTGTTAATGTAAGAAAAATATGTGGTAAAACCACAATGTAGAAATCAATAAATAGTATTCATTTGTATATTGTTTCTTGATGGCAATAAGGGCTTAAATTAATTACCATTCATTAAACAAAACATTTCGATTTAAACCATCAATTTTAAAATTGATGGTTTTTTGTTGTGTTTTCTTTCAAAAAACTTCTCAATACTTGTAAAAATGTAACATTTTTATAAAATTTGCTACATATATATAAAGCAGGTTTTTTTACGATTGTTAACTGATAATCTTTTGAGTTAACCTCAAAGCATTCTTTTAGACATAATGAGTTGAATCAATAAATTATAATTTATTGAGTGTCAATTTACTTATCAAATATTAATTATAGTTTCATTTTAAATTTTAGAACTCATGGGAGGAGAAGGGTCAATGATGGCAGCAAACAATTCTTTAAAGAATAATAGGGATCTTATATCAAAAAGAAAAGAAAGAGGAGGTTTGTCAGGAAGTTATTCTAATGCTAAATTAGCTGAGTTTCCTACAGCTACTCCTGAACAGTTAAACGAAATAAGAGAAAAAATTCTTAAGCAGAATAGAGTTCATAAAGTAAAATTGTTAATTGTATTTGGGGTAATAATTACTGTCTTAATTTTATTCTTCTTGTATAACTAATAATACTGTAATATGCCATTCGGGGAATCATTTTTAACTACAATTAAGAACAACAAATCAATAATGCTTGATAAAAGCAGAAGATTTAGAAAAACCTCAGGTAGTTTTGATTGGTCAAAAAGTCAACAGTTTGATTTTCCTAAAGCAACACCTCAAGAGCTTAAAAGAATAAGAGAAAAGTTAAAACGAGAGCAACGCAAAACTAGAGTAAAACAAATATCAATTTTTTGTATAGTAATACTGATTATAATTTTAGTTTTTGTCTATTTAATAAATTAAAAAAGCCACTAATTTTATTAGTGGCTTTTCAATATTTCGTAATATAAGCGTTTAACTAACAGCTTCTTTAATACGTTTTATAGCCTTAATAATTTGCTCTTGTGAGGCTGCGTATGAAATTCTAATACAATTAGGGTTTCCAAAAGCATCACCGGTTACGGTAGCTACTAAGGCTTCTTCTAATAAATACAAAGAAAAATCGGTAGCGTTGTTTATGGTTTTTCCTTTTAGTGTTTTTCCGAAGTAATAGGATACATCAGGGAAAACATAAAAAGCGCCTTCTGGAGTATTGGTTTTAAAACCTTCAATATCATTTAATAAATTCAAAACTAAATCGCGGCGTACTTTAAACTCATCAATCATATACTGTACTCGAGATGGCGACTCGTTTAATGCTGTAATTACAGCACGTTGCGCAATACAGTTTGTGCCGCTTGTAATTTGCCCTTGCATTTTATTACAAGCACGAGCAATCTTTTCAGGAGCGCCAATATATCCAACACGCCATCCGGTCATAGCAAAGGCTTTAGAAACACCATTTACCGTAATGGTGCGATCATACATATCGTCAAACTGTGCCATACTTGCATGACCACCAACATAGTTTATGTGCTCGTAAATTTCATCTGAAACGACATAAATATTTGGATGCTTAGTTAATACATCGGCTAAAACTCTTAACTCTTCTTTACTATAAATAGAGCCACTTGGATTACAAGGCGAACTAAACCAAATCATTTTTGTTTTTGGAGTAATTGCAGCTTCAAGTTGAGCAGCTGTCATTTTAAAATCTGTATCGATAGAGGTCTTAACCTCTACTGGAACACCATCATTTAATTTTACAATATCAGAGTAACTTACCCAATACGGACATGGTAAGATAACTTCATCACCAGCATTTAGCATAACCCCTGCTATATTTGCTAAACATTGTTTTGCGCCTGTAGAAACCACTATTTGTGGTAATGCATAAGTTAAGCCATTATCGCGTTTGAACTTAGTGATGATAGCTTCTTTTAATTCAACATAACCATCAACTGGCGTATAAGAATTATAACCATCATTAATAGCTTGAATTGCAGCTTCTTTAATAAAGTCTGGTGTATTAAAATCTGGTTCGCCAAGGCTTAAACCAATAATATCTTTTCCTTCTCCTCTTAATTCTCTTGCTTTGGCAGCCATAGCTAATGTGGCAGAGGTAGACATGTTTAAAATTCTCTCTGAAAGTAAACTCATGAATTTGGTTGTTTATAGGTATATATGAAGTTTAGGCTAGACCAGGTTTTTGTCCTAGCACTTTTAATTGGTTGTAATGTTCTGAGACTGCTTTCCAAAAGGTGTTGTATTCATTATATGGCAAGCTAAACTCTTTTGCAGTTTCTTTAACAATTTTCGCTATTTTTCTGTAATGAATATGACTTATGTTAGCAAATAAGTGATGCTCAACTTGCCTATTTAAACCACCTGTATAAAATTCTACTAACCAACTTTTAGGTGAAAAATTTGAAGTTGTAAATAATTGGTGAATAGCCCAGGTATTTTTCATATTACCTTTTTCGTCTGGTAAAGGCATTTCTGTATTAGGCATTACATGCGCTAATTGAAAAATAACACTTAAAATGATGCCAGCGGTATAATGCATAACTAAAAACCCAATTAGAACTTGCCACCAAGTAAAACCTAAGGATATTGGTAAAACAATCCATATAGCATAATATACTATTTTACCAATAATTAACTTTGTCCATTGTGTTGCTGGGTTTGGAAGCTTACCGTAAGCTAATTTTCTTTTTAGGTATTGATACGATTGTATGAAATCGGTAGTTATTGCCCAATTTACAGTTAATAAACCATATAAAAAGAAAGCATAATACTTTTGGTATTTATGAATTTTTAGCCACTTTGTATGTTTAGAAAAGCGGATTATTCTACCAGCATCAATATCTTCATCATGCCCCTGAATATTGGTATATGTATGATGTAATACATTGTGTTGCACTTTCCAATTATAGTCGTTTCCAGCTAAGATATAAATACTACTCCCCATTAATTTGTTAACCCATTTTTTACTTGAAAATGAGCCATGATTTGCATCGTGCATAACATTCATACCAACGCCTGCCATACCAACACCAACAACCATCATAAGGATAATTTGAGCCCAGGCAGGTAAGTCATTAGTTAAAATTAAAACTACAGGTACTATTAATAAAGAAAACATTACAATTGCTTTTAAATACAATTTCCAGTTCCCTGTGCGTTTAACGTTGTTTTCCTTAAAATAATCGTTTACACGTTTGTTAAGCGTTTTAAAAAACTTTGTAGAGTCTTTTCTTGAGAAAGAAAGGGTTTGTTTAGTCATGCTATTAATTTTAAATATGCTACACTTATTTTAGCTTATACCTATACGCGACAAAGATAGGTATAAACCAAGTTAAGTAATAACGTTTTTTTGTAAAAATATGCATATAAAAAGTATATTTTTGTTGAAAATTTAACATAGATGCAACTGATTTTAAAATACTTTCCAAATCTAACTGAAGATCAAATACATAAATTTGAGCAACTTGAATCCCTGTATAAGGATTGGAATTTAAAGATTAATGTAGTATCACGTAAAGATATTGATGAACTTTATTTACGTCATGTATTACATTCTTTAGCTATAGCGAAGTTAATTCAATTTAAAGATGAAACTAAACTTTTAGATGTTGGTACAGGTGGTGGATTTCCTGGTATTCCTTTAGCTATTTTATTTCCAGAATGCTCATTTCATTTAGTAGATAGTATTGCAAAAAAATTAAAAGTAGTAGATGAAGTTACGGAAGGCTTAGGATTAACCAATGTTAAAACTACGCATAGCCGTGTTGAAGAAATTAATGATACTTATGATTTTATTATAAGTCGTGCCGTTGCTGCAATGCCAACCTTTGTGCATTGGGTAAAAGGTAAAATTGCTAAAAAGCAAAATCACGATTTAAAAAACGGTATTTTGTATTTGAAAGGAGGCGATTTAAGTGAAGAGCTTAAAGACTATAAAACCGCATCTATTTATAATTTAACCGATTATTATAACGAAGACTTTTTTGAAACTAAAAAATTAGTGCATTTGCCTCTAAAATACAAGGGTTAATTTGCCAATTTACTTAACATTTCAAAATTTTGTTTGAAAAAGTAAAACTGATTTTTATACCAATATGTATCAGCAAATAGCTCAATTGTACTGTCTCTTTTAATATTAGGCGATAGCATAGTTTGAGCTTTTTTTAAGTATAACTTAGCATTTTCTATATCATTCATTTTGTAATAGGTTAATGCTAACCCTAAAATGGCTTCATAATCTAACGCATCATATTTTAAAGTGGTAGTAAAATTAGATAAAGCCTTGTCGTATTTGCCTAAAAGTAAATGAGAAGCGCCTAGGTAAAAATAAGCCGAAACATTCTTTGAATTATAGCTTAAACATTTTTTAAAATCATTTTTTGCTTGTTTATAATAGTTAATGTTTAGGTGTGTTAAACCCCGATCGTAATAAGTGTCTTCACTAGGGTTAATTAAAACAGCCATCGAAAAATCTTGTAACGCCAATTTATACTTTTTTAAAGCTAAAAGAGCATTTGCTCTTTGTGTATATGCTTTATATTCTGTTGGAATTGCCTTAATAATGTTGCTTAAATCTACAATAGAACTTATATAGTCTTCTAGATAGTATTTACTATAAGCTAAATTATATAATGCATCAAAAAATTGAGGATCAAGTTTTAAAGCACTTTCATAATCTTGTTTTGCACCGGAATAATCTTCTAAACTGAATTTCGAATTGCCTCGGTTATAATATGAATCGGCATCGGGTCTATAAATAATTATTTTAGAATAATCCATCATAGCTCCATAATAATCACCTATATCATTTTTGGCAATACCTCTTTGAAAATAGGCGTTAAAATTTTTAGGTTCTAGCTTTATTACTTGTGTAAATAACTCTATTTTGTCTTTAGGGTTTGTTGCTTTAATTGCCTTTCTGTAAAGTTTTTTTGCTTGGGTAAAGGACAATAAAGGAATTAAAAATATTAATAGTAGGATATTCTTTTTCATATAGAAATATAGTAAATTCATACAAAAAACAATGTTAAATAAAATAAAATTTATCTTGTATTAAATTGAAAAATAATTTGTTGCAACTAGTGTCTCTCAAGTTTTTTTGATTTTTGCGCGAATTTTCATTAGATTTGTTTAGCGTTGTTTATAAAACGTTAGTCTCTCATTTAAAATTTTAACGCCCTAAAAAGTTTTAATATGAGAAAGCCCTCTAGTCTCAATTGCCCTTTTAATTACTTCTTAATCTCTTTTTTCTTAATTTGTTTTGCCGGTAATACTCAAGTTATGCAGCTTGAAGTTATTGGAGGTTCAGTTGTTACACAAGGATCTACTATAACCATTAACGCTGGTAATACCTTAGATTTTACAATTACTAACATTGAAGGCTCTAATTGTAAAAATCTAAAAATTCAAGATATAGATATATCTAACACTACAGACTTCGATATTAATCCAAATAACCCTAAAAAGAATATAAAGCCAAACGGTTGCCGAGGAGGGAATAAATATTTAGATTTTGAGATAGAAAACATAAGCCCAGGCTGTGCAACTACTAGTACACTGGTTACAGTTGAAATTAAAAACCAACCTGATTTTACTTTTACGCTACAAGTTAATTCTTCTCCAGAAATATATGTTTTAGGAGGAAATCCTTTTGCTGATATTTCTTATAACAATGCAACAACTTCAGATGCGAATGGAACATTTTTTGGAGTTGTAGACGAAGGAGCATCTGTTACAAGAAGGTTTCTAATTGCTAATATTGGTAATTGTCCAATGAATATTACGTCGGCTACAAGTAATAATGGAGATTTTACTACAGCTTCACCTCAAGGGATACCATTTGTAGGATTACCTTCGTTTTTTGGAATTTATCTCGATGTAACTTTTGTAGCACCAGTTGCTGGTACAGGTACTCAGTCTGCCACCATTAGCATAAATACTAACGATCCTGATACGAATCCTTTTCTATTAAATGTAACCGCAGAAATGTTTAACGAAAATATACCGGGACCTGGAGGTATTACCGCCAATTTCAAATTGTGGTTAAAATCTACAAGAGGAATAGTCACATCTGGTTCCAATTTAACAAGTTGGTTAGATTTAGGAACTAATGGAAAAGATGCCGCTACTGTATCTGGTAAAGAACCAACCTTTTTAGATACAGCTACAGATAATATTAATTATAACCCTGTAGTGAAATTTGAAAACGATGGCGGAGCTACTGAGCAATACATGTATAATAATGATGCACCAATAAGCGGTTTTTATAACCATGATGTATTTATTGTTATGATTCCAGATGCTACTATGACTAGTGCGTCGGTTAGAAATACCATTTTTGCAGGCGTAGATTCAGGAAGTGCAGGAGATATTACAGGTATTGGGTTTGGCAATTATTCGACGGAGTTTACTAACGAAACCTTATCATATAATCAAGATGTAGATGGCGGAGGTAGTTTTAATGGTGAAGCAGAAATTAGTTCATCTTATTCCAATGCTGGAATAATTAATGTAAGAAATGATGCTGCAGTATCACCTACTAAGCAAGATATACTTTATAATTCTAATGTGTTAACAACGTCAAATGTTTCAGATGTTGCTTTTACAAATATATCGGGGAGTGATTATTGGATTGGTAGGAATTTTGACATCCAAGGCAGTTTAAATGGTCGTGTTGCTGAGGTATTTACATTCTCTGAAAGATTATCTGATGCTGATAGACAAAAAGTGGAATCATATTTAGCTGTTAAATACGGAATTACATTAGGCGCTTCAACCGAAGTGCAAAAGGATTATGTTAACTCTTTCGACACAAAGGTTTGGGATATTACGGCCAACTCTGGTTATAATTACAATGTTGCTGGTATTGGTAGAGATTCTATTTCAGATTTAAATCAAAAACAATCAAAAACTATAAACATGCTTAATGAAGTATGTATTGGTTTAGGCGGGCTTTTTACAACCAACAGTGCTAATCCAAATGAATTCAAGAAAGATGGAGATTTTTTGGTTTGGGGAAATAATAATGCATCTTTTTCTGGTTCTAGTACAAATACAGTAACTATAGCTTCTGGAATTACAACATCGTTAACACGTATTGATAGAATATGGAAAATTGTTGAATCAAATGAAAACGTAAATGGCGACGTAGAAACTGTTTATATTTCTATTCCATCTGCTGCATTTAGTAGTTTTTCAAAACTAGCTACTGAGGAATATGCTTTAATAGTTGCTGATAATCCTAATTTCGCAAATGGAGATATTATTGATGTAATTCCGCTTAGGTCTGAAGATGGGGGAGTAAACCTCCAAACTTGGTATGATTTTGATGGCGCAAAGTATTTTACTTTTGGTAAAACATCAAATTTAGCCGAAAATCATTCAGTAAATATAGCCTCAGGCGATTACCTAGTTGGTGAATTTAATCTTAATTTAAATGTGGATAATTTTACAATTTCTGCTTGGATTAAATGTGCCGCAAATGCTAGCAATAGAACAGTAATGGCTAAAGGCGAAAAGTTACAAATCAGACTAAATACAACGGGTAATATTGAGGTGTATATTGATGATGCTGTTACACCAAAATATACATCAAATGTCGATGTAGATGATGGTAAATGGCATCATACCACGTTTGTGTATCATAGTGGTACTATTTTAATGTATATAGATGGTGTTTTAGATAAGTCAGTTCAGGACATTGTGCACCCGTCTCCAAACTTTAATAATTACGCTATAGGTGCAGTTTATGTTGATAAAAATAATATTATAAATCCTTTATTAGGTGAGATTGATGAAGTTTATGTTTGGGATTTAGCATTAAGTCAAGATCAGATACGCTATTTAATGAATCAAGAAATAGAACGATTTGATATTGCTGGAACGGATTATGTAGACGGAAAAATTTTGCCACAAGCCTCTACAAGTAATGAGATAGCGAATATACCATGGAGTAATTTAAGAGTGTATTATGATTTTAATTCTTTTTACGGTTCTACTATTGAAGGATTAACCGATGATCGCTTCTTTTTACGATTAAAATATTTAAATAAAACGAAAGAGGTAATAGATAATCAAACCACACCTTTGCCTTATGTATCTATTGCTAACGGAGCTTGGGATGCTGGAACAACCTGGAGTAATAGTGCTGATCAAATGGTGCCAAATTCGCTAAGTTTAGATGGAACTACTGTAATGGATTGGAATATTGCTGAAATCTCTCATGATATTACGTCCGGAGATAGAGATATATCGTTATTAGGCTTAATTCAAACCGCTGGAACTTTAACAATAGCAGACCCTGTTGATACTCAGGATGAAACAAACTCAGGACAAGCATTAACTATTTCTCATTACTTAGAATTAGATGGGATTATAGATTTGATAGGCGAATCTCAATTAATTCAAGGTGAGAGTAGTATTATAGATGCAGATAGTGGCGGCTTTTTAGAAAAAGATCAGCAAGGAACTGCAAATGGTTTTAACTATAATTATTGGTCTTCTTCTGTTGGCCCAATAGCAGGAAATACAAGTACTAGAGGTACAGGAGTTTCTTCATCAAATGCTAATCATACTATATCTGGCGTTTTAAACGACGGGACAGATACAAATGCATATCAATCATTAGATTTTATTTTAGCTTTAAGTACAGGAGTAGGTTTGCCACCACCTCCAGGGACTGCAAAAGAAATCAGCTCGCATTGGCTATTCAAGTTTTATGGACCAGAAGATGATTATAACTCTTGGGAAAGTATTAGCGAAGCAACATCTTTGGCTGTGGGAGAAGGCTTTACAATGAAAGGCACATCAGGGTCTGTGGCAATTACAGATCAACAAAACTATGTGTTCAAAGGTTTGCCAAATAATGGAGATGTAATACTAGCGTTAAATAAAAATGTAACCGCTCAAAACCCAACTGGAGATGTCGATCGTTTAATAGGTAACCCATATCCATCGGCAATTGATGCAACAGAATTTATTTTGGATAATATGAGTATTGCTGATGGTGGAAATAATGCAACAGGAACTATTTTTAATGGTGCTTTATATTTTTGGGATCATTTTGGTGAAGAAAACACTCACGAGTTGCGAGGTTATGTTGGTGGTTATGCAACAAGAAACTTAACTGGAGGTGCTGCGGCAATTTCAGATGATACGAGGATTAATAATACTTCAAATGCAGGAGGGCCAGCTTTGGGAACTAAAATTCCAGGACAATACATTCCGGTTAATCAAGGATTTTTTGTAAGTACTGCATTAGATGGTTTTGATGACGATAATGGAGCAGCTGTCGATATTGTTGATGGAGGCGATATTGTATTTAAAAATAGCCAACGTGTTTTTGCTACCGAAGACGGTTCAACATCATTATTTTTAAAGCCTACAGATAAGAAAAACAGTATTACAAATAATGAGCATAGAGACGATACTCCTAGAATACGATTAATTTTTGATTCTCCAACAGGATATCATAGGCAAATAGTTATAGGTAAGGATATTAATGCTTCTAATGAATTTGATTTAGGGTATGATGCTTTTATGCTTGATGTTGCAGAAGAAGATATGTATTGGGCTTTTAGCAAAGGAAAGTTTGTCATTCAAGGAGTTGGTAATTTTGATGACACTCAAGAATTTCCAATAGGAATCGTTATTAAAAACTCTGGTATAGCAAGAATTAAACTTGATGGTGTTGAAAATTTAAATGAGACTAAAACACTTTATATAAAAGATAATATTACCAACGAAACGTTTTTAATAAATAATAATCCATTTGAAATATTTCTAGATGCAGGTGTTTATAACGATAGATTTTCTTTAGTATTTCAGTCACAATCTTTATCGGTTGATGATATTGGAATTACAGATAATGTATTTGTTTATTTTGATAAGTCGATATCCGAATTAAAAATAATAGGAATAGATTACGAAGATGTTTTAGATGTAACATTATATAATATTATTGGACAAAAAATAAAGTTTATAGATTATACTACAAGTAAAACATCTAAGCAAATACTAGTAGACACAGGTGCTTATATTGTAAAATTGAATACGGTTAAAGGGAGAATTAACAAAAAAATTATTATTGAATAATTGTATTTTTTATTTGACAATTTCAATACTCATATTTTTATAAACAACGTCGTATAAATCATTTATATCATCGTTGGATAAAGAGATACATCCCAAAGTCCAATTTTGTTTTTCTGAAATTAAATTAGAGCTATTATTAGGAACGCCATGAATCCCTATTTCTCCACCAATTTTGGCGTCTTGACTAATACGATTCTCTAATTTAGCTTTTCTATGTTTTTTCCATGAATCCTCAGTAGGGTAATCAATCCATATAAATTTAGACCAAGCTTTATGCGGATATAAATCTCTAACCTTAAATTTTCCTTCAGGTGTACACCTATCTCCCTCCATTAATTTGTCATCAATCGGGTTTGTTCCAAATACAGATTTATATTCTCTAATAATTTTAGAATTTGAAACTACAAGTAATTTATAATCACTTTTATCAATTAAAATCTTTAAATCGGTTTTATTTAAATTTAAAGAGTCAATCAAAGTAATTAATGGCACTCTTGGGTTTTTATTGGGTTCTGTATTGTGTTTACAGCCAATTATTGCTAAGGCAATTAACCAAAGAACTATACTTTTTTTCATCGATACTATTAGATTAAGGGGGTGCTTATAAACTTACGAAGTTCAATCATTTTTTTTGCTTAAAAGTGCTGTTTTCTTTTTTAATAAATACTCTCTTTCTAATTGATTGTTTACAGTATTTAAGGCCAAATTAATATATTTAATAGCCTTGTCAATGTTGTTTGTTGCAGCATGATAATCAGATTTTGCTCCATAATATAAATAGCTGCGTTGTTCAAAGTCATCTTGTTTAATATCGTCTAAATATGTTTTTGCTATAGTGTAATTTTGGTTTTGCATGCATACTACAGCCATAGTTAATACATGAATTGGCATAGGTTGTAAAGTGTTTAAGCATTGATACCAATAGTGAATTTTATCCCAATTAGTATCTTCAAAATTTCTTGCGCGTAAATGCTCTGCAGCAATTGCAGCTTCATAATGATAACAAGAAAATTCATTTTGTTCAACAACGGCTTTATTCATCATGGTGTTACCTAATTTTACAAGCGGAAAATACCATTGACTCCTATCTTGGGTCTTTAAATCTAAAAGTTTGTTCTCTGCATTTGTTTTGGTTTCTAATCGGGCAGAATGAAAACACATTAAAGCGCATAAAGCATAAGTTTCAGGTGTTCTGGTAAGCTTGTTTTTTAAAAGCATTTGGGTTAAACGGATAGCTTCTCCACACAATTCTTTTCTTATGAGTATATCGCGTTTGTTTGAATGGAACCCCTCATTAAAAATAAGATAAAGCACTTCCATAACACTTTCTAAGCGAGGTGCAAGCAATTTGCCTTGAGGGATTTTAAATTTTAATTGTGATTCTTTAATAGTTTTTCTTGCTCTTAATATCCGTTTTTTAATAGTGTCTTCTTTGGTAAGTAAGGCCGATGATATTTCTTTTATGCTAAATCCAGAAACAGTTTTTAAGGCAAATGAAATGCGATCTCTTGAATCTAATTTAGGATGACAAGCGGTAAAAATCATACGCAATTGCGCATCTTCAATTTCAGAATCTAAAAAAAGCTCATTTATAGCAATAGCATCTGTTCCTTGATTGATGTTTGGAAGGTGTTTTTGTGCCGTTTTTAGTTTTCTAAAAATATCTAAAACTCTATTTTTTGCAGCTTGAGTTAACCATGCTTCAGGATAATCGGGTTGTTTGGTGCGCCAGCTAATACTAGCTTTTATAAAGGTGTCTTGTACAGCATCTTCAATAATATCAAGATGCTTAAGACCGAAGATTCGGGTTAATACAGAAACCATCTTTCCGCTATGATAGCGAAAAAGATGGTCTATGTTTTTTTGCTCCATTATTGGTCAAATACCATAATTTCACGAATTTCTACAGTGCCACCAAGGTCATAATCTGGATAGTCTTCAGCAATTTTTTGAACCGCATCAAAATCTTGAGCTTTAACAATGTAGTAGCCACCAACAATTTCTTTAACCTCTGCCGATGTTAAATCAGTTACGGTTCTGTTGGCTCCAACCACACGACGTATTTGTGGCGTTAATGCATTACCATGAGTAACAATACCTGCTTGTGTCATTTTATCATTCCAAGCAAACCATTTGCCCATTCTACCTTGAAGTTCTTCAGGCGATAAGCCTAAATCAACATAATCAGCTCCAACGAAAATCATCATAAATTCTTTCATAATTATATATTTTTAAAGTTTATATAGTTAAGACGTTTGTTAAATTAAAAAAGGGGACACGTTTTCGAATTTAATAATTCCTCCTTAGATAAAACCAATTTTGATTAAATTTAAGATAAATTTATAATGCTCATTTAATCGTATCCTATATTATGGCTAATTATTTACTAATCTTTTGCCTTATAAATTGCGTAACCAAATTTAGTATATGTTCCTTTTATTTTTATAAAATCTTCAACGGTTATTTCATTATTATTTGAGTTACTATATATCGTTTTTCCCATTTCGGTTTCTTCGCTCCCCCAAAATATAATTAGTTCATTTGCTTTTACAGAACCTTTTAAAGGAAATGATACGCCTCTACTATCAAACCAATTTCCAATAACAGTAGTGTCATTTACTATTTTGTAAAAGGCAGTTGCCTTAAATATAATAGCTTTACTATCTCCAGTTTTTCGTTTGCTTTCAAATTCAAGTTTTATAAATTGGCTGTTCAAAACGTTTTGCCAATTCATTGTAAATGTTGCATTCTTTCCCATCAGCATTCCAATACCGTTCCAGTTTTTATCAACAAGTACAGTTATAATTGAATTCTGCTCATTTTTATTACCTAAAACCTCGATTTTAGAATTGACTTCTTTCATGTCGGATGTTGAGGTTTTGTAATTTTGAGCAGACAAGATTTGAGATGCAATAACTAATGATGTTATTAGTATAAGTTTTTTCATGTTTTTCTCTTTTTTTGGTTAATACTATTTATACTATAAAATCTTTAACATATTTATAATTAAAGGTCATATAGTTAAGACGTATGAGAAATAGGAAAAAGAGACAGATTTTTATATTTAGTAAATTCCAGTTAAGGCATTAAACTAAATTTAGTTATTACAAACTCTGTTTATGGATATTTTTTGAAGGTTCGTTTAACGGTATCGGCTATGAGTAGTTATGTGGGTTGGCACATAACTTTGCAAGTACACACGAAACTGAAAATCCTCTCGAATTCCCAGAAGTAGGCAGGGACAAGCAATTACTTATAGCCATTTTTAGCGGCTTTTATTTCATTTAAAATGTTAATTACTAATGAATCTGCGTTAATTTTTCCAGTATAAAACTTTTCGCTACTCTCTCTAAATTTAGGTGTATTATAATTTGAGAAAATATTTTTTTCATCCATAAGTATTATATGCTTTATTCCAAACTTTGAGAGTTCATCCTGTGTCGCTCTTCCGCTTAAATAGAACATATTTGCGTGCCATAAATTTCTGGGAAATTCAATCCCTAACTCTTCACTTTTGTAATAGAATTTATCTCTGATTGGGCTTTCCTCAAATAAATAGAGTAGATGGGAGCCTTCGTGTAATATTGTCTCCACAAAAGAACTTGTGATATTTGAGGGGGCTATTGTAGATATGATAATATTATGTCTAGGTTTAGAAGTAGTATAAGCCCCTGCCCAACTTGCATACGCAGTAATATCAACTCTTACTTTTACAGAATCAGGCCATTTGTTTAACGAGAATTTTTCCATTTTAGCAATGACTTCTTCCTCTATTTCATTAATAACTTTAATGTGCTTGTTTAAAACAGAAATATTGTGTGATTTATGTAGACTCCAAAAATATTTTTCATAAACTGGAGATACTTCATTAATCACTTCAGTAAATTTTCTACCGTAAGTTATGTCGGTTATTTTTTCAGTTTCCCTTTTTTCCTGAAACCAAACCCTAAGACCGTTTAAATCCCTTCTTAGGTTTTTTGTTATTAAGCTGTCTTTGTAATACTTAACAGCTAATTCTAAAGTAGCTTTTTCATCATTTGATAATTGAATTAAGGATTTAGCCTCTCCAATTTCTACAAAATTTAATCCGTCTTCTTGTAGTTTTCTCAGTTGACTGCTGTCGGCTTTCTGATATAGGAAATGATGTAAATTGACCCAATAATTATTTTCAAATTCAAAGTAGTCGGTACTATATTTCACTTCGTCTTTTAGCCTATTGCTACAAGAAATCAAACAGAATATCATTAATATAAATGTAAAGTATCTCATTATCTTATAATTGCCGCTGATGCTTTTTAAGTATATCAGTTTGTTTTAATGATTGATATACTGCGCTAAACGAAGTTCGACATTTTTTCTTCCAAAGTCAAGTGGCTTAAATTTAAAATAGATTTAAAAAAAAAAAGAGACTGTCTAGATTTCAGACAGTCTCTTTTATAAATTTATTGTTTCTCGATCAGGAGTTTATTCCCCTAAAAACGGATAGCGATAATCTGTTGGAGTAACAAATGTTTCTTTTATCATTCTTGGTGATACCCAACGTAATAAGTTTTGAGCAGAACCTGCTTTATCATTAGTTCCAGAAGCTCTTGCTCCACCAAAAGGTTGTTGGCCTACAACTGCACCAGTTGGTTTATCATTAATATAAAAGTTTCCAGCGGCATTTTGTAAAGCTTCAGTAGCTTGCGTTACTGCATATCTGTCGGTAGATAAAATAGCACCTGTTAAAGCATATTCGCTAGTTTCGTCTACTAGTTTTAAAGTTTCCGCGTAAGCGTCGTCTTCATAAACATAAATAGTAATTACAGGACCAAATAACTCTGTACACATAGTTGTGTATTTAGGATCTTTAGTAACAATAACTGTAGGTTCGATAAAATATCCTTTGCTTTTATCATAACCGCCACCAACTAGTATTTCTGCATCAGCATCAGCTTTTGCGCCATCAATATATTTAGCTAATTTATCAAAAGAACCTTCGTGAATTACAGCGGTAATAAAATTGCTTAAATCTTCTGGAGACCCCATTTTAAAAGAGTTTACATCTTCAACAACATATTTCTTAACATCTGCCCAAAGACTTTGTGGAATATATGCACGAGAAGCTGCACTACATTTTTGTCCTTGAAATTCAAAAGCACCACGAACAATAGCAGTTGCTACTTGTTTTGCATTTGCAGATTTATGAGCAACAATAAAATCTTTCCCACCAGTTTCTCCAACAATTCTTGGGTAAGTTTTATAGTTATGAATATTGTTTCCTATTTGTTTCCAAAGTTCTTTAAATATAAAGGTAGAACCTGTAAAATGTAATCCAGAAAAATCTGGACTAGCCATTACTGTATTAGTAATCATAACAGGGTCTCCAAAAACTACATTAATAACACCAGGAGGAACACCAGCTTCGTCAAATACATCCATAATAACTTTGGCAGAATATACTTGACTATCACTAGGTTTCCAAACTACAACATTCCCCATTAAAGCCATGCATGCAGGAAGATTTCCTGCAATAGCTGTAAAGTTAAAAGGAGTAACAGCATATGTAAACCCTTCTAATGGGCGGTACTCAATACGGTTCCAAGCATCGCTTGTACTCTCTGGTTGTTCCATGTAAATGTCAGTCATAAACTGAACATTAAAACGTAAAAAATCAATCAACTCACAAGCCGCATCTATTTCTGCTTGATGCACCGTTTTAGACTGCGCTATCATAGTAGCAGCATTTATTTTAGCGCGGTAAGGACCAGCAATTAATTCTGCTGCTTTTAAAAAGATACCTGCGCGTTGTTCCCATGGCATTAACGACCAGCTTTTTCTAGCTTCTAAGGCTGTAGAAATGGCTGCATCAACATTAGATTGTTCGGCTAAATGGTATGTGCCTACAATATGTTTATGATCATGCGGTGGAGACATTGTTCTTGTGTTTCCTGTAGTAACGTTTTGTCCGTTAATGTACATTGGTACATCAATTTGGCTATTAAACATGTCTTTGTAAGCAGAAAGAACAGCTTCGCGCTCAGGTGAACCTGGAGCATATCCCTTAACTGGTTCGTTAACAGCTACTGGTACATTAAAAAATCCTTTTCCCATTATAATGTGTGTGTTTTATTGAATTGTCAAAAATTGAGCTGCAAAATTACGAATTTTTAAATGATTTATTAAATTGATGGTTTATTAAAATGGCGTTAAATATTAGTTATTTTTTGTAAGTTGGCAATCTGATTAAAGACTATCGATTACATGTGTACAGTAACTATAATTCCTAAAGGTGAAAATGACTTTGTGTTGACTTCAAATCGTGATGAAGCACCAAATAGAGTGTCGTTAAAACCTGAATTTTATACTATTAATGAAACTACAGTTTTATTTCCAAAAGATGAGATTTCTGGAGGGACATGGATTGGTGTTAGCGAAAAAAACAGATTGATTTGTGTGCTTAATGGAGGTTTTGAGTTTCATGAACGTAAACCTGAATATAGATTGAGTAGAGGTGTGGTAGCTAATCATTTTATGGTTGCTGATACTTTGAAACATACTGTAAATACATATGATTTTGAAGATATTGAGCCTTTTACAATGGTGATTGCAGATTGGAATTCTAATTTAGAATTTTATGAGTTGGTTTGGGACGGAACTGAGAAACATTTTACAAAGTTACCTTTAGAACCTAAAATTTGGTCGTCTTCTACGTTATATACCAAAGCCATGAAAACCGAACGATTAAATTGGTTTGAAGATTTTAAAAATGGAAATGAATTAAATAAAGAGTCATTAATAAACTTTCATAAAAGTGCTGGTAAAGAAAATATCGAATATGGCGTTGTTATGGATCGTCATTTTGTAAAAACTACTAGTATAACTCAAGTAGAAAAAACAAATCATACTGTAAAAATGCAGTATGAAAGTCTTGTAGACCACGTAATTACTTCAAAAACATTCCATATTCCGCAAATTGTTAATGAATAACACAGGCATTATTTTAACCTTGGCGTATCCAGATACTATTGTAATGGTTTCTGAAGAATGGTTTTCTCCTTATTTACGTTTTTTAGGCGTTGGTAAAAAAGATTATTTGCGAGCAGGGCATGCCGCTTTGGTGTTGATTAATAAAGAAACTGGCATTTTAGAATATCATGATTTTGGACGTTATATTACGCCAGAACCAAACGGACGTGTTAGAGGAAGAGATACCGATAACGAATTGCATTTTCCGTTAAAAGCTGAAATTGAAAATGACTCTATTAAAAATTTAGATGCCATTTTAAAGTTTTTAGCAACTCACCCAAAACTTACGCATGGTGATGGTAAATTAGTAGCTTCGGTTTGTAAGTCTATTGATTACCAAAAGGCTCGAGCGCATATTACGAAAATGCAAAACAAGCATTTTGTACGTTACGCAGCATTTATAAAAGAGGCTTGCAATTGTGCACGTTTTGTTACCGATACATTAATAGTTTCGGTGTCAGATTCTCAAATAAAAAAGGATTTAAAAAATTCGAAATGGTTTACACCAAGCACTGTTGGTAATGTTTTATTGGCTGATACTGAAAATCATCCTTATGAGGTTTCTGAAACAGGTGTTATTTCAGAATTTAAAGGATCACAAAAAAGTGAAAATATACGCTGCTTTTTAGATAAGTTGAAAAACCATAAAGTTAACTTAGTAGGAACACAGAAACCAAAACCAGTTGAGGATTTGCATGAAAAAGCACAATGGCTTTCTGGAATTGCTGCGGGAGCTTGGTTTGAGCTACATGAAACGGATGATGAGTTAGAATATAGATTCAGACGTATTTCTCCATATGGGAATGTTGATGTAGATGCTATTTTTAAAATTAAGGATAAAACTTTCAATTATAATTTAGGATACCTATTTATACATTATTCCAATTGCAAATTTTTTCAAGTGGAGCAGAATGGAAAGGTTTTTAGGTTTGAGAGGAAGCTTTGATTCTTAAGTTAGTTTTTTAATCCTTTATTCCACAATTCGTCAGAAGCATTTAAGTATTTTGGCTTCTCTATTTCTTCTTTCCATTTTTGCGAAACATATTTACTAACCTGAAGCCTAGAGTCAACTTTATTAAATGTTGAATTTGTAATCCACATGGGTTGAGAAGACCAATCAGAGTTTATATAACTAAATGCTTTGATTACATCTGAGTTTTTATTTATGGTCTTGAAAAAAGGTATGAACCATTCTTTCCATATTGTTTTTTCTAGCTTTTCTTTTTTTAAATCAGAATCGAAATATAAATTGTCTATTTGCCTTACTGGAGTTGCTTCCGAAATAAATACTGGCTTTTTATGTTTCCTCGCAAAAATGAGCATTTCTTGATCCGGTTGCCCAAAATAAGAATAGGCACACCAATCGACTAAATCATCACCAGGATACCATGCTTCTAAAATATTTTGATTAGAACCTGTTCCTTTAGATTGCCAAACAAAAGCAACATTATCGACTTGTTTAGTTTTAAAAATAGAGTGTATTCTTTTCCATGCTTTTAAATAATATTTTTCTTATAATGATTCCAATCCCAACCATCAAACTCATAACCAATCCTTAAAAATATTGGACGCTTAGTAGATTTTATCCAATCGGCTAAATCTTTAATTAAGTAATCAAGCTTTCCTTTAGAAACATTTTTTTCATGGTTTACAAAGGATAACCCAATGGCTATAGCACTGTTTTGATAAGTAGAATCTTGTAGATAAAGATTAGCCCAAGAATCTCCAGCTCCCCAATTGGCTTTGGTTTTAAGACCGTCTAACCCTTTGTTGTAGTGTCCGTATGATGTGTTATTTGGAGATAAGTTTGTATATGTTGTTACACCAGCGGGTATATCAAAATAATCAGTGTAACCATTATTGTAATCATCAAAGCCACCAGTTGCTTCTAAATCTTGCCCAATAAAAACTAAGCATTTGCCATCTTCTGGTTCAAACTTTTGTGCAAATATTATGATGGACGAAGAAAGAAATAGTAATGTAAAAATGGAGCTTTTAAATCTCATATTTCACCAAATTAGGTATAACGTATTTGTATATGATTGGCTGTATAGTTTATTCTAAATTAGTAAAAGAAAACGAACGACTAGAAAACCGACAAGATTTCCTGATTACATACAATAAGTAATTTTAATTCTTCATTAAGACTACTCAGAATCTTCAGGTAAAGGCGAAATCATAATATGTGCTCTATGTGTTCCTGGATTCATAATCCAAGGATGATTTGGAGCCGGTGGTACTTTTGGTAAGCCGGTAGATTCTGATGTTGACCAAGGCATGTATACTACATAACGGAGTTGAGCATCTTCAACCATAGAGGTTTCAGGGTTATACGTTGTTTTTGATCCGAAGTAGATGTGCAAAGTCGATCCAGGAATTATTTTAAGTTGACCTGATTTCATTTCTGCTTCACGAATAGCAAAGATTTCTTTCCCTGTTTTGCCTTCAGCTTTTAGGGCTCTTCCTCTTGCCATAAAGGGTTCAAGGCTTTTATGATAACATGCGGCATTAAACCCAACCTTATTAGGATTGTCTGCAAGAACAATAAATTCATTATTTCCATCTCTTAACGTCACAAATTCACCTGCCATGTTATACCCAATAACTTTACAGCCTGATCTGCTTTCTGCAGGAGCAGCCATTAATGCAGTGGCAATTAAATCTTCATCAGTATCAATAGTTTTTAATTGTTTATCTATATCATTTGATGCGTTTTCCGTTGCGGTTTCTGTTGCGGTTTCTGTTGCAGAGGGTTCTTGTATAGAGGTTTTAGTTTTGTCTGATGAATTACAAGAAATCAAAATTCCTGTAAAAACAAATGCTGTAATAATACGTTTCATGTTTTATTAATTTTTAGTATTGCTTTAATGAAGCATAACGTGCTGGCCATGGTTTGTAGCTTTGAGAATGAACTAAGTTAGCAAAAGAAAACGAATCAGTGGGCAATCTATAGGATTTTCCGAGTATGTAATTACCAAAACATTAACTATGCATGTTATTATAAAACGTTTTTTTAGTTTTTCTTTACTATTTGATTTTTTACGGGCTCCCCTCTTTCTATAAACCTATCATCTGCATAATAATTTACAAATTGAGCAGGAAGGCCTATTCCGTTAAGATATTCTGGTGTGTTTTGCAAATGATAGTGTAAATGTGGACCAGAAGAATTTCCACTATTTCCTGCCTTACCAACTTCTTGCCCTTTTACAACTGTATCGCCAACAGAAACTATTATTGACCCCTTTTTAAAATGTGCCATAAAAGAGTACTCACCATTTAAATGGTCTATCATAATATAATTCCCAGCAAGATTACTATCATTAATGTTCTCATTAACAGTGCCGGGTCTAACATTATCTTCAATATTATTTTCTAGAGCTATTATTTTTCCATCACCAGGTGCATTTAAACGTGCTCCAAAAGTATAAGTATCCTCATTTGTACCGCCATCTCCAGAAAAATAACTTCCATTTACTACTTTGCCAATATCATACGCATATCTTTGACCAGAACCACGAGTAATAAAGTGGTGACCTCCTTCTAGGTGTGTTCTTCCTCCAACAGATACATACCATTCTTCATCAAACGGTAATTCTAAATCTGTTTTGGTTTGGTAATTTAAATAAATGTCTTCATCTCGTTTCCCATTATCACCAATTAAGGAGTCTGCACAAGAAATTATCATTAAAATAAATAGGAGATAAAAAATATAAATTATAGATGTATTGAGTTTCATAATTAATTAAAATTTATAGTTAATACCTAAGTTAATTTGATGTTGTAATTCTCTAAAAATATTTGGAATTTGAAGTCTATTATATTTAAAATCATAGTTTAACTTTAAATCAAAATTGTTAGAAAATGTATAGCCGTACTCTAACTCCCATAAGGTACTTTGGTAGCGATTTAAAGAGTAGGTACTAAAACCAGAACTTTCCGTAACTCTTAATAAGGCTAGAGGAATAATTATTTTTGACGTTAAATATTGCTTTTTGTTTAATTGATAAGTAAATCGACTTGCGATTCCAAACTCTTGCTCCGCAGCGTAATAGTTGCTATTTGAATATACTGACACATTGGTTTGTGCTTGTAAACCTAGATGTATAGAAAAAGCGTTTTTATAATAAATTTGCTTTAAATACGAAAAGCCCAGTCCTGTTTTTGAATAGCCTGCATTAAGAGTTGGAATTAAATCTGTTTTTAATTCCGAATTTAAATAGTCTAATTTTATTTCAAATAAATTTTGATTTTTACTTATGCGTTCATAATTCAACTTGTAGATTAAACCATTATAATTGTAACGCGCAATTGGTGCAAATTCAAGATTTTTTAAAGCCCCAAAATTGTAACCTGTCGAAAATTCAAGTTTGTTTTTTTTAGTATTGGATTCTGTTTGCGTATATCCAGTAATATAGGAAAGTGAAAAAATCAGAATTAGAAATAGTAGTTTTATTTTCATAGAAAGTGAATTAGACCACTAAACTATTTTTATTCTATTTCTACTATAGTTAAAATATATACAATTAGTCTTTTTTTAACTTATAAAAATTCTAGTATTCTGTTAAAATATGGAACACTCATGTGTTAGAGTTCTGATATTTTATATCAGGTTAATGTATGACTCGTTGTTGTAATCATTGAGATAGTAAAAAGCAACTCCTATTGTTTAGCCACGGCTGATTTTCCGACAGGAAAATCAGCAGCAATGAATTATACATATTGTTAGCCTTTGTTGATTAGGTTTTTGAATAAAGAAAATATCCACCTCCAATTATTAATAGCGGAGAAGCGAAACAAAGAAGTATTATTGTCCATCTATATAATCCCCAAAAAGAAACAACTTTTTTTTCATCCGTTTTTTTAGAATAAACGATTTTAACTGTTTCACCTATTTTATAAGGTGCAGGACTAGAGCTAACATCACTTTTAAATGTTATTTTTCTATCAGTTTTATCAGTAAATTCAAAGACAGGTTTATAGGTGTAACCATCATCACTACTTATCTTAATCAAGTCAATAACCTTTGCATTCGTTTTAATACCATTATGAATTAAATGTTTCGTGTTGTAATATTGTTTAGAAGCAAAATAAATGAGTACCATAGAGACAATAAGAAATCCTAAGTATAAATATTCAATCATTTTCATAGAGTTTAAAAAGAAAGGTTAACGGCCTTGTGCATGATTTCGTTGCGTGTTTCAACAACTAAATTAGCACTATTTTTGTTATGCATTGTTGGTAATATTTTTTTCTTTTCTGTTTTTATTCAGCCATTTTAAGCTCAATTTTATTCCGATTAATAGACTGATTCCCGCAAAAAATAAATTACTACTTTCTCCATCAAATTGTTGATTAAAAATTCCAACAAATAAAGTGTTAATAAACCCTGAGCTTATAAACCAAAAAGCCATAAATTGAAAAAAGTTCAAGCTCTTTGAGAATTTAAAAGTAATTGGGTTTTCATTCCAATTTGGTTTTTCAAACTTAAATCCGAGTAAACTCCAAAATTTGGTGATTAATGGAAGAAATGAAACAAAGAATAAAAAAGTCAGAATAATAATTCCGATAAAAAAGTCATTTCTAAATTCCGTTTTTCTGCTAAAATCAACAAGCATTAGTGATAAAACACAAAGAATCAAAATCGCTAAACTTTTTATTTTTCCGATTTTATTCCAATTTTTCATTGTTTGCGTGTGATTAATAGTTGTCTATATACATTACTAAGACTAATATAGTTGATTTTTTATTTTCATTAACGTTAATTAATCACAAGTTGTTACCAAACGAAGGGTTCGCATTAGGGGTTGCAGTGGCATCCTTATTTTTTCGAGTCACGAGAAATAGATATAGCTTAAAGCCCAACTTTTTATATAAATATTGTTTAAAATTTTAAGATGAGATGCTCCATCACTCAAAAAAGAGTGATTCGTAATAACGAACTAGTTTATTGCAAAAGGAGCGCTTAACTTAAATGTAGGAATGGTAACTTGAAACTTTTTAGTAGTGGTAAAGTTTACCATGCTGTAATGCCCTTGCATTGCACCAAAAGGAGAGGTTAATAAACAACCTGATGTATAGGTATGCGATTCTCCTGGTTTTAAAACAGGTTTTTCGCCAATAACACCTTCGCCTGTTACAACTTCAACATTATTTAAGGCATCCATAATTTCCCAGTGACGCGCATTAAGCTGCACCGAGTCCTTACTTTGATTTTCTATAGTTACCGTATATCCAAAGGCAAACTGTATTTTATAATTTTTATAAAATGAGCCTTCGAAATTGGTTTCTACCGAAATTTTTATGCCACTTGTAACTTGTTGAACCATGTTAACTGTTGATATACAATGCGTTTAGTCGGCTAAAATAATGAATATTACATTGAGAATAACAAAAATTAACATCAATGATTGAAAATATTAGTTGAACGGTACAATTAATTGGAGATATTGACCGAACTACCTTCGCCCAAACCTATTATTTTGTCGTATCGTGCACCCAAATCTCTGTAATACACTATAACTTTATAATTGTTTTCGGTTTGGTAGTAATTTCCACTAATGGCGCCTTCTTCAATATCATCACTATTATTTACAATTACATATTTGTAATTGTAAAAGCCTTGTTTTAGTAATAGAGCGTTTGTAAATACTTGATTGTATTCATCATAAATCATTTTTGTACTCTCATCTATGGCGTAATTGTTAAAATTACCATATATATAAATAGATTTGTCTTTTAAAGCCTCGTTTGCAATTAACGAGAAATGTACCCAAACATAATCTGCTTCAATATTTGGATTGTCGGCATCAATATTTGTTACCAAGTAATTTCCGTTAATATCTGGGTTGTAAGTATATGGTTTACCAGCTCTTTCAGTATTTGCGAATAAATAATTATGATATAAATCTTGCAAATCAACTTGCTGCACTCCAATGTTTGCTGCTCTAACATCTTTATTTTCAAAATATAAATATTCATTTCCACCCCAAAAACTAGATTCGGTATCATATTTATAAATAAGTTTATTACCTATAGTGTATTGAGGTTTTAAATTAGAAATGGCTGTGTTTAAATTGTTGTTTTGTATTACTAGTGTTCTTACATTTTGTTTTGGGTTATTTAATTGCATTTCATTTGATGAAATAACAATATCTACACGCTGCTTTTCTTCAATAAATTGAACATCTCTGGAGCGTTTTATACTCACACCTACATTGGCTTTGTCTTCGTAAATCATAAATTTTCTTGAGAAAACTAGCTCGTCATCATCATTAAAAACACTTAATAAATAATTACCAGACACCTTTAAACGTTTGGTTTGTAAATTAGGAATTGTAAGTTTATAATGAGAGTATATTTGGTAGGTGTTTAATGAGTTTTCGTAATTTCGAATGCGTTGATTGTCAAAACCATCCATATATTCAGATTTTACTAAAATAGACGGTGTCCAATCAAAATTAAAATGTTCAATTTTATAATAAAAGTCTTCTTCATCTCCATTTAATGCATCAAACTCTAATATCACATAGTCTTCAAGTTTTAAAATGGGTAATTGGCTCTCTCTGGTGTCGCCTCTAAAGGCAATAGTTTTGATATAATCAGGCGGATTAACTTCTGTAACTTGAGAAAAAGTTAATACAGGAATTAATAATAAACAAATTAAATACAAAGACCTAAACGTCATTATGCAACTAGTTTTTTTGTAAAGATATACAAATTTTATGCCTAATATAAAAATGTTATTTAGAATAAATATAAATAATAAAGATGATTTTTTTTGAATGAATTTTTAGGTATTAATTCGTATTTTTGCACCGATTTTTAGACAACTAATTTCAATAAAATAAATATGTCAAACGACATTCGTATTAAAAAGGGTCTGGACATTAAACTCATTGGTGAAGCTGAAAAAACTGCTGAACAAGCTATTGTTAGTAACTACTGCACCATAAGACCAGAAGATTTTCACGGCATTATTCCAAAACTTATCGCAAAAGAAGGTACTACAGTTAAAGCTGGAGAGACATTGTTTTTTGATAAGTCTAATGAAGCTGTTAAATTTCCTTCGCCTGTATCTGGAAAAGTGATAGAGGTAGTTCGTGGACCAAAAAGACGCATTGATGCCATAAAGATTGAGGCAGATAAAGCACAAACTTATCAAGATAATGGGAATTTTAATTTAGATTCTGCAACCGCAGATACAGTTAAAGCACATTTATTAGCTTCTGGCTGTTGGCCATTTGTAAAACAACGTCCGTATGATGTTATTGCAAACCCGGATAAAGCACCAAAATCTATTTTTGTTTCTGCTTATGCTAGTGCACCTTTAGCTGCTGATTTAGATTTTATACTGAAAGGTAAAGAAGCTGAATTACAAGCCGCAATTACTGCTCTTAGTAAACTTACAGAAGGGAAGGTTCATGTTTCTGTTGGGAAAAACTCTAATTCGCCATTAGCTAATCTTTCTGGAGCTACTATTCATAAAGTTTCTGGTCCGCATCCATCTGGTAATGTAGGAACTCAAATTAATAAAATAGACCCTATTAATAAAGGCGAAGTGGTTTGGACAGTTAATGCTCAAGACTTAGTTATAATAGGTGAGTTGTTATTAACTGGCAAGTTTAACGCAGAACGTGTTGTAGCCTTAGTTGGATCTTCAGTAGAAAAACCAAGGTATTTTGTTACAAAAATTGGAAGTGAAGTTGCAACCATGATTTATGATAAAGGCATTTCAAAAGATGCTAATGCTAGAATTATTTCAGGGAATGTACTTTCAGGAAAACAAGTAAAACCAGATGGTAGTTTAGATTATTATAGCAATGTAATTTCTATAATTCCAGAAGGTGATGACTACGAGCTGTTTGGTTGGAATAAACCTGTTTTCAATAAAGTATCTACTTCTAGAGCTTTAACATTTTCTTGGTTAACTCCTAAGAAAAAATATGATTTAAATACAAATACAAACGGCGAGCATCGTGCATTTGTAACTACTGGAACTTACGAAGAAGTTTTTCCTTTAGATATATATCCAATGCAAATTTTAAAGGCTTGTATGTATCAAGATTTGGATGAAATGGAAGCTTTAGGAATGTATGAAGTTGCACCTGAAGATTTTGCATTAACAGAATTTGTTTGTGTGTCTAAACAACCACACCAAAAAATTATAAGAGCAGGATTAGACTTAATGCTTAAAGAGATAGGATAATGGGTTTAAAACAAAATTTACATAAGTTTAAAGAAAAGAATAAACACAAAAAATGGATACCAGCATTTAATGCTATCCATACGTTTTTATACTTGCCAAATGAGACCACACATAATGGTACTCATATAAAAGTTGCCGATGATTTAAAGCGTACCATGAATACTGTTATTATGGCTATGGTACCATGTTTAATTTTCGGGATGTTTAATGCGGGTTACCAACATAATTTAGCTGTTGGAGAAATTCAAGCAGCAGCTAGCGGTTTCTTTAGTTCAGAATTCTGGACAATGGCCAACTTTATGATTGGATTCTGGAAAATATTACCATTAGTAATCGTGTCTTACGGTGTTGGTTTAGGAATTGAATTTATTTTCGCCATAATTAAAGGACACGAAGTAGAAGAAGGTTACTTAGTAACAGGAATGTTAGTGCCACTTATTGTACCTGTTGATATTCCACTTTGGATGCTTGCTGTAGCAGTAATATTTGGTGTTGTTATAGGTAAAGAAGTTTTTGGAGGTACAGGAATGAATATTCTTAATCCAGCATTAACTATTCGCGCATTTTTATTCTTTGCTTACCCAACTTGGATGAGTGGAGATAAAGTTTGGGTTGAAGGTGCTGTTGAAAGAACAAACGAAATTGCAGCAGGAGCAAATCTAGATGCTATTTCTGGTGAAACTATATTAGGAAGTCTAGCTCAAAATAAAGGAGCTGGTTATGAAGTAATGGATATGTTTTTAGGTTTCATACCAGGTTCGGTTGGAGAAACGTCTGCATTACTAATTTTATTAGGAGGATTATTTTTAATCTTTTCAAAAATTGGAAGCTGGAGAATTATGTTATCCTCTGTATTAGGAGCTTTAGTTATGGGATTAATATTTAATCAAGTTATAGATTATGGTTGGATAACTGAAAGCAGTAAATTTTACGGATTAATGAGCACAAAATGGTGGCATCATTTATTAATAGGAGGTTTTGCCTTTGGTACCGTGTTTATGGCTACCGATCCTGTAACTGCATCGCAAACAAATAAAGGAAAATGGATTTATGGATTTTTAATAGGATTTATTTCTATTCTAATTCGTGTATTTAATCCAGCATATCCAGAAGGAGTAATGCTAGCTATTCTATTAATGAATGTGTTTGCACCAACAATTGACCACTACGTAGTACAGGGCAATGTTAAGAAAAGAATGAAACGTTTAAAAGCTAAAGTTGCATAACGATGGAAAATAGAACAGATAAAAATTCATATACTATAATATTTGCCATAGCTATGGTAATAGTGGTTGGTGCTTTATTAGCGTTTATGGCATCGTCATTAAAACCTAGAATTGCAGAAAATGAGCGTTTGGAAAAGCAGCAAAATATTTTGTATGCTATGGGAGTAAATGAAAATGAAGGAAACAGTGCTAATTTTGTATCTACAGAAAAAGCACCTGAGTTATTCTCTCAATATATTAAGAAACAATTGGTAATTCAAGACGGGAAAGTATCTGAAGACGACCAAGCGTATTTAATTGATGTAAAAAAGGAACAAGCAAATGCTAAAGCTGGTATAGCAAGACGTTTGCCTTTATTTATAGGAGAAAAGGATGGTAAAACATTTTATATAGCTCCAATTAGAGGAAAAGGCCTTTGGGATGCTATTTGGGCTTATGTTGCTATGGATGAAAGTATGGTAGTACAAGGCGCATATTTTGACCATAAAGGAGAGACACCAGGATTAGGCGCAAATATCAAGCAACGCTTTTTTATGGATGATTTTATTGGCGAGCATTTAATGAGCAATGGGAGTTTTAAAGGAATTAATGTAGCCAAAGGAAACGCAGATCCAAAAAACGAAAATAAAACTGATAACGAAGTAGATGCTATTGCTGGAGCTACCATTACAGGAGATGGAGTTTCTGCCATGATAAGAAGTGATTTGAAGCTTTATGTATCTTATTTTGAAAACTTAAAAAACAATTAATTTATGGGCTTACTTTCAAAAAAAGACGGCAAATTAATATTAGACCCATTAGCAGATAACAACCCAATTACTATTCAAGTATTAGGTATTTGTTCAGCTTTAGCAATTACGGCAGAATTAGAAGCGTCAATTGTAATGTCTATATCTGTATTATTTGTTTTAGGAATAGGAAATGTAGTTATTTCATTAATGAGAAATATCATTCCATCAAAAATTAGAATTATCGTTCAACTTATCGTTGTAGCAACACTTGTAATTATTGTGGATTTAGTACTAAAAGCATTTGCTTATGAGTTAAGTAAAACACTTTCAGTATTTGTTGGATTAATAATTACCAATTGTATAATTATGGGGCGTTTTGAAGCTTTTGCTTTAGGTAATGGCCCATGGAGGTCATTTCTGGATGGTATTGGAAATGCTTTAGGATATGCTGTTATACTTATTATCGTTGGATTCTTTAGAGAGTTACTTGGATCTGGAACATTATTAGGAATACCGGTATTAGGTGATCCAATTGAAAAAACAGGATTATATTCTATTGGTTATGAAAATAACGGATTTATGTTATTATCACCAATGGCATTAATAGTTGTAGGAATCATTATTTGGGTTCAACGTAGTAGAAATAAAGCATTAGTAGAAGATTAAAATAGTCATCAGTAAAAGAGTCCACGGCAGGCATTAAATGCTAATTCTGAAGACCGCTAACTGAAGACTTAAGACTTAAAAATATGGAACATATAGAATTATTTTTCAAATCAATATTTATAGACAACATGGTGTTTGCTACATTCTTAGGAATGTGTTCTTACCTTGCTGTTTCTAAAAAAGTAAGCACCGCAGTAGGTCTAGGTGCTGCAGTAATATTTGTATTAGCTATAACGGTGCCTCTTAACTGGTTGTTAGACCAGTATTTATTACAACCAGGAGCGTTGTCTTGGTTAGGAGAAGAGTATGCAGATTACGATTTAAGTTTCTTATCATTCATCATGTTTATTGCAACCATTGCAACGATGGTACAATTGGTAGAAATTGTGGTTGAAAAATTTTCACCATCATTATATAATTCACTAGGGATCTTTTTACCACTTATCGCTGTAAACTGTGCGATTTTAGGAGGTTCATTATTTATGCAATCTCGTGAAATAGCAACCTTAGGATTAGCCTTAAATTATGGAGTTGGTTCGGGAATAGGATGGTTTTTAGCGATATTAGCCATTGCTGCTATTCGTGAGAAAATCAGATATTCAAATGTACCACCAGCATTACGAGGCTTAGGGATTACATTCATCATTACTGGATTAATGGCGATTGGGTTTATGAGTTTTGGTGGGATGTTAACTGGAGGAGAAGAAGAAGAAGCTCCGAAAGAAGAAAAGACTGCAAAAGTTGAATCTAAAGATTCTACAAAAGAAGATAAAGTATTAGCTAACAACATAAAAGTAACTGAGTAATATGATTTTGGCAGCAGGAACATTAGGAACAGTAATAGCAACAGTAACAGCATTTTTAATCATTACGTTGTTGTTGGTAGCATTATTATTATTTGTAAAACAAAAATTATCACCATCTGGTCCAGTAAAGATCACCATCAATGGCGAAAAAGAAATTGAAGTAGCTTCTGGAGGTACATTGTTATCAACATTGGGTGCGCAAAAAATATTTTTACCATCTGCATGTGGTGGTGGTGGAACATGTATTCAATGTGAATGTCATGTATTAGAAGGTGGAGGAGAAGCTTTGCCTACAGAAGTGCCACACTTTACGCGTAAAGAATTAAAAGAAGGCGCACGTTTATCTTGTCAAGTAAAAGTTAAACAAGATATGAACATTACCATTCCAGAAGAAGTGTTTGGTATTAAAAAATGGGAAGCAACTGTAGTTTCAAACTATAATGTGGCAACGTTTATTAAGGAGTTTGTTGTTGAAATTCCAGAAGATATGAATTATAAAGCAGGTGGATATATTCAAATTGAAATTCCTAACTGTGAAATAAAATATTCAGATATGGATATTTCTGCACATCCAGAAGATCATCCTGGAGAACCTGATAAATTTAAAGCAGATTGGGAGAAATTTGGTTTATGGCCTTTGGTTATGAAGAATGACGAGCCTGTTGAACGTGCTTATTCTATGGCTTCATATCCAGCTGAAGGACGAAAAATTATGCTGAATGTTCGTGTTGCAACTCCTCCTTTTGATCGTGCTAAAGGAGGCTGGATGGATGTAAATCCTGGTGTTGCTTCATCTTATATTTTCAATCAAAAAGTTGGGGACAAAGTAACAATTTCAGGGCCTTACGGTGAGTTCTTTATCAACGAGTCTGAAAGTGAAATGTTGTATGTAGGTGGTGGTGCTGGTATGGCTCCAATGCGTTCGCATTTATACGAATTATTCAGAACTTTAAAAACAGGACGTAAAGTAACGTATTGGTATGGAGGACGTTCTAAAGCGGAATTGTTTTACATCCATTATTTTAGAGCATTAGAAAAAGATTTTCCAAACTTTAAATTCTATTTAGCATTATCAGAACCAATGGAAAGTGATAATTGGAAGGTTAAAACAGATATTAATGATGAGGAAGGAGATGGTTTTGTTGGATTTATTCACAACTGTGTAATTGATAACTATTTAAGTCATCATGAATCACCAGAAGATATAGAACTGTATTTCTGTGGACCACCATTAATGAACAAAGCCGTTCAGAAAATGGGAGAAGATTTTGGTATTCCAGATGAGCATATCAGATTTGATGATTTTGGAGGATAGACTTCAAACTTTATAAAACCAAAACCCGATACGAAAGTGTTGGGTTTTTTTATATTATTTTTGCTGTATGAGTAAACCACTTTCAGAACAAGAACTACATAATTTAGCAATGAACCATGTTGGAAAAGATTTAGAAGAACGCGGTTTTGAGTTTATTGCTGTAAACAGTAAGTTAAAAAAACATCCACAATTTGTATGTATCGATAAAAATAAGCAGTATTATTTTGTAATTGTACGGGCAGTTATTTTACCTGACAATCCTAACAATTATGATGTAGTTTGGATGGAGTCATTTAAAAAACATGCCAGAGAAAAAGATGCTAAAGTTTTATATGCTGGCGTTGGTTTAGGAAATAGTAATGACAAAAAATCTCCAATCTATTTAAATGAAGAATATTTGTTAGAGTATAATGGTATACAAGTTTTAGAAACTAACTTGAATTAAAAGATGAAAAAAATATTAGCATTAATTTTTACTGTCTTACTTATAGTTTCATGTAAAAAAGAGCAAAAAAACACCATACTTGAAGGTGCGGTTTTTGGCACATATTATAGAGTTACTTATAATTCTGAAATTAATTATCAAAAACAATTTGATAGTCTATTTTATGTTATTAATAAATCTATGTCTACTTATCAAGTAAACTCAGATATTTCTAAATTAAATAGAAATGAATCTCTTACAATGGATTCTCATTTTAGAAATGTTTATGATACTTCTAAAAAGGTTTATGTTGAAACTGAAGGCCTTTTTGATCCAACGATTGGAAAGCTAGTGAATGCTTGGGATTTTGGACCAGAAGGTAAAATCATTGCTTTAGATAGTGTGAAAATTGATAGTTTAATGCAGTTTGTTGGATTTGAAAAGATTCATAGAATTGATAATGAAATTATTAAGCCAGATGGTATGTTTCTAGATTTCAACGCTATTGCAAAGGGCTATGCCGTTGATGTTATTTCAGAATTTTTGCAAAGTGAAAATATAAAAAACTACCTAGTTGATATTGGCGGAGAATTGAGAGCACAAGGCATAAATATTGAAAGAAAATTAGAATGGAGAGTTGGTGTTGAAAATCCAAATTTTGATGGGACACAATCCATAAATCATGCTATACCATTACAAAATGAAGCTATGGCAACTTCTGGAACTTATAGAAAGTTTAAAATAGACGAAAACGGTAACCGTTATGCCCATATAATTGATACCAAAACAGGTTACCCTAGCAAAACTAATTTATTAAGCATTTCTGTTATTACAGATAACTGTATGGAGGCTGATGCTTATGCAACTGTTTTCAAAACTATGGGTATTGAAAAAGTAAAAACGTTTTTAAAAACACATCCAGAGCTTAAAGTGTTTTTAATTTTTGAAAACGATAAAAGCGAGATTAAAACTTTAAACTTAAATAATTTTCCAGAATAAGTTTTGTGACTTTTTTAGAAGTTTTGTGTCTTATTATTGCTATTAATCAATAAAAAAGTTGTTCTAAATATATTTTAGTTCAGCTTTTTTTTATTTAGTTACTACAGGAATAATTTCTCCTTTTGCTAAACAATATTTTGCGATGTCATCATCAGAAAGCCTAGAGGTATAATCAACTTCATCAACTTTAAAACCTACAGAACGGAGTTTATCAAAATAATCACGACCATAAACACGAACATGGTCATATTGTCCAAAAATCTTTGCGCGTTCTTTTTTATCTGTTATAGTATCGTCCTCAAAAGTAAACTCTCTTGATAAATCTTGTGGTATTTGAAAAATTCCCATTCCATTAGGTTTTAAAACACGATATAATTCTTGCATTGCTTTAGTATCATTAGGGATATGCTCTAAAACATGGTTGCAAAAAATAACATCATAACTATCATTTTTAAAAGGAAGGTTACAAATATCAGCTTTTACATCAGCTAAAGGCGAGTTTAAATCTGTAGTTGTATAATCTAGATTAGGCATCCTTCTAAAGCGCTTGTAAAAAGCTTGTTCTGGAGCAAAATGAAGCACTTTTTTATTAGTAGAAAAGAAATCAGTTTTATTTTGTAAATACAGCCATAATAAGCGGTGGCGCTCTAAACTTAAAGTTGAAGGAGATAATACATTGTTGCGTTGAGTACCATACCCGTAGGGTAAAAAGGTTTTAAAACCTTTTCCATCTATAGGATCAATGTACTTGTTTCCTTTTAAAAAAAAAGCCAAAATGGGACGAATAATATAACTTAACCTTATAAGTAAAGGTCTTGGGATAATATTCAATATAATCTTGAAAAGTTTTTTCAAAAACGATTATTTATAATCTTCGCGTACTGGAAAAAATGTGTCAATTACAACACAGTTTGTTAAAGCATTTGCACTATGAATAGCATTAGAAGGTATTACTGTTATAGAATCTGCTTCAAGAACTTTAGTAATGCCATCAATTGTCATTTCTAATTTACCAGAAATAACTTGTGTTATTTGCTCATGTATATGAGAGTGTGCCGGTAAAATAGCTCCTTCTTCAATATTGATAAGCCCTACGGTATTGTTATCAGTATGGATATATTTTCCTTTTATGCCTTCAACAAGGTCCTTTTCTGGTATGTCTGAAAATTTGTGAGTCATAAATTATAATACAAACTGCTTTTGTCTAAATTCTTCTTCTTCATTACTTTCAATTCCTAAAGCGTCATATATATAGGCGAAAGTTGAAAGTAATTCTGGTTTGCCATTTATAAGAGCTACGTCATGCTCAAAATGTGCACTTGGTTTATTATCTAAAGTAGTAATTGTCCAACCGTCTCTGTGTTGTTTTATACGTTGAGTTCCCATATTAATCATAGGTTCAATAGCAACCACCATACCTTCAATAAATTTTTTGCCACGACCACGTTTTCCATAGTTTGGCATTTCTGGGTCTTCATGCATTTTACTGCCTAATCCATGACCAACTAATTCTCTTACTACACCATAACCATGATCTTCACAATACTTTTGAATGGCATAGCCAACATCTCCAACACGATTCCCTTTTTTAAACTCCCTTATACCAACGTAAAGAGACTCTTTGGTTACTTGAAGTAATTTTTCTGTTTCTGGAGCGATCTCACCAACAGCAAAAGTATAAGCATGATCGCCATAAAAACCGTTTTTTAAAGCGCCACAATCAATAGATATAATATCTCCTTCTACAAGAGGCTCACTGGTAGGAAAACCATGAACTACTTGATCGTTAGGACTCATGCAAAGTGTATTAGGGAAGTCGTACAAGCCTAAAAATCCAGGAATAGCACCTTGAGAGCGAATATAATCTTCGGCTAATTTATCCAATTGCAAGGTTGTAACACCAGGTTTAACTTCTTTCGCCAGCATTCCTAACGTTCTAGAAACAATCAAAGCGCTTTCGCGCATCAATTCAATTTCCTCACTAGTTTTTACTATAATCATACTTAAAAAATAATGGCAAAGATACTTAAAAATAAAATTCTATCTATTTTGATTTTATATGACTTTTGACAGTTTTTATAATTTAAATAATAGGTAATTTTGCTGTATAAAATGAGTTAAGATGTATAAAGTAGTTAGTGCTGAAGAAGCTGTAGAAGTTATAAAAAGTAATGATAGAGTATATGTACAAGCGGCGGCAGCTGCGCCACAATTGCTAACAAAAGCAATGTCGGATAGATATGAAGAACTTAGAAATGTTGAGGTTTGCCATTTACATGTAGAAGGTGAGGCACCTTATGCAAATCCTGATTTAAAAGATAGTTTTCACGTTAATTCTTTTTTTATAGGGAGTAATGTTAGGCATACATTAGCCGCTGGAAACGGATCATACACTCCAGTCTTTTTAAGCGAATTACCCTTATTGTTTAAACGAAATATTTTGTCATTAGATGTGGCTTTAATTCATGTATCTGTTCCAGACAAGCATGGGTATTGCTCGTTAGGAGTTTCAGTTGAAGCTACTTTGGCTGCAATAGAAAGTGCAAAAATTGTTATAGCTCAGGTAAATGTTCAAATGCCTCGAACTCATGGAGATGGTATAATACATCATACAGAGATTGATTTATTTGTTGAATGTGATGAACCAATACCAGTGCATAACAATGGCGAGCCTTCTGATATTGAAAATAAAATTGGAGATTATGTAGCTAGTTTAATAGAAGATAAGAGTACTTTACAAATGGGCATAGGCTCCATACCAAATGCTGTTTTATCGCGGCTAAAAAATCATAAGAATTTAGGGTTACATACAGAAATGTTCTCAGATGGTGTAATAGACTTAATTTTAAAAGATGTGATTAATGGAAATTTTAAAGGTATTAATCCAGGTCGATCCTTAGCAACTTTTTTAATTGGATCAAAACGACTTTATGATTATGTTGACGATAACCCATTTGTTGAAATGAGAGCATCAGATTATGTAAATGATGTTTCGATAATTAAACAAAATCCAAAAATGGTAGCCATAAATTCAGCTATAGAAGTAGATTTAACAGGACAAGTTTGTGCGGATTCTATTGGAGCTAAAATGTACTCTGGTGTTGGAGGGCAAATGGATTATATTCGTGGAGCCTCATTAAGCGAGGGTGGTAAAGCAATAATTGCATTGCCTTCTGCAACAAAAAAAGGAATTAGCAGAATTGTACCAAGTTTAAAACCAGGTGCAGGTGTTGTTACAACGCGCGCGCACGTACATCATGTAGTTACAGAGTACGGTATAGCCAATTTATACGGAAAAACAATTAAGGATAGAGTTAAAGCTTTAGTAGATATAGCACACCCAGATCATAGAGAGTCTATTGATAAAGCTTATTTTGAATTAATTTAAGCTTATTTAAAGAAATTAAAGAACCCTTTTTTCTTTTCTGGAATATTAGGTTTCGTGTTGGTTAACATCTGGTATATCTCCCCCCAACCAATAAAGCCACCAATATTTCTGTCGTCAATAAATAGATCGGCATGAATTTTTCTGCTAATGTTTTTGCTATATTCTTCTTCAGCGAAACTACTATTTACAGAGTAAAAAGCTATGCCATTCTCCTCACAAAAATTAACAGCCTCATTTAATTTTTCACCAGATCTATAGGTCCATAAAATTAACCGATGCCCTTCTTCTTGTAATTTTTTTAAGGTTTCAAAAGCAAAAAGCATAGGCTTCCCTATTTTCGGATAAGCATCTTCTACTATAGTGCCATCAAAATCTACAGCTATTATAAGTGTCTCGTTAAAATTCATTCAAATTAAAGACTTGAGTTTGTTACAAAAGTACAATAATTTATTTTTCATTTATTTAAACCAAAGCCTGCTGAGTCATGGTTTCAGGTTGTGGTATTCCCATTAGTTTTAAAATGGTAGGGGCCATATCGCCTAAAATACCATCTTTAATTTGTGTTAAATCATTATCAATTAAAATAACTGGTACTGGGTTTGTAGTATGTGCCGTATTTGGTGAACCGTCCGGGTTAATCATGGTTTCACAGTTACCATGATCTGCAATTAATAATGTTGAATAGCCACTATTTAGTGCAGTATTTACAACATCCTTTACACACTCGTCAACTGCTTCGCATGCTTTTATTGCTGCTTCCATAACACCAGTATGACCAACCATATCTCCATTAGCAAAATTTAAGCAAACAAAATCTACATCGCCTTTTTGTAATTCAGGCACTAAAGCGTCTCGTAATTCGTAAGCACTCATTTCTGGTTTTAAATCGTATGTAGCTACTTTAGGTGAATTCCTTAAAATTCGAGATTCACCATTAAATGGTTCTTCCCGACCTCCAGAAAAGAAAAATGTAACATGAGGATATTTTTCAGTTTCGGCAATTCTAATTTGTTTTTTATTGTGTTTTTCTAAAACCTCTCCTAAAGTTTCAGTTAAATTTTCTTTATTGAATATAACATTGATGTTTTTATAAGTATCATCATAATTGGTAAGTGTTACATAATGCAAATTTAATTTATGCATGTTTTGTTCATGAAAATTAGTTTGCGTTAAAGCTTCAGTTAACTCACGACCTCGATCTGTTCTAAAATTAAAAAATATTACAACATCATCGTCTTTAATATTTGTAATTGGATTTCCTTCATTATCAGTTAGAATAATTGGTTTTATAAACTCGTCGGTAATATCATCGTCATAACTTTTTTGAATGGATTTCGTAGCATTTGTAGATTTTTCGCCAATACCATTTACTAAAGCATCATATGCTAATTTAACACGTTCCCAACGTTTATCTCTATCCATGGCATAGTAACGTCCTGTAACAGTTGCTAGTTTGGTATTCGTTTTTTCAATATGATTTTCAAGTGCTGTTATAAAACCATAGCCAGACTTTGGGTCTACATCACGTCCATCAGTAAATGCGTGCACAAAAGTATTAGTTATCCCAAATTCATTAGCAGCATCAATTAAGCCTAATAGGTGATTAATATGAGAGTGTACACCTCCGTCGCTTAATAAGCCCAAAAAGTGAACATTTTTGCTATTGTTTTTTGCATAGCTAAAAGCATCTACTAAAACTTTCTCGTTATTAAGTGTTTTGTTTTTTACTGCTAAGTTTACCTTAACTAAGTCTTGATATACAATGCGACCAGCACCTAAATTCATATGGCCAACTTCGCTATTTCCCATTTGCCCTTCTGGTAAACCAACATGAAGGCCATCGGTTCTTAGAGTGGCGAAAGGATATTTTTTATATAATGAGTCAATAAATGGAGTATGAGCATAATCGATTGCAGAAACTTTTGGATCTGGTGAGTTTCCCCAACCGTCCAATATCATTAATATGACTTTTTTATTCATTTTTAAAAAAAATTAATTCTTAACAAAGATACAAGAACTTTGACGAAACTAAGTTGCGAAAACCCTTTTAACTTACTGGTTTTATTGGTTTTTAAATGTTTTTTAGAAATCTATAAATTATCTTAAGGATTTCTAAAAATTAAGTTAAAAAATAATTATTTATGTTAATTAATGTAACAGATTAATTTTTTTGTCGTCTCTTTAGTATATCAAAAAACAAAATCATTAATCAAATTAAAATCTTTCATCATGAAAAAATCAATCATTATTTCTGCAATCGCATTATGTTTCTCTGTAGTATCAGTTAACGCAAAAAACATTACTGAAAATCAATCTACTTTTATTACTCAAACTACTGTAAAGGTGAATCCTTTTTGTGTTTCTATTGCAAAAGGAGATATTGAGACCGTAAAAAAGCTAATTAACTTGGGAGAAGATGTAAACAAAAAGTCTAATGGAATGACGCCAGCTATGTATGCGGCTAAGTTTAATAGAACAGAAATTTTAAAGCTTTTAATATCTAAAGGAGCTAAATTAAAAGTTAAGTCTGATAAAGGCATGACTGCTAAGAAGTATGCAAAACAATCTAATGCCAAAGAGGCTTTAATAATTATTGAAGAAGCATTAAGTTAAAATAATTAAAATTCATATAACAATTATTTAGAGCTAGTCACTCGAAAAAGCCTTGTGAAAACAAGGCTTTTTTTTATTGATTTTTATATTTCTCTATAGATTCTTGAATTTTTTCAATCCTGTTATCTGGATCTGGATGCGAACTTTGAAATTCTGGTACACGGTTTGGTCCAGCTGCATCTTTTAAAATTTGCATAACCCCAATCATTTCTTCAGGATTATAGCCAGAATTCAGCATAAATAAAACACCAAGGTCGTCACTTTCCAATTCATCACCACGACCATTTTTCAATAAGGTTTGCTGCCCAATCCCACTTACTAAACCTCCCATATCTGCTCCTACTGAAGCTCCAGTTGATACGGTTTGCCAAAAGTCACTTTCGGCAATGCGTTCTGCAGAATGCCGCCCTAAAACATGTCCAATTTCATGTCCTAAAACACCAGCTAATTGATCTTCATTTTCTAATTTTGAAAATAGTGCATAAGTTATAAAAATTTGCCCTCCAGGAAGCGCAAATGCATTTATAGTATTTTCATCCGCCAAAAGGTGAAACTCGTACCTGTAAGGTGTATCTTTGGCCATACTATTATTAATAAGTTTGTTCCCTACTTTATCAACCAAGGCTTGGTATTGATTATTTGAATGTAATCCACCGTGTTGCTGAGCCATTTGCGGAGCATTTTGTAATCCAATTGCTATTTCTTGGTCCGATGTCATGTTAATAGTTTGAATACGTCCTGTATACTCATTTTTCTCTTTGCTATTACATTTTTTAATAAATGCAAAAGCTACTATAGCTAAACCAATTAATAACCTAACTTTAAAATTTCTACCTCTCATCAGAATATGTTTATGATACTAAAATTACAAAAAAAAGACTTTATATAAATAATTTGCTTTTATGTGTTAATATTAGACACAATTTTCAGTCTTTAAGTCACTCTTTTAATTTGCTCAGTTTAAAATTAGGGTTCTTTAATAATTAGAAAATAATTACCTTCGTGCAAAAAATATGTAATGTCTTTTCTATTTAAAATTATCGATAAACAAAACATAAATTCTATTATACCATTAGTTCAAAAGCTAAATGGAAATAAAGATACAGATGCTGTTTTAAAGCAACGTTTTTCAGAAATGATTACCCAAAACTATGAGTGTGCAGGCATTTTTGATAATGAAAAATTAATAGGAATATGTGGTTTGTGGTTTTGTACGAGACATTATTCTGGAAAAAGTGTTGAACCAGATCATGTTTATATTGATGATACTTATCGTGGAAAAGGTTTAGGTAAGCAATTTTTTGAATGGATTTATAATTATGTAAGGCTAAAAGGTTGTGAGTCAATTGAATTAAACACCTATGTAAGTAATCCTCCTTCGCATAAATTTTATTATAATGAGGGTTTTAAAATTTTAGGTTATCATTTTTTTAAAAAGTTGTAGTTTTTGCTTGCAAATAGTTTATAAGATTGTATATATTTGCATCGCTAATGCGGGAGTAGCTCAGTTGGTAGAGCGTCAGCCTTCCAAGCTGAATGTCGCCAGTTCGAACCTGGTCTCCCGCTCTTTAAGCTTCATAGAAATATGAAGCTTTTTTATTTTAAATGATTTAATTGTGTTCCAGACTCTACTTCGTATGGAACTTTGTTATATTCAAAAATACGAGCCGTTAAATTGCCATTTAAAACAATTGAGTCATCTATAACATGTAACCAGCTACCTTCGCGCAAACCAATTACAGGCGGTGTATTATAACTATGAAATTCTTTAATTCTTGTTTCCCTAGTTTCTCCCATATGCTTACTATTGGTGTCTGGGTCTAAATAATGTGGATTAATATTAAAAGGCACTAAACCTAGAGTATTAAAACTAGGAGGATATACTATTGGCATATCGTTGGATGTTTTTATTGTAAGTCCGCAAATATTACTACCAGCACTTGTGCCTAAATAGGGAGTGCCATTTGTAATCGTTTCTTTTAAAACATCAACCAAATTATTTTTATATAACTGATTTACCAAAACAAAAGTATTCCCACCACCAGTAAAAATAGCTTCAGCATTTTTAATGGCTTCTATTGGGTTTTCAAAAGTATGAATACCTACAGCTTTTTTATTAATTTTAGAAAAAGCTATTTCTACCTTTTTAGTATAATCATCATGCGATATTCCACCAGGTCTGGCATACGGAATGAATAAAACAGTTTGAGCATTTTTAAAAAAATGAGTTAGTTCATCTAAAATATAATCTAAATAATCACTTCCGTGTAATGTAGAAGTGCTTGCGATAATAATATTTCTCATAGAAATTTATAATTTACTGTAAAACTAATCAAAATTAGCTTTTATAAAAGATTTAATAAATTTTACTTTAATATTAGCCTTTTAAATCATATTTTTAAAATAAAAACCTATGAAAAAATTACTTGTCATTCTTGCTTTTTTTGTTTCTATAAGTGCAGTTTCTCAAACCGTTAAAAGAATTGAAGTTTCAGGAAATATTATAGTTGAAGGAAGTGATATTATTGGCATTACAATTTTTAATGTATCCACAGGTATAGGTACTATTACTGATGAAAAAGGCGAATTTAAATTAAATGTAGCATTGAATGATACTATTGAAGTAAGTGCATTGCAATATCAAAATATAAGTTTTATTGTAAATAAAGATATTATTGAATCTAAAAAAATTAAACTTTTTTTAATTGAAGAGATAAATAAATTAGATGAGATTGTTGTAACTAAAAATAAGCTTTCAGGAAACCTAAAAACTGATATAAAAACCACCAAATTGTTTAAGCCTAAGTTAGATGCTTTGTATTTTGGAGTAAAGAATAATAAGGATTATAATTTTGAAAATGATGCGATATCAAAAGTTGATAATATTAGTATTGATAGACAACATAAGCCTATGGTTAATGGATTGAATATTGTTAATGTAGTAGATCAATTATTAATTCCTTTGTTTAGATCAGAGGTTCCTAATAAGGAAAAAGTGGGTGTTCCTGATGTTCCTGTAGAATCAATTAAATACTATTTTGGCTCTGAGTTTTTAGTTGATAATTTTGATATTCCTAAACACAGGGTTGAAGAATTTATCCGATTTGTAGAAACAGAAAACTTTGATTTTACTTTGCTGAATTATGGCAAAGAAATAGAGTTTTTGGAGCTTCTAAATAAAAAAAGCACAGAGTTTTTAACAAAAAATTAAAAGCAATTTTTAATTTCTTTAAGATTAGAAATGCGTTCTTTATACCAGTGATTTTTTTAATATTAAGTTATATCACTATAATAATTTATAAAATTTGGTACAAAAATTAGCTTTCTTATTATTTGCCTTATTATCATTTGTTATACATGGTCAAACTATTAACAGAATAGAAGTAAAAGGACTGATTACTTCCAGTGTTAATGAGGTAGAAAATGTTACAGTTTATAATACATCATCTAATAAAGGAGCAATAACCAATGCTAAGGGTGAATTTGTTATTAAGATAGCTTTAAATGATATTATTGAAATATCTGCTTTGCAATTCGAAACGGTCTCCGTCAATATTGATGCTGAAACAATAGAGTCTAAGCAACTAAAAATACATTTGGTAGAACAAGTTAATACATTGGATGCTGTTTTATTATCGTCAGGACTTTCTGGAAATATAGAAACAGATATCTTAAATGTTAAAACTGTAGACCCTATAGCTATTGATATGGGTAATATGAATATAGACTATGAGTATAATGATGACAACGCCTTTGATAACTCGGTTGTAAATAATCACTTAACATCAATATTAGACCCTGAAGCGCGTAATTATTTACCTGATGTTGGTAAAATACTTAAGTTAATATTAAAAAAAAATCCATTAAGTTTTCGGAAAAAACTTTTTGAAAAACAAGTAGAAGAAAAAATGCCTAGAGACTTACTAGATGTTTATTCAAACAAAAACCTTAATGAAACCTTTAATATACCTTTAGATGAGGTTGACCAATTTTTAGCATTTATTGATAAGAATGGAATGAATTTTGAGCTTTTAGAAGATGAAAACGAAGTATATTTAATTGACTTTTTAATTAAACAAAGCAAAGCGTTTTTGAAATTAAAGGATGCAAAAAATTAAACTATTTATTTATTTTATGCTATTGCTTAATATTCAAATAGCAGTATCTCAATCTGTTGAAATTAACGGTAAGGTAGTGAGTAATGTTAGTGTTGAAAATATACATGTAATAAATAAAACGGCACAAGTTTTTACAACAACAAATAAAGCGGGCGAGTTTACAATTACAGCAAAATTAAATGATACAATAATGTTTTCGTCAATTCAGCATATTCAAAAAACTATTACTATTAGTAATAATACAATTTTAATTAGAAAACTAAATGTAAAACTTGAAGAACAAATAAATAAGTTGGATGAGGTTGTAGTAGGGAAAGTGCTAACAGGAGACTTATTGTCTGATGTTGAAAATGTTGAAGGAGACCCACCAATTAATTTTTTTGATGTTGGAATACCTGGTTATAAAGGCAAACCTGCAACACAAAGTGAACGACGCCTTAGTGAGGCTGGAGAGTTTAAACCAAAAATGCTTTTAGGACTTCTAACAGGTGGGATTCCTCTAAATCCAATATTGAATGGCGTTTCTGGCAGGACAAAAATGTTAAAAAATAGAGTAAAACTTGAAGCAGATGATGAACTGTTGCATAATATAAAAGTAAGACTGTCTGAGAGCTTTTTTAGTGTTTATGAACTAGATGAAAGTAAGCATATAGATTTTTTTTATTTCTGTCAAGAGGATGAGAATTTCAACAATAGGTGCAAAGGCAAAACAGATATTGAGATTTTTGAGTTTTTAAGAGAAAAACTAATAGCATATAAAGCTAATCTTAAAATTGTTAATGATTGATTTACTCGTTATGTGTTAGGGATTGTAGCGGCACCCTTTTTTGAGCTACGAAAAAAAGATATAGTAGAAAGCCCGACCTTTAGGTAACACCCAAATGATTTAAATGTTTTTGGAATGCTTTTTGAAACTAGCAACCTAAAATAATTACTTTAGCAAAAAAATAGCATGAAGTTTACAAAGTCTTTTTTCCTTTTTTTAATAATCCCGTTATTAGCATTTACTACGGCACATAAATACTATGTTAGTGTTACCCAGATAAATTATATAAAAGAAAAAGAATCTGTTCAGATAACATCGAGAATTTTTATTGATGATTTTGAAAATTTATTACGTAAGCGTTATGATGAAAATATAACATTAGCTGATAAAAATGAACTAGAAATTGTTGACACTTACATTGAAAGATATTTAAACGATAAGATTAAGATTAAGATTAATAATAAGGACGCAAAATTTAATTTTATAGGTAAAGAATACGATGCAGATATTATGAGATGTTATCTAGAAATAGAGGGGGTTAAAGCCATTAATACATTTCAAATTACTAATCAGCTATTATTTGATTTATACGAAGAGCAACAAAATATAGTTAAAACAAAAATAAACGCTAAACAGAAAAGTTATTTGCTTATTCCACAAAAAGATAATGCTTTGTTAAACTTTAATTAAAATAAAGTTAATACTCTCTAAAATTTATTATTTTCGAAAACTTTTAAAATAAAGAAATGATTGTTTTAAAAGACAATATAAAACACAACTATTTATAATGAAAAAACTTGCTTATTATTTATTGTCTGTAGCATTTATTACTACAGGTGCATATGCTCAAAATCAAGAAGAACAAAAGCCTCAAAAAGGACATACAAATACTAATAAATTTAAGCAATTGTATGACGAATTTTCAACACCAAATATGTATAGAGCAGCATCTGGAGCGCCAGGTGTAGCATATTATCAGCAACAAGCCGATTATAAAATGGATATTGTTTTAGATGATAAAAATGCTAAGCTATCTGGTTTTGAAACCATTACTTATACTAATAATTCTCCAGATGTTTTAAAGTATTTATGGGTGCAATTAGAACAAAATAAAAGAGCAAAAGACTCTAAATCGCCTTTAATTGAAGGAAGTGGTGTAGACGTAGTTCAAACACCAGCGAAATTTACAGCTGATTATATGCAAGAACCTTTAGAAAGAGGTTTTAATATTCTTGAAGTTAAGGATGTAAACGGGAAACCGTTAAGGCATATGATTAATAGAACTATGATGCGTGTAGAATTACCTAAGGCAATGAAATCTGGTGATAAATTCTCATTCTCAATTAAATGGTGGTATAACATTAACGATCATGTTGTTGAAGATGGGCGTTCTGGTTATGAGTATTTTCCAAAGGATGGTAATAAAGCGTATGTTATAGCTCAATTTTTTCCAAGAATGGCTGTATATAGTGATGTAGAGGGGTGGCAAAACTCGCAATTTTGGGGGCGCGATGAGTTTGCTTTACCATTTGGAGATTACGAAGTAAATATTACAGTGCCTGCTGACCATATTTTAGATGGAACAGGTAAGCTTGTAAATAGAAAAGAAGTTTACTCTAAAACAATGATGCAACGCTACGAGCAAGCAAAAAAGTCTTATGACGAACCTGTTATTATTGTAACTCAAGCAGAAGCTGAAGCTGCAGAAAAAGGATTTTCGAATGAAACTAAAACTTGGAAATTACATGCAGAGAATGTACGTGATTTTGGGTTTGCAACATCAAGAAAATTTATTTGGGATATGATGGCTGTTAAAATTGGAGGTAAAGATGTAATGGCAGTATCAATGTACCCTAAAGAAGGAAACCCGCTATGGGAACAATGGTCTACAAAAGCTGTAGCTAGTACTTTAGAAACGTATTCAAGGATGACTTTTGATTACCCATATCATAAAGCCATTTCGATACATGCAAAAAGCCAAGGAATGGAATACCCTATGATTTGTTGGAATTATGGTCGCCCTGATGAAGAAGGAAATTATAGTGACCGTGTAAAATATGGTATGATGGGAGTAATTATTCATGAGGTTGGACATAACTTTTTTCCAATGATTGTGAATAGTGATGAACGCCAATGGACATGGATGGATGAAGGGTTAAATACTTTTGTGCAATATGTTGCAGAGCAAGATTTTGGAGAAAAATATCCAGAAGCATTATCGCCACAACACAAAACGTTTCCATCTGATCGTGGGCCAGCACATATGATTGTACCTTATATGGGAGGCAATCAAGATTATATCGCTCCAATTATGACTAAAGGCCTTAATACCTACCAATTTGGAAACAATGCTTATGGTAAACCAGCAACAGCTTTAAATATTCTAAGAGAAACTGTAATGGGTAAGGAGTTATTTGATTATTCGTTTAGAGAATATGCACAGCGTTGGATGTTTAAACACCCAACTCCAGAGGATTTCTTTAGGACTATGGAAGATGCTTCAGCTTTCGATTTAGATTGGTTTTGGAGAGGTTGGTTTTACACAACTGATTGGGTAGATATTGGTGTTAAAGAAGTAAAAAAGTACTATGTGTCAACTGGTCCTAATCAATATATAAAAGACTATTTAAAAAAGCATAATAGAAAAGTAAGCGATTTACGTCCATTAGTTTATTTAGTTGAAGAAGGCAGTGAAGAGTTTAAAGAGGAGATGAAAAATGGAACTCCAGATGAAAATTCAACACCTCTTAAGGAGTATATAATGGATAATTTTACTCCTGAAGAACAAAAAAACATTAAAGCTCCTAAATATTTCTATAACATTACGTTCGAAAAACCAGGAGGCTTAGTAATGCCTATTATTGTGGAATATAAATATGCTGACGGAACATCTAAAAAAGAAACGTATCCTGCTCAAATATGGAGATTTAATGATAATGAAGTTAGTAAAGCAATAGCATCAGATAAAGAAATTGTTAGTATTTCCGTTGACCCTAATAAAGAAACCGCAGATATTGATACATCAAACAATTCTTGGCCTAAAGAAATTAAGCAAAGCGAATTTGATCAATTTAAAGATAAAGTAAAAGGATAAATTTTATTTAAAAGCCAACTTTAATAGTTGGCTTTTTTTATTCTACCAAAACAACTCACTATATTTGTACTGTGATTTATCAAACTACATTTTTATTTATAAGCGGAGGAGAAATAGCTTTCATACTATTTATCGTTATTATGGTTTTCGGTGCCGACAAATTACCTGAGATAGCTCGTGGTTTAGGGAAAGGAATGCGCACGCTTAAAGACGCTACTAACGATATTAAACATGAGATTACCAAAACTGCCGAAAACAACGGTATAGATACAAGCATTACTAAAGATGTAAAAAAAGAGCTGGATAAAGTAAAAGAAGACCTTGATGATTTTACAGGCTCTGTAAAGCGTAAACTATAATTTGGCATCCATAGCCTAGTTGAAGGTTTTTGGCGTTCCCACAAAATGTGGTCAGGCTTTCCGCTATATCTTTCTTGTGCTGTACTTGTTTCTGTACCTCATCAAGTATTTCTATATATTTTAAAATAAGTTTTAAATCAAACTTATAGTTAAGCACAAAAAAGGATGTCGCTGCAATCCTTAACGCAACCAATCTGCCAAGATTCTATTAAAAAAGGTTATTTTTTTCTACTAATAGTTAAACCATCCCTAATTGGTAATACTACAGTTTCAACCCTCTTATCATTTTTTAACAGACGATTATATTCTATTAAAGCAGGAGTAGAAGTATCTTCTTTTTTAAACGTGGTTTCTAATATTTTGCCACTCCAAAGTACATTGTCAGATAAAATAATGCCTCCAGAATTTAATTTGTCAATTATAGCATCAAAATAATTAGAGTAATTTTCTTTATCTGCATCAATAAAAATTAAATCGAAAGTTTTATCAAGCTTTGGAATAATCTCTAAGGCATTACCTAAATGCTGAACTATTTGATTGCCATAGTTAGATTTGTCAAAGTATTTTCTAGAAAAATCGTATAACTCTTCATTTATATCAATAGTATGTAGCTCGCCATTGACTTGTATCCCTTCTGCTAAACATAATGCAGAATACCCTGTATAAGTACCAATTTCTAATACATTTTTTGGATTAACCAATTTAGAAATCATACTCAATACACGACCCTGATAATGCCCACTAAGCATACGTGGTTGCAATATTTTTTGGTAAGTTTCTCTATTTAGTTTCTGTAATAATACTGGTTCGTCTTCAGAATGTTTTACAACATAATCATCAATGTTTTCTGGTATAAAATGCATCTATTTACCAGACCTGTTAGGTCTATTTAAGTTAATTAAAAATCAAAAGTATTACTTTTTTATGTATCGGTTTTCATTAAATCATCTTAATTGCAATTTGTAAAGTCTATAATGCAGTTGGTCGGAAACTAGTTTTAATAACTAAATTTATCAAGTTTCTTTGATGTTTAAATAGATTAAATTTACAATTATGAAGAAAATAATTTTACTAATCCTTATTACTTTAATAATTCCTATAATAATCATTGATGATACGAGTAAAAACCCTAGCTATCATTATGATAATTATCCTGATTTACCAAAAGATGAAAATTGGGAGTATGTTAAAGAGCGTGTGTTTAACGGTTATGGCGAAAGGGTGTATAAGTATAATGGACCTATTTTATATAAACTTATCAATGCGACATCAAAAGATAGTCTAGCAATGAATATAATTATGGAAGAACTAAGACTTTTGTTGCCAAATAAAGAAATTGGTTACCTTAAGAATTATGTAGGTAAAGTATTTAATGATACTCTTCCAAATAGAGAGACTAATAAAAATGTTAATCATTATAAATTTTCAGATTTAACAAAAGTGACAATTAATTTACATTTTGAAGAAAATGAAGGATTCAGTAATTGGTTTAATTATAATATGACTTCTGGTTTTAAAATTTACAATGGAGAACCTACATTTTATTCAAAAAAAAATGGAATATCTGGGCTTTTTCAGGCTGATTTACAATATGTATTTACTAGTAGTTCTACTTTGAAACAAAGAAAAAGAGAAATTCAAAGAGATATTATTAGGACAATGGCATGTGCTCAATTTTTTCAAAGCAAAAAAGATAAAATAGTCAATTCTAGAAACTCGATATTGAATAACAAAGAGAATGTTAGTATGGGAAGTCAATTTAGTGAATTGGATAAGTTTTTATTACAAAAATTATACTCACCTAACTTAAAGAAGGAGTTTAAAGCTTATATGTATAAAACTTATCCTTGGAATTATGCAAGCAATTATATAAATAGGGAGAAAACAAAGGTTTTTGCTATTTGGACAAGTATTATGTTAGGTGTAATCCTTTTTGTTTTAGGTTTTAGCCTTTTTTATAGAAGAAAATATAAACACCTTTATTATAGTTATTTTGCTCCTGTTTTGTATTTTATGATATGCATTCTGTATGTTTTTAAAATATTTACTTATATGACTAAGCCTTATGAATTTGAACATTGGCGTCAATATATAAGTATTCATGTTATTTTTATAATAGTTGCATTATTGATTGCTTTGTTCTTAATGCTTTTTGATAAATTTATTGTTAAAAACAACATGAGTTTTACATTGCAAATAACTCTTAAAACGGTGTTTACTTTTTTTGTTTGTATTGCTCCGGTCGCTGCTATCTTTTTTTTAGAAAACAATAGTAATACATCTTGGTTTAGTTTAAATCCATTTTTATTATTGGTATTTACTTTTGCTATGAGTAGAGGGTTGTTACTGTATATTGAAAACTTTTCAGACTCTTTAGTAAAACAAAAAGATATAGAGTTAAGTCGTTTAAAAGAAGTAAATGCTCAAGCCGAGGTCAAATTATTGCAATCGCAAATAAATCCACATTTTTTATACAATGCCTTAAATTCAATAGCCAGCTTAGCGCATAAAAATGCTGATAAAACGGAAAAAATGGCATTGTCATTATCCGATTTGTTTAAGTACTCCATTAATAAAAAAGGACAAAAAATGAGCACGGTTGCCGATGAGGTAGACATGGTGAAAAATTATTTAGATATTGAACAAATACGTTTTGGAGACCGCTTACAATTTTCAATAGAGGTAGATAAAAATGTTGAATCTGTAAAAATCCCTATGTTTATTATTCAGCCTTTGGTTGAAAATGCTGTAAAGCATGGTGTTTCTAAAATTGAAAAAAATGGAAAGATTATTCTGAAAATTAAAAATAGTGAAATAGGTCTTGATATTATAGTCGAAGATAATGGACCTCAATTCCTTGAAGGCTTGGTAAGTGGTCACGGATTACAAACGGTATTCGATTTATTGAGATTAACCTATGAAGAAAAAGCATCACTTAGTTGGGAAAATACACCAGTAAAGCATATCAAAATTACTATTGAAAAAACTGTGATATAATGAATAAACCATATAGAACTGTTATTATTGATGATGAGCCTCTGGCAAGAGAAAGATTGCTTAGTTTACTTGAAAACTTTCCTGAGACATTTCAAGTTATTGATACCGCTAAAAATGGTACGGAGGCTAAAGAAAAAATAAAGACATTACAACCCGGTTTAATATTTTTAGATATTGAAATGCCTGGTTTAACTGGTTTTGAGTTGTTGGAGCAATTAGAGACTATTCCAATTGTAGTTTTTTGTACGGCTTATGATCAATACTCGCTTAAAGCTTTTGAAACTAATAGCATTGATTATTTAGTAAAACCAGTGCGATTAGAGCGTATTGAAAAGACCATTAAAAAATTGAAATTATTTAAGGGCACTAATAGCACTCAACAACTTTTAGAAGCGATTAAAGAAATCTCTATAAAGAAAGGAACAAAGAAAATGACCTCTATTACTATAAAAAAAGGAGAGAAGTTAATTTTTGTGAAGCTAGAAGATATTATTTTTTTAGAAGCCAATGAGAAATATGTAACCGTATTTACAAGTACTACTAATCACTTAACTAATCTATCTTTATCTCAATTAGAGCATAAATTACCAGATGAGTTTTTAAGAGTGCATAGGGCTGTAATAATAAATACAGTTTATGTTGAAGAGGTTCAAAAATATTTTAATAGTAGGTATGTTATTACATTGCAAAATAAACAAAAAACAAGCGTTATTTCAGGTAGAACTTATACACAACAAATTAAAAGTTGGATGAGTATGTAATAAATTTATAATTCTATTAATTAACGTTTGCTTAGCAATTTCATCATCTCCAAATAACCAACGATGGACATTGACTCCCCACATGTCTTCGTATTGTTTTTGATTGATTATATCTCTATCAATAGCTAAATCTAGTAATTTTCCAGAGAAAGATGATTGTACATCACTTTCCATTTCACAAAGCGAATAAGGATCACCGAGTCCATAATAACTTGGATATAGCCTAAACGATCAACTATTCATTTTTAATGAACGCAAGACATCATTTTTTTGATTATTGGCGAAATTAATAATGCAAAGATACCAACAATAATAGTAATTACCCCAAAACTTGCATACACAGATAAGTATGAATAAAGCTGCTGAAAGTTATCACTATTTTGGGAAGCAATTTCTGGTGTAATACCAGTTACAAATTCAACGACTTGACCAAAAAAACCTTTAGAGAACATATTGGCTTCTCCTTCATTTACAGTTGTTAGTTTGGCTATTTTACCAGCAAAAAAGTGTCCATAAAAATTTGCAGAGAACCAAACACCCATAATAAATGATACATATTTTAGTGGAGACAGTTCAGTCATTTTTGAAAGCCCAATAGGCGATAAGAATAACTCGCCAATAGTTAACACCATGTATCCAACAATTAAATAAAGCATTGAAGTTTTTGCAAATGCATCAACGCTATGAGCTGATAAAGCAAAAACTAAAAATCCTAGGCCTAAAAACAATAACCCCAAACCAAACTTAATAGCAGAATTTGGGTTTGCTTTTCGCTTATTTAAAAAGGTCCATAATAAAGAGAAAGGGATTGCAAACAGCATTATAAAACCAGCGTTAATACTATTTGTACCTGCTGCATCCATGCCTACTAAGTTTACATTTCTATCTGCAAATAGGGTTAAAGAACTTCCAGCTTGTTCAAAAATAGCTGAGAATAGGGCATAAAGAGCTGTAAAGTATACAGCAATTAATAAACGTTTTTTTTCTGTTAAACTAACCGTTGTTAATATGTAAATGATGTAGATAATTAAAAAAGCAGAAACGATCCAAACTAGATAATGTTCAAATTGATGGTAGTTAATAATTAAAGCAAAAATAGGAACGGCTAAAAATGCACATATAGTAATTATTGTCCCTTTAGGGATTCCTAAGTGTTTTTGTTTATAAAGGTTTTCATCAGGAACCAAGCCTTTATTTTCGAATACATTATTTTTAAGCCCGCTTTTAAAAACTAACAATCCGGCTACCATACCTATACCAGCAAGTACAAATCCGTAATGCCAACCATAAGAGGCTGCAACCCACGCACACATTAGTGGTGCAACTGCAGCACCAAAATTTATTCCTAAATAGAAAATGGTAAACCCAGAATCTCGTCTATGGTCTCCATGTTTGTATAAGTCGCCAACAAACGAAGAAATATTGGGTTTAAAAAAACCATTTCCAACAATGATGAGACCTAGTGAGCCGTAAAAGAATATTGGGTGCTCAAAAGTTAAAAAGAAATGTCCTAAAGCCATTAAAATGCCCCCTAATAATATGGCTTTTCTAAACCCAAGGATTTTGTCTGCAAGTATACCGCCAATCATGGGAGTTACATAAACCAATGACATATAAGCGGCATAAACACCAAAAGCCATATCGTCAGTGAACAATAATTGTTTGGTCATATAAAGAACCAAAAGGGCACGCATTCCATAAAATGAAAAGCGTTCCCAAAGTTCAGCAAAAAATAAGTAGACTAAGCCTTTTGGATGCCCAAAAGCTTCATTAGATTTAATGGTATGCATCTGTTCTGTTTTTTGATTTGAAGGCAATGTATTTTAAGACACCGTCAATACAGAATGATGTAGTAATTAATAGTAAATTATAATAGATTGTGCTTAATTGTGACCGAAGTTTTTAAGCGTTGCATAGTGACTTATATTCCTTGTTTTCTGGGATTTTATAAAATTCTTCTAGTAAAGTAACGTCAATATTTATGTTATCAGGAATCATACGCAATCTATAACGGCCCTCTCCTATGAATGTAAATAGATCACGCCTTTCTAACAATTGAGTGGCGTCTAGTTGTAAAATGGAATTGATATTCTCAATAATCCTTGTCAAGTAAGTTTGATTTTTTATTTCACCACCTAAGCTTATAAATATACTTTGCGAATTGCCTTCGCCGTATTTTCGTCTTATAGCAAACTTGAGTAAGTTTTTATATTGAGTGGTTTTTGAACCAAAATCTATAGTTTGATCAAAAACACCTTTTGTTGGAATACTAATTTTTACTAAACTCCAATCCATAAAACTGATGGTCATTTCGTTTGGTTTAGGCATATTTGCTAAACGAATAACCCAAGTAGTTGCTAATACTAAAAATACTGATATTAAAGAAGCTTTAGCAATTATCTTTAAAAAGTTGTTACTAAACTCATTTCCAACTTCTATAAACACACTAGAAACTTGTGAAGTAACAATTAAAAGCATTATCAGGATAGATATGACACCAACAATTTTTAAGCCTCTATGCGAAAATGTTCTGTATAATGAAATTCCTAATAAGTAACATAGAAAACTTGTGAGTAATAAATCAGGAATTCCGCTTAACTTGATTCCATTTGCAGTATCATTTTCTTGAAAAAAATAGGAAAGGAAAAAAGTAGCAAAAGAAGTAATAGCTATAACAATTAAAATAAGCTTAACATTCTTTTTGTTATTATAAATAAATTTAGGAGCATAATAAAAATAGAATAATGCCAACAGCAAAAACATATTATTAATTATGGAAAATAGATAGATGCCGAATTGAAAACTAATTGTTTTTTCGAAAGAAAATAGATTGCCAGTGTAAGACCAGCACCCAGAAAGTACCCAAACAAACATAGCAAGACTTAGATAAAGTAATCCTTTGTCAACGCGTTTTTGGGTGTCATCTTCTTCAAGAATTTGTTTAAAACGAAGCCTAATATTATACCAAATGGCAAGAAGCAAAATGGCTCCAACTAAAGAAATGAAAATATGTGATAATATATAAAATTCAGATACTTCAGTCATTATATATTACTCTAATATTTTTTTAACTAAATTTTTCTTGGCAATTTCATCATCTCCAAATAGCCAACGAAGGACATTATCTTCCCATATGTCATCGTATTGTTTTTGATTGATTATATCTCTATCAATAGCTAAATCTAATAATTTTCCAGGGTAAGATGATTGCGCATCACTTTCCATTTCACCTAGCGGATAAGGATCATCTAGCCCCATAATAACTTGATTAGAGCCTTGGCGATCAATCATTAATTTTAGTGAATCAGTATCGTGTACTAAAGTGTCAAAATAAATATTTGGATGGCCAACAGCTTTTCGCGGATGATGTTTCCCTTCAAACAAATCGGGTCTACCATCAAAACCTTGTATACGTCTACCCAAATTCATTTGTGCCAATTGTCCTCCATGAGCAAAACAAGTTCTAATATTTGGGAAACGTTCTTGCATACCATTTAATGTGTAAAAATGATAAGCATCACCACATTGAGCAAGCATCCAAATAAGATGAAAGCGCCATGCTGTATTTTCAAGATTTATCATCTTATCTCCATCGTATGGATGAATTTCAATAGCTAATTTGAACCTGTCAGCCATTTCAAAAATAGCATCATTTTCTTTATCGAAAACAGATCGCCATTGCCCAATAGAATCCATAAAATGCGTAGGAAGACATAAAACTTTCATATCCAATTGTTCAACACAACGTTCAATCTCCCATAAAGCACCATGAATAAATCCAGGGTGTACTACAAATCCACAGGTAAATTTATCAGGATTATCATGTTGTATTTTAGCATTAAAATCGTTTTGAAAGCGCAGCGCTTTTTTCATTTCTTCTAAGCGTAATCCATTACCGTATAATTGAGATAGATTTAAAACAACAGCATGGTCAAGCTTGTTTCTTTCCATCCATTCTAGCTTTTCATCTAGAAAAAAACTGGAATGTGTTACAGGTCTTTTCCACCCTTTTTGAAGCATATGTTTTCGTTCATCATCAACCCAAAATATTTCTTTCTCCTTCATAAATTGAGGAATCTCCTCAGGGTAAGGGAGTAAATGCGAATGTCCGTTAATGCGGAGTTTTCGTTTCATGTGTTTAATTTTATTTTTTTATTTGGCACATATAGCATCCATTTAATTATTCTCTTGGGTGTCAAGATTTAGTTATGGATGATTCATAAATTAATCTTCTAATTTAATTTTTTTTGGAGGTTGCATCACTTCACCACAATTTGGGCATGAGCGCTTATCATTATCGCTATAGTAATTGTCAAAAATTTTAGGCATATCAGTTTCAATATTATCTAGCGTAAAATCTTCTTCATATAATTTAGTTGTGCAATTTTCGCAAAACCAAAGTAAAGCATCTTGAACTCCTTTTTCTCTTGGGTATTCAATAACCAGACCTACTGTATTTGCCCCCCGTTGTGGAGAATGTGGTACTTTTGGAGGTAATAAAAAAATCTCTCCTTCTTTTATATGAATATCTTTTGGTGTGCCTTTATCAATAATTTTTAAAACAATATCTCCTTCAACTTGATAGAAAAACTCAGGAGTTTCATTATAGTGATAATCCTTTCTGCTATTTGGTCCACCAACTACCATAACAATGAAATCGCCATCTTTCCAAACCACTTTATTCCCTACAGGTGGTTTTAGTAAATGCCTATTTTCATCAATCCAAGCTTTAAAATTTATAGGAGGATATACTTTACTCATGATTTTATTTTTTTGTTGTCTTTAAAGTTACAAACTTTTTGTGCGTCCACCATCAACCGGAACGTTAATTCCGTTAACATAACTTGCTGTTTCACTTGCTAAAAAAGTGATAACATTTGCGGTTTCTTCTGGTTTAGCAAAGCGTTTAGCTGGCGTATAGTTTTTCATTATTTCTGCCATCTCTTCAATGCTTCTGTCTTCTTGTGTAGCCTTAATTTTAATAATCTCGTTTAATCGCTCTGTTTCGGTAAATCCAGGTAACACGTTATTTACAGTAATACCAAAAGCACCAACTTCAATAGATAATGTTTTGCTCCAGTTACCAACAGCTCCTCTAATGGTGTTACTTACACCCAAACCAGGAATAGGCTCTTTAACCGATGTAGAAATAATATTAATAATTCTACCAAAACCAACTTCTTTCATAAACGGAATAGTTGCTTGAGCTAAAACTTGGTTGCATTTTAAGTGCTGTATAAACGCATTATCAAACTCTTCAAGTGCAGCAGTTAAAATAGGGCCACTTCTTGGACCACCAGTATTATTTATAACAATATGAAACCCATGGTTTTTTTCGATAAATTTAATAACCTGTTCTTGTAATTCTCTTGGGTTTGAGAAATCTGCAACTATATAATTATGGTTTCTGTGTTCTGGCAATTTTTCTAAAACTGCTTTTAGCTTTTCTCTATTTCTAGCTACTAAGGTAACATTTACGCCCTCTGCAGCTAAAGCCATGGCAGTTGCTTTTCCTATGCCTTGAGTGCTTCCGCAAACTAAAGCGTTTTTATTATTTAAATTTAAGTTCATCTTATTCGTATATTATTTTTGCGCGTTCGCTTAATTTTTCCATTAATTTTTCTGGACTTTTTATGGCAGTAAATCCAAACTTTTCGTATAAAGTATGGGCGTCTTTTGTTGCCAACATCCATTTGTCAATTGCCTTTAACTCTGGAAAATTCATTATTTTATCAATTAATAATTTTGAATAACCTTTACCTTGATAATCTTCAATAACAAAAACATCTAAAAGATAAGCAAAAAACACCTTGTCAGTCATAACTCTTGTGTAGGCAATTTGCTGTCCGTTATGAAACAGACCAAAATTAATGGTGTTCTCAGAGGCCATTTTTTGTTCCTCAAAGGTTCTTGTTTCTCCCCAATATGAGTTTTTAATAAACGTATAGATAAGCTCTAAATCCATATCGTTATAATCTGATGAAAAGTAAATATTGTCTTCTAGTGCTATCATAAGATTAATACTTAATACAAACATTTTTTGCTTCAGTAAAAAAACGTAAGGCTTCAAAACCACCTTCGCGACCAACTCCAGACGCTTTTACGCCACCAAAAGGTGTTCGTAAATCGCGCATCATCCAAGTGTTTACCCATATTATACCAGCTTGTAATTGATTGCTCATTCGAATGGTGCGTTTTAAATCATTAGTCCATAATGTAGCCGATAGACCATATTTTACCTTGTTGGCCATCTGTAAAACATTATCTTCGGTATCAAAAGGCATAATGGTTACCACTGGCCCAAATATTTCTTCTTGATTTACTCTACATTCATCGTTTTCAACTTCAATAACGGTGGGTTCAAGGTAATATCCACCCTCAAAGTCTTTAACGGTAACATCGTTTCCGCCACATAAAATGGTTCCATTTTCTTCTTTAGCAATTTGAATGTACTCTTTTATTTTTTTTAAATGTGGTTTAGAAACTAAAGCTCCAATATTTGTGTTACTTTTAGAAGGATGTCCAACTTTAAGTTGTGTTACTTTTTTAACAAAATCTTTTTTGAATTTTTCATATAGGGAAGTTTCAACAAAAATTCTGCTTCCACATAAACAAATTTGCCCTTGATTGGCGAATGATGACCGTACAGTAGCTTCTAACATATCGTCATAATCACAGTCAGCAAAAATGATGTTAGGATTTTTGCCACCGAGCTCTAATGACAGTTTTTTAAACATGGGAGCTGCAACTTTTGCAATATGTGCACCTGTTGCTGTTCCTCCTGTAAAGCTAATGGCTTTAATATCTGGGTGCTCAATAATAGCTTGCCCAGTTGTTGTTCCTAATCCATGAACAATATTTAAAACACCTTTTGGAAGGCCAGCCTCATTTAGTACCTCACTCAAAAGATAAGCTGTCATTGGTGTAACTTCACTAGGTTTAGCAACCACACAATTACCTGCAGCAATTGCTGGAGCTATTTTCCAAGTAAAAAGATAGAGTGGTAGATTCCAAGGTGAAATACAACCAACCACACCAATAGGTTGACGAAGTGTGTAGTTTATAGCTTGTTGACCAACACTTTCGTGACTTTCGCTAGCAAATTGGGTAATAGCATTGCCAAAGAACCTAAAATTACTTGCAGCTCGTGGAATATCTACTGTTTTTGCTAAACTAATAGGTTTGCCATTGTCTTTGCTTTCAGCCTCGGCAAAGCGTTGTAAGTTGGCTTCTAGTAATTCTGAAACCCTTATTAAAATACGACTACGTTCTTCTAATGTGGTTTGCGACCAAGTTGGAAAAGCAGATTTTGCTGCGATGTATGCATTTTCTACGTCTTCTTTGGATGAGTTAGGTATTTGCCCGTATACTTCTCCACTCGCTGGATTGTAATTGTCAATCCACCCATTAGCAATGGGGGACATAAATTTTCCGTTTATGTAGTTTTGGATGTTAATCATGAGATGATTGTTTGTCTGGTCGAGCGTAGTCGAGACCTATTTTTGTTTCTGGATTGAAATTAAAATGCGTAGCATTTCTACATTCTGCAAGTATTTGTAGCATGTCAAAATCTCCATTTGCCAATGCTAGTTTCTTTTTCTTGCTCCATTTTTTAATTTTCTTTTCAAAATAGATAGCTTGATTTATATCATTGAATTCTTGATGAAATATTAAATCTAAAGGTCGTCTTTTAAATGTAAAACAATTTTTATTTAAACCTTTTTGGTGTTCTTCAAATCTTCTAGGTAAATTATTTGTAACTCCTATGTAAGTTAAACCATCAGAACATTTTAATATATATACAAAATATAGTTTCATAAAAGACCTCTCGACTGCGCTCGAGGAGACATTTAGTTTGTTATTTAATTTCTAACATAAGCCATCACCTTAATTTCCACTACCAAATCTGGGTGCGGTAATTGGTGTACTGCAACTGTAGTTCGTGTTGGTCCAGTTTCGGCATTAAAAAATTCGGCGTATGCTTTATTATAACCTGCAAAATCGTTCATGTTTACTAAAAATGATGTCACATCAACCACATCATTTAAAGTAGCACCTTCTTTAGCTAGATTTTTTTCAATGTTTAATATAACTTCTCGGGTTTGAACTTCAATATTCAAACGTTTAGTTCCCATTTCATCAATAATATCTACACCAGCAATGGTGTTGTCTGCTCGTCGAGAACTGGTGCCAGATACAAATATAAAATCACCAACCCGTTTGGTGTGTGGATAAGTGCCTCTTGGTGTTACTTTGTTACTCATGTTTTACTATTTTAATCCAGCAATTTTATCATCTTCTAAAATAGCTTCGGTTTCTTGTTTTACTTTATTTAAAATGACTTTTAAGTCTTCTTTTAAATCTATCTTTCCATCGGTCAGTAAATTTAAAATAGCTTTGTCTTGTGCTCTTCCTTTTAGCATAGCCTCCCTATACCCAATGTCTTCATTAAAAGTTACTAACGAGTACTTTGATGAATATTCATTAGGAAAATTTTTTTCTAAATCCATTTCCAATTTACGCTTTTCTTGGAATATAGTTTTAGCTACATGATCTTTCATTTCATGAAAATTATCAATAGCTAAATCTGCAATAGCATCGGTATCTTTTTTGCGTTCCTTTTCGTAAGCGGTAAAAGTATCTTCCCAACTTTCTAAGCTTTTATCTAATATTTTGTCAAACTCAACAACATCTTCAAAAGAGGCATTCATGCCTTGTCCGTAAAACGGTACAATAGCATGAGCAGCATCGCCCATTAAAAGCGTATTACCTTTATAATGCCAAGGAGAACATTTTACAGTACCCAAAGGCGATGTTGGGTTTTCAAAGAAATCATCAATTAAATTAGGCATTAATGTTAAAGCGTCAGGGAATTCTTTTTGAAAAAATTCTAAAACTATTTCTTCGGTAGTTAGATTGTTAAAATTATATTCGCCTTCATCATAACTTAAAAATAGAGTAACCGTAAAACTACCATCCAGATTTGGTAAAGCGATAAGCATAAAAGATCCACGAGGCCAAATGTGAAGCGCGTTTTTATAGGTTTTATAATCGCCATTTTCTTTAGGAAGAATACTTAATTCTTTATAACCATGTGTTAAATAATCTTGAGAAAAGCTGAACAAAAACTTTTTGCCTAAATAATAGCTTTTTCGCATTGCTGAGCCAGCCCCATCGGTAGCTATAATAACATCAGCATCTTCTATAAACTCATCTTTGGTTTTGTAATCTTGAAATAGGGCAGTGGTTTTTTCAAAATCGACTGATCTACATTTTTTATTGAAGTAAATAGAAACATTTTTATGTTTTTCTGCTTCGGTTAAAAGCAACCCATTAAGTTCACCACGAGAAATGGAATTAATATATTCATGTTCCCGTCCGCTGTAATTTGATAAATGCGTATTTCCTTTTTTATCGTGAATCATTCTACCATTCATAGGAATACAAAGCGCTTTTACTTTGTCTTCAATACCTACAAGTTTCATGGCTTTGTCGCCACGATCTGAAAAAGCAAGATTTATAGACCGACCAGCAGAAATATCGACTTTTCGCAAATCTGGACGCATCTCATAAACAGTGACATTATATCCTCGTTGCCCTAAGCGTAGGGCTAAGAGTGAACCACAGAGACCTGCGCCGATGATTAGTATGTTTTGTTGTTTATTCATTTAAAATAGCTTTCAATTTCTCAACCAAATTATAAACATCTTGAAACGAATTATAAAACGGTACTGGAGCACAGCGAATTACATCTGGCTCCCTCCAGTCACTTATAACACCGGCTTCAGTTAATTTGTTGTGTAAATTTTTATTAGCGTTTTTAACTTGGATGGATAACTGACATCCTCGCTCTTCAGAATTATTAGGCGTTATAATTTTAATAGTGTCTTCTCCTAATTGTTTCAAAAGAAACTCGAAATAACCAGTTAATTTTTTAGACTTATCGTTTAACTTATTAATACCAACTTCATTAAACATATCCAATGATGCTTTAATGGCTGCCATAGATAAAATAGGAGGATTGCTAAGCTGCCATCCTTCAGCTCCTGGGAGTACATCAAATTCATCGCGCATATTGAAACGTGTTTGTTTGTTGTGACTCCACCAACCTGTAAATCGATTTAAATTTTTATCATAGGCATGTCGTTCGTGAACAAAAGCTCCTGCTAAACTTCCTGGTCCTGAATTTAAATATTTATAAGTACACCAAACGGCAAAATCAGCTCCCGAATCGTGTAAATTAAGCTCAACATTTCCAGCACCGTGAGCACAGTCAAAACCAACTATACAATTGTTTTTGTGACCAAGCTCGGTTATTCTTTTTAAATCAAAATATTGACCTGTATAGTAATTAACACCACCTATCATAATTAAAGCAATCTCATCGCCTTGAGTTTCAAGGATAGCTTCTAAATCTTCATACCTTAATAGCTCTTCATTTTTGCGAGGTTTCCATAAAATTAATCCTTCTTTATCATCAATTCCATGATGACGTAATTGCGATTCTACTGCATATTTGTCAGACGGAAAAGCATCACTTTCAATAAGTATTTTATAGCGCGTTTTAGTTGGTTTATAAAACGATACCATCATAAAATGAAGGTTGGCGGTAAGAGTATTCATTACAATAACCTCAATAGGTTTTGCGCCAACTACATTTGCCATACTTTCAGTTAGAAACTCATGATAAGGTAGCCATGGGTTTTTTGCTTCTAAATGACCTTCAACACCTAACTTTGCCCAATCTTCTAACTCTTGATTGATGTAAGATTTAGTAGATTTTGGCTGTAAACCAAGGGAATTGCCAGTCATGTAAATTAACTCATGTCCATGCTTGTTTTTTGGAATGTGAAATTGATTTCTATAATGTGATAATTCGTCATTTTGGTCTTGCTCTTTTGCATATTCAAGACCTAATTTATATTTGGACAAAGTGAATTGTATTTAGGTTTCTAACAAAAATAAGAATTATAAAGTTAGAAAGGAACTGATAAATTATACTAAATTAAAGAATATTCTTTTTTGTATATTTAGTAAAAACTTTAAGATATGGGAAAGATAAAAGAATATTCGAATGGAGAAACTACAGTAGTTTGGGAAGCCGAAAAATGTATTCATTCTGCTATTTGTGCCAAAGGCTTACCCGAAGTATTTCAACCTAGAGATAGACCTTGGGTTAAAATTGATGGTGCAGACACTGAAACTATTATAAACCAAGTAAAAGCATGTCCTTCAGGAGCTTTAAGATTTTATATGAATGCTGAAGGAGATGAGTCGTCTGAAACCTTAGAAACAAAAGTTGAGGTTTTAGAAAATGGCCCTTTATTGGTTTACGGAACGCTTAAGGTTACTCATAAAGATGGTTCGTCTGAGACTAAAAATAAAACAACCGCTTTTTGCAGATGTGGTGCATCAAACAATAAACCATTTTGTGATGGAGCGCATGTAAAAGAAGATTTTAAAGGTTAAAATAGTTCTGTTTAAAAAGGGAAAAGCGCTTCAACCATTGATTGAAGCGCTTTTCATATATATAGGCGCAAATGCGGAAAAAACTATTTATACTTTATATACGAACTTTGTCGTAAGCTAGATGTTTAAATTACAGAAAAGACAAAAATTATTTTAAGATCACTTTTACATTTGTAAAATTAAGATTCCAGTTCTCAGGCTGCTTTTTATGCTCCAAAGCTATTTTTATACCATTAAACTCTTGATAGTTTTCAAAAGTTGTAATCATTGATGGTTCCTTTTGATTTCCTTTTCTAAAAATCCATTCTTTAATTAAATAGTTCTCATCAAAATAAATATCATAAGCATCACCAGGAGTATATCCGCCATCGTTTGAATAGGTAAGCGTAATTTTATTCATCTCTACGTTACTTACAGGTGCTTTTTCTTTTATAGGATCAGAAATGGTTGTGCCATCATCCCAAACCAACTGAAACGGTACAAGCAACCAAAATTTATCGTTTATAAAGCCTTGATCTGCTTTTAAACTTAAACTGTCAATTGATGCTCTATTATACTTAACCGTTTCGTCTTTAGATTTCATTACTACTAAATCTTGTGCTGGCTTCCAAAACCAAGTGCGCTCAAAATGGCTACTATCTCTATCTACATTAAAAGTAAACTGTATTTCAGCAACATTTTTCCAATTTTCAAAACCATGCGCATTAGCAATTTTTTGTGCTACAGATACAGGAGCTTCAATTTGTGTTTTTTCTTTTTTTTGATTGCAGGAATAACAAAGACTTATTATGCCTATAATGGCGATTAATTTTTTCATAATTTAGATTTTTGTAAAGATATAATTTGAAAATGACAACCAATAAAGATTATTTTAAAACCAATAAAAATACTTGGAACGAAAAAGTAAAAGTACATGCCAAAAGTGAAATGTACCATTTAGATGATTTTAAAAAAGGAAAGTCGTCTTTAATGCCATATGAATTGAAAGCTTTAGGCGATGTAAATGGTAAATCTTTATTGCATTTACAATGCCATTTTGGTCAAGACACATTAAGTTGGAGCAGGTTAGGTGCAAAATGTACAGGAGTTGATTTAAGTGATGAAGGAATTAAACTTGCTAAGCAATTAAATGAAGAGCTTAAGCTAGATGCAAACTTTATATGTTGTAATGTTTTAGATACTTCTGATTTTATAAAGGATACTTTTGATGTTGTTTTTACAAGTTACGGTGTTATAGGTTGGTTGCCTAATTTAAGGCCTTGGGGAAATATGATTGCTGAAAGACTTAATAAAGGCGGAATGTTTTACATGGTAGAATTTCATCCTATAGTTTGGATGTTTGATTATTTAGAAGATAAGCCTGTTATGAAATACGGGTACATGCAAGAGGATGTTATATATGAAGAATATGAAGGCACTTATGCCAATAATAACTCAAAAATGATTAGTAAAGAATATGGTTGGAATCATGGATTGGGAGAAGTTATTACTGCTTTAACCGAGGCGGGTTTGCATATAGATTACTTAAATGAACATGATGAAAGTCCTTATAACGTATTGCCAGATTTAATAGAAACTGAATCTGGAATGTTTGTTACAAAAGATAAATTGTATCCTTTGATTTTTACTTTGAAAGCCACTAAGTTAAAATAAATTTTGAGAGTAGACTTAACGCTGGTATATGTAAGGATTGTTGAAGAATGAAGCCAATGTGGTACATCCATCCATAATCAAATGGGCGGGTAAGATATAATCTTGTTTGGACCGGTTTTACTTAATTTTGTTGGATTGATTTTCTTCCCAATAGTTGGTTAGGATTTTTTTTTCCTCTCCTGAATAAATTTTTAATACTACATATTTCCCTGAAGTATTATTTTTAGTATTAGTAAATTCCAATATCTCTATTTTGGCTATAGCAATTCTATTAAGGTTTATTAAGTCTATTGGAATCTTGATTGGGAATACTCTATTACCAGTCTTAGAAAAATTATATTCTTTGTTAGTCTCTATTTGATTCTGCAAATCAATTTGTAAAGCCCAATTAAACTTAATCTGAAATCCCATAATATCGTTAAACTTCTTTATTTATTGTTCTTTCTAAAACTCATTATCATCGTTAAAATTACGTGTAATTTTTAACGGATATGAAGTCGTTTTAATACTGAAACAAGTTCAGTACAGGTGTTTTACATTCAACGTTTAGCTAAATTAGTTGAAAATTTTTATGAAATCAAGTAAGAATTAAAAGTTATTTAATGATTGTCTTTCAATAATGTTTTAGGAAATTTAGCTTTAAATCTATTTAACCTTGGTATGGAAACATTTTGAATATAAGGATGATTTGGATTTAACCTTTCATAATCTTGATGATAATCTTCGGCTATCCAAAATTTTTGAAAAGGGTAAACTTCTGCAGCAATTTTAACGTTTAGTTTTTTTGCTAAGGCTTCTTTCTTTTTAAGAATTATTTGTTTTTGTTCCTCATTCTGATAAAAAATAATAGAACGGTATTGCGAGCCTCTATCGTTACCTTGTCCGTTAACTTGGGTAACATTTTGAGATGCGAAATATACATCAACCAAAGTTTCAAAACTAACAACTTTAGGGTCGTAAATAATTTCTACAGCTTCGGCATGCCCTGTTCTTCCTGTGTTGCTTGAACCGTAAGTTGGATTTTTTGTATGCCCTCCAGAATATCCTGAAATAGATTCTTCAACACCTTTTACACTTTCATAAATAGCTTCAACGCACCAAAAACAGCCGCTTGCAAAATAGGCACGTGCTTTTCCATTTTTAATTTTAACAGCTACTGGTTCGGCATTAATTACTTCCTGTTGTTTTTTGTTAACCTGTGCTGTGTTTTGACAACTAAATAATAATGTAATTAGTAATGTTGATAAAAAAGATTTCATGAGTTTATATTTATTGTCTTTTATTTGTTACATGTAGCTTCCATATAATTATTCCCTTGGGAATCAAAATTTCGTTATGGAAGTTTCATAAAATAAGAGTTTCTTTTAAAAGTCGGATTTAATTAAAAAACCTTAACATCAAGTTATATAAACTTTATTAAATAAAAAAAGCCTTCAAAACTGAAGGCTTTTTAAAATATGTGTTTTTAAAACGGATTAAAGTTTAGCAAACATTTTTTCCATTTTTGTTTTTTGCTCTTCAGCTAATGCAGCATCTACTAAAATACGACCACTATGCTCATCAGTAATTACTTTTTTACGCGATGCAATTTCTACTTGAACTTGTGGTGGAATAGTGAAAAAAGATCCTCCAGAAGCACCTCTTTCAATAGCCACTACAGCTAATCCATTCTTTACGTTTTTACGAATTCTTGCATAAGCAGCAACTAAACGCTCTTCAATCTGAGTTTTATAATCTTCAGATTTTTTAATTAAAGCCTCCTCTTCTTTTTCAGTCTCGGCTAAAATTGCATCTAATTCACTCTTTTTGTGTTTTAAGTGATTATCGCGTTCTTTTATACGATCTTTAGTTTCAGAAATAACTTCTTTTTTCTGCTCTATTTGAACTTTAAATTCTTTAATATGCTTTTCAGCCAATTCAATTTCTAATTCTTGAAACTCAACTTCTTTAGTAAGAGAATTAAACTCTCTGTTATTTCTAACATTTTTTTGCTGTTCGCTATACTTCTTTATTAAAGCTTTAGCTTCTTCAATAAGATTTTTCTTTGAAGTAATATCGTTATCTATTACTTCTAAATTTGCTACAAGTTTTTCTAACCTAATGTTTAGTCCAGCAACTTCATCTTCTAAATCACGAACTTCTAATGGAAGTTCTCCACGAACATTTCTTATTTCATCTATACGAGAATCGATGAGTTGTAAATCGTATAAAGCTCTTAAGCGCTCTTCTACAGTTACTTCTTTCTTTTTAGCCATACTTTAAAAATACTTAACAGGATTGGTATTTGTGTTTGATAAAACGACTGCAAAATTAGTAATTTTTTTTGTAAGATATGCTACTAAAAGGTTTTTTGTGAACTGTTCGCTTTCATAATGTCCAATATCTGCTAAAAGTATATTGTTTTCAGCTGTAAAAAAATCATGATATTTTAAATCAGCAGTTATAAATGCATCAGCACCAGATGCTTTAGCAGCTTGAATAGCAAAACTACCTGAGCCTCCTAAAACCGCTACTCTTTTTATTGGTTTACTCGTTACTGCAGAATGCCTAATGCACTCAGTATTCATTTTTGTTTTTACATAATTTAAAAAACTTAAGGCTTCCATTGGCTTTTCGAATTCACCAATCATGCCCATACCAATGTTTTGGTTTTTATTTTCTAAAGTGGTTACTTCATAGGCTACCTCTTCATAGCTATGTGTTTTAAAAAGTGTTTTGAGTATTATCGATTCTAAATGTTTAGTATAAGTAACAGTAATTTTAGTTTCCTCTTCGGTATGTAAAATTCCTTTTTCACCAATGCTTGGGCTTGAGTTTTCGTTACCCTTATAAGTTCCTAGCCCTTCAACATTAAAACTACAATCGTTATAATTACCAATATTACCTGCACCTACATTAAATAAAGCCGTTCTTAATTGTTCTGCTTCATCTTTTGGTACATAGGTAGTTAGTTTTTTTATGGTTTCGCTTTGCGGAATTAAAATTTGTTTGTTGACTAATTCTAGCTGATTACAAATCATATCGTTTACACCTTGTAAAGCATTGTCTAAAGCAGTATGTATTGCGTAAATAGCTATGTCATGCTTAATAGCTTTTAAAACAACTCGTTCTACATAATTTTTACCTGTAAGTTTTTTTAAACCTTTAAAAATAATAGGATGGAAGCTCACAATGAGATTGCAATTTTTCTCAATAGCTTCGTCTACAACAGCTTCAAGAGTATCTAAAGTGACAAGAACACCAGTTATTTTTGCCTTATTGTTGCCTACTAAGAGGCCTACATTATCAAAATCTTCGGCGTAAACCAAAGGTGCTAATGTTTCTAAATGATTTATGACGTCTTGAACTATCATATTATTTTTTGGTATTGATTTAAAACAAATATAAATATTATATTTTCGTAGCTGTGAAGCTAATTAGAAAAATATTATTTCCTATTGTTCCCATATATTATTTGGTGACTTGGTTGCGAAACAAATTATATGACTTAGGAATTAAAAAATCTGTTTCGTATAACTTTCCTGTAATTTGCGTTGGTAATTTAAGTGTTGGAGGTACTGGTAAAACACCTATGATAGAGTATTTAATTAGATTGCTTAAGGATGATTTTAAAGTTGCTACTTTAAGTAGAGGGTATAAAAGAAAATCCAAAGGATTCCAGATTGGAGATAAAAATACAACCGTTGATGTTTTAGGTGATGAACCGTTTCAATTTTATAGCAAGTTTAAAGATGATATTCAAGTTGCTGTAGATTCTAATAGAAGCGAAGGAATTAATATTTTGAGAAGGTTGGAAGATTACCCCGAGGTTATTTTGCTAGATGATGCATTTCAACATAGAAAAGTAAAGGCTGGTTTTAATATTTTGCTAACGACTTACGGTAATATTTATACTGAAGATTTTGTGTTGCCAACGGGTAATTTGCGAGAGCCAAGAAGTGGTGCGAAACGAGCTAATGTTATTATAGTTACTAAATGTCCTAAGGATTTGAGTAAATCTGAAAAAGTAGCTATTTTAAGTAAGTTAAAATTACAAAATCATCAGTTTACCTTTTTTAGTTCTATTGCATACGCAGATGAAGTTTTTTCTAATGATTCTTCAAAAAACCTTGAATCTTTACCTAACTTTACTTTGGTTACTGGGATAGCAAATGCTAAACCTTTAGTTGACTTTCTAGAAGCTAAAAATTTAAACTTTGAGCACTTAAATTTTAAAGATCATCATGATTTTTCGCAAGAAGATATTTTAAAATTAGAGAAGCAAGAACTAATTGTTACTACTGAAAAAGATTATATGCGTTTAAAGCAATATGAATCGTTAAAAGAGAAATTGTTTTATTTACCCATAACTGTGATTATAGATAATGCATTAAAGTTTAATGAAATTATAAAGCAAGCCGTTAAGCGCTAGTAGAGGAGTTCTTTTTTGAAGATAAAGCGTTGTAAAGTTTTTTCTCAAACTCTTCTTGTTTAAATGGTTTTGGAATTATATCAGTAAATCCAGCCTCTTCAAACTCATGCATTTTATCTTCAATTGTCACTGCGGTTAATGCAAAAATAGTTAGCTCTTTATCAAAGCTTCTTACAATTTTTGTGGCTTCAATACCACTAATTCCTGGCATATGAATATCCATTAAAATAATGTTGTAATCATTTGCTTTAATCATTTCTACAGCATCTTCACCATTATCAATAATATCACATTTAAGATTCATTTTGGTAAGAATCTTTTTAGTAATCATTTGGTTTATTTTGTTGTCTTCAACAACTAAAATCTTTACATTATTTAAATCTAACTCGCTAGTATCACCACTAAAGTAAGTTGGTACTTTTTCTTTTGCTTCTTGAACAGATGTATATTCTAAAGGAATTTCAAAATAAAAAGTTGTGCCTTTTCCTAATTCGCTTTTTAAATAAATATCTCCTTTTAAAATCTCAATTAAACCTTTTACAATGGAAAGGCCTAAACCAGTACCTCCATATTTTCTGTTAATTTGAATTGAGCCTTGAGAAAAGCTTTCAAACATATTGTCTTGCTTTTCTTGACTAATACCAATTCCATTATCTTCAACTTCAAAACGAAGGCTGTAAGTATTGTCTATTTGATCAATTTTATAAACCCTAATCCAAATATCTCCATCTTTTGTAAATTTAATAGAGTTACCAACTAAGTTTATAAGTATTTGAGAGATCTTTAATTGATCTGCAATGAAGTTTTCAGGTAAATCTGCATCATACTCAAAATGGATTTGAATATTATTGTCTTTTGCCGAATTATCTAAAGCTAAAACAATGTTAGTTATTTTCTTTTTAAGATTGAATGATTCAGGTTCAATTTCAACTTTATTAGCTTCAATTTTGTTAATTTGAAGGATGTCATTTATAAAAGTTAAAAGGTAATCACCAGAAAACTTTAGCGATTTTAAATGCTGAATTTGTTCCGGTTTTGGGTTTTCTTCCAATAACATATTACTTAAACCAGTTACAGCATATAATGGTGTTCTTAACTCGTGAGTAACCGTTGATAAAAAGTTAGCTTTAGTTTTTGATGCTAATTCTGCTTTTTCCTTAGCAATAATAAGTTCTCCATTTTTTTTATGGAGCATATTATTGGTTTTTAACCTTATGTTATTGTTTTTATAAAGTGATAATGTTAATAAAGATAAAATGGTTATTAATGCAACACTTAAAATAGATATTAAAGTACTTAAATCATTTTTGTTATTAGCTTCTTGTAGCTCTTCAGCTTGTTTTTTGTTTTCCTCAATTTTATCAGTCATCAAAAATTCAATTTGCTTTTCTGGTGATAAATGAGCATGTTTAACAGCTCTAAGAGAATCTGATATTTTAATATGTGCTTTTAAGTAATCATTTGAAAGCTTATAGTCTCCAACATTTTGGTTAATCTCGCTTAAAATTAAATAGCCTTCATTTAAAATATTTGCAAAATTGTTTTCTTTTGCAATTTGAACACCTTCGCTTGCAAATTCTAATGCTTTTTCATTATCGCCTAAGATGCTGTAAATTTTACCGTGATTTACTAACCCGTTACTTTGTGTTTTTAGGTAGTTATGTCTTTTTGCTAAAGCAATGGCTTGTTCGTTATGCACCCTAGCTTTTCTGAAGTTATTTAAACTCATATAAGCTTTACCTTCACAAAGTAGAACGTCACTTAAATTTTCATTTAATTCTTCCTCTTGAAACTTTGTTTTAGCTGCGGTGTATTGATCTAAAGCTTGGTAGTAATCTTTTTTACTAAGGTAAATATCTCCATAAATTTTGCGAGACTTACCAATATTTATATTATCGTTAGTTATGCTTTGTATTTCTATAGCTTTAATTATAGATTTTATAGCATTCTCCTCTTTTTCAATAACCAGCAGCAATTCGGCTTTCATTGAATAAATAATACCTTCGCTTTTTTTGTAATTTGTTTTTTTAGCAATCTCTAAAGCCTCATCTAGCTTCTTTTGAGCTTCGTAATAGTCGTAATTCTCTATATCGGATTTAGCTTGAGTAATACGATAGTCAATGTTGTTTTGAATGACTTCAGGATCGTTCTCAACTGTGTTTTGAGCATACAAACTGTAGCTCAATAACATTAAAATTGCATATATGTAGACCTTTATCTGGGGCATTTATATTTAATATTCTCGACAAATATAATTATTTTATCGATAAAAGTGCATTTTTTTCCGATAAATTGCATATTAATTCAATTATTCTTTTAGAATAACCGGTTTCATTATCGTACCAACCTATTATTTTCACCATGTTTCCTATTACAGAAGTCATTTGAGAATCAAAGATACAAGAATGAGTGTTTCCTACAATATCTACTGAAACTATTGGATCTTCGGTATATTCTAAAACGCCTTTGTATTGATTCTTTGACGCATCTTTGAATGCATTATTTATGGTTTCAATAGAAACTTCTTTTTTTACATTAAACGTAATATCTGTTAATGATCCATTAATAACAGGTACTCTAATACCACAACCCCCAATTACATTGGCAAGTTCTGGAAAAATTTTTGTCAATGCTTTTGCGGCTCCGGTTGTAGTTGGTACTATAGATTGACTTGCAGCTCTGGCACGACGTAAATCTCTATGTGGCTGGTCGTGTAGGCTTTGATCTGTAGTATAAGAATGGACCGTAGTAATATAGGCCTGATTAATACCACAAAGTTTATTGACGATATCAATCATTGGAGCTGCATTGTTTGTGGTGCAAGATGCATTAGAGATAATAGTCTCTGTGCCATCAATAATATTGTCATTAACTCCTAAAACAATAGTTTTAATATCGTCTTCAATTGGAGGTACACTTAAAATAACTCGTTTAGCGTCATTATTAATGTGATATTGTAAATCTTGAGTAGTTTTAAACTTTCCTGAAGCTTCTATTACAAAATCTATATTAAAAGGGGTCCAATCTATATTTTTAGGATGATTATTATTTAATAGAATAATCTTTTCATCATCTAATATAATATGATTATCATCGTATGTAATTTTGCCATTAAATATTCCATGTACACTGTCGTACTTAAGTAAATGGCTCAAAGTTTTAGTATCGGCTAAATCATTTATAGCAACAACTTGTATGTTTTTATAATCTTGTAGTAAGTTAAAAACACGCCTGCCAATTCTTCCAAAACCGTTAATGGCAACTCTAATCATAATTAAAGAATGTGTTTTTGAGCTCTATAAGAAGAACGAACTAAAGCACTACTTTCTACATGACGAAATCCTAGTTCTAAACCAATTTCCTCGAACTCTTTAAACTGATCTGGGTTTATAAACTGTTTAACTGGAAGATGCTTTTTACTAGGCTGTAGGTACTGCCCGATAGTGACTACGTCAACATCATTCGCTTTCAAATCATGTAGCGTTTCAATAACTTCTTCTCTGGTCTCACCTAAACCTAACATAATGCCAGATTTTGTTCTACGTTGCCCTTGAGACTTTAAATATTTTAAAACACCTAAACTTCTATCATATTTTGCTTGTATGCGTACTTCTCGAGTTAGACGTCTAACGGTTTCAATATTATGAGAAACGACTTCTGGAGCAACAGCTATAATTCTATCAATATGCTGCTCAATGCCTTGAAAATCGGGTATTAAAGTTTCTAAAGTTGTTTCAGTATTCATTCTACGAACAGCTTTTACAGTTTCTGCCCACATAATACTGCCCATATCTTTTAAATCGTCCCTATCAACACTAGTTAAAACGGCATGTTTAATTTTCATTATTTTAATTGAACGCGCTACTTTTTCAGGCTCATCCCAATCTACAGTCTCAGGTCTTCCTGTTTTTACACCACAAAACCCGCATGAGCGTGTGCAAATATTACCTAAAATCATAAATGTAGCGGTGCCTTCTCCCCAGCATTCACCCATATTTGGACAACTTCCAGAAGTGCAAATGGTATTTAATTTATATTTATCTACTAAACCTCTAAGCTCGGTATATTTTTTCCCTGTTGGAAGTTTTACACGAAGCCACTTTGGTTTAGCTTGACGTTCTGGTAATATATTTGAAGCTGTATCTGTATTCATTTAGTATCAAATTTCAAAAGCACAAAGATACAAAGTATTCTATTAAAATAACTTTATAAAGTAGTTAGAAACCAAACACTAAAACCTATTAAAAATGTAATTCCTAACCAACTTAAAATATGCATTAGTTTAGATGGTTGCCATGCTTTTGGAGTGTGTTTACTAGAAACTAAAATATAATTTACTATAGCAAAGAATGGTGCTGTTAAAAATGATAGTATAGTAGCTATTTTAATAAGTAAACCCATTTCTGAAGCTAAAAAAATAAAAATACCTATAGTACCAATTGATAATAATCCAATCCAAAAAGTATAATTAAATTTTGAGGCTTTATTAAATAGCAATTTTGTTGTTTTAGCCATGGCTCTTGGAGTAGCATCTAGTGTTGTTAAAGTAGTGCTAAACATAGTTGTAAAAGCAGCAATACCAATAATTATATATGCCCAACTCCAATTACCTAAACTAGTTTTGTACATGTTTATTAATTGACTAGAAAATTTACCTGCTGAATTACTAAAAGATTCTCCGCTGTTAAACATCACTAAAGCGCCTAATAGTAAAAAACCAATACCTAATACAATAGTACTAATATAGCCAACATTAAAATCAAATATTGCAGTTTTAGGATTAAATGCTTTAAGGTTTTTTTTCTTTTCTACAACCCAAAGAGAGTTAATTACAGAAATATCTAATGGCGCTGGCATCCAACCCATAAAGGCTATTAAAAATGCAATTTCTACACTATTATCTGGAAGTATTTGGTTAAAACTAACTGGTTCTGTATTATTAATTACTGCTAAACTTACTGCTAATACTGTAGTAATGGTTAATACTATAATTATAACCTTCATAAGGTTATCTAATAATTTATATTTTCCAACAATGAGTAGGGTTAAACAAATAATTATAATAATAACTGTCCATAGTTCAATACTAATAAAATCTCCAAATAGAGACGAGGCTAAACCTGCAGTCACAATGGTTACAGCAGTTTGAATTGTAAACATTGTTGCAAAAGTTATAATATAGTAAATAACTAAAACACCCTTTCCTAATTTTTTGTAACCATCTAAAAGGCTTTCTCCAGTAGCTGACGCATACCTTGGTCCAAATTGAAAAAATGGATATTTAAATAAATTTATTAATAGTAATGCCCATAATAGGCCCAAACCAAAATCTGCACCTGCGCGAGTAGATTGTACTAAATGTGAAACACCAATGGCAGCACCTGCAAATAGTAATCCTGGACCAAGATTTTTTAACTTGCTAATCATTAGCCTCATTAATAATTTCAGCCAATAGTTTTTTGGCGCGTAAAAGCTTTACTTTAACATTGTTTATAGGCTCTTTTAATTCTGCTGAAATTTCTTTGTAACTTAATTCTTGAAAATATCTTAAGTTTATAACTTCTTGATAATGAGATTTTAATTGTTTAATATCTCGAAGTAGTTTAGCTAAATGTTGTTCGGTAATAAGTTTGTCTTCAGGAGAAGGAGATTCATCTAAAACTTGAAATGCATCTCTATCATCTTTTGATATAACTTGGGAAATAGAATTTTTTTCTTTTCTCAGTAAATCAATATGAATATTTTTTGAAATGGTAATTAACCAAGTTTTAAACTTGTATGCATCATTAAAAGTTTCAATTTTGTCAAAAGCTCTTGAAAATGTTTGGATGGTTATATCTTCGGCATCATTTTCATTTTGAGTACGTTTTAGTTGAAAACCATAAACGTTATCCCAAAATACATCCAATAAATAATTAAATGCTTTTTGATCGTTTTTTTTGGCACGCTTAATTGCTTCCTCTATTTCCAATGGTTAGGTTTTGAAATAAGATTATTTATAAAGATAGTTAATTGTGCAATAATTAAAAATATTTCTAAAAAAGGAAGAAAGAATATTAAATCTTTTTCATCTAATTTTTTAGCAGAAAGTCCAATTACCACTGTTTGGATGATTAATCGTATTAAAAATATAAAAATTACAATTTGCCATTTAAATTGAATAACAAATAATGTTATAGCTAAAAACCAAAACAGAAAGTTTAAAACATAAATTAAAGTTAATAAGATTTTATGCTTTAACTTATAAAATTTAGCTGTTGAAATGTGTCGCCTTTTTTGTTTAAACCATTTCTTAAATGTTTTTTCAGCAATAGATTTTGTGAAACTATCTTTTGAAAAACAAATTTGAATGTTACTTTTATTAGCAGTTTCATTTACAAACAAATCATCATCGCCAGAACGAATTTTCATATGGCTCATAAACCCTCGCGCGTTAAAAAACTCAGCTTTGGTATATGCTAAATTTCTACCAACACCCATATATGGTATGCCTATTCTGGCAAACGAAAAGTATTGAACAGCAGTAATTAAGGTTTCAAAACGAATAATTTTATTTAGTAGAGAGTTTTTAATTTTTGAATAAGCTCCGTAACCTAAAACAATGGTTTTATTAGTTGTGAAGTGAGAACACATTTCGGTAATCCAATACTTTGAAACGGGTTTGCAATCGGCATCAGTAAATAATAAATGATTGTATTTTGCAGCCTTTATGCCAAGCGTTATGGCATATTTTTTATTACCCCAAAAGGCTTCATTGTTTTTAACGTCTACTATCTTTATGTTAGAATGCTGTGATGAAAAAGCCTCCATAACTTCAAGCGTGCCATCATGTGAAGCGTCATTAATCAGTACTATTTCAAAGTTTGAATAATCTTGAGATATAATTGAAGGTAAAAACTGTTTTAGATTCTCTGCTTCATTTTTTGCACAGATAATAACAGAAACATCTAACTTTTTTGGTGATTTATGTTTTTGATTAAAAAAAGAAAATTGCCCTAAAAAAAATAAATAATAGATAACTTGAAAAAAAACTACAACAATAAATGTGTAGAAAATATAATCAAGTAAACCCATAAATGATTAGGAATGTTGAGGTTCGTTACAGTCTTTATATTGATCAGGTGTTTTTCCGCAAAAACCACAAGCTTCACCATCTTTATTTAACATAGGGTTTTGGCTTGCGCAAGTTCCAGCAAATTTGCCGTCTTTTTTTGCCCAAATTTTAATAGCAATTCCAGCAATTCCTAGCCCTAATAAAACTATGGTAATTAAAAGAAGTTTCATGTGTGTAAATGATTTGGTGCAAAGATAATGCTTTTAAACCTAATTATTAAAGCGTTTAATGTGACATTATTACTTTTTAGTGTCTAACCATTAATTTGTATATTAAACATCTAACCAATTAAAATTATTTAATTATGAAAAAATTATTTGCAGAGTTTTTTGGAACTTTTTGGCTTGTTTTTGGAGGTTGTGGTAGTGCTGTTTTTGCAGCAGGTTTTCCTGATCTTGGAATTGGGTTTGTAGGCGTAGCATTGGCTTTTGGACTTACAGTTTTAACTATGGCTTATGCTGTTGGACATATTTCTGGCGGACATTTTAACCCAGCAGTTTCTCTAGGTTTGTGGGCTGGCGGTAAATTCGAAGCTAAAAATTTAGTAGGCTATATAGTAGCTCAATTAATTGGAGCTGTTGTTGCAGCCGGAGCTTTATATTTAATATTAACTAATAAAGCAGATTTTGTAAGTATTGGTGGTTTTGCTGCTAATGGTTATGGCGATTTATCACCAGATGGTTATTCGATGACAGCTGCATTAATTGCCGAATTTTTATTAACCGCATTTTTCTTATTAATAATTTTAGGAAGTACTAACGCAAGAGCGCCTAAAGGTTTCGCACCAATAGCTATTGGATTGGGTTTAACTTTAATTCATTTGATAAGTATTCCTATTACAAATACATCGGTAAACCCAGCACGTTCTACAAGTCAAGCATTATTTGCAGGGGGCGAATTTACTAGTCAACTTTGGCTATTCTGGGTTGCACCAATAGCAGGAGCAATTGTTGCAGGTTTTATTCATAAAGCTTTATTTGATAAAGAATAAACTAAGAATTATTATAACACAAAGAAAGCCTCATTTTATTTAAATAAAATGAGGCTTTTGGAATTAATATATTAATACTATTGTAAGCTTATTTGTGCCACAGAGTTTTCAACTGATGCAATATTATTACCGCCTTTAGGCTCAATTGTAATTTTTAAAGCCAAAGCATCTTCAGTATAAGGAAGAGATTTAAGCTGTCTGTCTGCTTCACTTAAAATACCTAGGCTTACCATTTTACCTTGCAGTTCTGCCCATATTTGGTAGCATTGCTCTTCTGGTAATTGAGGTAATGATACAACATCAATCATAGATGTTTTTTCTTTAGGATTTATGTAAGCAACTGTTTTTAAGTCTTTAGCACGTTCGTTCCCTTTAATAATGTATTTTTCGGTTTCAGGATTGTTAAGCTTTAAAAGTTGTCGCATTACATTATCGAGCATCTTATTGTTTTGCGCAATATCACTACGTAAATCAAAAATTTCATCGACAACAACTTGGTTCTCTTCTGTAAGCTTTTGATTTTGGGCATAAAACAAATATGATGTTCCAGCAAAAATTAAAGCCGCAATACTAGCAGCAACACTAAATTTATACCACTTCTTGTATTTGTATGACGTTTTTAATTTAACAACTGGTTGTTCATCAAGTTCTTCTAAAATATTATTTAAAACATTTTTAGGTGCTTCAACCGCATTACTTTTTGCAACAATTTCTAAGTTGTATTGTAATGTGTTATATGTATTCTGTACTTCTGGGTATCTTGAAATATAAGTTTCAACCATTTCTGTTTCTGCAGAAGTAGTTTCACCTAGTAGATATTTTTCTAATAGGCCAGAATTTAAAAAAGTAGTTATTTTCTCATTCATGACGTTATTTATTAAGGATTATAAATTTTTTTCAATTCACGTAATCCAATTTTTAATCTCGATTTTATTGTTCCTAACGGAATATCCAATTCTTCGCTGGCTTCTTGTTGTGTCATGCCCTCAAAAAAGAGCGCATTAATTACTATTTGATATTTTTCATCTAAGGTATTTAGATGCTTTTTTATATCTAATACATCCTGATTTAATTCTCCAGATGATACTTTATATACGGAAGAAGTCTCCATTTGGACTTCTTTTTCTGTTTTTTTCTTTAATGATCGTACTTTGTCTATAGAAGTATTATAAGCGATTCTATACAGCCAAGTAAACAGTTTAGCTTTACTGGAGTCATATTTTTTTGAATACCTCCATACTTTTACAAAGGTTTCTTGTAGCACATCTTGAGCAGTATTTTCGTCTGTAATTACTTTTTTAATAACACCGTATAAAGCATCAGCATAGTTTTCATACAATAAGGTTATGGCTTTTTTGTCGCCATTTTCAAGTAGATTTACAATGTCTTTTTCTATGGTTGAAATCAAGATAAATTTGGTTTAAACAATGTGTTTATATGATTACTAATAATTTCAAAGTTAGAAATTTCTTTTAGATTATAAGATATTTACTTCGGCTTCTATTGAAATATCGAAGAGCCTTTTTATTGTTTTCTGAATTAATTTTGAAAGATTTAAAATGTCTATTCCTTTAGCACCTCCATAGTTTACTAGTACTAAGGCTTGGTTTTTATGTACACCATAATTACCAAAACGTTTACCTTTAAAACCTGCTTTTTCAATAAGCCAGCCTGCAGGAATTTTTATTTCATTATCAGAAACAGTATAGCTTGGCATATCTGAAAACTTTTCAATTAGGGTATTGTAATGTGATTTTGAAATAATTGGGTTTTTAAAAAAGCTACCACTATTACCAATTTCTTTAGGGTTTGGTAATTTGCTTTCTCGAATAGCAATAACTGCTCTTGAAACGTCTTTTATGGTAGGGTTATTAATTTGCATTTGCTCTAGATGGGAGGAAATGCTACCATAGTTAATATTTAATTTATGAGGTTTTTTGCTAAGTTTAAAAGTAACATTAGTAATAATATATTTGCCCTTTTTATCTTGCTTAAAAGTTGAATTTCTATAGCCAAAATCACAATCTGATTTTGAAAATGATTCTATTTTATTGGTTTTTAAAGAAAGTGCTTCGCACGAAACAAAAGTATCTTTTAGTTCTACACCATAAGCACCAATATTTTGAATGGGTGCAGTGCCAACATTTCCAGGGATTAATGATAAGTTTTCAAGACCTCCAAGGTTGTGTTTTAAGCACCAAAGTACAAATTCATGCCAATTTTCACCAGCGTTAGCTTTTACTATTGCAAAATGATCATCTTCAGAAACTATAGTAACTCCTTTTAAATTAATATGAATGACTAATGCATCTTGGTTTTTGGTAAGTAACATATTGCTACCTCCACCCAAAATAAGTTTATCAGGATAGGCCTTTAACGTTAAAATGTTTTTCAATTCACCAATACTAGAAACTGATACAAAGTGTTTTGCTAGTACGTCTATACCAAAAGTATTGTAGGGTTTTAAAGATATATTTTGTTTTATATGCACTAGTTTAATCTGTATAAACTTTTAAAGCTTCTTTAATAATGTTTACCGCTTTTACTAAGCTTTCTTTTTTAAGTACGTAAGCAATACGTATTTGGTTTAAACCAACCCCTGGAGTTGAGTAAAATCCACCAGCTGGAGCTACCATAACTGTTTCTCCATCAACATCAAAATGCTCTAACAACCATTGTGCAAAATCATCCGAATTTTTAACAGGTAGTTCTACAATGCAATAAAAAGCACCTTTAGGTTTTGCAACTTTAACGCCTTCAATTTTTTGTAATTCATTAATTAAAATGTTTCTTCTATCAACATATTCTTCAATAACATCGTCAAAGTAGCTTTGTGGTGTGTCTAATGCTGCTTCGCTAGCTATTTGAGCTAATGTTGGCGGGCTTAAACGCGCTTGAGCAAATTTTAATGCCGTTTGAATTAAAGACTTGTTTTTTGACACCAAGCAGCCTATTCTTGCTCCACACATGCTGTATCGTTTTGAAACAGAATCTATCATAATGGCATTATCATCTAATCCAGCTTCTTGCATAATAGAGTAATGTGTGTTACCATCGTAAGCAAATTCGCGATACACTTCATCAGCAATTAAGAATAAATCGTGCTTTTTAACTATAGCTGCCAATTTTTGAATTTCTTCTTTAGAGTATAAATACCCAGTTGGATTCCCTGGATTGCATATTAAAATTGCTTTAGTTTTTGATGTAATAAGTTTTTCGAATGCTTCAATAGGAGGTAACGCAAAATTATCTTCTATCTTAGAAATTACTGGAACAACTTTTACGCCAGATGCCGTTGAAAAACCATTATAGTTAGCATAAAATGGCTCTGGAATAATAATTTCATCATCAACATCCATTATACTCCCAAAGGCAAATAGTAAAGCTTCACTTCCACCAGTTGTTACAATAATATCATCATGATTTACATTTATATCATGCTTTTTATAGTATGCCGAAATTTTTTGCCTATAAACCTCTGATCCTTCGGATCTAGAATACGCTAAAACATCAATATTACTATTTTTAATAGCTTGTAATGCTACTTTTGGCGTTTTAATATCGGGCTGACCTATATTTAAATAATATATAGATTTTCCATTTTTAACAGCCTGTTCTGCATAGGGAACCAATTTTCTAATTGGAGATTGAGGCATTAATTGCCCTTTTTCTGATATTGTTGGCATTTAAAAGTATTTTAAAGTACAAAGTTGAGAAAATTATCTTAAAGTTTTTTTAAAAAACGACTATAAATGTTAAAGCTATAATAAAGATTAGTAAATTGATGAGAGAAATATTTTGCGCGTCTATATGAAAAAAGCTTTAGCTCTTATTTTGTTGTTTTTTTGTTTGAGTAATTTTAGTTACTCACAAGGAAAATTTGTTGTTCAGAACAAAAAGAGATCAGATAAAATTAGGTTTAAGTTTATTAATAATTTAATTATAATTCCTGTTGAGATTAATGGAGTTGAACTATCTTTTTTGTTGGATACAGGAGTGAGCAAGCCAATCATTTTCAACTTTTTAAACGTTTCAGATACCTTAAAAATTAAAGATACTGAAAAAATATACTTAAGAGGTCTAGGTGAAGGAGAGTCCGTTGAAGCTTTAAGATCTAAAAATAACGTTTTTAGAATAGGAGATGCAATTAAGTTAAATCAAGATTTATATGCTGTATACGATACTAACCTAAATTTTGCGCCAAGATTAGGGGTTCCGGTTCACGGGATTTTAGGCTTTGATTTGTTTAAAGATCTTGTCGTAGAAATGAATTATTCTCATAAATATATAAGACTAACTGAATCTGAAAAATACCGCTATAAAGATTGTAAAAAATGCGAACGATTTAATTTAGAGTTTTATAATAATAAGCCTTATATCAATAGTAAAGTTAAAATTAAAAATAAGCAAATTCCTGTAAAATTATTGATTGATTCTGGAGGTAGTGATGCTTTATGGTTATTTGAAGATGATACATTAGGAATTGTTTCAAATAAAAAATATTTTGAAGATTTTTTAGGGCATGGGCTTAGTGGAAGTGTATATGGTAAGCGCTCTAAAATTGATGAGTTTTCTTTAAAAAGTTTTGTGCTTAAAAGGGCAAATGTTGCCTACCCAGATTCAACATCCATTTCTCATGCAAGAAAATTTAAAGGGCGTAATGGGAGTTTAGCTGGTAATATTTTAAAGCGATTTAATGTTATAATGGACTATAGAAATGCTTTAGTGACATTTAAAAAGAATGGATACTATCATGAAAAATTCAGTTATAATAAGAGCGGTATAGAACTAGCACATAACGGTGTTAGATTTGTAAAAGAGAGAGAGAATTATATTTCAGATAATAACTTGAGTAATGAAACTAATCAAAATGGAACAAAAATTGTTTTTGATGCACGTTATAAGTTTTCATTAAAACCAGCATACGAGATTGTAGAGCTAAGGATAGATTCTCCAGCTTATAGAGCTGGATTAAAAAATGGAGATGTAGTATTATCAATTAATGGTAAGCCAGCTCATCATTACACTTTGCAAGAAATAATGTATATGTTTTATGATGATGATGGTAAAAGAATAAGATTGAAAGTAGATAGAGATGATGTTATTTTAAATTATACGTTTCAATTAGAAGATTTTTTTAAATAAAAAAATCCAAGCATTAATGCTTGGATTCAATTTTATAAGCTTTTTAAAGTATTATTGTTCTATAACACTTTTCTTTTTCTTGTCTAATACACTTTCCTTACTAGAATCTACAACAAGACCTTTAATTTTTAAGGCAACTGTTGGAGTTTCAGCATTAGAAATAACAGTAATAGTTTTTCTTATAGGATTTACTCTTTTAGTATCATATTTAACTTCTATTTTACCAGTTGCACCAGGTAATATTGGCCCTTCTGGTTTTTTAGGTATGGTACAACCACAGCTAGATGATACTTTAGAAATTATAAGAGGAGCTTCACCTGTATTTGTAAATTCAAAAACACGTACGCCATTAGATCCTTTTTCAATAGTTCCGTAATCAATAGTTTCTGATTTAAACTCTATTTTTGCTACCTTGTCTTGAGCGTTTACAGAGAAACTAATCAGTCCGATAAATAAAATTGTAATTAATTGTTTCATTACTTTTACTTTTAAATTCTGGTCAAACATACTTACTTTTTCCACAATCTACAAAAATATTAGATGTAATGCACGTATGTTAACATATTCAACTTAGTTATATGTACGTATTACTTTTCTGCTTTTTTCTAAAAAAGGGCTAAACCATTAATATTAACCTTTAATCAATCAATATTATAACTTTCACAGAAAAAGAAATATAAGTACTTTTGCACTTCAATATTCAAAAACTATTCCAAAGTATGCAAATTCCATCAAAATATGATGCAAGTCAGGTAGAAGATAAATGGTACGATTACTGGATGAAACAAAACTATTTTCATTCAGAACCAGATGAAAGAGAGCCGTATACTATAGTAATTCCACCTCCAAATGTTACAGGTGTTTTACATATGGGACATATGCTGAATAATACAATTCAAGATGTATTAATACGTCGTGCGCGTTTACAAGGAAAAAACGCTTGCTGGGTTCCTGGTACAGACCATGCATCTATTGCTACCGAGGCTAAAGTAGTGGCAAAGCTAAAAGAGCACGGTATTAATAAAAATGATTTATCTCGTGATGAGTTTTTAAAACATGCTTGGGATTGGACGCACGAATATGGAGGTGTTATTTTAGAGCAACTTAAAAAACTGGGTTGTTCCTGTGATTGGGATAGAACAAAATTTACCATGGATGACGACATGAGTGAATCTGTTATTAAGGTTTTTGTTGATTTATATGAAAAAGGCTTGATTTATAGAGGATACCGAATGGTAAATTGGGATCCTGAGGCAAAAACTACATTGTCAGACGAAGAGGTGAATCATATTGAGCGTACTGACAAATTGTACTATGTTAAATATAGAATTGAAGGAGAAGATGGGTTTGTAACCATTGCAACTACCCGTCCTGAGACTATTTTAGGGGATACAGCTGTTTGCATAAATCCTAATGATGAACGTTTTACAGATTTAAAAGGTAAAAATGCAATTGTACCAATCTGTAATCGAATTATTCCAATTATTGAAGACGATTATGTTGATATTGAATTTGGTACAGGTTGTCTTAAAGTTACACCTGCACATGATGTTAACGATAAAGAAATTGGAGACAGGCACAATCTTGAAATTATAGATATACTTAACGAAGATGCGTCATTAAATAGCTACGGATTACATCATGAAGGGAAAGATAGAGTAGTTGCAAGAAAAGATGTGGCAAAGGAGTTAGAGAATATGGGTATTTTGGTAAAAACTGAAGATATAACTCATAAAGTTGGTACAAGTGAGCGTACACATGCAGTAATTGAACCTAGATTAAGTGATCAGTGGTTTTTAAAAATGGAAGAGTTAGCAAAACCAGCTTTAAAATCGGTTTTAGAAGATAGAGATATTAGGTTGTTTCCTAAAAAGTTTGAAAACACCTATCGCCATTGGATGGAAAATGTTCGCGATTGGAATATTTCTCGTCAGTTATTATGGGGACAACAAATTCCAGCTTACTATTACGGAGAAGGCAAAAATGATTTTGTAGTTGCAGAAACAATAGAGCAAGCTCTGGAAAAAGCCAAAGAAAAAACTAATAACACTATACTAACAAATAATGACTTACGCCAGGAGACAGATGCATTAGATACTTGGTTTTCATCTTGGTTATGGCCAATGAGTGTGTTTGATGGGATTAGAAACCCCGAAAACGAAGATATAAAATACTATTACCCAACTAACGATTTGGTTACCGGACCAGATATTTTATTCTTTTGGGTAGCTAGAATGATTGTTGCTGGTTATGAGTATAAAAATGAAAAACCTTTCGAAAATGTTTATTTAACAGGATTAGTACGTGATAAACAGCGTAGAAAAATGAGTAAATCGTTAGGGAACTCTCCTGATGCTTTAAAACTTATTGAAACCTACGGAGCCGATGGTGTTCGTGTTGGTTTATTGTTGAGTAGTGCAGCAGGAAACGATTTAATGTTTGATGAAGCCTTATGTAATCAAGGGAAAGGTTTTGCTAATAAAGTATGGAATGCATTCAGGTTAATAAATGGTTGGGAAGTATCTGATATAAATCAACCAGAATCCTCTAAAACTGCAATAGATTGGTTTGAAGCTAAGTTTCAAAAAGCATTAACAGAGATTGAAGATCATTTTAGTAAATATAGGCTAAGTGATGCTTTAATGGCTATGTATAAGTTAATTTATGATGATTTTTGCGGATGGTTTTTAGAAATGATAAAACCAGCATATCAGCAACCTATTGATAAGAAAACTTACGATGCAGCAATTTCTATTTTAGAGAATAATTTAAAAATATTACATCCATTCATGCCATTTTTAACTGAAGAAATTTGGCAGCATATTACAGAAAGAACCCCAAAAGAAGCATTAATTGTAGCACAATGGCCAGAAAGTAAAAGGGTAAATAATACATTAATTTCTGAGTTTGATTTTGCTTCTGAAGTAATTTCTGGTATTCGAACTATTAGAAAACAGAAAAACATTGCCTTTAAAGACCCTATTGGGTTTTCGGTAATTAATAATGAAAAATCTAGTAAAACGTTTGATGCCATTATAGCCAAATTAGGTAACCTAGAAGTTGTTGATTATGTTTCTGAAGCTGTTGAAGGTGCTTTAACATTTAGAGTAAAATCAAATGAATATTTTGTGCCAATGGCTGGAAATATTGATGTTGAAGCTGAAGTTAAAAAGCTGACGGAAGAGTTAAATTATACTGAAGGGTTTTTAAAATCTGTACAAAAGAAACTCTCAAATGAGCGATTCGTTGCAGGTGCACCAGAGCAAGTAGTAGCAAGTGAAAAGAAAAAAGAAGCAGATGCTTTAGCTAAAATTGAAACTTTAAAAACGAGCTTAGCGAGTTTAAATTAGGTTATTCTGTCGAAATTTGCTTAAGTGGAGGTATACGCAGATTTACTTATAACTTAGTATGTTTTCTTATTATTACTTAAAACAGCTAAGGGTTTAATAATGCATTTTACTCTTTTTCTTTAGTTATAAGGCCAAATTGAACAAATTTGTCTATTAGAAAATCGGCATACCTCATGAAGCCTAAATCGGTAAAGTGTACTCCGTCTACAGTTCCTTCATGGTCTATTCCTGTAGCATTTTCACTACTTATATAAAAAATATGTTTAAAACTGCTTTTAATCATTTTTTCGTATTCAATTTTTAAAGCTTTATTCTTTTCATCAATCAAAGTCTTCTCCTTTTTATCTAGAGCTAATGATTCATATAAAAAATTTTCAACAAAAATAATTGGAGTTTCGGGCTGTTTCTCTTTAATTGTTTTTACTAAGGGAATGGTTCTGTTTATTACTTGCTCAGTTGTCATGTTTGGTAAGCATTCAATAACATAAAATAGGGGATTAAATTCCGCAATTAAGTTATTAATTGGTTGTTCCATTTTTCCGTTTCCACTAAAACCAAAGTTTATACAATCAATATTTAATTTTCTGGAAATAATATTGGTATGTGCCATACCAGGACGAGATGCACACCCCCCTTGAGTAATGCTGGTTCCGTAAAAAACTATAGACCTATCATTCTTTTTTAATGGTTTCTTAATAACACTTGTTGAATCAATTCCTATTTCAATATTCTCAACGCCATCATAAAGAGGTAAGTACATTTTAAATTCTCTCATTTCGTCAGGCATATTTTCTATAAGCATATATTCATTTTCAATACCAATTGGCCTTGCTGTATTAAGGTATTGCCAGCTTCCCATATTATTAAAATATAAATCAACACCTTTAATTCCAGTTTCAGCCATGTGATTCATTACGTTGTTATTTATAACTTTCCATTTCACACTAATACTAGTGGAATTTGAAAGAAACCTAATTGACATTCCTGCTGAAGCTTTAGACAATTTCCATACAGGTTTTCGAACAATCTCTTTATATGAAAACGGTAACCTGTCATATCTGTTTTCTTTAAGAGAATCAGCAATTTTAGTGCCTTCTAGTATAAAAAAATCTGCACCATGATAAACGGTAGTAGTTTTTTGCTCTTGAGAATTACAGAAGGTAAGAGGGCTTAGAAACAAAGTCATAAAAAAATATTGAAATACTGCTTTGTGCTTTTTTACTGCCATAATTATTTGTCTGTCATTTTAAAGCCTAATTTCGTTTGTTATGGTATTTAAGAAGCGTAATTTAAAATTTAATATCCACTGAATGAGCTATATATGTTATTAAACGAAGTTAATAGTTTTTTTACCAAGCCAAATAAGTAGAGTAACAAAAAATTATTTCCTATATAAAAAGTAATTAGTTACCAAGTTTATATACTCTTGCTTAGCTTCGTCTTCGGTAATGTTTTCTGTTTGGAATAAAGCATTGGTTTTGAATGCATTAATTATAGGTTTTTTGCTTCGTGGTTTCCCATAATCGTTAGTTGCTCTTTTGTAATAGGCATAAAGTTTTAATAATACATCAGCAGGAAAAGGCTCTGTATGTGCGTTAACTCGATTTACCGCATCTTGAAACTCTATGTCTAATTCATCATTACTCATTAACTTCTGCAATAATACTTTCGCCACCACGTACTTTTTGGTTTAGCTCTACTTTTATTTTGGTATTTAATGGTAAAAATAAATCTACCCTCGACCCAAACTTTATAAACCCTGAATCTCCACCTTGTGTAGCTTTATCGTTTTGTTTTGCATAGTTAACAATACGTTTCGCTAAGGCTCCAGCAATTTGCCTGTATAACACTTTTCCGTACGTTTCGTTTTCTAAAACTACTGTTGTCCGTTCGTTTTCTTCGCTTGCTTTAGGGTGCCATGCCACTAAATATTTACCTGAGTGGTATTTACTAAAAATAACATTACCGCTAATTGGGTAACGTGTTACATGAACATTTATTGGAGACATAAATACACTTACTTGTAGGCGCTTTTCTTTAAAGTATTCTTTTTCAAAAACTTCCTCAATAACAACAACTTTGCCATCAACAGGAGAAAGTACTTGTTTATTATTTAAAACGGTATGACGTTTAGGGTTTCTAAAAAACTGAAGAATTAATATTAAGAAAGCCAGTAATGCAATCAAAATAAGTGTTCGTAGCCATTGAATACTTATAAAGCTGTCTACTAGTAAAAATGATGCAACAATTATAACAAGTGTTACGAATATAATTTTATAACCTTCTTTATGAAACATATTGTAAAATTCTTAAAAATAAATATATAAATGGTGCTGCAAAAATAATACTATCTAATCTATCTAGTAATCCGCCATGCCCTGGCATAATAATGCCACTGTCCTTTACTTGAGCTTGCCTTTTAAATTTCGACTCAATTAAATCGCCTATCGTTCCAAAAACACTAATAATAATGCTTAAAATCAACCAATTAGTAAAGTTTAATGTTTCTGTAAAGGTAGCAATAAAATAGCTTGCAATACAGGAAAAGAATAAGCCACCTAAGAAGCCTTCAACAGTTTTTTTTGGAGAAATTTTTTCGAATAGCTTTTGCTTTCCAAAGTTTTTACCAACTAAATAAGCAAACGAATCGTTTACCCAAACTAAAATAAAAGAGCCTAGTAATATATTTGGATTATAAGTGTGATGGTAGTTTGCTATTAATATTAAAAATACAAAAGCACTAGAAATATAAAAGGTTGTAAGAATAAATCGCTTAGAACTAAACAAAGGAATGGTTTTTTCTGAAAACAAATCTTTTATTAAAAAAAGTTCTACAAAAATGGTGATTACCATTAAAATTTGTGTGGCTTCATCCAAACCTTTATTGGTGTTTAAAACTAATTGCCAATAGCCAAAAACCATATAGAGTACAATAAATATAAAGTAGGGAACAATACTTTTTAACTGAATAAGTTTTTGAAATTCGCCAATAGAGATTAGTCCAAAAACAAAAAATAGAATAATTAAGGCATGCTCGTTAAATAAGCAGCCGATTAATAGTAAAACGTAAATCAAACCAGATAAGGCTCGTATTAAAGTTTCCTTCATCTATAAATCTTCTAAAAGGAGTAGGTATAGGTTTTTTGCACTACTGCCATAACTTAAAAAATCTTTGTCATCATCAGATTTAAAATGTTTTATAGCGGTAATATTTGTTGGAATTTTTTGTCTGTTTTTAGATTTAATACCACGTAAACCTTCTCCAATATTTTCAACAATTTGACTTGTAGTAGCAAAAACAATAAAGTTTATTGGCAGTTCTGGAAGTTTCTTCTCGTATATTTGTTTTGATGAAATAAGTAAAGAACCGTCGTTAGCAATTAAGTTTTCGCAGGTGGTTAAGAAAAAGGTAGAGTCACTAATTTTTGTGGTGGTTTGTAAATTAGAGTTTTTAAATTTTTCTTTTAAATTCTCATCTAGGAGAAGAGTTTTTTTATCATTCCACTTGTTTTCATCAATGATATTACCTAAGTTTTGGAAGATTTCATTCAAATCTTCGCAATACAAAAACTTACCGCCATTAGCTTTAAAGTTTATGGTAAACCTTTCGTCTATTGGTAGTTTTATTTCGGGCATATATTTGCCTCTATCATTGGATTTTAGCTCTTGCTGCGAACTGTCAGACTTTGAACCAAAAATTTTTCTAAAAAGACTCATTTAGATTGTTGCTATTAACTCAATTTTCATGGGTTTTATCAAATATAAAAAATCTTAAATTAACCATAGGCTTAATTTAAGATTTTTACTAAAAGCTTAACAAAATTTGTTATGAATTTATTCTTCTTCTTCGGTAATCTTTCCTTTTTCTGCTTCTTCAGAGTTACTTTTTTCAAAAGGACGTTTACCAAATATCTTTTCAAGATTATCTTTAAAAATAACTTCTTTCTCAAGAAGAACTTCAGCAAGCTCTGTTAATTTGTCTTTATTTTCTTCAAGTAATTTTAAAGCACGTTGGTATTGCTCTTCGATAATTGCAGAAATTTCTTTATCAATTAATTCTGCAGTTTGTTCACTATAAGGTTTTGAAAAACCGTACTCACTTTGACCTGAAGAATCGTAATACGTTAAATTACCAATTTTATCACTAAGCCCATAAACTGTAACCATAGCTCTAGCTTGTTTGGTTACCTTTTCTAAATCACTTAAAGCACCAGTAGAAATTTTGTTAAAAATTACTTTTTCTGCTGCACGACCACCAAGAGCTGCACACATCTCGTCTAGCATTTGTTCAGGACGAACAATTAAACGCTCTTCGGGTAAATACCAAGCAGCACCTAGAGATCTTCCACGAGGAACAATTGTGACTTTAACTAGAGGAGCTGCATGTTCTAACATCCAACTTGTAACTGCATGACCAGCTTCATGAAAAGCAACTGCTCGCTTTTCGCTAGGTGTTATGATTTTATTTTTCTTTTCTAAGCCACCAATAATTCTATCAACAGCATCTAAAAAGTCTTGTTTATCTACTGCTTTTTTTCCATTTCTGGCAGCAATTAAAGCAGCTTCGTTACAAACGTTTGCAATATCAGCACCAGAAAATCCTGGTGTTTGTTTTGATAAAAAATCTAAATCTAAATTCTTAGCTTTTTTAAGAGGCCTTAAGTGAACTTCAAAAATTTCTTTACGCTCTCTGACATCAGGAAGATCAACAAAAATTTGTCTATCAAAACGACCTGCACGCATAAGTGCTTTATCTAAAATATCTGCTCTATTGGTTGCAGCAATAACTATTACATTAGTATTAGTTCCAAAACCATCCATTTCTGTTAGAAGTTGATTTAGTGTGTTTTCACGTTCATCATTACTACCAGACATTGCGTTTTTACCTCTAGCACGACCAATGGCATCAATCTCATCAATAAATATAATTGAAGGTGATTTTTCTTTGGCTTGTTTGAATAAATCACGTACACGTGATGCACCAACACCTACAAACATCTCAACAAAATCTGAACCTGATAAAGAAAAGAAAGGTACTTTAGCCTCACCGGCAACAGCTTTTGCTAGTAAGGTTTTACCTGTTCCTGGAGGGCCTACAAGTAGAGCCCCTTTTGGTATTTTTCCACCTAGTGTTGTGTATTTTTCTGGGAATTTAAGAAAGTCTACAATTTCTTGAACTTCCTCTTTAGCCCCTTCTAAACCTGCAACATCTTTAAAGCTCGTTTTAACTTCAGTGTTTTGATCGAATAATTTTGCTTTAGATTTTCCTATGTTAAAGATTTGGCCACCTGCACCTCCACCTGCGCCTCCAGACATACGACGCATAATAAATATCCAAACACCAATTAATAGAATAAAAGGTAAAATACCTAATAGAAAATCTCCCCAAACGTTTTCTTTAGTATCCCAACTAAGAATATCATATTTGTTAATGGCTTTTAAATCATTTTCAAAATTTTGAAGATCACCAATTTCAAATTTGTAATTAGGTAGCTTAGTTGCCGAAGGAATAAAAGTTTTTGGCTTAGAGCTTTTATGAATCTCTTTTTCTTGGGCTTCTTTTGTTAAGTATACTTGAGCAATACGCCTATTTATAATTTCTACTTTTTCAACATCATTATCTTCAGCATATTTAAAAAATTCAGAAGGTGTTATAGTTCCACCATCTTGATAACTACCACTGCTAAATAATTGAAACCCTAAAAATATTGCTAATACAATACCGTAAATCCAATACGGGCTAAACTTAGGTTTTTTTTCTTTTATATTTTTTTTGTCGTTTGCCATTTGTTTCTTTTAGTAACTAGTTTCTATTACTGTTGTTTTTGCATCACCCCAAAGACTTTCAATATCATAATATTCTCGAATATGTTTTTGAAACACATGTACAACAACATTAACATAGTCTATTAATACCCATTCGGCATTATCTAAACCTTCGGTATGCCAAGGATTATCTTTAAGTTCTTTGCTTACCTTTTTTTGTATCGAATTGACTATGGCGTTTACTTGAGTGTTTGAAGTTCCTTCACAAATTATAAAGTAATCACAAACCGTATTTTCAATATCTCTTAAATCTAGAATACTAATCTCTTTACCTTTAACATCTTCAATGCCATTTATTATTACAGATATTAATTGGTCTGGGCTTATTTTTTCTTTCGCCATTAATTTTATTTAATTTGTGCAAAGTTATTATTTTTTTAGTTCTTTATACTTTAAAATAATCATAAGATTTTAAAGGTTTAAAATAACTTGTAAATGCGTATAATCAAACTTAATGCCATCGATTCTACAAATTCTTTTTTAAAAGAGATGATTTGTAATGAAACCGTGGCCGATTATACCATTGTTGTTGCAGAACATCAAACTAATGGCCGTGGCCAAATGGGGACTAATTGGGACTCGGACAAGGGGAGAAACCTTATGTTTAGCTTATTTAAAGATTTGAGTATACATGTTGTTGAATTTCCTTTTTACATTAGCATGGCTATTTCTTTGGCTATTTTAAAGGCTTTAAAAACATTAAATATTCCTGATTTGCATATTAAATGGCCTAACGACATTTTGTCAGCAGACAAGAAGATTTGTGGAATTTTGATTGAAAATGTCATAAAAAACAAGCTTAACTCTACAATAATTGGAATTGGGATTAATGTTAACCAAACAGAATTTATTAACCTCCCTAGAGCATCGTCTTTAAAAAACATAACTGGGGTTCATTATAATTTAGATGAGATTTTGCGAAGCATTATAAAACATACTAAATCATATTCTAATCTTTTACAACAAGGCAAATATGATGCTGTTAAAAATGAATATGAAGCCAATTTATTTAGAAAAAATAAACCTTCAACTTTTAAGAATGTTGAAGGAGATTTATTTTCTGGTTTTATAATAGGTGTTACCAAATATGGTAAGCTGCAAGTGCTTTTAGAAGATGAAATTGTTAAAAAATTTGACCTAAAAGAAATTACTTTAATGTACTAAATAGCATTTGGAATACTTGTGGCAAGGGTTTCAATAAATTTACTAATAGGCCCTTTAATCATCATAGCCATCATAGGGTTAAAGTCGCCAGTAAATTCTAATTGTACTTCGCTAGAGCCATTTTCGGTTTCAGTAATATTTCCAATTAGAGAAAAATCTAATTTACCACCAGCAGCTCCTAGTGTAATTTTATTAGGTGCCACGGCTTCTTTCTTTTTAAGTATTATTTCTGGCATACCTTTTAAAGCAAAAAGAAACTTATCATTCTCTAAAACTTCAAATTTACTTATGTTTTCGGGCATTAATGTTTCAAAATTTTTAACATCAGATAAAAAATCAAATACTTCTTGAGGTGATTTACTAACGCTAATTTTAGGTGATTCTAAATTCATAATTAATTATTTTTAATGAGATATATCAATTAGCGTTCCATTCACTCGGGTTGGAATTCCATTCAGACAAAGTTTCCAGTTCTTTTTGCGATATATAATTTGTTTCTAAAGCCTGTTCAAGTAAACTTTCGTAATTACTTAAAGTATGTAGATTTACATTTTCTTTTTTAAAATTTTCTGTTGCAATATCAAAACCATAAGTAAAAATGGCTATCATACCTTTTACGTTAATATTGGCTTCTTTTAAAGCTCTTACAGCATTTAAACTACTTTTACCCGTACTAATTAAATCTTCTACAACTACAACATTTTGCCCGCTTTCAATGAAGCCTTCTATTTGGTTTTTGCGTCCATGCCCCTTGGCATCTGGTCTAACATATATAAAAGGTAAACCCATGTATTCTGCAACTAACATACCTATACCTATAGCACCAGTTGCTACGCCGGCAATTACATCGGGTTTGCCATATTGTTTTTCAATTTGTTTGCCCATTACCTCTCGTATATAGTTTCGAATAGGTGGGAAAGATAATATTATTCTGTTATCACAATAAATGGGTGATTTCCATCCAGAAGCCCATGTGAAAGGCTCTTTAGGGCTTAATTTTATAGCGTTAACTTGTAATAAAACTTCAGCGGTTTTTCTAGCGGTATTTTTGTTAAAAATCATAAAAGCAAAATTACACATAAATTTATTTCTATTTAGCTGAAGATTGATGAATAAAATTATTTTTTTTAACAATAGTTAAAATGTGTTTAAAAATGATATTTTTACCAAAACGAAATGGTTAAGCAAACTTATATGCAAAAAATTTTTGTTAATGATAAACCTATTATTTTAACGACTAAAGTTGAAAAAGAAGAAGGCTTTAAAAATTATTTGCTTAAAACTGTAGATTTAGCTAAAGTTATTAGAACTCTAAACAGAACAAAACTAAAAGAGGCTAGACTTATAGGGAAAAAGGAAAAAAAGTTACTTAAAAAGTTTCTTAAAAAGCTGCCAAATGTGGTTGCAGGTGGAGGAAAAGTATATAATGACGATGGAGATATTTTATTTATTTATAGAAATGATAAATGGGACTTACCTAAAGGAAAAACCGAAGGTAACGAAACTATAGAAAGAACAGCTATTAGAGAAGTTACTGAAGAAACAGGTGTTGGTGGATTAAAAATTACAAAGCCTTTAGAAACTACGTACCATATTTTTAAGCGTAATGGGAGATATAAAATAAAGATAACTTATTGGTTTGAAATGAAAACAAGTTTTAAAGGAAAGCTTTATCCACAAGAAAATGAAGGCATTAGTAAAGTTGAATGGCTTAATAAAGAACAAACAAAAAAAGCACTAAAGAATAGTTATGCCAATATTAAAGCTTTGGTTTAGGGTTTATAGGTAGCTTAATATTTTCGTGATTTGAAATAGTGATAGGCAGCCAGCTATGATTTCCGATGAGGGAGCAGATTAATTAATTTTAAAAGTAATTTAATCAAAAAAGCCTCTTGATTTGAGAATGGTCAATTTTTTCATTTCAAATAACTCATCTAAATAATTTCCGTAGAGAGCGATAACTTCGCCATTATCAATTTTATAATAAGGCTCAGGATATCTTTTTTTTAGCCATTCAATTGAATCATTATTTGTGTACTCAAAAATAACAGGGTTTTCAAATTCAATTTTTTTTGGACTTATAGGGAAACCTTGTTCAGAATATCTATAATCATCATTGAAATAAGGAGAAGCCCATTTTCCGTTTTTTGTTTTATAAATATCTTGATATTGATATTTTTCATGGATGAAAATATCACAGTGTTTTGAAACAAATAAAAGAATATTTTCATAACTTTTGAATTTCGGCCAACCATAATGATCGAAAACGGAAAAGATAATAGTATCTTCTTGAATATTTCCATATACATTCTCAATAACCTTATACTTTGCTATGAAATGATGATTGAAAATTACTTGATCGCAATAAGGCTCGGGAGGTTTATGTTCTAGACTTATCTTTTTTGCAGCAAACGCAAAAAGTATAGGATCTTTGTCACACTTAAACTCCCAATTACATGATTTTAATTCAATTAGTTTGTCTTTTCTTTTTAAATAATCAGAAACTAATATTGATTGAGGAATATGATTAAAAGATTTGAAATAAATAGAGTCACTTGGAAATGCTAATAGAGAAAAAAAACCATCATTATCTGCTGATGCAATGTTTTCATGAAAAATTACTAAGCTGTCAATTTTTTTTGTTTTTTCATCATGTCTAGATACAATAAGTGTATCAATTGTAGAAATCAGAATATGAGCTTTCTTGTCTGATAATACAATTCCTTCTATGAGTACCTGTTCTTCATTACAACTGAAACTTATAATGGATAGAAAAAGGATTAATAAAATGTGTTTAGCCATAGCTTTTTTCAAATTACTGATAATGTTTTATCGACATAAAACTGTTTAAAGCCTTATATCAGTAATTAAAAACAAAGTTATCATTATTTTACAAAGTCAAATTTTAAAACTTAATTAGCAACCCTATAAACAGGATACTGTAAATGTGCTTTCTCATAATATTCACTTTGTTTATGTACCCAATCTAGCTGGGCATACCAATTATTTGTAAAGGCTTTATCAGATTGTTTTTTTGCATTGAAAGCTATTCTTAGTTTTTCATTATTATTTAATAATTCAAGCGCTTTGTCTTCCCATACGTAAGGTGAAAACCCTTCTTTTTGTTGCAAAATAGCATCAAAAAAATTCCAATTAAAAAATGAATCAGGCGCTTGTGGTTCTAAAGTTTCAATAATGTATCTAAGCGAAGGTTGATTTGTTTTTATAACATAATCCCCTTTTTTGAACGTCAATTTCTCTGTTTTTAAAGACACCGAAACATTATAGTGCGGATAATGCCCTTCATAAGCTTGCTGTCTTGTTTTATAATCTTCAATTTTATAGCTCTCTACTGCAAAGATAGAATCACTTTTTAACTGGTGTATTTCTACTTGATTCAATTTTAATAAATCTAATATTCGATGCCAACCTTGTGGAATAATATAAGCTGTTGGAATTTTAATTTCTAAAGCGGGTTTAAAATAGTTTTGATATTTAATATTTTTAGTAAACGGCTTATTTCTGTCATATTTTAAGCGGTTAAAACCTGTTACATCACTTTTTATGCTTTCACCTTCAAAACCTTTAAAACTTAAAGTAGAGGTTTTAGTGGTATCAATTTCCCAGTTTAGCGTGTATGTTTTTTTAGATAGAATATTACTGTTTGCTTTTTTACGTAGTACAGTAATTTTATCACCATGCTCTTCTGTAATTTCAATCATTGTTCTCATCAATTCATAAGTCCCTTCAACACGTTGTTTGTAAGGTTTAAGCATATGGGTTTCTACCATCATGCCTAGGGTATTAAACAAAGTTGTGTAACCGGTTGAGTAACGTGGATAATCCATAAATTGAGAAAACCCTTTTTCCGGAACTTGATTAAAAACATTTACATAGGGTGTAATATCCCAATCTTTTGTATTTAGCTTTTCTTCTAATTTGGGCATCATTTCATTATGTACATAATTACCCAAATCTCCATTAAGTTTATTGTGTTGAGTGAATAAATGGGTTAAAGTATATTGATAGTCAGCGCCATTACTAACATGATTATCTATAAAAACATCGGGTTTTACTAAATGAAAAATTTTAGCAAAGGTCTCAGCATTTTTGGTATCACATTTTATAAAGTCGCGGTTTAAATCATAATTTCTGGCATTGCCTCTAAAACCATAATTTTTAGGACCATTTTGATTGGTACGTGTTGTTGAGTTTCTGTTTAAACTCCCACCAACATTATAAATAGGAATTGTAACTATTACAGTATTTTTTGGAGCTTTTATTTTACCGTTTACTAAATCTCTAAAAAGCATCATTGTAGCATCAATACCGTCAGATTCACCTGGATGAATCCCGTTATTAATTAAAATAATGCGCTTGTTTTTATGTATTTCAGAAAAATCAAATTGAAATTTATTATTTAAAGTTACAATATGTAATGGTTTACCCGAATCTGTTTCTCCAATCTCTTGAATTGAAATTTCTGGATAAGCATTAGATAAATCTCTATAAAACTTAATAGCTTGTTCGTAAGTTGCAGTTTCAATGCCTTCAGATTTTTCAAAATGAGTTTCAAAGTTATAATACGGTTTTTCATTTGAATTTTTGCAAGACACAACTAAAATTAAAAGCACTATAAGAATTCTCATTTTAATTAAATTTTTGATTTAAATTTTTTAATGAAAAGATATTTTTTTTGAAAATACTATAAAACTACAATATTATTATAATTATAGCTTTTCAAAGCTATTTAACTTAAATAAAATGTAGTAACTTACAGTAATTGTATATTGCTAAAAGGAGAAACAGCAACGTGTTGTTTTTAAGTTTTATAAGTCTCTCATTAAAATAAATTTATGAAGATTTGTAATTTATCTTTTGGAAAAATTGTTATTTTAAGTAAAAATCTAGCTGAGGTTATTGTTGATGATGGGGTTCTTATAGATGAAGTTAAGGTTGCCGAATATCACGATTTTTTACTCAATTCTCTTGAATCTCCCTTTTCATTACTAATAAATAAAAAGAATGCATATAGCTATACGTTTTCTGCTCAAAAAAATATTGCTAATTTAAAACAAATTAAAGCCATGGCTGTAGTGGCTCATACCACAGGAGGAGTAATGTCTACAGAAACATTAATAAATGTAAATGGAAATTATAAATTGAATATTAGAGTATTTTATAAAAGAGAGGAAGCGGTTACTTGGTTAGGTAGTTTAGAATAAGTGGTAATTGATTATTTCTCAAACGTTTTAGCACACTGCTTTAATAAATATAGTAATAAGCACTTGTGCATCTCCATATTAACCTTAAATTTGCCGCTTCTTAAAACAAACCATTATGACTGAGTTTATTAGAAAGCGAACAGCAAATGCTAAAAATGATATTTTAAGCGGAATTACTGTAGCTTTAGCATTAGTGCCAGAAGCGGTAGCGTTTGCATTTGTTGCTGGTGTTGATCCGTTGGTTGGATTGTATGCAGCATTTATGATTGGTATAATAACCTCTATTTTTGGTGGTCGACCAGGAATGATAAGTGGAGCAACCGGAGCTTTAGCAGTAGTTATGGTAAGCTTAGTTGCTGAAGGAAATGCGATGGGTGCAGAAGGCGAGCAACTAGGGTTGTATTATTTGTTTGCTACGGTTATTTTAATGGGAGTTATACAAATGTTAGCTGGTATTTTTAAGCTAGGAAAATTTGTAAGACTCATTCCGCATCCTGTAATGATGGGGTTTGTAAATGGTTTAGCTATTGTGATTTTCTTATCGCAATTAGGCATGTTTAAAGATGTAAATGGCGATTGGTTTACAGGAAATAGTCTATGGGTAATGATAGGCCTTGTTGCATTGACTATGGGGATTATGTTTGGTTTGCCAAAACTTACTAAAAAATTACCTGAAGCCTTGATTGCTATTTTGGTGGTTTCTGCTATAGTAATTTTTGGAAATTTAGATGTTGCAACCGTGGGTAGCTTTATTCGAGATGGAGGAGGAGAAGGGTTAAAAGGAGGATTACCACAGTTTCAAACCGATATATTTAGTAAAGTTCCTTTCAACTTAGAAACTATAAAATTTATTTTTCCGTACGCTATAATATTGGCAGCTATTGGTTTAATTGAATCATTAATGACTTTAAATTTAGTTGATGAGTTAACCGAAACTAGAGGGAACACTAATAAAGAATGTTTAGCCCAAGGCGGAGCCAATATTGTAACAGGTCTTTTTGGTGGTATGGGTGGTTGCGCCATGATTGGACAATCGTTAATTAACATAAAAGGGGGTGGCCGTGGCAGACTTTCAGGTATAGTTGCAGCGCTAATGCTGTTAGTGTTTATTTTGTTTGCTTCTGGTCTTATCGAACAAGTACCTATAGCAGCTCTTGTAGGAGTAATGTTTATGGTAGTTATTGGCACGTTTGCATGGAGTAGTTTTAGAATTTTAAACAAAATACCTTTTAGTGATGTTATTGTTTTGGTTGCAGTGTCAGCCTTAACCGTAATTTTTGATTTGGCAATTGCTGTAATTGCTGGAGTTATTATAAGCGCATTGGTATTTTCGTGGGAAAACGCAAAACGTATTCGAGCTCGTAAGCGTATGCGTGAAGATGGTACTAAAATATATGAAATTTGGGGACCATTATTTTTCGGTTCTATTATAGCATTTAATGAAAAGTTTGATGTGAAAAATGATCCTGAAAATGTTGAGGTAGATTTTGTTGAATCTCGTGTGAGCGACCATTCTGCTATTGAAGCCATCTTTAACTTAGTTAATAAATATGAAGCAGAAGGAAAATCAATTAAACTAAAGCATTTAAGCGAAGATTGTAAAATATTACTTTACAAATCAAGCCCAAAATTCAGAGAAGTTATTGTAGAAGATATTGATGATCCACGTTATCATTTAGCCGAAAACCCTGAAGCATTTACTAAAGGACTTTCAGAATATAAGCTTTAATATTTGAGCGTTACCACAAGGGTCGGGCTTTCCATTATATCTTTTTTTGTTATAGCAAGTAATGAGCGACGCGGCTATTAGTTAAATTTTAGTTTTAAATAAAGTTGTTTTATCTTTTAAAAAAAGGATGCCATTGCAATCCCTAACGCAAAAAAAGACTTATCGCATAGGTCTTTTTAACTGTTCTTTTACTCGGTCAAACGATTTTTTACTAGCACGTTCCCAGCGGTAAATCTTATATTTTTTGCCTTTATTAGCTTCTCGTTTTTTATCATTTTCACGTTTTTCTTTTAACCAATTAAAACGTTTTTTTATAATGGTAAAGCCTAATTCATCTTCACAACCAATGCTCTCAAGCGCATTTAAAGCAGCAATCGATACATTCTGAATCTTATCATTTATGGCTTCAAAAAGTACAGGAATAGATGATGTGTAACCAGTAACGCCTAAAGCTTCAGCAGCCAACTGTCTTGATTTGTAGTTTCCATGTTTTAAAACATACTCCAACTTTTCAATTTCATCAGTATGCATCCAAAAGCGTATTGTCCTTTCAGATGGCTGAACAAGATTGAGTTTGAAAAGCAAGTATGTAACTTGATGGAACATGAATTTTTAAATAAATCATTATACTTATTAGTATATAATTAGTAAGAATTGTTACATAAAACTCATTCAAATCGATTCTTTGAATTACTTGTAAAATGAATTATCATCAACTAAAAGAGTAGCAAATTTTATAATAAGCCGATTTCATTTTTTAGATAAATAAAATCAATATTTAAAAACACTGATATTTTTTATTAATCTAAATTTCTAGATTGACCATTTAGTAATTTCCATCCATCGTAACGTTTTACTAATGTGCCAGACTCAATAATTTTAAATTTAGTTACAGTGTTTAAAGTATCTACCATTTTTCCTTTTACAATTCCCGAATAACTAGCTAAACTATCTGTAAGAGGAAATACTTTTAAAGTATCAAACGACAATTGAATTTTGCTAATTAATTTATCATTGGCTATTAAAATATTTTTAACAGAGTCGTAAGTTAATGCTGAGTTATAATTTGGGGGTACCCAGAAAAAATCTTTGGAATTATCTAGATAGTCAAATTCTGCAGTAAGACCTTGCTTTTTTATATCACCGTGGTAGTCAGCAAACATGTTTTCAACTTCTTTAATAACAAGTTCTTTATTTATCGGAATTGTTTTTTGGACAGCATTTTTACATCCAATAATGTTAAATATTAGAGTTATTATATATATGTATTTAAATTTCATTTTACGCGTACACTTTTCGGAACCAACTTTGTGTAATCACCATTATTTCTAATAACATCTCGCACTATAGAAGAGGCGATGTACGATGTTTTAGCCGCTGTTAAAAGAAATACCGTTTCAATAGGCGCAAGGTCTCTGTTGGTATGGGCTATAGCTTTTTCAAATTCAAAATCGGCAGGATTTCTTAATCCTCTTAAAATAAATTCAACTCCAATTTCTTGACAAAAATCAACGGTCAAGCCTTTGTATGATACAACTTTTACTTTAGGTTCATCAGCGAAAGCATCTTCAATAAATTTCATGCGTTCATTAAGAGAAAACATATATTTTTTATCGGCATTCACACCAATAGCCACAATAATTTCATCAAATAAAGTAACGCCACGCTTAATAATATCGTAGTGTCCTAATGTTAATGGGTCAAATGACCCTGGAAATATGGCTCGTTTCATAAATATAAAATTACAACTTTTATCTTAAAGCTTCTTCAATCGCATTACCAAAAAAATCAGCTAAAGAAATATTTGCTGCTATAACTTGTTGCGGTAATATACTTTCTCTCGTTAACCCAGGAACTGTGTTAACTTCTACTAAATGTGGTTCACCATCTTTAAAAATATATTCACTTCGGCTAAAGCCTGTTAGTTTTAAAACCTCGTATACTTTTTTAGCAACTATGTTTACTTTCTCTTCTTCTGCAGCACTTAACCGCGCAGGTGTAATTTCTTCAGACTCGCCTAAATATTTTGCCTTATAATCAAAAAAATCGTTATTACTTATTATTTCTGTAATTGGCAACACTTTGGTTTCGCCTTTATAAGTAATAACGCCAACTGAGACTTCAGTACCATCTAAAAACGATTCGATAATAATTTCATCATCTTCTTTATAAGCAACCTTTATGGCATTTTGTAAATCTTCTTTTTTATAGACTTTGGTAATGCCAAAACTACTACCAGCTTTATTAGCTTTAACAAAACATGGTAAGCCTACTTTATTAATTATTGCGTCTTCATTAATAGTATCTCCAAGGTTTAAATAAAACGATTCGGCAGCTTTAATACCATAAGGTTTTAATACGCTTAAGCAATCTCGTTTATTAAATGTTAAAGTAGCTTGGTACATACCACAACTTGTATGTGGCATGTTTATTAATTCAAAATAACCTTGCATAAAACCATCTTCTCCAGGCGACCCATGAATTGCATTAAATACACAGTCAAAGGTGGTTTTTGTACCATTTATACTAACTGAAAAGTCGTTTTTGTCAATTGGGAATTCATTGTCATTATCATTAACATAAACCCATTTATCTTTAAAAATATGAATGCGATAAATGTTATATTTTGATTCATCTAAGGATTCAAAAACTACATTTCCGCTTTTTAATGAGATTTCATATTCGCTAGAATATCCTCCCATAATAATGGCAATATTTTTTTTCATTTATATTTAAATACTTTTTCTGTCAGTCTAAAACCTACAATAAAACGTAAGTATAATAAGTTAAGCTAAAATATCATATATATTGCAAAAGAAAAAACAGTTCTGTTTTTATATATTTGCCGTATCGAAAATTATAATAGATGAGCATTATTAAATTTCTTGTAAGTAAAACATTTTTTACTCAAATTGCTTTAGCAATAGTTGCATTAGTTGTTTTTTGTTTTATTATGTTATCGTGGTTAAAATCATCAACAAACCATGGCGATTTTGAGACAGTACCAGACTTAACAGGAAAATCTATAAGTGTTGCAGAAATTGAATTAAAAGAGAATAATTTAGTCATGCAAATTCAAGACTCTGCAAATTTCAATCCTAATTATCCAAAATTTTCAGTTATAGAACAAGACCCACCAGTAGGTACAAAAGTTAAAGAGGATAGAAAAATTTATATAACATTAAACCCTTCTGGATATAGAAAAGTAAGAGTGCCTAATTTGATAGAAAGCACTTTAAGGCAAGCAAAACCAACATTAGAAGCTTTAGATTTTAAAGTAGGGAAACTCACTTATGTTGATAATATTGGTAGAGATATTGTGTTAAAAATGGCACATAAAGGTAAAACCATACAAGCTGGAGATATGCTGCCAAAAACCGAAAAAATTGACTTAGTTCTTGGTAATGGAAATCGGCCATCTACTAAGAATTAATAGAATACTTCAATACGCATTGATTCAATAAAATGGAAGACTATACACCGCAATTACCCGATGAGGATAATTTATACGAGCATTATTCTTTTACGGTAGATAAAGGGCAAACACCATTACGTATAGATAAATATTTAATGAATTTTGTTGAAAATGCTACGCGAAATAAAATTCAAGCTGCAGCAAAAAACGGAAGTGTTTTTGTAAACAACATGCCTGTAAAATCTAACTATAAAGTAAAACCTTTTGATGCTATTCGTGTGTTATTTGCACATCCGCCTTTTGAAAATTTATTAGTAGGAGAAGATTTAGATATTGATGTGATTTATGAAGATGATGAACTTTTAGTTGTAAATAAACAAGCAGGAATGGTGGTGCACCCTGGTCATGGAAACTATTCGGGCACTTTAATAAATGGGCTAATTCATAGATTTGATAATTTACCAAATAACTCGAGTGAGCGCCCAGGATTAGTACATAGAATTGATAAAGATACAAGTGGACTTTTAGTGGTTGCTAAAACTGAAAAAGCGATGACGCATTTGTCTTTACAATTTGCCGAAAAAACTAGCGAACGCGAATACGTAGCTATTGTTTGGGGTAATATGGAAGAAGACGAAGGAACTATTGAGGGCAACATAGGGCGCCATCCCAAGAATCGATTACAAAACACTGTTTTTATTGATGATGAGGCAGATAAAGGTAAGCCAGCTATAACACATTATAAGGTTTTAGAGCGTTTAGGTTATGTAACTTTGGTGTCTTGCAAGTTAGAAACAGGTAGAACACATCAAATACGTGTGCACATGAAACATATTGGGCATACCTTGTTTAATGATGCCAGATATGGTGGTGAAAAAATTTTAAAAGGCACTACATTTACTAAATACAAACAGTTTGTAGAGAATTGCTTTAAAATACTTCCAAGGCAAGCTTTACATGCAAAAACATTAGGTTTTAAGCATCCTAAAACAGGAGAGTTTATGAGTTTTGACACACCAATTCCTGATGATATGCAACAATGTATTGAAAAGTGGAAAGCTTATTCTAAGCATCAAGAATTATAGTAATCTTGCCATTCTTGTTTTTGGTTTTAGCTTTTATTTTACATTCCTAAGTTTGGTAAATGCTTTACTTTATGATACATTAAAGCAGCTGTAATACAGTTTTTTAATGCTTCTTCTGGAATTTTGCTATTGATGTTAAAAACCATGGCACGGGAACCTTCAAAAGTAAAAGTGTCTTTATAAATCATTTTAAAGGTTGGGATTAATTTACTAGTACATTGAAAATACATGGCGTATTGGTTTGGTTCTCCTTTTTTTTGATTTATTCTTATAGTACTTCCTTTTTTTGTTAAAAAGCTAGGTTCTCCCCACTTTATGGTTTCTTCTATCGTTGTTATTTCGGCAATATCATTTGCCGTTTCAATAATTAAATGTCTAAGATGTAATAGTTTACTTCTAACTGAATCCGGATAATTATTAAAAACCACTTCCACTTTCGGGTTAGTATTTATTTGAAGATTTGCCATTGTTTATCAATTAAATATAGAAAAGAATAATTGTATTATTTTACGAAGTAGTTAGTGTGCTTTTCTGCTTCAACTTTTCCTTTATAGCACAAGCAGTTTTTGTAATAGCTAATCCACCTTTACCTGTACATTTATTGCAAGAAGGCATTTGTAGACTTACTGATGATACTGTTTCAATGACTTCATTTAAAGGAATAAGTGCATTATAACCAGCACAAGCCATGGTTGCTGATGATAACGCATTAACGGCTGCACTTACATTTTTTCCTAAGCATGGTGCTTCTACACGATCTGCAATAGGATCGCAAATCAACCCAATCATATTCTGAATAGCCATTGAAGCTGCGTCAATAGCTTGTTTTGCCGAGCCACCAAATAATTGTACAATTCCGGCTGCTGCCATTCCAGCTGATGCACCACATTCCACTTGGCAACCATGTTCTTCAGCAGAGAAACCAGGGCCTTGAGCAAAATAAACTCCAATAATTCCAGTGGCAAAATAAGCTTGAATTAATTCATCATGAGACGCGTTTATGTCATCAGCGACAGCTCTTAAAACACCTCCTACAACACCACAGGAACCAGCGGTTGGATTTGCAACAACAACTTCCATAGCGCTTTTAGACTCCATAATGGCAGATACATTGGCTATGATTTTATTTACAATGGAATGCTCTAGAATTTTCTTTTTCTTTTGAGCATCATCAATTAAATGTGATTGTCGGGGCAATATTCTATCTTCATAATAAGTGCCTTCTAAACCCGTTTTTATACTATTTTCAATTATAGCAACAATACTTTTCATTTTATCTATCACTTCTTGATCATCTAAACCGCTCTGATTTTTTTCATATAGTAAGCCTAAAGCTGCAAGATCAAGATTTTTTTGTTCTGCATACTCTAAAAGAGATGCTACAGTTGTAAAAGGTAATTCTGATTCATTTCCTGATATAATTGGTAATACTGGTTTTATAATAGTTAATTCATCAAAAGGTATTGTGTCTTTTAATTTATTAATGGTTTCTATTGAAATCTCTTTTGAGAATTTAATGTTTACTAATCGCTTTTCGTTATTAAAAGACTCTGATATGGACTTGCTTTCTGTGAATAATAACAAAAGGTCTTGTAAGTGAATGTTTTTAGAAACACCCTTTAGAAGTAATTCATAATAACCTCCATTAATACTTACTTTAAAACCATCTATGTCTTGAATTTCGAAAGAGCCACCGCCAATTGATACGGCTGTAACTTTTGTTTGCTTTCCTTGAGTACCTTCTAATGCTAATCTAAATGTGTTTGCATGATTGGTTTGGTAACTATTTACCTCATATTGGATTGATATTCCTTTTTCATCAGCTATTTGTTCAGTATTCTTTATTTGGTCATCAGACATTTCTATCCCTAATAAGCCACCTTCAATACCAATCGTAGTTCCTTGGTCTCTATAGTTTGGAGCCCAGGCACCATCTTTGTCAAAATCAATAATAGCTTTTGTAAGAGGCTCGTTTAAAATATCCATGCATATTTTAGCTGCACGCCATGATGCGGCTGTATGAGAACTAGACGGGCCTCTCATAATTGGTCCAATGACATCATTAAAAATCCCTGGTCTATTTTTCATAATTTTTTAAAATTCAATATAACGGTGAGGCTATTGAGTAGTTTCTAAACGAAGATAGCTGTTTTTTTTGCAAAATTATTTAAGCATAGTTCCTTAACATCGAAGAGAATAAGCGTATTTAAACTATTAAATGTATTTTTCGAAAGTTCGTTTAACGTCTCGGCTATGATTTCGTTGTGGAATCATCCGCAGGATTATTCCGCTTAGAAATCATCCATTGATTTATACTTATATTTTGATGTGGCACTAAACCACAATGAATTATAGCCATTGTTGTATGCAGTTTATTTAAATATTCCTTTAATTTTTTCAATAATAGAAAGAGGATTCAAAGAACTTGAAATATCCGATTCTTTAAGGACTTCTCGAGCTTTAATTTTCACATTTACATCTGCATTATTAGCCAATTCTGTTATTCGATTAATCCAAATTATGGATTCCGAAATTTCATCATCTTCATCAAGTTCAATTAAGAACCATCCAATTACATCTAAAAGTTCTATATTGAATTTCGAGTCATTTTGTAAATGAAGATTAGAAGTTAAAAATTCCATAATATCAATATAGGTATTTTCAGTTTTTGAGTAAATATCTTCAGTCTCTATATCGGTAAGTACTTCTAAATATTCAGGTTTAATTCTTTTGTTTTTTGCAAGATTGACTACTCGTTGTATTTCCTCAAATAAAAACTCATTAAAATCAATAGAATATTCTGAAAATGCTTCATAGATAATACTCAAACTTGAAAATTCACTTGGAATAGTGTTGACGCAGTATTGTTTAATTTCATTCAAATGGTCTTTTGAATATTTAACTAACTCTTTTGAGAATTTTCGAGATACTTTGTCATCACTGTCAATCCATTCTTCGAGTTCATTTTCTTGATGATATTTTAACTTCTCAATCACATTCATATTGTTTCAATACTTGTTTTAATTGCATACAATGTTTTTTACGGATATGCGTCGTTTGAATGACTTATATCCGACGTTAAACGAAGGTAGCTGAATTTTTTTACAAAGTCAATAGTATCAATTCGATTTATCATGCCATTATAAATAATTGTTAACTTACATTTTAAAAGTCCATTACTAATTGTAAATTTGGTTAGTTATAAAAAATATTTTCAATGAAACTCGTTTTATCACCAGCAAAGTCTTTAGATTTTGAAAGTAAAATACCAATAAGTAAAAACACCGAAGCTTGTTTTTTGAAGCAGTCTGAACGTTTAAATAAGTTGCTTAAAAAGAAATCGGCTAAAAGTTTATCGAAACTTATGAAGATTTCAGATAATTTAGGACAATTAAATTATCAGCGTAATCAAGATTGGGTACTCCCTTTTACAAAAGAAAATTCTAGACCTGCCGTTTATGCTTTTAGCGGCGATGTATATAGAGGTTTAGATGCTTACAACATTCCTAAAGAAAAAATAGAAACACTTCAAAATACAGTGCGTATTATTTCTGGTTTGTATGGTATTTTAAAACCTACCGATTTAATTCAGCCTTATCGTTTAGAGATGGGAACTAAATTTCCTGTTGGTAAAAACAAAAACCTGTATGAGTTTTGGCGTAAAACTATTACCAATGCATTAAACGAAGAATTAGAAGATGACGAGTTGTTTTTAAATTTAGCAAGTAATGAATACTTTAAAGCCATAGATACTAAAGCCTTAAAAGTACCAGTAATTACTGCTAATTTTAAAGATTTTAAAAACGGTGAATATAAAATGATTATGACATTTGCTAAACAAGCACGTGGTTTTATGGCACGTTATGTTATAGATACCAATGCTGAAACTATTGATGATTTGAAAGCATTTAATTACGAAGGTTATAACTTTAGTGAACCTATGAGTACAGAAACCGAACTAGTTTTTATAAGATAAAATTAAAACACCAACTAATATTAAATGTATTATTACCTAATTATTGCGCTTCAAGTTTATTGCTTATATCATCTTTACAACAACAGGAATGCATATTATTGGTGGTTTGTAATTCTTTTTTTAGGACCTATAGGGTGTGCTATCTATTTAATCACCCAAGTTTATAATAAACGTGATGCAGAAAAAATAACAAGTGAAATAACACATATAATAAACCCAACCAAAAAAATAAAAGATTTAGAAAAGCAACTTAAGTTTTCAGATTCTTACCAAAACAGAGTTAATTTAGCTGATGCTCATTTAGAAAATAAAGACTTTAATAATGCTATTTCAAATTATCTAGAGGCTTTAGAAGGTAATATGCAAAATGATTTTTATGTGATTAAGCAATTGATTGAAGCTTATTTTAATATTGAAGATTGTGAAAGTGTTGTTTTGTATGCCGAAAAAATAAAAGAACATCCAGAATTTAAAAAATCAAGATCACAATTTTTATACGGCCTAGCTTTAGAGAGACTCGGTAAGTTTGATGAAGCCGAAACAAACTTAAGAGCTATAGATATTCGTTATTCATTTTATAATGAAAGATTAATTTTTGCTAAATTTTTAATAAGCAGAAAAAAAGAAACCGAGGCCAAAGAAATTTTAGAAGAGATATCCACAGAATCTCAGCATATGACAAAGCCTAATAAAAGATTGTTTAAAGCCACGATACAAGAAGTTGAAAAACTATTGCAGGATTTTTAAATGTTTTTTCATAAACACCCATATAAACCATTTATTCAAAAAGATACTATCAAATTAATTGTAGGCACGTTGCCACCACCACGATTTTCTACAGGCGAACTTTTAGAGAAGGATGTTAATTTCTGTTATGGAAGTTATTATAATTCTTTGTGGAAAAAAATAGATAAAATTCATAATCTCAATTTGCGTTATGATAACTCCCAAGAAGCAGTAAATGAGCGCAAGAAATTTTTAATAAAACATAAAATTGGAGTTTGTGATATTGTTGACAGTGCAGAACGCGAAAAAATAGATGCTTCTGATTTAGGGATGCAAAATATTAAGCTTCGCGATGTTATTGACTATCTAAAAAAATATCCAAATATTGACACTTTATTGTTTACTGGAGGAAATAGTAAAAATGGTCCTGAATATTTTTTTAGAAAACATATTAAGGATTATAATATTAAGCTAGAATTGATAAATAATGAAGTACCACGAATACATCAATTTGTCATTCTAAGCGACCTACAGGAACCTGTTCTGCCTCAGCGAATCATTAAAACCGTTTCTCTTACTTCTGGTTCTGGAGCCGCTAATATTTCAATAAGTAGAATTCCGCTTTACAAACAATTAAAAGCTAAAAACCCAAAATTTAATACTTTCGATTTTAGAGTGATGCAATACCGAGAGTTTTTTTAGTCTTGGTTATAGCCTAATAATGCATCAATTGTATTTGCAGTTACAGCATGATAGTTTGGTCTTGCTTTTGTATATATAGCCAAAGCTTCATCAGTTTTGTTATTTCTTTTAAATGCTTTATAAATAGTTGAAACATACCATCGTCTGCCTACTTTAATTAAAAAGTCTTCAATTTTTGTATCAATATTATTTCCATGGTAATCATGATTTATGGCTTGCTCGTACCATACCATTGCAATATAAGAATTGTTTGAGTTGGTTAAATTAAAAGCCTCGTCTATCATTGCTAAATGCTCCGTTTTAATATCACTAGGAAAGTTTCTAACAAAATGTACCCATTCTTGAGTTGTCCAATCTTTGGTAAGTGCTTTATCTACTGTATTTGTTTTAACAAATTGCTGAATTGTTTTTTCAACGGTTTCAAATTTATCAGAAACAATAATAGATTGGTTACTTGGCACTCCTGCTTCATAAACCCATTCATTTGTGTTAAATGTGATGCTATACTTTTCCAATAAATTTGTATTTAAAAAATCAATAAATTTTTCGGTGTTAATTGTAGAAAACGCATGAGTTTGAAAATAGTTTTTTAAGAAGGCATCAAACTTTTCACGACCTACGGTTTCTTCTAAAGTTCTTAAAAATAAATACCCTTTATCATAAGCAATACTATTCATGCCATCATCAGGATTCCTATCTTTCAAGTTAAGCTTTAATTTGGTATCGTTTGGAGCATCTTTAAAACCTTCTAATTCTTCTTCTAAATCTTGTCTTCCAATTTTTGCAAGCATGTTAGCTCTATCTTTTCCATAAAGGGCTTCCATAATACGCATCTCAAAATATACAGTAAACCCTTCATTTAACCAGAAATCATTCCAAGTCGCATTGGTAACTAAATTTCCAGACCAAGAATGAGCTAATTCATGAGCAATAAGCGATGTTAAACTTTTATCGCCAGCAATTACAGTAGGAGTTGCAAAAGTTAATCGCGGATTTTCCATGCCACCAAAAGGAAAACTTGGAGGTAGTACAATAACGTCAAACTGCTCCCATGCATATTTTCCGTAAAGTTTTTCGGCAGAAGCAACCATGTTTTCCATATCCGAAAACTCATAATGTGCTTTGTCTAGTATAGATTTTTCGGCATAAATACCTGTTCTGTCACTTATAGCCTTATAATCAAAATCTCCAACTGCTAGCGCAATTAAATATGGAGAAATTGGCTGTGCCATTTTAAAAGTATATGCTCCGTTAGGTATTTTAGTCTTTGGGTTTTCGGCACTCATAACTGCCATTAAGTTACTAGGGACTTTAACTTTAGCATTATAAGTAATTCTAATTTGCGGACTATCTTGAATAGGAATCCATGTTCGAGTTAAAATAGCTTGACCTTGTGTAAATAAAAAAGGGTGTTTTTTATCTGCGGTTTGTTGTGGATTTAGCCATTGTAAGGCTTCTGTTTTATGAGTTGTTTTATAAAAAATAGTAATGCGTTTCGTGTTTTTTTTGATTTCAATTTTAAGAGGATTTCCTAACTGTTCATCAAAATCACCTAAAGAAAAAGAGGTGTCATTACCATCAGCTTGAACATTTTCAATATCTAAGAATTTTGAATCAAGAATTATTTCTGATGCATCATTATTATTAATTAAATACGAAGCTTTACCATGTATAATTTCATTATCAAAGTCTACATTAATATCTAAATCTAAATGCGTAATAGCGGCATCATTCGGTTGCGAAAAAGAATGTGATTCTTCTATATAACTAGGCATAGATTCGTTTTTATTATTGTTAGAACAACTCGAAATAAAGAGTATTAAACTCACTAATAGTAAAAGCGTTTTTTTCATAATTAATTTAAAAATATAAGTAGGAGCGAAGTTAATTGTTTTTGTTTTAAAACCAAGAATTAAAAGAACATAGAGAAAATAAGATGTACATTTGCGCTTTATTAAAAAGGGGTGCTATGTAATTTATAGATTGTCATCTCAAAAATGTTCGTTTTAGAACTTTATTAAACAATTTATATGTCATTTAACTCTTTAGGCTTATCCGAAGCCTTGCTAAAAGCCATTAGCAAAAAAGGATACACTACCCCAAGTCCTATTCAACAAAAAGCTATCCCACCTGTTTTAGAGGGTAGAGATGTTTTAGCTTCGGCGCAAACAGGAACAGGGAAAACAGCAGGTTTTACATTACCGCTTTTACACATACTTTCTGAAAATCCGAAAGCAAAATATAGACCCATACGGGCTTTAATTTTAACTCCAACACGAGAATTGGCAGCACAAGTATATGCTAATGTTAGAGAATATAGCGAGTTTTTAAATTTAAGAAGCGCCGTAATTTTTGGAGGCGTAAATCAAAAACCGCAAGTTGCAACTATCCGTCAAGGTGTTGATATTTTAGTAGCTACTCCAGGACGTTTATTAGATTTACAAAATCAAGGATTATTATCGCTTAAGCGTGTTGAAATTTTTGTTTTAGATGAAGCGGACAGAATGTTAGATATGGGTTTTTTAAGGGATATTGAAAAAGTAATCAAATCTATGCCAGAGAAACGTCAAAATTTGATGTTTTCTGCTACGTTTTCAAAAGAGATTAAAAAGTTAGCGCATGGTATTTTAAATAACCCTGTGCATGTTGAAGCAACTCCAGAGAATACAACTGTTGAAGCAATCTCACAAAAAGTTTACAGAGTAGCCAAAGGCCTGAAAACTAATTTGATTATCAAGCTTATTTCTGACGACAATTGGAAACAGGTGTTGGTTTTTACTCGTACTAAGCATGGTGCAAATAAGCTTTGTAAAAAAATGATTAGCTCAGGTATTACTGCAGCGGCTATTCATGGGAATAAAAGTCAAGGCGCAAGAACTAAGGCATTAGCAGGTTTTAAAAACGGAAATGTACGTGTTTTAGTTGCTACTGATATTGCGGCTCGTGGTTTAGATATTCCATTATTACCTCATGTAGTTAACTTTGAATTGCCTAATATTTCAGAAGATTATGTACACAGAATAGGTAGAACGGGTAGAGCAGGAGCTAGCGGTGAAGCGCTATCATTAGTGAGTGCAGACGAAATAACATATTTAAGAGGGATTGAAAAATTAGTTGGAATGAAGTTGCCTGTAGAAATTGTTGAAGGGTTTGAACCAGACCCAAATGCATCTACAGAACCTATTAAACCAGGGCAAAACCGTTCTAGAAATCCTAGGAATAGGAACAATAATCGTAATTCTAACTCTAATCAATCTAATAGAGACCGAAATAATTCTAATAGAAGACCCAAACGAAACAATAAAAAGAAGTTTAACGATCGAAGAAACTAGAAGTGATGCGAACCGTTTTAAAGAAAAAAATCATTGAAGTTTGTAACCGAAAGATTGAGCAAAAAGGAAGCAATGTTGGATTATCTTTTTATGCTTTTTTTGCAAATAAGAATGATGACCCAGAGTTACTTATGGAAGCGGCAACTTGGTGGATTATGGAGCATAAGCTAGATCATTTTGAAAAGGCTATAAAAATTAAAGAATTAGTAGAGTAGATTGTTTTTGCCTCCTCGAGCATTATCGAAATATAAAATATATTTTATATTGAAGATACCAAGCGCAGCTTGACGAGAGGTTAATATTATAAATCATTTAAGAAGGTCTCGACTGCGCTCGACCAGACAGCTTATGGAATCTCAACCAAATAACCCGTTACATGGAGTGAAATTAGAGCAAATTATAAACGATTTGGTAGCTCACTATGGTTGGGAATATATGGGTCACACCATTAAAATTAAATGCTTTATTGATAATCCTTCAGTAAAATCTAGCTTAAAATTTTTAAGACGCACTCCTTGGGCACGCACTAAAGTTGAGAATATGTATTTAAATATGTTAAAGAATCGGAATAGAAAAAGTTGATTTTTTTTTGGTTCGTTTAACGGTTAGTGTATGAAGTGTAGCACCCCGAAGGGTACTGTGAAATTCATATGCATTATTACCAACCGGCTTTTTATTTGAACTTGATTTCATATTCACCTAAAACGTTATAAATTTCATCTAAGGTCGGTCGAACTTCTTCATCGAAATCCGTGTCCGTATTTATAAGAATTATTTTACCAATCAAGCTTTCTGGATTAAAATACATATACGCCATAAGGCCTGGGTCATAGCCACTATAACCGATACCCCTTTTCGAATAATCAATAAAAATACCCGAGTTTGCATCAACTCCTTCTGGAAGTTGGTTTTTGGTCAATTGCTTTTTAAAAAGTTCATCATAACTTTCTTTTGTCAATAAACTTCCGTTTCCTGAATAGCCCTTAATTAGTTCAGACAAATATTTACCTAAATCGGTGCTAGATGTAGTTAGTCCGCTTGCAGGAAAGCCTACAGTTGTATAATTCGCCATAATTTGTTTGTTGGTTGCATATAATGTCGAACGATTTTTTGATTCGTTATTTTTAGCGGCCCAACTTGAGGCGTTCATTTGTAAAGGTTCAAGAATGTACTTTGTGGTAAACGTTCGATAGGGAACTCCAGTTGCCGATTCAATTACAAGTGCACATAGATTTGACCCAACATTTGAATAGTTAAATTTTGTGGATGGTTTATTTGCTGTATAACTTTCGCCGTTATTCAGATTACCTTTTTCGGTCAATAAATTTTTTAAAAAATCAGGGAGCGATAATTCCGTCTGAGACTCATTGAAATATTCGGGTATTCCTGTACCTTTTTTATGATCTTTTTCGATAAGTATATAATCGTTTTCCCAAAAACTATCCGAATCGTTTATTGAAGATGTGTGGATGGCTAATTGTCTTATCGTAATCGGTGTTTCTGGAAAATTTGGGTTTGATACTGTAAAAGGAAGATATTTATCTATGGGTTCATCAAGATTAAGTTTGCCCATTTCTTTGGCTTTAAATAATGAAAGCCCAATCAAGGTCTTTGAAATTGAGGCAATGGGTTGAACGGTTTGGGTTGAATATTTTTTTTGGGTAGTGGAGTTTGCAAATCCAAATCCTTTATTATAAAGAATTCCGGTAGAATCTACTATTATGACAGAAAACCCAACTATTTTTCCGTTCTCGTTGATTTTGTCAATTTGAGTAGTTAATGAATCTTTAATTTTCGAATAACTCTTTGAGTTCTTTTTTTCTGAGCTGTTTTTTTGTCCGCAAGCAACTACCAAAATAAAAATTGAAAGGGCTATGATTATTTTATTCATTAAACTTTGTTTCTTAAGCTTGTTAGTAATGTTTTTTATGTATATAAATGCATTTCAATGACTTACATCCACCGTTAAAACGAAGGTAGTCGAAAATTTTCACAAAGTCAATATTGGAATTAGCTAAGCTGTTTCAAGCCTTCATATACCACAATGCCTACCGCATTTGCAAGATTTAAACTTCTAACATGCTTGCTGTATAAAGGAATTTTATAAAGCTGGTTTTTATGCGTTTCTATTATTGGTTTAGGTAATCCTACCGATTCTTTACCAAAAATTAAAAACATATTATTTTCAAAAGGAATATCCCAATGATTTTTTGTTCCATGACTTGATAAAAAAGCCATATTTGCGTTTTTGTTTTTTAAGAAAAAATCTTCAATGTTTTCATAATACGTAATTTGAAGATGTTTCCAATAATCTAAACCAGCACGTTTTAATCGTGTATCGCTAATTTCAAACCCTAATGGCTTTACTAAATGCAAGTGTGATCCAGAGGCTAAAGCTAATCGACCTATGTTTCCTGTATTATTAGGTATTTCGGGTTCTATTAAAACAATGTTTAAAGGCATTTTATTTTGTGTTATGTTTGGCAATATACGCTTTGGGCGTTATTCCTGTAAATTTTTTAAAGGATGTGGCAAAGTATTGAGATGAATTATAGCCTAAATTAAAAGCTACTTGAGTTATTGTTTTTTCATTTAGTAAATCAACCTTTGCTTGCTTAATTTTTAATCGATTAATGTATTCATTTGGTGTTATTCCAGTATTTTCTTTAAACCAAGTTTTAAAATAAGAGACAGATATTTTTATTGCTCCAGCCAATTCATCTACATAGATAGACCTACTTAAATTCTTTTCAATGTACTCATTAATAATATTTAACCTTATGGTAGGTTTTACTTCCTGGGGTTTTTCAGTTAGTGATAATGTTTCAAGTAAAAGTTGAATGATTAAATGATTTATAGTTATTACACTAAGAATACTTTGTGGTTTTTCTAATTGAGTAAATAGTGCATTCAAAATATTTTTTAAAGAAAAAGCACCTTTAAATACCGCATTTGATTTTTTGGTTAGCGCTTTTAATATATAGTTAGATTGCAAAAAAGGTAGGTTGCATAGTTTACCAAGATCATTATTTAAGGAAATCTGTATCCAAAATAACTCACCTTTATCTTCTGGGTAAACCCCTGTACTATGTATCGTGTTAGGCGACACAATAAGAATATCATTGCCATTAAGTTTCAACTCATTTTGCTCAATATTATAAAATTGCTGACCTTTTAAGCAATAACAAATTTCAATAATGTCTTTGTGTATATGGTTTTCTAACCTTGGCTTAACTTTAGTGTACTTATAATGCCCAAATTGTTTACAACGCTTATATCCTAATGTGTTTAGGTTATAAACGACGCGATCATTTGTTTGATTTTGCACTGTTTATGTATAAAATTGTTGGGTAATACAAATTTAAAAGACTTTAAAGAATCTTTACTATTTATTTGAAATAAATTAAAAGTTAATATAATTAAATATTTTATGGAATTAAGGGAAAAATTTTTAAGTCATGGTTTTACTCATTTAGAATCATTAATAGTTAAAGATGAGGTTGAAGAACTTAGAGTTTTATATGATTACCTCTTAAAGGATAAAAAAAGAACTGAAGGATTAAGAAGCGACTTATCAGGAGGCTCTGGTGGACCTGTTGAAAAAATAACTCAAATTATGAGACCTAGTCTTATAGAACCTAAGCTATCTAAAATGAATGTTTATAAGCAAGCTCTTAACTATGCGAAGCTATTGTTGGGAAGCGATATGGCTTTAGACTTTGATATGCTTATAAATAAAGCACCATATACAAATACAGAAACACCTTGGCATCAAGACGCAGCCTATTGGATAAAAATGCCAGATAAAAGAGCTGTAAGTTGTTGGGTAGCATTAGATGATGTTTATGAAGCTAATGGATGTATGTGGTTTATTCCGAAAAAAAAATCTACAAATATTTTGAAACATTATGCTATGCCAAATAAAGGAGCATTGTTTTGTAAAACAGATACTAAGGAAGCCCAAAGCATTCCTTTAAACTCAGGAGGGTGTACATTTCATGATGGGTTTACTCTTCATTTTAGCAAAGGAAATAGTACTAATAGTCGACGAAGAGCTTTGATTTTAAATTTTAGACCTGAAAGCATGATTGTACTAGAACGGGAACAAGGAGTAGATCATACAGGAGATAGAGAAATAAGAAATAAAAAATAATGGAATTAAAATTTATTTACCCGCGCTGGGGTAGTGCAGATATTGATTGGGGCACCTTTTTGAATAAAGTAAAGGCAAATGGATTTAGTGGTGTAGAAATTGATTTGCCTTTTAATAAGCAAGAAAAACATGACATACTTTTAATGCTTAAAGATTTTGAGCTAGATTTTATAGGACAGCATTGGCAAACAAAAGATGTTGATTTTAAGACTCATAAAGAGAATTATAAATCACATTTGTATAACTTGGTTGAAGCTAAACCTTTATTTGTGAATTCGCATACAGGTATGGATTTTTTTACTTTTGAACAGAATGCTGAATTAATTGAAATAGCCCAAGCTATTGAAGCCGAAACGAAGGTGGTTATTACTCATGAAACGCATCGGTCTAGGTTTTCTTTTGCAGCTCATGTTTGTTATAAATATTTAGAATCGTTACCTTTTTTAAAGCTAACATCAGACATTTCACATTGGTGTTGTGTTGCCGAAACTTTACTAGAAAACCAAGAAAATGCTCTGCAAAAAGCTATTCAACATACCTATCATATACACGCACGTGTTGGTTCGTCTCAAAGCGCACAAGTTATAGACCCAAGAGATTCTGTTTATGTTGAAGAGTTAAATCAGTTTAATAAGTGGTGGACAGCCATGATAGAAAATGCAGCAAAAAGTAGTCGGCAGTTTATAACAATTACTACCGAATATGGACCTTTTCCGTATACGCTGTATCAACCTAATACTGAAACACCACTAGGTAATCAATGGGACATAAACCTGTTTGTGAAAAACGAAATACAAAGAAAATGGAATCTTTAGAGTCTAAATAATTAACTCATTCTATAAAAACTATTCATCCAAAAGAGGTTTTCCTATGTCGTCAATTTCATCATTGATATTGGGTTTTTTTGGATCAGGGCCGTATTGATTTGGCCCCGACTCTCCATCGGTACAAACTAAAATTAAATACCAAATTCGACCAATTAAGGGTATGAAATTAACAAAGAAATAACCTCCGCTTTTTCCTGTGTCGTGTAGCCGTCTAACATTTACTGCTAACCATGGAATTAGAGTGGCAATAGAAAATATGATGAAGAATGTAAACCCCCATGTAAACCCTAAGTATTTTTCAGTGTATTCTGCCAAAATACTCATAGAGATTACAATGATTGACCAAAACAAAGCATACATCCAGTATTCTTGTCGTCTAGCTCTACCCGAAAAATTGGCATAATTTTCAATTAATACTTTTTTAAACCATTTCATAAAACTCAATTCAAGATTGTATCAACAAAGTTTTTAATATTTTTAATACCATTATTAGTAACATGCTTTACAAAAGCACTTCCAATAATAGCGCCTTTTGCATATTGTGTAGCTTGAGTAAACGTTTGATTATTACTAATACCAAAACCAATAATTTGTGGATTTTTTAAGTTCATTTTAGCAATACGCTCAAAATATTGCGTTTGCTCATCTCCAAAACCAGATTGTGCTCCTGTTGTACTGGCGCTACTTACCATGTATATAAATCCGTTTGAAATAGAATCTATATATCGTATACGTTCATCACTGGTTTGAGGCGTAATTAAGAACACATTAATAAGACCATATTTTTCAAAAATAGCTTGATATTCTTCGTGATACACATCAACAGGTAAATCGGGTATAATTAAACCATCAATACCAATCTCTTGACATTTTTGACAAAAAGTTTCTACGCCATATTGAAACATGGGGTTAAAATATCCCATAATAATTAATGGAATATTAACTGACTTTCTAATGTCTTTTAATTGATCAAAAAGCACATCGGTAGTCATGCCATTTTTTAATGCTTGCGTTGAACTTACTTGAATAGTAGGACCATCAGCTAATGGGTCGCTAAAAGGCAAACCTATTTCAATCATATCAACACCATTTTTTTCTAAATCTTCGATTATTGAAACGGTGTCGTTAATATGTGGGTAACCGGCAGTAAAATATATAGACAATAATTTTTTGTCTTCTTGAAGTTTTTGATTTATTCTGTTCACAATTTAAATTTTAAAATAATCTATATAATTCTGTAAATCTTTATCGCCACGTCCAGATAAACTTACCACAACAACATCGTCTGGATTAAACGTTTTCCGTTCAAAAATGGCTAATGCATGAGAACTTTCAATAGCGGGGATAATACCTTCCAATTTGCATAATTTTAAACCAGCTTTCATAGCGTCATCATCTGTAATTGCTATAAATTCTGCACGTCCCGTTTTACATAAGTGTGCATGCATGGGACCAACACCAGGATAATCTAATCCTGCAGAAATAGAGTAAGGCTCGGTTATTTGTCCGTCAGCAGTTTGCATTAATAATGTTTTACAACCGTGAATAATGCCTTCTTTTCCTAAAACAGAGGTTGCTGCACTTTCACCAGAATCAACTCCTAAACCTGCTGCTTCTACAGCTATAATACCAACGTTTTCTTCATGTAAATAATGATAATATGTTCCAGCAGCGTTACTTCCACCACCAATACATGCCACCACATAATCTGGGTTTTTCTTACCTGTTTGTTCTTTTAATTGCCATTTAATTTCTTCTGAAATCACTGCTTGAAAACGTGTTACCATATCTGGATAAGGGTGTGGGCCAATGGCAGAACCAATAATATAATGCGTGTTTACAGGATTATTAATCCAATCGCGAATGGCTTCGTTTGTAGCATCTTTTAAGGTTCTACTTCCTGATAATGCAGGTACAACTTTTGCGCCTAACATTTTCATTCTGGCAACATTTGGTGCTTGCCTTGCAATATCAATTTCTCCCATATAAACTATACATTCAAGCCCCATTAAAGCACAAACTGTAGCGGTGGCTACACCGTGTTGACCTGCTCCAGTTTCTGCAATAATTCTAGTTTTACCTAAACGCTTAGCCATTAGAATTTGCCCGATAGTATTGTTTATTTTATGTGCACCTGTATGATTTAAGTCTTCGCGCTTTAAATATATTTTGGTATTATATTTATGAGAAAGACGTTTAGCAAAATATAAGGGAGAAGGGCGACCTACGTAATCTTTAAGTAGTTGGTCAAATTCCTTTTTAAAATCTGGCTCAGCCATTACTTTTAAATAATTTTGGCGTAACTCTTCTACATTTGGATATAGCATTTCTGGTATAAATGCACCCCCAAATTCGCCATAGTAACCTTTTTCGTTTACGTTATAGTTCATGATTTTAGAAATCAGATTATTTTTAAATTTTTTTATGTCTTCAATATTTTTTAAGCCAGGTTCTATTTCAAACTTACTATTTACATCTAACGCATAGCAATATTTTGAAGCTTTGCTCCGCTGAAATTTTTTAATATCGTCAATTTGATTCAGTCCAATTCCTCCACTTAAAAGGAATGGTGTTGTTGAAGGATAATTGTTTAATACGTTCCAATCAAATGTGTACCCGTTACCTCCAGGGAGTTTCCCTTTAGTATCAAACAGGAAGTAATCAACAATACCCTCGTAAGGATTTAAAACACTGAAATCAAACTCATCCTTTATTGAAAATACTTTGATTATTTCAACACTTTCAGATTTTAGTTGTTTACAATACTTAGATGATTCTTTGCCATGCAATTGAACTGCTTGTAAATTATGTTTGTTAATTTTTTCTATTACAAAGTCAATGTCAGCGTCAACAAAAACACCTGTTTTTTTAATTGATTTTGGTAAGTCTAGGATGCACTCAGTATCAAAATGTCTTGCTGATTTTTCATAAAATATAAAACCAAGATAGTCAGGTTGCAATGCTGCAACATGTTCAATATTATCTTGATATTTCATTCCGCAAACCTTCAGTTTCATTTCTCTAGATTTTGAATGAATTCTGTTGCACTGACTCCTGGGTTATCAGTTTTCATAAAGTTTTCCCCTATTAAAAAGCCTTGATAACCATAAGGTTGTAATTCTTTTATTGCATTTATATTGCTGATACCACTTTCAGAAACTTTTACAAAGTCATCAGGAATAAGGTTACTTAAACTTTTACTGATATCTAAATTAACATCAAATGTTTTTAAGTTCCTATTGTTTACACCTAGCATGTCTAAACTAGGCATGATAGATTTGTGCAACTCTTCTTCGTTATGAACTTCTAAAAGGACATCTAAATTCAAGGTTTTGGCAAACTCAGAGAATTGTTTTATTTCGTCTTTTGAAAGTATTGCAGCAATTAATAAAATAACATCAGCACCATAAGCTTTTGCCTCTAACAATTGGTATTCATCTATAATGAATTCCTTTCTTAATAAAGGAATATTACAACTTGCTCTTGCCGTTAATAAATCGTCTAAAGAGCCTCCAAAATATTTACCATCTGTTAAAACAGACATACCACAAACCCCTGCAGCTTCATAACCTTTTGCTACATCTTGGACGTTTAATGTATTGTTGATTACAGACTTTGATGGTGAGCGCCTTTTATGTTCTGCTATAATTCCTGATTTGCTGTGTCGCAAGTTATTTGCAAGTGATATTGTTACTCTTTCAAATAAAACGGATTGTTCTAATTGAGACACTGGAATTAGACTTTTTCTAAGTTCAACTTCCTTGCGTTTATCTAATGTTATTTTGTCTAAGATGTTCATTATTTACTTAACTCAATCAATTTATCTAAACTTGCTTTTCCTTTACCAGAAAACAACGATTCTTTTGCTATTTCAAAACCTTCTTGATGTGTAATTTGTTTTGTAGTTGCAATCGCTAATCCGGCATTAGCGCAAACTACATTATTTTGTGCCTCTGTTCCATTACCGCTAATGATATCTACAAATATGTTTGCTGCATCTTTAACCGTGTTTCCTCCAAAAATTTCGTCTTGCTTAATTTTAGAAACTCCCAAATCTTTTGGAGAAAACAATTTTTCAGTATGATTTGAAACAATTTTAGCTTTTCCTGTTAATGAAATTTCATCGTATCCATCTAAGGCATAAATAATATTGTAATTTTTATCTGTGTTTTGATATATAAAACTATATAGGCGTAAAAGTTCTAAGCTAAAAACACCTAGCATTTGGTTTTTTGGAAATGAAGGATTAACCAAAGGTCCCAACATGTTAAAAAAGGTTTTTACGCCCAACTCTCGTCTGATGGGAGCTACATTTTTCATAGCAGGGTGAAATAATGGAGCGTGTAATATGCATATGCCTGCTTTATCTAGGCAGCGTTTTAAAAAATCTTCGTTGTTGGAAAACTTTACTCCTAAATGCTCCATAACATTTGATGAACCAGAAGTTGATGATACGCCATAGTTACCATGTTTGGAAACGTTGACTCCAGCACCTGCAGTAATAAAGGAGGATAGAGTAGATATGTTAAAGGTGTTTTTACCGTCGCCACCTGTACCAACTATGTCTACAGCATTAAAGTCTTTGAGGTTTATGGATATGCAAAGTTCTAAAAGAGCATCTCTAAAGCCTTTCAATTCTTCTATGGTAATACTTCGCATCATGAAAACAGACAGGAAGCATGTTATTTGACTTGGGTTATACATGTCGTTTGATATGTTAACAATAACCTGTTTTGCCTCCTCGCTTGAGATGGTTTCGTGATTTATAAGTCTATTTAGTATATTTTTCATCTTTACTATTGGCTAATTATTTACCCAATTTTCTAATATTTTCTTTCCATCTGGTGTCAATACCGATTCTGGATGGTATTGCACACCTCTTACATCGTATATTTTATGTCTTAAAGACATAACTTGTCCGTTTGCATCAAAAGAAGTGGCTTCTAAACTATCTGGTAATTCTGGATTTACAACCCAAGAATGGTAACGCCCAACTTCAATATTTTTATCTAAGTCTTTAAAAATGTATTCACCATCAACACTTATGGTTACATTGGTTGCAACGCCGTGATAAACATCGTCTAAATTGATTAATGAGCCTCCAAAAACTTCGCCTATAGCTTGTTGACCAAGACAAACACCTAGAATACTTTTCGTAGGGGCGTATTTTTTAATAATAGCCTTTAGTAAACCTGCTTCATCTGGAATTCCTGGACCTGGTGATAATACAATTTTATCAAAAGGTTCAACATCTTCTAAAGTTAATTTGTCGTTTCTTACTACTGTTACAGCGCAGTTTAAATCTTCTAAATAATGTACAAGATTATATGTAAAACTATCGTAATTGTCTATTACTAATACTTTCTTCATCTTTAAATGTCTTCTGCTAATTTAATAGCTTTAGTTAATGCTCCTAATTTATTGTAAACTTCTTGTAGCTCGCTTTCTTGATCAGATTTTGAAACCAATCCTGCACCAGCTTGCCAATTAAGTTTGTAATCTTTACTTAAAAAAGTACGAATCATAATAGCATGGTTAAAGTTGCCATCAAAATCCATAAAGCCTATAGCTCCCCCATAAAAGGCACGACTTGTTTTTTCGTATTTCTCAATGAGTTGCATGGCTCTGTGTTTTGGTGCACCACTTAAAGTTCCAGCTGGAAAGGTGTCTGCTACGACTTGCATGGTTGAAGTCTCTTTATGTTTATGTCCTGTAACCTTACTTACTAAATGTATAACGTGCGAAAAGAATTGAACTTCGCGATACGTTACCACTTTTACACCGTTCCCATGTCGGCTTAAATCGTTTCTGGCTAAATCAACTAGCATAACGTGCTCAGCATTTTCCTTATCATCATTTTTAAGTTTTTCGGCTAAAACTTCATCTTTTTGTTCGTCACCAGTTCTCTTAAATGTTCCTGCAATAGGATGAATTTCGGCTAGACCATCATCCACAATAAGTTGAGCTTCTGGCGAGCTTCCAAATATTTTAAAATCGCCGTAATCAAAATAGAATAGGTAAGGCGAGGGGTTAATGCTTCTTAAAGCACGGTAAATATTAAAATCGTCTCCGGTATATTCCTGAGAGAAGCGTCTGGATAAGACCAATTGAAAAACATCTCCGCGTTGGCAATGTTTTCTGGCTACTTCAACATGTTCTCTAAACTCATCATCCGTTAAATTAGATTTAATATCGCCTTTTGAACTGAAGTTATATGAGGCAAAATTTTGAACATTAATCAGTTTATCTATGTCATCAATATTATTATGCGTTCCATCATAACAATGCGCAAAAATATAAGCTTCGTTTTTAAAATGATTTATAGCTATTATATTCTGATAAACAGCATAATACATATCTGGAATAACTACAGAGTCATCTTTTTTGCTAATTTCAACATCTTCAAAATACCTTACGGCATCATAAGCTGTATAACCGAAAATACCGTTATTGATGAATTTGAAATTTTCTTCAGATTTTGTGTCAAAACGTTTAGTGAAATTATGAATTTCGTTAGTTACATTAACACCTTTTGTTATTTCTAAATCTGTTGTGCTTCCATCTGGGAAGGTTTCAGAGATCACTTCGTTTTCAACTTTTATTGAGGCAATTGGGTTAAAACAGATATACGAGAAATTCTTATGGCTTCTGTGGTAATCTCCACTTTCCAGAAGGATACTATTGGGGTATTTATCACGTATTTTATAATAAACAGTAACAGGTGTAATAGTATCTGTTAAGATTTTTTTGTGATGCGTGTAAAGACTAAATTTTTTCATCTTATAGTTTTTATTTTATTCTAAAATAACTTTAGAACAAAGAAAAAAGGCTTGTCGTGAACGACAAGCCTTTTGAATATTTTAAGTTTTAAATATACTAGGGATTTACTTCACGAAGATTAGTTTCGAAAGCACCACCACCAATTAGTATTTAAAATTTTGTTCATTTTTTGTTTTTTTAACTGCTCAAATATAGAAATGAAAATAAAACTAAACAAAAGTTTAGTATGTTTTTTATTTAAAAGTTTGTTAAACTGTAATATTAGCAACAAACTATTAATTAATTTTATGCTTATGAAATTTAAAGTAATAATTATTGCAATACTATTAACATTTAGTTGCGCTAAAAGAAATAAAAAAACCGAGGTTGCAATTGATACTACTAGTAAAAAGGAAGTATTAAGTAATGATAATATTATAGGCTTAGATTTAGAGGTTTACAATTATGAAGGGTTTAAGAAGTTTTTAAATAAAAAAGATGATAAAACTTACGTGATTAATTTTTGGGCAACATGGTGTGCACCTTGTATTAAAGAGTTGCCATATTTTGAAAAATTAAATGCTAAATACAATAATAAAAATGTTGAAGTTATATTGGTTAGTTTAGATTTTCCTCACTTATACGAATCTAAACTAAAACCGTTTATAAAAGAAAAGAAACTAAAATCTAAGGTAATTGCTTTAGATGATGCAGATATGAATTCTTGGATTCCTAAGGTAGACAAAAGTTGGTCTGGTTCTATTCCAGCAACAATTATTTATAATAAAAACGACCGTAAGTTTTTCGAGCAATCTTTTACTTACGAGGAATTACAAAGAGAAATAAAAACATTCTTAAAATAAAATAAGATGAAAACGAAAATTAAATTAATAGCAACATTGGTAACTGTTATGTGCGTAAGTGCCTTTACAATTACTAATTCGAACAACGGTGATGGATATAAAGTAGGTGATTTAGCTGAAGACTTTTCACTTAAAAACATTAATGAGACTATGGTATCTTTATCAGATTACAAGGACGCTAAAGGTTTTATTATCACATTTACTTGTAATACATGCCCATATGCTGTTATGTATGAAGATAGAATTATCGCATTAAATGAAAAATATGCCAGTAAAGGCTATCCAGTAATTGCAATTATGCCAAATAATACTGATGTAAAACCAGGAGATAATTTTGATGCGATGAAATCTAGGGCAAAAAGTAAAGGGTTTACATTTCCATATTTAATTGATGAAAAACAAGATGTATATCCAAAATATGGAGCTACTAAAACACCGCATATATTTATTTTGCAAAAAACTAGTAAAGGCAATGTGGTTCAATATATAGGGGCAATAGATGATAATTATAAAGATGCATCGGCTGTTAATACTAAATATGTTGAAAATGCTGTGGATGCATTACTTAATGGAAAAAAAGTTGAACAAACCGAAACGAGAGCTATAGGTTGCTCAATTAAAGCATAAAAGCAAAACGTACATTTTTGTAAAGATTAAAATATAAAAGTCTGAAGTTTTATACTTCGGACTTTTTTTAGCTATTATTTGATTAGATGTATTAAATTTGTAAGTATCAATTTCAATTTAAAAAAATGGAAAATTTAAGTCAAGAAGAATGGGTGTCGCAATTAGAAAATGATGATAATGCAGTTATTATTGATGTAAGAACAGATGATGAGGTAGCTGATGGTATTATTGTTAATGCCATTCACATAGATATTTATAAAGGGCAAGAATTTGTTAATGAGATAGAAGAGCTTGACAAAGATAAAAGCTACTATGTGTATTGCAGGTCTGGTAATAGAAGCGGGCAAGCTTGTAATATTATGAATCAATTAGGGTTTGAAAATGCCTATAATCTTGAAGGAGGTATTTTAGAATGGGAAGGCGATCTTGTAGATTTAGATTAAAATTATTAAATGAAAAAAATAGTAATTTTTCTAGTGTTATTAGTAGTAGCAACGATTATTGTTAGTTATTATAAAAAAACAAAAAGTGATGCTAAAGTGGTGTCAGCAGAAGATTTGCAACCCCTTTTACAATTAGATAACGTACAATTAATTGATGTTAGAACACCAAAAGAATTTAAAGGAGGGCATATTGAAAATGCTCAAAACATAAATTTTTTATCGCCAGATTTTACAGAAAGCATTAAAAAACTTGACAAAAATAAGCCCTTAATTGTGTACTGTCGCTCTGGAAAAAGAAGCGCGAAAAGTATTAAAAAATTATTTGAAGCCGGTTTTACTGAAATATACGATTTAGAAGGCGGAATAATTAAATGGAAACAGAAAGGATTTAATTTAAAATCTAATCTTTAAAACTCTCAGTTTTGAGAGTTTTTTTATGAAATAACATCATAACCAAATATTCATTATATTTGATTCACTCCAAATGATGAGCCTTCATCTTAAATGATTCTATATCATTTATTATAAAATTTAAATTCTCCTAAATCATTATTAATAGCAAACTATATAATAGTTATATAGTTAATTAACCAACCAAATAATTTTAATTATGATTAAAAAAACAATTTCAGTAATAGCTGTTATTGCTATGGTTTTTAGTGCCACAGTAACAGCAAATGCCCAAGAAGACAAATCATATACTATGTGGGAGAACATTTTGTTAACTCCAGATAATACTAAATTAAAAGTATTATCAGAAAACATGAGAAAACATAATGCGCAATACCATAAAGAAGCCCCTTACACAGCAACGGTTTATAATATAGTTTCTGGACCCAATTCGGGAAAAATTGTATGGCAAATGGGGCCAATGCATTATAAACATAATGATACGCGTCCTGGTGAAGGAGGGCACGACGAAGACTGGAGGGATAACGTAATGCCATATATAAAAAAAATAAATACCATTGAGTATTGGACACAAGACGATAAATTATCTAATACTAGCATGTTAAAAGGAGAAAGTATAAACTATCCGCTTTTGTTTGTAAGAGTTGGTGAGATTGAAAAAGGACAAGTATCATCGGTAAATCAATTTTACAAATATGTAAGTGAAACTGTTAAAGCTATGGATGGTGTAAACCCTTGGGGCTTATATTTTAATGAATTTAGACAAGGTGATTTAGGGCGTCATGTAGCTTCGGTAGGTTTTTATAAAAATTGGACAGAGTTTGATGAAGAAGAAAATAGTTTTAAAAAGACTTTTGAAAAAGTACATGGAGAAGAAAATTGGCAAATGTTTATTGATATGGCTAATAGAACCTTCTCGAATTCTTGGGACGAAATATGGTCATATAATAAGCATATGAGTGGCCATTAATATATTTTATAAGAAGGCTTTAATCTACTTTTAATTAAAAAACCTTTGGTGCTTTTTATGCATTTCAAAGGTTTTTTTTGATTCAATAATTATTTTAACTTCTTTTTGAGTACTTCACCTTTTTTATTTTTAGCCACTATACTTTTTTTATACTTTTATTAAAAATATGGAAAACAAAAGCTTTGTAGAGCTTTAAAAACACTTAATAAACTACCTAAGAAAAAAGTTATGGATAACGGCTTTATAATATTATCAATAATAGCATTATTATTTTTAAGTATATATGGATATACATATGGCTCTATTGCTTTAGCAAAAATTAAACAAAAGAAAGCAGAGAAAAAAGAATTAATGCTTGAAGAAATTAGGCTTGAAGAAAGAAAAAGAAAACAAGCTATAAGAGATGAAAAACTTAGAAAGCAAAATAAAAGACGTGAAGAAATTAATCACGAACTTAAGCTTTTAGAAGAAATGAAACTTAATAATGAGAAGTTGAACAAAATGCGTGTTGAAAAAATGAAGCAGAAAAAAGTGGGATAAATTCTCATAGTTGTAAAACAAAAAGCCTCAATGTTTTAAATTTAAAACATTGAGGCTTTTTGTTTTATTAAACCATTTATAAGCTAAGTCCTTTGTTATTTTTCTCTTTTCTGAATTTTTGATGTATTGGTAAATTTGTCAATAACTATTTTTGGATCATTATATAAATACAAATCACTAGACCCTGTTAAAGAGACAATTATTTTATCAGTAACCTCAATAGTGGTATCACTTGCAATCTCGGAATAGAGATTGCAATTTTTTACTGTAAAATTTTTGCCATAAAACTGAGAGTTGTTGTCAGTTCTTAATAATAAATCATCACTTTCCCCTTCTATATTTACATTTGCACGTTGATATAAATCAGCTTTTAAAATAGGTGAATGAATTAAAGCGTTTAATTTGCTGTTACCATTTAAAACAATATTGGTACTGTCCGCTGTTAAATTAAGATCCACTTTAGCCTTACCATGGCTTTCAAAATTAAAATATTTGGTTTCTATTGTTAACCCAGCTTTCGAGTTTCCAGTTGTTTTAAGGTTAGTATTTGTTATATCCATTGTTGCCAACGAAAATATTTTACTATTATCTCTAGTTTCAATATTATTTAAGAAATCATCATAATTCACCTTTATATTTAACCTTTTTTTTGAAGTAATTCTTCTTGTTTTATTAAACGAGAGTACGCTATCTCGAACACTAAATGTTATAAATTCGTGAAGGTTTTCATCTGCTTCAACCTCTATAGAGGGTACTTTGTTGAATATAATATCAATTTCAAAATCTTCATCAACAATTATAGTATGAAAAGAGTTTAAAGGGGTATGTAAAGTGGTTACATTTCTATTGCCTTTTACCTTCTTTGCTTTTTGAGCTTGGGTTATAAAGCAAATGCTTAAAGAAAAGATTAATATAAGAAACTGTCTGTTTTTCATGACTTTATAAGTTGGTTATATAGTTTTAGACCAGTTTTATTATAAAATGTCACATTTAAGTACAAAACAAACCCATCTTAAACTAAACTTAGTTTAAGATGGGTTTTAAAAGGAGTTGGTTATTAAGGTTGGTAAGGTTGGTCGTTTTGTTTATTGCTTTCTAATACTTCCAGAAGGTCCATCACTTTTGTTTACCTTTTCTGGGTTACCATAATATTTTATATCGCCACCACTATTTGCTTTTGCTGTAAGCTCTTTTGAAGTGTTTACAGTAATATCTGCTCCACTTGTTGCTTTTACTTGACTAGATTCGGCAATTAAATTTGACGCTTTAATATCACTACCACTTGTAGCTTCAGCAATTAGTTTTTTTGTTTTCCCAGATAATTTTAAGTCACTACCGCTGGTTGATTGGCATTCTAAAGTTGAAGTATCTACATTTAGTTTCATGTCACTTCCGCTAGTAGATTTTAATATTAAATAATCTGTTGTAATAGTGTTAGTTGAGTATACGTCACTACCACTTGTTGAAGTAATTGCTGAAATATCTTTAAAACTTACTCTAACTTTTTTTGAAGTTGATCTGCCTATATTCTCTCTAGTATGTATTTTTAATACATTATCAACCACTTCGGTTATAATAAGGTCATGTAAATTTTCATCAGCTTCAACAGTAATACTTTCGCTGTTACTTTGTGTTAAATACACATCTAAACCTTCAGTAGCTTTAATAGCTGTAAATGATTCTGTAATGGATCGTTCTACTGTTTGTACATTGCCATTGCCACGAACACCAGAGTTCATGTTAATATCAAAATTGCATGAAAATAATGTTAAGCTTAATAATGTAGCTACGATAATTTTTGTTAGTGTTGTCATAATTATTTGTTTTTGATTGATGTTTTTTATCTATTCAAATATCTGCATTGTACTAAACAATTTTAAACTTAAATACCTGAACTGTTAATTTTTAATGATGAATTGTTTTAGTTGTCTTTAGATTTTATTGAGATGCCATCACCATCTATATTTACATTAACTTCATCTCCATTGGCTTTGACTCCAGTCTTATCAATTTTTAAACTAGAACTATCTACGGTTACTTTCAAACCATCTTCATTTATTTTTAGACTGGAATTTTCATCCTTTAAGTCAACATTTACTTCATAGTCTTCCTCATCTTCTTCAATTGGGCAGTCTAAGCATTCAATATCATCTTCTAAAATTTTTAAATAATGATTAGTATTACCATGTGTTATAATAGTGCCGTTGTAATTATGATAATAAAAAAATGTTTTTGAGTTCTCATTACACTTTATAACGGTGCCCTCTGGTAAATATAGAGTAAGCATTATTTCTTGATCACTAAATTTGTTCTCAGCGTTTGTCGTAAAATAAGAGTCAAGAAGTAACATGTTGTTTTTCAGAGTATAATTATAGTTTATATTTTTAGCACGCTCTATAGCCTTTTCATAACTTCTACCATCTGCACTTCTATCTACACTTAATGTGGCTAAAGAATCGGTAGTAGATTTTACTATAATAACTATATCAGACGAATAAATGGTTTTATTTCCGTTTTCATCATGGATAAGTTTAAAAGATTCGTTATGTCTATTTGTTCCGTTTTTATACAAATCGTTTCCGACCATTTTTAAGTTTATAGTGTCATTTGCTGTAATTTGTAACTCTTTCTTTTCAATGACACGCTCGTCAAAGGCGTGCTCACTTGCTTGCCTTACACCAACAATTACCAGCCCTATTATTGATATTAACCATACGCCTAAAAGTGTAAATTTTGCAATATTACCTATAGACTTTAGATTATTAATAAGAATCTTTAAGCCTAAGTAAAACAAAAAGAAAAATGGTATTCCAACTGTGAAAAATGTTAATAATGAAACTAACCATACTGGTGTATTTCCTGCATTAACAATATCGGCATGGTCTAACCAAGGGATGTTAATTATATCTACAACTCCTAAAGAGAATAGCGTTACTATTAAAGCAATAAGTGTTGAAGCTCCTACAATTATTAATATTATGCCAATAAATTTTGCAAAAACTTTTAAGAAAAACATAATTACTTCTCCAATAGTATCAAAAAAAGTTTTTGAAGATGATTTAATTTTGTTGCCTTGTTTTTGTAGGTCTACTTTTTTTGCAGCACCAGAAACAGAATCGCTTACATTCTTTGCAGCACCAGAAACAGAATCTGTAACATTTTTAGCAACATCGCTTACCGTTTCTGTAACATTTTCAAACCCATCTTTAATTTTTTTTTCAATATTACTAATGTTAACTGGGTCTCCAGTCATCATTATTTTTTCTGATGTTGTTTGAGCTTCAGGAACTAAAATCCAAAGTAGTATATATAAAAGAATTCCTGTTCCAGCTCCAAATATTAAAATAATCCAAGCTAAGCGTACCCATAAGACATCAATTCCAAAATAATGTCCCAATCCAGAAGATACACCTCCTATATAGGAATTATCGGTATCTCTAAATAATTTTTTTGATGGTGCTGATTTTCTCTTATAAGTAGTTTGTGGTTCATCCTCAAAAATTTCGTCATCTACCAAATAATCTTCTGGTTGACCCATAATAGAGATAACTTCATCTACCTCTTTAATTCGTATAACTTGTTTATCGTTTTGTACGCGCTCATTGAAAAGCTCAGAAATACGAGCTTCGATGTCTGATATGATTTCAGAACGACCTTGAGAGTCTGTAAATGAACGTTTTATAGCCTCAAGATAGCGTTGTAGTTTTAAGTAAGCATCTTCATCTATATGAAAAAATATACCTGCTAAATTTATGTTGACTGTTTTATTCATTTTTTTGTTGTTTTTTGGCTTGTTACTATAGTTACTGCATTATGTAATTCACTCCAAGTAGTGTTTAATTCTTTTAAAAACAGTTTACCAGTTTCTGTTAAACCGTAATATTTTCTTGGCGGTCCAGAGGTCGATTCTTCCCATCTGTAATTTAAAAGACCAGCGTTTTTAAGTCTTGTTAGTAGTGGATAAATAGTACCTTCTACAACAAGCAATTTTGCGTCTTTTAGGGTGCCTAAAATCTCTGCTACGTATGCATCGTCGTCTTTTAAGACTGATAGTATGCAGAATTCTAATACGCCTTTACGCATCTGTGCTTTTGTGTTTTCTATCTTCATATTCTAAAGCGTTTAAATATTGTGAAACTGTTCATTTTTTGATTGATTATGATTGATTATTGATGAAAGTTATTTTAAAAAATTGATGGTTAATGGGTAATGATATATTTCACCATCTCTAGCTTTTAAACTAGCTATAACTATAAAAACTAGCTCTAAAATAAAACCTATTATTGCAAATGCACCTAGAGTACCACCTATATAAAGTAATGGTGATGGTTCGCCAATATTAATATGAAAATCATGAAAGCCATTAAAATCTATAAAGTCTATACCATTAAAAACTTTAAAAATAAAAAATGGAATAGTTAAGGTTCCCAAAATAATGGCGTATAGTAAAATACTTATCTGAAAATTAATAGCTTGTTTGCCATGAGTATCTATAAAATCAGATTTATCTTTGTTAGTAACCCATAATATTATAGGACCAATAAAATTTCCGAATGGGATTATAAACCTACTAAAGGTTGATAAATGAATAAATGTAGCGATGTTTTTTTGATGATTGTCTTGCATGATTTTAAAACATATAATAGTTTCTTATGCAAATATATGTCTAAAAGAAGGTATTATGTTACGCATAGTACTTAATTTTAACAAAATTTTAACAAATTGATATGTCGATTATTTTCGATAATTTTGATAAAAATGAATTTATAATGAAGTTAACACCTAGTAAAATAAACACATTCAACATTTTTAAATTACCAGCAGTTTTCTTTATGGGTGTTAGAGTTAAATCTATTGATAATATAGCCTGTATAGTAACTGTTAAACATAGATGGTTAAACCAAAATCCCTTTAAATCATTGTTTTGGGCTGTACAAGGCATGGCAGCAGAGCTTACTACAGGAGCTATTGTTATGGCAAAAATTCAAGAAAGTGGTAAAAAGGTTTCAATGCTAGTAACTACTAATAATGCAACATTTACTAAAAAGGCTACAGGTAGAATTACATTTGTTTGTAATGATGGTGAATTAATAGATAATGCTTTGAAAAGAACTATCGAAACTGGAGAAGGTCAAACCATTTGGATGAAATCTGTAGGAACTAATAAAGATGGTGTGGTTGTATCTACCTTTAATTTTGAATGGAGTATTAAAGCGAAGCAGTAGTTTTTTTTGTCTTAGTCTCAGTATATAACAAACCATGTTCAACTTTTTTTCTAAACTTTTTATGAGGCAATAGCTTTTTCGTTTTCAGCTACCAATTTAGAATTTGGAATTTATTTTTTTGTAATTTTAAAAATAGTGTAACAAAACCTTAAATGCATCAACATATAAACGAATCAACTAAAAAATTAAAAAGATGACAGCACACGAAATTGATTATAGAATTTACGGCGAAGAAATGCAATATGTAGAGATTGAACTTGATCCGCAAGAAGGTGTAGTTGCCGAAGCAGGAAGTTTTATGATGATGGACGAAGGCATTAAAATGGAAACCATTTTTGGCGATGGATCTCAAAAAGATTCTGGTTTTTTGGGTAAAATTCTTGGAGCAGGTAAACGAATCCTTACTGGAGAAAGCTTATTTATGACAGCCTTTTATAATGATTTAGTAGGAAAACGAAATGTTTCTTTTGCATCACCATATCCAGGTAAAATCATACCAATAGATTTGACTGAATTTGGAGGTAAATTTATTTGTCAAAAAGATGCATTTTTATGTGCAGCAAAAGGAGTTAGCGTTGGTATAGAATTTTCTAAAAAATTAGGAAGGGGTTTATTTGGAGGAGAAGGTTTTATTATGCAAAAGCTTGAAGGAGACGGTATGGCATTTGTGCATGCTGGAGGTACTATGGCTAGAAAGGAATTGCAGGCTGGAGAAACGTTGCGTGTTGATACTGGTTGTATTGTAGGTTTTGATCAAACCGTAGATTATGATATTGAATTTGTAGGAGGTATTAAGAATACAGTATTTGGAGGAGAAGGCTTGTTTTTTGCTAAGCTTCAGGGACCTGGGACAGTTTATGTGCAATCGTTACCATTTAGTAGGTTAGCTGGTCGTGTTTTGGCATCGGCACCAAGGTCTGGAGGCAAAAGCAAAGGAGAAGGTAGTATATTAGGGGGCTTAGGAGATTTATTAGATGGCGATAATAGATTTTAAGTGTTAAATTTTCTTTAATTTAAAAAAGCAAAGCAATTTTTTACTAAATTTATATGTTTAATAAAAAAAATATAGCCTATACGCAGATCTACTTTTAATTTAAACCAAAATCCTAATAAGTAATTATGGCAAGAGCAATGCTAGAGTATACCAAAACGGTACTTAAAAAAGTAAGTTTTGATACTACGTTGTTTTGCAAGGAAGTACAGAAAGCGGTAAGTAGATTACTACCTTACGAGATTGAAGAGCTTAAAATTTTTATTCATTCTCTTGTACAGCAGAACCCGGAATTAAATCAATGTTTAATCTATTTAAAAGCATAAAAAAAAGCGACTATTAGTCGCTTTTTTAGTTTTGTTTACTTAGGAATTGGACTTATTATTTCTACATTTTGAAAAGCAATTGCTCCTCGAATAATGCTAGAAATAACATCTTGTAAAGCTTCAATAATTTGCATTTTCAACTCGCTTTTATGGTAAATTAAACTCACTTCTCTCGCTGGTGTAGGCTCGTTAAAATGATGTAAATTATTTTTTTCTTTTTCGTTAATATCTAAAGTATGCAAATAAGGTAAAAGCGTCATTCCTAGCCCTTCGTTTGATAGTTTTATTAACGTTTCAATACTACCACTTTCTAGCTGAAATTGATCATCGGTATGATTTTTAAAAACCTTACAAAGATTAATAACACCATCTCTAAAGCAATGCCCATCTTCAAGTAATAGCATATCATTTAAATCTAAATCGGATACATTAATTTTTTTATTTGAGTGTAAGCGATGGTTCTTTGGAATATAGCTTACAAAAGGTTCAAAAAATAGTACCCGTTCTTTAATTAATTCATTTTCAAGAGGTGTAGCTGCTATTGCTGCATCTAAATGCCCATCTGTAATGCGTTCAATAATTTCTTCTGTGGTTAACTCTTCTATTTTTAACTTTACTTTTGGGTGTTTCTTTATAAAAGTCTTTAAAAACATTGGTAAAAGCGTAGGCATTACTGTTGGAATAATACCAAGTTTAAATTCACCTCCAATAAATCCTTTTTGTTGATCTACAATATCTTGAATTCTATACGATTCGTTAACAATATTTCTAGCTTGATTAACAATTTTTCGACCTACTTCAGTCAATTCAATTGGTTTTTTACTCCTATCAAATATTTGTACATCAAGTTGGTCTTCAAGCTTTTGAATTTGCATACTAAGTGTAGGCTGAGTAACAAAACATTTTTCGGCTGCTTTAGTAAAATTTTGATTTTCGGCTACCGCCAAAACGTAGTATAATTGTGTTATTGTCATAAGTATCAATTTAGGCTATAAAAATATAAAAACTATCAATAAAATTTATCAAAACACCTGTTAATTATAAATTAAATTTGTAGTAAATAAAAAATAGTATAAAAATGACATATAATAGTATAGGTTTAAATACCTCTAAAACCAAGGCTTTAGCTAGTGATTTGAATCATTTACTAGCTAACTTTCAAATATATTACCAAAATTTAAGAGGCATACATTGGAACATTAAAGGGAAGCGTTTTTTTGACTTACATGTTAAGTTTGAAGAGTTATATACCGATGCTAATATTAAAGTTGATGAAATAGCTGAGCGTATATTGACTTTAGGTGAAACACCTTTACATACTTTTGAAGATTATTCAGCTAAAGCTGAAGTGCAAGTTGGTAAAAATATTTCTGAAGATGATAAGGCAGTACGATTAATAGTAGAATCTTTAACCCAGCTTTTAAAGATTGAAAGGGCTATTTTAGAAAAAGCGGGTAATGCAAACGATGAAGGAACAAACTCTATGATGAGTGATTTTATAACCGAGCAAGAAAAAACAGTATGGATGATGAAAGCTTGGTTAAACGAAACGGTTTAGTTTTTTAGTTTAGTTGGTTAGTTTTAAAAGCGACTTATGGATTACGTTTGTAATCCAATAGGTCGCTTTTTTATGATGTATTAGTACTAAAATATTATATCCATTTTTAAATCCTCATCTTTAAATTCAAATTTAGCAGTTGCGTATTGTGGCGGACCAAAACTCATTGAATTATTTGACATACCATATGATTCTTTTGGCATACCATTATCTTCAAAATCCATTCTGTTATTTTCGTTTTCATCATGTAATGCCATTATAGCATATGTTCCAGGTTCAACATTTTTAAATGTTACAGTTATTTTTCCGTTTTCAATTTTGCTTTGCTCATTTTTAATGCCTTGTCCTTTCATAAATGTATTTTCTGTATGAAGAGCTAATAATACATTTCCTTTATTGTTTTTAATATTTTCAATGGTAACGGTAATTGTTTTTCCTTCTGAGTGCTCTTGTGCGTTTGTTAAAGTAATAGCAAATAATAAGGTGATGATTAGTGATAGTGTTTTCATGATTTTATAGTTTTTAATGATTCAACACTTCAAATATCCAGTAGAAAAAAAGGATTTAATAATTGCTATTACTCAACTGTAGATTTTAAATGATGAATTGTATTTAGCTAAAAGATAGAAGTTAATATTATGCAATTATCATTATAAACAGCTGCGTTAGGGATTATAAAGGAAATCCTTTTTTTAAACTATCGAAGCCAAAATATCTTTTGGTTTAAGATACCGAAGCGAAGCTTTAAAAAAATAGTATTGGAAAGCCTGACCCTTTTGGTAACGCCCAAATTAAAGTAAGCCTCGAGCTTTAATTTCTAAATACTTATTAATGGTATCGATGGTAAGATTTTCAGGTGTGGTTAATATGGAATAGATACCGTATTTCTTTAACTCGTTTACAATTAAACGTTTTTCAAAGGCAAATTTCTCAGCAATTACTTTATCGTAAACTTGTTGTACGGTTTCTGCTTTCTCGGAAATTATACTGTTTAACTCGGTGTTTTTAAAGAAAATAACAACCAGTAAGTGGTTTTTTGCAATGGCTTTTAAGTAAGGAAGTTGTCGGTTTAAACCATCCAAAGTTTCGAAATTAGTATACATTAAAATAAGACTTCGTTGTGTAATATGCCTTTTTATATTACCATATAACCTGCTAAAATCACTTTCAAAAAAATCTGTTTTCACATTATAAAGCGATTCTAAAATAAGTTGCATTTGAGAACTTCTTCGCTCTGCAACTACAATGTTTTCAATTTTTTTAGAAAACGAAAGCACACCAGCTTTATCGTGTTTTTTTAAAACCACATTGCTTATTACTAATGTTGCATTAATGGTATAATCTAAAAGGCTTAAACCGTTAAAAGGCATCTTCATAACACGCCCTTTGTCTATAATGGAGTAAATAGGTTGCGATTTTTCATCCTGAAATTGATTTACCATTAATTGACCGCGCTTTGCAGTAGCTTTCCAATTTATAGTGCGTAAATCATCGCCTAAAACATAATCTTTAATCTGCTCAAATTCCATAGTATGCCCAAGTCGACGTACTTTTTTTATACCATGCTCTAAAGCATTTTTATTGATGTTTAATAGCTCAAACTTTTTTAATTGCTTAAAACTTGGGTAAGTTTTTACCATGGCATTATGGTTAAAAGTAAAGCGTTTTGCAACTAATTTTATTATTGAAGATGCATAAACGTTTAAACTTCCAAAATGATATTCACCACGTTCGGTTGGTTTTAAATGATATTGAATTGATTTTGTTTTACGAGTAGTAATATGGTCTTTAATTTTAAAATCCCTTACTTGAAATTGTTCTGGGATTTCATCAATAATTTCAAGATAAATAGTAAATGGGAAGTTGTTATTAATATTTAAATCTATAACGTTTTTATCTCCATTTGAAAACTTATCTGGTAAAATTCGGGTGGCTTCTATTTTATTTTTACCAATGAAAATGATAAGAAAATCTATAAAGAAAAGCAAGGCAAGTACTAAAATTGAAAGTTGTGCAATATTAAATAACAACGGAACAAAATAACTTAAAGCAAACAATACAACAATGCCAATGCCAGCATAAAAGAACCGTGGTTGTATGTAGAATGGTTTAAAGAATTTCATTGAGTATATTTTACTTTTTTTTAATACTTAAATCTACCTTATGTTCAACATTTTTCAAACTGTCTACTATATGTTCAATATTTATATCATAAGAATGATTATAAAGTTTGGTTAATTCATCCAAGATCATTTTTTTCTTTTTCGCTATTGATAGTGCCGTTCTATAAAAATTAAATATTCCTATTGCTCTCCCTAATGGTATTAATGCGATAACAAATATTATAATTGAAATCGTTGAGATAAAGCCTTTGTTAAAAATATATTGGGTTAAAACATAGTTTAGAATAAGAATAAAAACTCCTATTGTTGAATAAATTATTATATGACCAAATGTGTCTGTTTTAGTTTTTAATACTGATTCATATTCAATGTTTATAGTTTTAATTTTTTCTTTGTAAGCTTCATCCAAATATATGTTAATACATTTATTATTAAATTTTGGACGTTTCATATCCAAGCCGCAAAAAACCCCTTTATTAAAATCAAAATGCATATTGTCACAAAGCTTGCAATGATCAGAGTTTTTTAAAATAGATTTATTCATTTTAATGGATTTTTATCAACGAGGAATCTCAACAGTTTCAATAATTTGTTTAATAATTTGTTTGCTAGATACACCTTCCATTTCGCGTTCTGGCGTTACAATAACTCTGTGGTGTAAAACAGGAATTGCGGCTCGTTTTATATCTTCAGGAGTTACAAAATCGCGCCCAGACATAGCTGCAAAAGCTTTACTAGATTTTAGTATAGCTATTGAAGCTCTTGGTGAAGCCCCTAAATATAAAAAACGATTACTACGTGTAGCTACAATAAGTTCTGCTATATATTTTAGTAAATGTTCTTCTACCAAAATTTGTGTAACTAAATTTTGATACTCTGCTATTTGTTTAGCAGTTAAAAAAGATGAAATAGTTTCTGTCTTTTCAGTGTCTCTTAGCTGGTGTTCTCTTGAAAGAATTTCAATCTCTTCATCTAAATTTGGATAATCCACATCAATTTTAAATAAAAATCGGTCTAACTGTGCCTCTGGTAAGCGATAGGTTCCTTCTTGTTCTACAGGGTTTTGAGTTGCCAAAACCATGAAAGGGGATTCTAATTTAAATTTGTTACCATCTATTGTTATTTGCTGTTCTTCCATCACTTCAAACAAAGCAGCTTGAGTTTTAGCAGGTGCTCTATTAATTTCGTCTATTAAAATCATATTAGAAAAAATAGGCCCTTTTTTAAATTCAAATTCAGAGTCTTTTAAATTGAAAACTGAGGTTCCCAAAATATCACTAGGCATTAAATCTGGTGTAAATTGAATACGGCTAAAACCAACACTTAATGACTTTGCCAATAGTTTTGCGGTAATGGTTTTTGCAACACCCGGAACACCCTCAATAAGCGAATGCCCTTTTGCTAAAAGTGATGCAATTAGCATGTCTACCATGTCTTTTTGACCAACAATTACCTTCCCAACTTCATGTTTTATTTTTTCAACACTATTTTGAAGCTCGGTTAAATCCAAACGGCTTTTAAATTGTAAATCGTTAGTTTCTTTAAGGGCACTATCGTCTATTGATGATACTACGTCTTCTGGCTTAGGTATAAAATCTTGATGGTCTTTCTCTTCTTTATTTTCGTCCATAATTAGTTTAAATAAAAAGCTTCAATTTGCTTGTTCAGTTTTATTAGGTTGTCTTCAAAAAACTCATTTTTAGTGCGTAACCAATTTATAAAATCAATTAGTTTTTTGACGTCTTCTTTTTTCTTTCCTGTTTTCGAAGCTAATTTTACTATAAATTCTTCATTCAAAATGGTAGTGTCTATATTAAAATCGGTTCGAATGCGTTCCAAAAAGTACGTTATTTTTTTATCTACTAAGTTTTTATGATCCTGAGTTTCAAAATATAGATTAGAAATAGTTTTAACAAAAGCTACGGTTGTATTTTGCAATGGTTTTATAATTTTAATAATGCGTTGCCTGCGTTTAGCATTAAAAACCATAAAAAGAATACCAAAAATTAAGGCTGTGTACCAAGCCCACTTAAAAGATAATTGTTCTAAAAACCAACTTAGGTTTGATTTCTTTTCAACATTCCCATCATATCCGGTTTGTATTTTGGTATAGGAGTCAAAATACACATCATTTTCTGGTAAATAGGAAATAATACCTTCTGCGTATTTATACCTGCCCTCTTTTAAAAGGTTGTAATTGGTAAAGGCTTTTGGCTCTAAATGAAGATATATTTTTCCTTCTCCAAAAGGGGCTTCAATAAAATTTATATGTTTATAATCAATTTTGGAATGCCCTAAAACTTTATAGTTTATAGTATCGAAATTAGAAAAATAATTGTCGCCTTCATTTCTATCAATAGTAATATCTTTTATGTCGAGGTATTTTAAAGATTGATATGAAATACTATCTTTTGTGTTCTCAATATATTCAACATCAAAGTTTAATGTGTCATGAATTTTTTGAGTAAAGTAGTAATCTGATATAAAAAGCGTATTTCCGGAGTCGACAAAATGTAATAATTCATCAATAGAATCGTCTTCTAAATAATCAGAATTTCCAATAATAACAAAGCTTCCTTCAGCAACATGGTCGCCATAACTGTCTTCAGAGTGCGCTTGTAAATAACTATCAGGTTGATGGTAAACTGTTCTAACTTTATGGTTTTTAAAAAGGCTAGGAAGCTCTTTGTAAAAAACACTTACACCGTAAGGCTTATTACTTTTTTCATTAAAAGACTCTTCCCAATCAACTGTTTTTGTAGATTTTATACTAAAAGTAACAGCAGCTGTAACAATTAAAGCGGCAATAATGAAAAGTATAGGCAGCGCTTTCTTCATTACTTCACCTGAGTTAAAAGGGTTACAAAATGATGTCTAGCTTTATTGTATTCATTAAGATTTAAAGGAAATTCACCATACCAAATGTAGTTGTATAAATAAGAAATGTAAGCAAACTTTTTACTGAATGGTTTTTGACTTATTTCATTTAAATACTCTGTATTGGTTTTATCGTCTTCAAATTTTATATGATTTTTTATGCTTAAGTTTTTTAAAACTAGCAAATAATAATACCGAATGGCTAATCTAAAATTGTTGTTGTTTTCAGCATTTTGTATAAGAGAATTAATATCTGCATTTTCAATATTCTCTGCGGTTATATCTTCGTAATCGTTAAGTGTTCTATTTTGCTTAGATGAAAATAAACCAGAACCACCTTCGTTAAGTAAAATGTATACTAAATAGATTACAGCCATTGCTAATGCCAAATAAAATAACCAAGCAAAAGGCCCTAAGTTAATACTGAAACTATCAGAATCATTTCGTTCTTTTATAGATGGGTTGCCGTTTTTATAATCTTCATATTTTCCAGAACCGCCTTGAGATTGGTTTACAACTTCTTTACCTTCATAATTATATTTTCTATTTGAATAACGCGTTTTAAAATCGTCATCAAACTTTCTGATTTGATTAGGCTCTTGAAAAGTAGAAAGACCAAAAGCATTTTGAGGATTTGCAAAAATCAAAATCAGAAAAATAATATGTAATCTTATTATTTTCAAATAGAAGATTGATTTAAAATAGGTAGTTGAGTAATTTCTTTTTGCACTTTGAAAGGATAAATTAAATAATAATAGCTAATAGTTCCGAGGGTAATTAAAATGATTCCAACCGATAACCAATGGGGCATTATATTAGAATAGCGCGTTATGAAGCCTTCTAAAAAACCAGCAAAAAAGGTAAAAGGGAAGGTGCTTATTAAAATTTTTACACCAGTTTTAGCACCATTTTTAAAAGAAGTGTATCTAGAGTGTGTACCAGGAAATAAAATGCTAGCACCAAGAATTAATCCGGCAGCAGCTTCAATAACTATAGCAAAAATTTCCATAGAACCATGAATCCAAATACCACGGACACTTTCCCAAAAGACTTCTTTTTCGTAAAAAAAATACTGAAAAGAACCTAGCATAATACAATTTTTAAACATAATATACAGTGTGCCAATACCTCCAAATACACCCAATATAAAAGCTATAATCCCTACTCGTAAATTATTAATAGTAATACCAATAAAACTGCCCCAATTACTACCGCTTTTATAAACCGCTACAGGGTCACCAGCTTCAATGTTTTCAATGGACATATTTACATAATTGTCGCCTAAAACTGAACGTACAAACTCTCCATCATTTGCAGCTGAAATCACTCCAATGAAAGTAAAAGCAAAGAAAATGATGAAAGCGATGTAAATAAATTTTCGATATTCATAACAAATTAAAGGGACTTCGGTTTTCCAAAACTCAATAAATCGGTTTGTGTTTTCTCTTTTGGTTTTGTAAATTTTTTGAAAAGCTTTGGCAGCAAGTTGATTTAAATACACAATCACCTTACTTTTAGGGTAATAGGTTTGTGCGTAAGCCAAATCGTTAATTAAATGAATGTATTGAGATGCAAGTTCGTCGGGGTCTTTAAAATCATTATTAAAAATAGCGGCCTCAAAACTCAGCCATTTTTCTTTATTTTGTTTGATGAATGAAACTTCCCTCATATATTTGATAAATTAAAATATAAAATGTCAGAGTTACAAATTAACACGACCCAAAATGTAAAAATAAAATTCACAGCTGCAGGAGCAGGAGAACGTTTATTAGCATTTATAATAGATACAGCCATTAAAATTGGTTATTTGTTAGTTTTAAATTGGACTTTTGGTGCATTTGAAAACATGGATGAATGGTCTCAAATAGCCATTAACACTGTATTAAGTTTCCCTGTAATGTTCTACACCTTAGTTTTAGAATCACTTTTGGAAGGACAAACCATTGGCAAACGCGCTTTAAAAATTAGAGTTGTAAAAATTGATGGTTATCAAGCTTCATTGGCAGATTATGTGGTACGTTGGTTTTTTAGGATAGTAGATGTTTACATTTTTGGTTTAGGCTTTTTTGTAATAATGTTTAGTAAAAAACAACAGCGACTAGGTGATATGGTTGCTGGGACAGCAGTTATTGCTTTAAAAGATAAAGTTAATATTAGCCACACTATTCTAGAAAATTTAAAAACTGATTATAAGCCAACATATCCAAATGTTATTAAATTATCAGATAATGATGCACGAATTATTAAAGATACATTTACTGTTGCTAAGGCATCTAAAGATTATCAAACTTTAATAAAGCTTAGAAATAAATTAATTGAAGTAGTGGAGATTAAAAACGTAAAACAAAGAACAGATATTGAATTTATTGATGTTATTTTAAAAGATTATAATTTTTACACTCAAAATATGTAAGCAGAGAACCAATTTTTGCAAAGCAAAATTGTGTGAATCGCTTATCCCGAGATTGTCTCGGGATCTCATTTTTTGAAGTTAGATACTAAGAGTTGAATAATTTTAAGAACTACTTTCGAGTTTATTTCAGAAACAGATTAATTAAAAAATATGTTTTATACCATAGATATTTTAGGAACTATTGCTTTTGCCATTTCTGGTGTCCTTATTGCCATTAATAAAAAAATGGATTTATTTGGAATACTTATAATTGCTTTTGTAACAGCTGTAGGAGGTGGCACACTTCGAGACTTGCTTATTGGAGAAACACCAGTGAGCTGGATGAAAGATATGACATTTACATACACAATTATAGCTTCAGCAATTTTTGCAATTATCTTTAGAAGTAAAATAAATTATTTAAGAACTTCATTGTTTTTGTTCGATACCATTGGTATTGGTTTATATACTGTAGTAGGTATTGATAAAGGAATCAATGCAGGATTGCACCCAATAATTTGTATAGCATTGGGGACGATGACCGCCAGCTTTGGTGGTGTAATTAGAGATATTTTATGCAACGAAATACCTGTTATTTTTAGAAAAGAAATATATGCGACAGCTTGTATTCTTGGAGGGATAACATATTTTTTATTAAGCGAATTACCAATAGAAAACAATTGGGTTTTTATAATCGCTGGCATAGTTGTAATCCTTACAAGGTTATTAGCAGTAAAATTTAAAATTGCCTTACCAACTATATATAAAAGCTAATTTATTTGGGCGTTACTTTTTGAAAAAAACAAAAAGTCGGGCTTTCCAATACAATCTTTTTAAAGTGCCATTGCGTGGAGTGAATGCCATGCAATTTGTATAAGCTTGGTTTAATACATTATATATAGCGTTATTCTTTTTAAAAAGGATTTCCATTACAATCCCTAACGCGAAACCGTTTCAAAGTAAAAGCCATACTATTTTGCATGGCTTTTACTCATTAATATCTAGTGTTTTATTTTTTAATTATTTGGTACAGGAAAGCCTCTATCTCTTAATAAAGCCTCTATTTTGGCATCACGACCTCTAAACTTTCTAAACGCTTCCGCAGGATCCATAGAGTTTCTCGGTGCAAATAAATACTTTACTAATTTATCAGCTATATCTTTATCATAAAAACCATCAGGAGCTTCTTTAAATGCTTCAGAGGCATCACTTGTTAAAACATCAGCCCACATATAGCCATAATATGCCGTAGCATAACCTTCACCAGAAAAAACATGTCCAAAATGTGGTGTTCTATGGCGCATTGGTAATTCTTTAGGCATTTTTAGTTCTGCCAATGTTTCCCGTTCAAATTTGTCAATATCAATGTTTGTTGGATCTGCCAAGTGTAGCTTCATATCCATAATGGCAGATGCTAAATACTCTGTAGTAGCAAAGCCTTGATTAAAAGTAGATGCTTTTTTAATTTTTGCTACTAAATTTGCAGGAATTGGCTCTCCTGTTTTATAATGCACTAAAAACTGATTAATAACTTCGTCTGTAGATAACCAACGCTCTAACAACTGACTTTGAAATTCGGTATAATCTCTAACACCTCCATTTAAAGTTGGGTATTTTACATTTGATGAAAAGAAGTGTAAAGCGTGTCCAAACTCATGAAAAAACGTATTGGCATCGTCCCACGAAACTAAAACAGCTTCTCCAGGGGCAGCTTTTACAAAGTTAGAATTATTTGAAGCTAATACATTTGTTTTTCCATCATACGTGGTATGACTTCTATAGGTTGTTGCCCATGCTCCAGAACGTTTTCCTTCGCGAGCAAACGGATCTAAATACCACAAGCCTATATGTGCTCCAGAACCTTTATCGGTTACTTCCCAAACATTAACATCTGGATGAAATACTGGAACACTACCTTCTTTAACTGGAGTGAATTTATAATTAAACAAACGCCCAGCCGTGTAAAATAATGCTTGAGTTAATTTATCTAATTGCAAGTATTGTTTAACTTCATCACTATCTAAATTATACTTCTTTTTACGCACTTTTTCAGCGTAATATCTGTAATCCCAAGGTTCAATAGTAATATTATCATCATTAGCATTTGCTATAGCTTGCATATCTGCTACTTCTTCAGCCACACGACCAATGGCGGCAGGCCAAACAGCATTCATTAATCCCATAGCGTTTTCTGGGTTTTTAGCCATACGATCTTGCAATCTCCAATCTGCATAATTATCGTAGCCCAATAATCCTACACGCTCTTTACGTAGTTTTAAAATTTTGGCTATGATTTGATTATTATCATATTCATCGCCATTATCACCTCGAGAATAGTAGTTAGTCCAGACTTTTTTACGAAGTTCACGCTCAGTAGAATAAGTTAGAAACGGATCCATTGATGAACGAGTGTTTGTAATAGCATACTTTCCGTCTTGTCCTTTGTCAGTAGCAATTTTAGCAGCAGATTTTATAAAACCTTCGCTTAAACCACCCAATTGGTCTTTGGATAGGTAGGTAACATAGTTTTCTTCGTCATGTAGTACGTTGTTAGAAAAATCATTGTAAAGGCTTGATAACTCTTTATTTATTTCTGCATAGCGTTTCTTTTTTTCTGCATCAAGATTAGCACCATTCATTTCAAAACGTTTGTAAATTAAATCAACTACACGTTGCTGATCTGCCTCTAAAGGTGATTTTTGCGAAGCATCATAAACCGTTTTTATACGCTTGAATAGTTTTTCGTTTTGAGATATTTTTGATCTATATTCAGATAGTTTAGGAGTCAACTCTCCTCTAACTTTTCTAAATTCAGGAGAACTCATGTTACTACTTAAAATACCGTAATATGAGAATATTCTATTTAATTCCTCGCCAGAGCGTTCCATTTCTACAATAGTGTTTTCAAAAGTTGGCGATTCAGCATTATTTGCAATGGCATCAATATCTTTTAAGCTTAGCTTCATGCCGATTTCAATAGCTTCTTTGATGTCTTCAACCTTCATTTTGTCAAAAGCAGGAACGCCTTCGTACAATCCAGTCCATTCTTGAAGTAATGTGTTATCATTCATAGACAATGTGTCTTTTTTCGAGTCAGTTTTGGCACCATCTTTACAGCTAATAACTGAAAGTAATACACAAAAAACCAAAGGTTTAATTAGTGTTTTAGTATTCATTTTTAGTTTGAGTTTTTAAAGTTTTGTAAGGTATTGAATTAACTTATAATTTTTTATAATATTAAGTTAAAAAGGAGAGGTGATCTCTCATAAAGGAAGGGAGTAAGTACTAATCTTTCTAGGTAGATTAATCAATAATTTCCACATTGCGGATATAGATATTCCTTAAAGGCCAATCGGCTTCATCGGTTTCAACAGCCGCAATTTTATCAACAACATCCATACCCTTGATAACTTTACCAAATATAGTATAATCTCCATCTAAAAAATGTGCCCCACCACGTTGCTGCACTATGAAAAATTCGAAAGGTGATGCTAGTTTATGCGGATTATCAATTTCACTACTAGGCATTGATATAACACCTCTATCATGTTTAAAACCTCGTTTTGTATCGGTTGGTAATAGGTATCTGCCAATATTTACTCGTTTTTTTCCAGTTTTTCTGTCGTCGCTATTTCCCGCCTGTACTATAAAATTATCAATGGCACGATAAAATTGTGTGTCATTAAAATATTTTTGTTTCGTTAAAAAGATAAAATTAGAACGATGAAATTTAGTCTCATTAAATAATAAAATATCAATAGCTCCAAAATCTGTAGTTATACGTACTTTATTCTCTTTATTATGCTTATCATATTCTAAAAAAAATGACATCGCATTTTTGGAGTTTAGTTTAGGGAATTCACGTTTGTCTTCTTCTGTAACAATAGTTTTAGCCTCTTTTTTTGAAGATGGAGCCTCAGAAACTATAGGGTTATTTTTCTTTTTAGATTGTTTATCTTCACAATTCAAAAAAAATAAAAAAAGTAAAAAGAATAATTTAAAACGCATTTAAATAATTTTTAATCGATACCAAAAATAAATAATTCAGTTTATGTTTTATACATATATCAATAAAAAACAAATCATATTTTTAAGTATTGCTATCTTTTTTACGTTACAAAATTTTCCTCAAACTATGGAAACCATAAATTTATGGACAGATCAAGTACCTAATGAAATAAATGAAAAACACCATGCTGTTCAAACTTCTGATACTAGTAATAATGTTATTAGGTTGACAGATGTTACTAACCCTATTTTAGAAGTTTATAAACCGGATAATGCAAAGAATAATGGTGCAAGTATTATTGTTTGCCCAGGTGGAGGTTATCAAATTTTGGCAATCGATTTAGAGGGCTATGAAATTGCAAAATGGTTGAATACATTAGGTTTTACAGCATTTGTATTGCAGTATAGAGTTCCAGATAATCGTTTAGGGGCTTTAAATGATGTACAGAGAGCTATTAGAATTGTGAGAAGCAAAGCAAAAGATTATAATTGTAATCCAGAAAAAATAGGCGTTTTAGGTTTTTCAGCAGGTGGAAGCTTATCTGCAAGAGCATCAACCAATTTTGATAAAAAAACTTATAAAAAAACAGATACAATTGATGAAAATTCTTGTAGACCAAATTTTACTGTTCTTATTTATCCAGCCTATTTAAGTACAGGTGAAAACAATTCCATCTCGCCAGAATTGTCTATTACAAATCAAACGCCTCCTATGTTTATATTTGCAACTACAGATGACGCTTACTCAAATAAAGGTTCTTTGGTTTTGTCAAACGCACTTATGGAAGCTAAAAGACCAGTTGAATTACATGTATTGCCATCAGGAGGACATGGATATGGTTTAAGAAAAGGAAATGCAGCTGCTGAAACATGGCCTGTTTTAGCTGAAAAATGGCTTATGAACATCATTAAATAATCACTTTTAATTAAATGAATTTCGAAGATTTTTTAACAGCTATTTCCAAAATAGAAAATATATCACTACCAGCCGAAGCATCTCACTTTAAAATGGTACCACCGTTTCGCCAGGAGTTATTACGGCGCCAAAGAAAAGCAATTAAAGATGCTAAAAAAGCAGGTGTTTTAGCATTGTTTTATCCAGATAAAAGCCAGAAAACAACACTGGTTTTAATTTTAAGAAAAACTTATAATGGTGTGCATTCCGCTCAAGTTGGGTTTCCTGGAGGGAAGCTGGAAGATCAAGACAAATCGTTACAAGATGCTGCCGTTAGAGAAACATTTGAAGAAGTAGGTGTTCCAATTCAAAACATTAAGGTTGTTAAACAATTATCTGAAGTTTATATTCCTCCAAGTAATTTTCATGTACAGCCATTTATTGGAATTTCTGAAAGCACACCAGAATTTGTTAAGCAAGACAATGAGGTAGAAGCTATTATTGAGATTGATTTACTGCATTTTTTGGATGATAATCAATTAGTTACAAAAACTGTTACAACATCGTATAGTATAGATGTTGAAGTGCCAGCCTTTAAGTTAAATAATTATATTGTTTGGGGAGCAACAGCTATGATGCTTAGCGAAATTAAAGACATGTTAAAACAAATGCTATAGTTTGCAAGATTTATTACATTTGTTGCAACTAACTAATTTTGACGTGTGATTTATGGGATTATTTAAAAGGAATCCATTCGGACATATTCTTATTGTAAAAAAATGGCTCATAAGAATTCTTGGAGTTATGACTCATCGACGCTTTCGCGGCTTTAATGAGTTGCAAATAGAAGGTTCAGAAATTATAAAAACCTTACCTGATACTAATGTTCTATTTATTTCAAATCACCAAACCTATTTTGCTGATGTCGTATCTATGTTTCATGTGTTTAACGCAAGTTTAAGCGGGCGTACAGATTCCATAAAAAATGTAGGTTATTTATGGAACCCTAAGCTTAATATATATTATGTAGCTGCAAAAGAAACCATGAAAGCAGGGTTGTTACCAAAAATATTAGCCTATGTAGGTTCGATAAGTATAGAGCGTACTTGGAGATCTGAAGGAAAGGATGTTAACCGTCAAGTAAAAATGAGTGATATTTCTAGTATAGGAAAAGCATTAGATGATGGTTGGGTTATTACATTTCCGCAAGGAACAACTACACCTTTTAAGCCTATACGTAAAGGAACTGCGCATATAATTAAGCGCTATAAGCCTATTGTGGTGCCTATTGTTATTGATGGGTTTAGGCGATCATTTGATAAAAAAGGACTCCGTATTAAAAAGAAAAATATTCTTCAAACTTTTGAAATAAAAGAGCCTTTAGAAATTGATTACGATAATGAGACTACAGACGATATTGTAAAAAGAATAGAATACGCTATAGAACAACATCCGTCGTTTTTAAAAGTGATTCCTCAAAAAGAGTTAGAAGCTCAAGAAGAATTAAATAAAAAGCGAGAGTGGTAATTTAATGGTTTCTACTAAAGATAATAATAGAATACATGTAGTTGATGCTTTGCGAGGTTTGGCTATAGTTTCAATAATGTTACTGCATAACCTCGAACATTTTGATGTGTATTTTTTGCCAGAAAACTTCCCAGATTGGTTAGTGAAATTAGATAAAATGGTTTGGGATAGTTCCTTTTTTATGTTTGCAGGAAAGTCTTATGCTATGTTTGCGTTGCTTTTTGGATTAACATTTTTTATTCAAACAGATAATCAAGCTAAAAAAGGCAAAGATTTTAGACCTGTTTTTGCATGGAGACTCGTTTTGTTATTAGTTTTTGGGATTATAAACTCTGCGTTCTATCAAGGTGATATACTTACCATATATGCCGTGATAGGGTTTTTACTTATTCCTTTCGCTCGTTTAAATAATAAAGTAGTTTTAGGTGTTGCAATTATTTTATTATTGCAACCTATAGAAATTGTTAGATTATTACAGGCTATTGAAAACCCAGATGCTGTTATTGGAAACCCAGAGTCTTGGGCTTATTTTGGCAAAATGGATGAGTATATAAAAGATGGCTCATTCATTAATACTGTTAAAGGGAATTTAACCAATGGTAAAATAGCAGTGCTAAAATGGAGTAACGAGAATGGTCGTTTTTTACATATTTTATCGTTATTTCTATTTGGTATGTTAGCTGGTAGAAAAAAGCTTTTTAAGCCATCTGTAGAGAGTAATAAGTTTTGGACAAAAGCATTAGTAGTTTCAAGTATAGCTTTTGTTGTTTTGTATGTGTTTCAAAAAAATGTAGACAATATATTTGTTAGTGAAGTAATTCGTCGTCCTTTAAAAACTATTGAGACTTCATGGACGAATCTTTCATTTATGGTGGTGTTAGTATCTGGTTTTGTTCTTTTATTTCAAAAGAAAGCTTGGAATAAAGTTTTAAGAGCTTTATCACCTATAGGAAAAATGAGCCTTTCAAATTATATACTACAATCTATTATAGGTTCTACTTTATATTACGGTTTTGGTTTTGGGCTTTATAAATATACAGGAGCAACGTATAGCTTTTTAATAAGTATTGTGCTTTCTGTTTTAATTGGATATTTTTCTTATTGGTGGATGAAAAACAATAAACGTGGCCCTTTAGAAACGATTTGGCATAAAGCAACATGGGTATTTTCAAAGAAACAAACCAATAAAAATACTAACGCTTATATTTAATCACTAATATTTTGAAAATCATAACTTTCTATTATCTATTTCTATGCTAAATTTAAAGTTTGATGATTTTTTTGAATATTTTTCCATGGTTAGTTGTGTTGATACTTACTAAATACATGCCAGTAGAAAAATTTTCAATATTAATTTTTCTGTCAGAATTGCGTATATCTTTGATTAAGAAACCTTCAGTGTTATAAATCTTAATACTTTCAATAATTAGCTTTGAGTTTCCTTCAATAAAAAAAATGTTTTCAGACGGATTTGGATAAAGCATTACCTTTTGAAGTTTTGACTTATTTAGATTTAATAAAGTACATTTATTAACAACTTCTAGTTCTGTAGTACAACCAGTAGAATTACCAGAAATTGATGATGGATTACCTTTATTTAAATACTCGCAAATATTAGGTTCCTCACATACAGAAAGATTTATATTGTCTTGTATGTATAAATGAAATATTGTTGTATACTCTATGTTTGATAAGGCTGAAATGTCAACAAGATTCGGCATATTGCCAAAAACACCAAGATATCCATTTAGAGAAATAACAGAATCTAAACCATCTAAGGATTGCATTTTGTTATTATCAGAGATATTAATGGCTCCAATAGTTTTTACGGCTTCCAGACCATTAAGATTAATCATTTCATTATTATTAAATATTCTGAGGGTAATTCCGATAGATGTTACATCATTTAAACCTGTTAAATCTTTTAAAAGATTACATTGTTCAATGTTTAGAGAGCCGCTAACTGTATTTAGATTATTCAATCCATTAAAATTCTCTAAATTATCATTGAAGAATGATGCAAAATTGTTTACAGCTGTAACAGATTCTAAACCTATGAAATTCTTCAATTTAGGACAATTTGAAACTGTTAAATTGCTTACAGTTGTTAAATTGCTTAACCCTGAAAAGTTTTCTAACAAATCATTCAACCTTATATCTAACTCACCAGTAGTTTTCAAGGAATTTAATCCATTAAAATTTAAAATGGAATTATTCCCAGTAATGCTTAATTTATTTCCTATAGTTTCAATATTATCTAGCCCAGTTAAGCTTGAAATATTAGAATTTCCAAAAATATATAAATTACCACTTATGCTGGTTAAAGAACTCAAACCGCTAAGGTTATTTATTAAACTTGTTACCATAGGAATATCTCCTATAGTTAATGAACCACTTAAATTAGTACATCCAGGGTAATTAGTTGCGAAATTATCAATATCTGCTTGAGTTTTTAAAACTATATCACTATTTGGACATTGGGAGAAAGCATGAGTAAAAGTGATTAAAAAGAAAAAGGTTGAAAAGAATATTTTGCCCATAATGATGAATTAAATTATGAATTAAAAGTAATTATTATTCTCTAAAAGGGGTGCGGGTTTTTATTTTTTTTCAAAATACTTTTGATAGTTAATAACTCCTAGTAATTCTACTTTAAAAAGCATTAGTAAATCCTTATTTTGCAACTTCTTTAAGGAAATATAAGTATTAAATCAATGAAGGTTTGTATTGCCGAAAAACCAAGTGTAGCAAGAGAAATAGCAACTGTGTTAGGTGCTAATACTAAACGCGATGGTTATTATGAAGGTAATGGCTATGCTATTACCTATACCTTTGGGCATTTATGTACCTTAAAGGAGCCTAACGATTATAAACCTTATTGGAAAAGCTGGGATTTGAATAATCTACCGATGCTCCCTGAAAAATTTGAAACCAAAGTGGTAGCAAATTCAGGTATTCAAAAGCAGTTTAATATTGTAAAAAGTTTATTTGATAAAGCAGACGTAGTTATAAACTGCGGTGATGCAGGTCAAGAAGGAGAACTTATCCAGCGTTGGGTGATGAATGAAGCAAATTATAAAGGTGAGGTGAAACGTTTATGGATTTCCTCATTAACTACTGAAGCTATCAAAGAAGGTTTTCAAAATTTAAAACCAGCTTCAGATTATGACAATTTATATTATGCAGGATTTTCTAGAGCCATAGGAGATTGGCTTTTGGGCATGAATGCTACCAGATTATATACTGTTAAGCACGGTGGCTATAAACAGGTGCTATCTGTAGGTCGTGTGCAAACACCAACGTTAGCTATAGTTGTAAACCGATTTAAGGAAATTGAATACTTTAAACCGCAACCCTATTGGGAGTTGCAAACACTTTATAAAGATACACTTTTTAGTTACGAAGAGGGGCGTTTTCTTAAAAAGGAGGACGGTGAAGCTTTAGCTAATAAGGTAGAGGAAAGCGAATTTGAAATAGATTCTATTACCAAAAAGAAAGGGAAAGAATATGCACCCAAACTGTTTGATTTGACTGGTTTGCAGGTGTATTGTAATACTAAGTTTGGTTTTTCAGCAGATGAAACGCTTAAAATTGTACAGAAGTTATACGAACAAAAAGTCGTGACTTATCCAAGAGTAGATACTACATTTCTGCCTAATGATGTATATCCTAAAGTTGCAGGTATTCTTCAAAAATTGACAAACTATTCAAAGTTAACTCAACCACTTTTAGGGAAACCTATTAAAAAATCAAAGAAAGTGTTTAATGATAAAAAAGTAACCGATCATCATGCTATAATACCAACAGGGATGCAAATCAATTTGCAATATAATCAACAACAAGTTTACGATATTATCGTAAAACGGTTTATCGCGGTTTTTTATGATGATTGTACAGTATCCAATACTACGGTTTTAGGAAATGCAGCAAAAGTAGTTTTTAAAACTACAGGAAAAGAAATTTTAGAGAAAGGTTGGAGACTTGTCTTTGAAAATTCGAATAAAAAAGAAAAAGAATCTGGGATTTTACCAACGTTTGAAAAGGGAGAAAAAGGACCTCATGAGCCATCGTTTTTAGAAAAAGAAACCAAACCACCAAATCAGTTTACCGAGGCTTCTTTGTTGCGTGCTATGGAAACTGCTGGTAAACAGGTTGACGATGAAGAGTTGCGTGATTTAATGAAAGAAAATGGTATTGGTAGACCATCAACTCGTGCCAATATTATTGAAACATTATTTAAAAGAAAATATATAAAACGTAATAAAAAACAGGTGTTGCCAACAGTTACAGGTATTCAGTTGATTGAAACTATTCAAAATGAACTATTAAAATCTGCTGAATTAACAGGGTCTTGGGAAAAACAATTAAAAGATATTGAGAAAGGTGAATTTAGCGCGAGTGCATTTATAAGAAATATGAAACGAATGGTTGATGCTTTAGTGTACGAAGTGAGAAGTGAGACAAAACGCGCTAACATATCTCAAGCTACAGTAATAAAAAATAGAACTGCAAAAGCAGCAGTTAAAAAGACGATAGGTATAACTGTTGAAGGCTGCCCTAAATGCAAAAAAGGAACCCTTATTAAAGGCAAAACGGCTTATGGGTGTAGTGCGTATAAGTCTGGATGTAATTTTGTATTGCCTTTTGATTTTAATGGTAAAAAAATTTCAGAAAAGCAGTTTATAAGACTACTTCAAAAAGGAAGCACCGTTAACTTAAAAGGTTTTAAAACAGATTCTGGGAAGGTTGAAGGTTTAATTCGTTTTGATGATAATTTTAAACTAAAATTAGAACCTAAAAAGACTTCTGTAGAAACGAAAACTAAAGACTTATTTTGTCCGAAGTGTAAAAAAGGAACAGTTATAAAAGGAAAAACAGCTTATGGCTGCAGTGACTATAAATCGGGATGTGATTTTAAAATGACTTTTGAAGCTGTAAGAACTAAAATAAATGGGCAAACACCAACAAGAGAACTTGTGTATAGTATTTTGAATGGAAACATCTAAAACACACCGTCATTTCATAATCTATAAACCCTACGGTTATCTGAGTCAGTTTAAAAGTCATGATTCTAAACAGCAATCAAAGAAGTTTCTAGGGAATCTTTATAATTTTCCTGAAAATGCTATGGCTATAGGTCGTTTGGACGAAAAATCAGAAGGGTTATTGCTCATTACTACTGATGGTAAAATGAGTTATTTTGTAAATAGTCAAAAAGTAGAAAAAGAGTATTATGCACAGGTTGATGGCGCTATTTTCGAGAAAGCTATAGAGCAATTAAAATGCGGTGTAGAAATTGGTTTTGATGGTAAAAAATATCAAACCAAGCCTTGTAAGGTTGTTAAGCTAAATCAAACTCCAAATTTACCTACACGCTCACAAAAAATTAGAGATGATAGACATGGTCCAACATCTTGGGTATCAATAACATTAAACGAAGGTAAGTTTCGACAAGTTCGGAAAATGACATCTGCTGTTGGATTCCCTACATTACGTTTAGTTCGCGTTAGAGTAGGGGATATTCATTTAAATCAAATGCAAGCAGGTGATGTTGTGGAAGTTGATAAATTCTTTTAGACTTCTAGTTTTTTGAGCTCTTTATAATTTTTGTTTAAGCGTTTTAATAAGATGCCGTAAACCAACCAATAAAAGAAAAGAAGAAGACCAATAGCAGCTGCTAATAGTAGTACAGTTGCAATAATAATACCTGTATAAAACTTAAAAGCCTCTCCGTTTGCCGCAGCTTGATTTACTTGGTCTATTACTTGCTGATCTCTATCAAACTCTAAAAACAAAACAACTATAGTAGATATAACTAGATAAATTAAATTGAATGCAACATATTGCTTTACGGTTTTTCTTGTTTTTAAAATATTCTCCATTAAAATTTTGGCATTATCTGTTACCGAAATTGTTTTATAGTTTTTGAAAAACAAATAGAAAAAATAACCTAGAATAATATAACCGGCTATCATTAAAGGGATTAAAACAGCGTCTGCGTCGTACTGGTTAAAGCGTTTCATACTTTCAGTATCTTTTAAGAAAAAAGAAATAAAAGTCCAGAAAGCAAATTCTAGCAAGCTTATAATAAATATCCATTTTACGATGGAAGACGATTTTTTTAAAATCATCTTATAAATTTCATTGTAAGATAATTTTGGAAAATTATTATCATCTTTTTTCCAATCTTTTTTTAATAAATCTAATTCATCCATAGTATTACGGATTTAATATGGTTTTAAGTTTTGTTTTAATTCTGTTCATTTTCACACGTGCATTCACTTCACTAATACCCAAGGTTTCACTTATTTCTCTATAATCTTTGTCTTCTAAATACAAGAAAACAAGTGCTTTTTCAATATCATTTAATTGATGTACCGCCTTATAAAGCACTTTTAATTGCTGCTCTTCAGTATCATCATAATCTTCTGCCTTTATTTTAAACTCTACACCTTCAAAATTTTGTGTATTTATACGTCGTTTTGATTTTCTGTAAAGTGTTATAGCGGTATTCAAACCTACACGATACATCCAAGTACTAAACTTAGCATCACCACGAAATTTCGGGTAAGCTTTCCAAAGTTGTATTGTTATTTCTTGAAATAAATCATTATGAGCATCATAATTATTAGTATACAAACGGCATACTTTATGTATAATGTTTTGATGCTTTTCTAGCAATTCAACAAAGCTATGTTCAAGTTCTTTATTCAATTTGATGGTTTAGTTATAAGGTAAGTAGCTTAAATATTTAAAAAGTTACAATTAGCTTAAAATAATATTTAAAAGTAGTGTATAAATTGGTTATATAGTATCTTTGTGTTATAATATTTTTAGACCCTTTTTTATGAATATTCCCCAATCGAGTTTGCCAAGAGTTGTTATTGTTGGAGGCGGTTTTGCTGGTATTAATTTGGCAAAGACCTTAGCTAATAAAAAAGTTCAAGTTGTATTAATTGATAAACGTAATTATCACACCTTTCAACCTTTATTATATCAAGTATCTTCTGCAGGTTTAGAGCCAGATTCTATTGCTTACCCGCTTAGAAAAATAATTAAAAAGCATAAAAACACCTTTTTTCGTTTAGCAGAAGTTGAAAACATTGATACTGAAAGTCAAGAAATCACTACTAATATAGGAATTTTAAGCTTTGATTTTTTAGTGATTGCTACTGGGACAAAGACCAATTATTTTGGTAATAAATCGATCGAAACATACAGTATGCCAATGAAAAAGGTGCCACAAGCTTTGAATATTAGAAGTTTGATTTTACAAAATTTTGAAGAAGCTGCTATAACAAACGATAAAGCATTTAGAAAAGCTTTATTGAATTTTGTTATTGTTGGTGGCGGACCAACTGGTGTTGAATTAGCAGGAGCTATTGCAGAGCTTAAGAATCATATTTTGCCAAGAGATTATCGTGATTTGAATGCTAATGATATGGAAATATATTTGCTTGAAGGGAGCCCTCGTGTATTGCCAACAATGAGCGAGCACGCTTCAAAAAAGGCTGAACAGTTTCTTAAAAAACTAGGAGTACATGTAAAATGCGATACGTTTGTTAAAGATTACGACGGCAAAAAAGTGCTTACTAATTCTAGCCTGGAAATGGAGTCTGAAACATTAATTTGGGCTGCAGGTGTTACTGGAAATCCTGTTAAAGGGTTACATGGTAAATCTTTGTTAGATCGTATAAATCGATATAAAGTTAATGCGTTTAATCAGGTAGAAGGTTATACCAATATTTTTGCTTTAGGAGACATTGCTTTGATGCAAACTGAAGACTATCCAAAAGGACACCCTCAAGTTGCTCAACCTGCTATTCAGCAAGGTGAACTTTTAGGAAAAAATTTGATAAAATTAATTGAAGGAAAACCTCTTAAAAAATTTAAATATAGAGATAAAGGATCGATGGCTACCGTTGGTAGAAATAAAGCAGTTGTCGATTTAAAACATTATAAGTTTGCAGGATTTTTTGCTTGGTTTGTTTGGATGTTTATTCATCTTATGGCGTTGGTTGGTTTTAGAAATAGAGTAGTCGTTTTCTTTAATTGGTGCTACAATTACATCAATTTTGATAAAGCAGCGCGCCTAATTATACGTCCATTCCATAAATTAAATTGATACTTTAAATTTAGTCAATCAATTATCTGATTAATAATAAATTAACACTTTATAATAGATTTTGTCTATTGCTGTTTTTTAATACCTAAAACGATAAATAATTGGGCAATTGAGTAGGTAAGCATAATGCTAATGCCAGAAAAAGGTAAAGGTTCATAAAATTTATTTAAGGCCAATAAACTATCCGAAGTTATAAAAAAAAGTGCACCTAAAAAAACAAAAAAGTAACTACTTTTTGGAACACTACCCTTTCGTAAAAAAGCTGTTATTACCATTGATAAAATTACAATCATATAAATGATAACTGGTACTAATAAATCCCCTAAACCATCTTTTAAAAAGTAAAATAATCCAGCTGCATAAACGAGTAATATAATGGTTAATAATACCGTATTATTTAAGTTGTTTTTCTTTTTTAAAAAAGTAAAGACATACATAATATGAGCTAATAAAAAGGATACTAATCCGCCTATAAAAAAGGTAGTAGATGCATCTGCAAAAATTAAAAGCACATCTCCAAAAAGAGATAATATTAATGCTAAAAAAGTAAACAGCCTAGTTTTATTATCGAGGTGCTTTCCATAATTCCAAAAGAAAAAAATAAGCGATATTAAAATAAGTGGTTTGGTTAAATAATGAAATGTTGTTAAGGTTTCAATATTATCACAAACTAATTCAGCAATAACAATAATTAAGAAAATTAATGAGAATGTTTTTTCAGTTTTGGAAAGCATACAAATGATTTTATCAAATATATTCAATTCATCATTAAAATTTTACAATTCAGTTAGTATTAGTTTTTTCAAAACGGTATATGCTTCAATTTTGCTTCATCAATTAAAAACGAACAAACCATTTACCAAATGAAAAATCTATTATTAATTTTAAGTTTAATTATTTCAAGTCAGTTTTTTGCCCAAAGTGTTATTAATGGAAAAGTTACCGATAACAAAGGTTTACCAATCACAGGAGCAAATGTTTATTTAGATGCTACTTACGATGGTAGTACAACCGATGAGAATGGTTTATTTTCTTTTAAAACAGAAGAAACAAGCACTCAAACCTTAATTGTATCTTTTCTGTCTTATGAGACATTTACAATGGTTGGTGACGTTTCATATATGAAAGATTTAACTATTAAACTTAGAGAAAACATTGGTACTTTGGATGCTGTGGTTTTATCTGCAGGGACATTTGCAGCTGGCGATAATAGTAAAGTAAATGTGCTAAAGCCTTTAGATGTTGTAACTACAGCAAGTGCTTTGGGCGATTTTGTTGGTGCTTTACAAACATTACCTGGTACAACCACAGTGGCCGAAGACGGGCGATTATTTGTTCGTGGTGGAGAAGCCGAAGAAACTCAAATATTTATAGACGGTATTCGTGTGTTTACACCCTATTCACCAACAACTAATAATACACCAACTCGTGGTAGGTATTCACCATTTTTGTTTGATGGCATTACATTTTCTACGGGTGGATATTCAGCTGAGTTTGGTCAAGCACTATCAAGTGTTTTGTTATTAAATACTATTGATGAGCCAGATCAAGAAAAAACAGATATAGGTATTATGAGTGTTGGTGCAACACTTGGAAACACTCAAAAATGGGATAAAAGCTCGCTAAGTGTTAATGCATCTTATATAAATTTAGCGCCTTATATTGCTTTGTTTCCAGATAGGAATGATTGGAAAAAGCCTTTTGAAACACTTTCTGGAGAAGCCGTATATAGAAAGAAAACCGATTCAGGGTTATTTAAACTTTATGGTGCTTTTGACACTACAAATTTTGAATTAACTCAAGAAGATATTAATTATAGTGAGGGTTTAGATTTTAAACTAAAAAACAAAAACCTATATTTTAATGGTTCATATCAAGGTGTCTTGAATGAAAATTGGACTTTATTTGGAGGTTTAAGCTATACTCACGGAAATAACAATATCAATATAATGGATAGTGATATTAAAGATTCAGAAAACTCAGTACACGCAAAACTTAAATTTAAAAATAGAATAAGCAACCGCTTTAAGCTTTACTTTGGAGCTGAGTATTTTGCAACAGATTTTGACGAAACCTATAGTGATGATATAGTTAACCCGGTAACCTATGGTTATAACGATAATATTGCAGCTGCATTTGCAGAGGCAGATATTTTTGTGTCTAAAAAGCTAGCTTTTAAAACAGGAGTACGTGCAGAATATAGTGAGCTTTTTAAAGACTTTACTTTAGCCCCAAGATTATCATTGGCTTATAAAACTTCAGGCAAAAGTCAATTATCATTAGCATATGGTAATTTTTATCAAAATCCATCAAGCTATATTTTGAAGTTTAATCAAAATTTAAAACCACAGAATACATCACATTATATTTTTAACTATCAATATAATGCTGATAGAAAAATATTTAGGGCTGAAGCTTATTACAAGAAGTATGATAATTTAGTTAAGTTTAATGATGAGTTTCCAGATTTTAATAGCACTTATAATAATGAAGGTAATGGTTTTGCAAAAGGTATTGATTTCTTTTGGAGAGATAGTAAAAGTATCAAGAATTTTGATTATTGGTTAAGCTATTCATTTTTAGATACCAAACGAGATTACAGAAATTATCAAACTGAGGCACAACCAAACTTTGCGAATACGCATAACCTTTCGGTAGTTGGTAAATATTGGATTAATGATTGGCGCAGTCAAGTAGGATTTAGTTACGGTTTTGCTTCTGGAAGAACATATACCAATCCTAACAAACCTGGGTTTTTAAATAACAAAACAAAAGCCTATAACAGCTTAAGTGTGAATTGGGCATATTTAATAAGTCCGCAAAAAATACTATATGCTTCGGTAAACAATGTATTAGGTTTTAAAAATGTTAACGGTTATCAATATGCAAATACTCCAAATATAAATGGCGATTTTGCAAGACGTACGTTACAGCCTGCAGCAGATCAATTCTTTTTTGTTGGCTTCTTTTGGACGATTAGTGAGGACAAAAAAAGCAACCAATTGGATAATTTATAGACCTATTCCTTAACCGACATGTTTATATATTTTTGATCAAGTGCTTTGGAGTCTTTATACTTTACTCGTAATGCCTCAAGTTCTATTTTTAGCTCTTTTACTTTGTCGGCATAATCAGGATTGTTGTATACGTTATTCATCTCTTGTGGATCTTTTAAACGATCATAAAGCTCCCATTCATTTATATCATGATAAAAATGTACTAATTTATATTCCTTATTGACTATACCATAATGCCTTTTAACCGTATGTTCTCCAGGATATTCATAGTAATGATAATAAACAGCATCGCGAGTCCATTTTTCATTTTCACCTTTTAGTAAAGGAATTATACTTTCGCCTTGCATGTCTTCAGGAGCATCAATTAGTGCGGCTTCCAGAAAGGTTTGAGCAAAGTCTAGATTTTGTACCATTTCATCGTTTGTTGTTCCAGGTTTTATTTGATTTGGCCAACGAATTAACAACGGTGTTTTAAACGATTCATCGTATATAAAGCGTTTATCAAACCAACCATGTTCCCCAAGATAGAAACCTTGATCTGATGTATAAACTACTATAGTGTTTTTAGCTAAACCACTTTCGTCTAAATAATCTAAAACACGACCAACATTATCATCAACAGATGAAATGCAACCTAGATAGTCTTGCATATAACGTTGATATTTCCATTGCATTTTTTCCTTATCATTAAGCGTAGGCCAATTGTTTTTAAACCATGTGTTAATAGAATCTATAACGGGGTCGTATAATTTTCTTTGTTCTTCATTAAACCTACTGTAAGCACGGTTAAACCCATTAATAGAAGGCACTTCTGGTTCTACGCCACCCATTTCATCAATCGTTTTGGGACTTATTTTTGAGTCATGACCATATTTCATATGAGTTAACAAGTTCATCTCTGCTGTTTTTGCTGCTGTTCCTCTATTGGAATAATCATCAAAAAGCGTCTCTGGTTCTGGGAATGTTTTTTTAGCAAACTCCTTAAATTTTTCTGGATTTGGCCACCATGGTCTGTGAGGAGCTTTATGTAAATACATCATCATAAAAGGCTTTTCCTTGTTTCGTTTTTTGTCTAGCCAATTAATAGTAAAATCTGTGATAATATCGGTTACATAACCTGTAATGGTAGTGTCTCCTTCTTTAGTTATAAATTTTGGGTTTAAATAATTGCCTTGCCCTGGTAAAATCATAAAATCATCTACGCCTTTAGGGTTGTTACCAAAATGTAATTTTCCATACATAGCAGTTTCGTAACCCGCTTTTTGAAAAAGTTGAGGGAACGTAACTTGAGTAGTATCAAAAGGCATTAAATTATTAATCTTCCCATTTATATGAGTGTGTTTCCCAGTAAGAATTGTAGCTCTTGAAGGTGCACAAATAGAATTTGTAACACAAGCATTAGTAAACAACATGCCCTCGTTTGCAATTCTATCAATATTTGGAGTCTTTATTAGCTTGTCTGAATATGCGCTAATGGCCTGATAAGCATGATCATCAGACATGATAAAAAGAATATTTGGTCGTTGCGGAGTGGTTTTTTCTTTTTTAGAACAAGAACTTAAAGTTAAAAGTCCAATTAAAAAAAGGGTAAACGCGTAGTTAGTTTTTGCTAAACTCATATTTAAAATAAAATTAAGCATCTAAGATAGTAAAACTTAGAAATTAATTATATGAAAATCATATATGATAAATGTCATAGTTATTCAGTTTGATTCTTAATAATTTTAATGGTATAAAATGTATGAGTCATGAAACCAAAAAAGAACCCAGAAATAGAAATAGGACGAAATAGCAGCCTATATTTTGCTATAGGTTTAAATTTAATGTTATTTATGTCATGGCAAGCTTTAGAGTATAAAACTTACGATAAAGAAATAGCAAGTATAGATATTGTTGAAGTAGATGAAGAAGTTGAAGAGGAAATTCCTGTTATAAATATAAATACTCCGCCACCGCCACCGCCACCAGTAGCAATAACTGAAACTATTGAAATAGTTGAAGATGCTGAAGAAGTTGAAGAAACAGTTATTGAAAGCACAGAAACTGCACTAGATGATGCTATAGAGGAACGGGTAGTATCTGTAAGTGATGTTGATGTTGATGAGGTAGAAGAAGAAGTAGAAGTTCCGTTTGCAGCTATTGAAGATGTACCAGTTTTTCCTGGTTGTGAGGGCAAATCTAGAAAAGAAATGAAAGATTGTTTTCAGAAAAAAATACAAGAGCATGTAGTTACAAACTTTAGGTACCCACAAACAGCTATAGATTTAGGAATTCAAGGACGAGTATCTGTAATATTTGTGATAGATTCTAACGGAATTACTACTAAAGTAAGATCTAGAGGACCAGATAGAATTTTAGAAAAAGAAGCAGAAAGAATTATTGGCCTGTTACCCAAAATGATACCAGGTAAGCAGCGAGATAAGCCCGTAAAAGTAAGCTATGCTATACCCATTTTCTTCAAATACCAAGAAGGTTAATTGGTTTTGTAAATGGTTTTAATCAATGTGAAAAAAGGCAATCTAAGAATTTAGATTGCCTTTTTAATTCCAATGTTTTATTGCATCATTATGTAAAATAACTTTTCTAAATTCGGTTGGTTTTTTATTGTTTAGTAATTTTAATCCATCACTGGCATCAATCAATTTTCTAAAGTTTTTCTCACTAGCTTTATATTGCTTTATATTTTTATATGTTGTTATAAGCATAAAAGTATAAGGTGTTTCAGCCGTTGGGATAGTTTCTAAGAGCTGATAAGATTCAATATAATTTTTTTCAATGGCTTTTATGCGTAGCTGCTGCCAATTGTTTTGATAATAAAAAAGAGCTTCTGCTTTATTTTCATTTAAAACTTGCACATAATCTATCATTGAAATATGATTTGATTGTTGACCTATACCTGAGTAACCAGAAATAAGTAAAATAAAAAGAATAATTTTTTTCATGATTATTGGTTTTTAAGCTTGTCTAGTTTTTCTTTAGAGTAGTTATTTCCGCCGCCAGTGCTTAAGGCTTTCTCATATGCCTTAATAGCTTTTTTGGTTTCTTTTACAGATGAGTAATAATCTCCTAAAGAATCATAAACATTAGATTTATTAGGATAATTTTTTACATTCATTTTAAAAAATGCTAATGCTTTTTTGTTCATTTTCTGATTCATGGAGCCATATCCCATTTGATTTATTAAATCTTCGGGAGGTAAAATTGAGTACCCCATTTTTGTTGAAACATTTTCATAATGTTTAGTTACATCAGAAATAACAATATCTGCAGAAATATCTGGACTCATTATCTTAGGAATTAAATCATTTCCAATATCATACCATGAAAAAATAAAATGGAGCGCATCATAAGTAGTTATTAATGGTACAGATCCGTGAGAATCATTTTCGTAATATTTATAACCAAAATCCAATTGACTAGAAGAATTTGGTACCACCTTTTTAGAAAACTCTAAGATGTCGCGTATATGTTGAGTTGTTCCAGTTGTATCTTGCATTACGGTGCTTATTTCCTTATCAGGACCCATAGTGTTTGCTATACCTACAAACAGGCTTTCTTTTGATAAATTTTTGTTATTCAATACAGTTTTCGCTTCTTCTAAAGTTGCTGAATCTGCCCACCATAGACTTGGGTCTATAGCCACATAGCTATTAAATATTCCTGGACGTTTTAATAATGTGTTTATTACTGTTAACCCTCCTAAAGAATGGCCTATATATGTTCGGTATGGCGATGTCGGGTATTTGCTATCTATATACGGAATAAGTTCTTTTTCTATAAAATCCATAAAATTGTTACCTCCTCCAGGGCCGTTATTATTTATCTCACCAGAGTTTAAATTATTTTCTGGAGTTGGTGTTAAGTCTCTCATACGATTTGTATTTGGTATTCCAACAACTATCATTTTTGGAACAATAGTATTACCATTTACAGAGCTTAATTGATGAATCATACCTGTTACTGAAGAAAAATGTGCATTACCATCTAATAAATAAACTACAGGATATTTTTCATTAGAGTTAACATTTCCATCCGGTAAATGCACCCATATTTTTCTAAGCTCATGTAGCGCGTTTGATTTAATACTATCAACTATTCCTATGGTTATTTTTTTATGTTCTACTTGTTGCGCTTCAACTTTTATAATTGATATGACGAAGAACGTGCAGAAAATAAATATTAGCTGTTTTTTCATAATTCGAGAAGAGTTAAATTTTCTTCAATTTAATAATTATTGATGGTGAACAATCGCAGTTTAACATTTCATCAACAAAAAATAACAATTCGGTAAGTCATTTTTTTTAAAACAAGCCATCTACTAGATATTTGTTGCATAATTAAAACCTAAAAACACAAATATGAAACAATTAATCTTTGGTCTATTACTAACCATAACAAGCTTTGTAAGTGCTCAAACTGACACTCAAGATATTATTGTTAACATTTCGAATTTTGATTCTAATGAAGGTAAAATTATGGTTGCTCTTTACGACTCTGAAGACACCTTTTTAAAAACAGTAAAAAAAGGAATGATAGGAGTTATTGAAAATAAAACCAGTACGGTAACATTTAAAAATATTCCAGATGGCATTTATGCTATTTCTGTTTTTCATGATGAAGACAATAATGGAAAATTAGAAACTAATTTCTTAGGAATTCCAAAAGAAGATACAGGAACATCTAACAACGCGCCAGCTAGATTTGGACCTCCAAAATGGGAAGATGCCAAGTTTATAATCAAAGGCAAGTCAATTACATTAAATATTAAACTTTAAAATAGAAAAATGAAACATTTAATCATCATCGCAACACTTTTAGTATCAGGAGTTATAAATTCTCAAACTAATTATGAAAAAGGAATGCAAAAGGCTTTTGAGCTTTGGGGCAGCAACAAACCTACAGAAGCAATAAACTTATTTGAACGTATAGCCAATGCAGAGCCCGATAATTGGTTGCCTTCATATTATGCAGCACAAATAAATATTGTGAATAGTTTTGGAGAAAAGGACGAAGAAAAGCTTTCTGCACAACTTAAAAAAGCACAAGATTTAATAAACGACGCCACAGCAATATCTAAAGATAACCCAGAAATTTTAGTGCTTCAAGCTTTGTTGCATACGGCTTGGGTAGCTTATGATGGTGCAACTTACGGCATGACGCTTTCTGGCAAAGTGGTTGAGTTATATGCAAAAGCAAAGCAAATTGCACCAAAAAATCCACGGGTAGTATATTGTAAAGCAGAGTGGGATATTGGTGGAGCGAGTTACTTTGGGCAAGATACTACACCATTTTGCAAAGATTTAGAACTAGCCTTAGAACTTTTTGCTAACTTTAAGCCAGAAACACCTTTTCATCCTAATTGGGGTAAAGAACGTGCGGCGCAAGTATTAAAATCTTGTAAAAAGTAAGAGTTAATATCTATAAACTAATAGCATGACAAAATCAGTTAAAAATATATTAATCACATTCATTATAGGGTGCTTGGTCTTTGTAGTTGGCAATGTAATTTCAGACGGATTTAGGTTTGAAAGCGCTAACGAGTTTTTAATTGAATTTGTTTTCTATCAGTTGTATTCTTTTGTTTTAGGATACTCTAATATGTATTTTTTCGATTATTTCAATAATAAGATTAATTGGAAAAAAGGAGATACAGTAAAGCGCTTTGTTTTAGGTATTATAGGCTCTACTGTTATTACATTAATTGGCTTATTCTTATTGCGCATGCTTACGTCTTTAAGTTTAGAAGGCGAATCATTTAATCAGTTTATAGAAAACGAAACATGGAGGCCTTATAAGTTTGGATTATGGATAACCTTAACCATTGTAATCATCTTTCATGTTGTTTATTACTATAATAAGTACCAGCAAAACAAAATAAAAGAGCAAAAAGTAATTGCAGGAACAGCGAGTGCTAAGTTTGACGCTTTAAAAAATCAGTTAGACCCACATTTTCTTTTTAATAGTTTAAATGTATTAACCAGTTTAATTGAAGAAAACCCAGATCAAGCACAAAAATTCACAACGTCGCTATCAAAAGTATATCGCTATGTTTTAGAACAAAAAAATAAAGAACTAGTAACGGTTGATGAAGAGTTGCAATTTGCTAAAACCTATATGTCTTTGCTAAAAATGAGATTTGAAGACAGCATTGTTTTTACCATGCCAGAAAAAGCATTAAATCCAGAAAGCAAAGTAGTACCGTTATCGCTACAATTGCTTTTAGAAAATGCTGTAAAACACAATATGGTAACCTCAAGTAAGCCGTTGCATATTAAAATTTACGAAGACCAAAACAATTTAGTAGTCGAAAACAATTTACAACCTAAACAAATCGTAAAAAAGAGTAGTGGTGTAGGTTTAAGCAATATTATGCAACGTTACGATTTACTAACCAACCGAAAAATAAATATAAACAAACAAGCAAATAGGTTTGCAGTAGCCATACCAATGCTTACAAAACAAATATCAGTCATGAGAACAGAACAAACACCAACAAGATTAGACGACAGCTATATGCGGGCACTTAATCACGTTGACGAGCTTAAAGGATTTTATTATAGCCTAATATCGTACTGCTTAGTCATTCCATTTTTAATATTCATCAATTACAGAACTTTTTGGGGATTCCAATGGTTTTGGTTCCCAATGTTTGGCTGGGGTATTGGTTTAGCAATTCAAGCCTTTAGGGTTTTTGTAAACGATGGTGCCTTTGGCAGAAATTGGGAAAAGCGTAAAATGGAAGAATATATGAATGATGAAAAAAATAACTGGGACTAAAATTAACAATGTAGAAACATCCATAACTAAAACTTGATACTCAAAAAAACGATTAAATGGATGTAGCATGTGACCGATGAAAAATAATAAGTAAAAACACATGAAAAGATTACCAGATTTTGAAACCAACAAAAAAGCGATAAAAGCTCGCAAACGTATCGAAGATATAAAAGGCTTTTATCAGCACCTCCTAGCATATTGTTTATTTACTCCGTTTACAATTTTTATTAACTATAAAACCTATTGGGATTATAAATGGTTCTGGTTTTCAATTATAGGTTGGGGTATAGGTTTAATAATACATGGATTCACTGTTTTTGTTCAAAAAGGAGTATTTGGGCGCCAGTGGGAAGAACGCAAAATTGAAGAATTAATGCGTAAAGAAGAAAATAAGTGGGATTAACCATTAAGATTATGGAAAATTATAAATTAGAACAATACGAAAATAAAAGTTATCAAAAAGAGCAAGCTTACTTGCGCGCCAAAAAGCGTGTAAAAGAGCTCAAAGGTTTTTATTGGCATGCCTTCTGGTATGTTGTAGTAAACGTTTTTATTATAACTATGGTGGCAATCAATTCAAATAATCAGGATTTTTGGCATTTCGGAACATTTACTACAGCTTTTTTCTGGGGCTTAGGTTTAGGCTTTCATGCCTTAAGTATATTTGGTAAAGACTTGTTTTTCTCTAAAAACTGGCACGAACGCAAAGTAAAAGAATATATGGATAAAGATAAAAAACAATGGAATTAGGGCGTTCCTTTTTAGGTCGTGCTTTCCACCGCATCTTTTTTTCGTGACTCAAAAAAGGATGAGTTTGTCCTAGCGCAATCGAAGGATTTCAATCACTAACGCAAACAAGAACTAATAAGAAATGAACGTAATAATTATAGAAGACGAAAAACCATCAGCACGACGTTTACAACGTATGCTACAAAAATTAAATTTAGAAGCCGAAACCATGTTGCATTCCGTTGAAGAATCTATCGCATGGTTTCAAAACAACACGCATCCAGATTTAATATTTTTAGACATTCAATTAAGTGATGGCTTATCGTTCGAAATATTTGAAACTATCGATATAAAGTCTGCCATCATTTTTACCACAGCTTATGATGAGTATGCACTACAAGCCTTTAAGCTTAATAGTATCGATTACTTATTAAAACCTATTGATGAGGACGATTTAGCTATAGCCGTAAAAAAATATCAAGAACGTGCGCCACAGAAGCAAGCCGTAACTTTAGATTTTAACGATATTAAAAAATTGCTTGTAAACCCCATCGATAGAGAATATAAAAAGCGTTTCTCAGTAAAAGTAGGTCAACATTTAAAACTTATTAATATTGATGAGATTGAATGTTTTTATAGCGAAAACAAAGGCACTTATTTGTATACAACTGCAGGGCGAAATTATTTGTTAGACACCACTTTAGAGCATTTGGAAGACGAGCTAGAACCACAAACCTTTTACCGCATTAACCGTAAGTTTTTTGTAAATATAAATGCTATAAAAGATATGGTAAGTTATACCAATTCGCGTTTACAAATTAAACTAAACTCATATAACGAGCAAGATGTAATAGTAGCTCGCGAGCGAGTTAAAGATTTTAAAGCGTGGTTGGAGTAAATTTTGAAGGTTCGTTTAATGGTTTTATAATTTTTCCGATATTATCTTTGAGCTATTCGGCTCAAACATTTCTAATGGTATAGTCTTGATTTCAATTGAGGAGGCTTCTTGAATAGCCTTAAATAATGGATAAAACTCAGTTTCATTTCGTATACTAATTGATTCAGACTCTTTAACAAACAGATTCCAAAATCCGTCCGTATAATTCTGATATAAATTTGCGTTTAATTTATATTTTGGATTAAAATAATATTTGCCCCTAAAGCTTTGAAAAAAAGATTCAGGATTAGAAGGCTCGTAATTCAAAGTTATGGACTCACACATTTCTCCCAATACTTCTTTACTATCATTAGTATTTCTTTTTAATTCAATAAGTTTATTCTTTTCAAGTCCAAATTTAGTTTTTGAAATGGTATCTACTTTTTCAAATTCAGTATAGGAATATCCTTCATCAAGCCTAACAATAACTTTCATCCATCCAAGCTCTCCCTTGGCATGATAAATCATTGCATATCTATCTTCCCTTACATAAGCAGTAAAAGAATCTCCGAATTCCTTTGCTAAATATTCAGCAGGAATGTTAGCATTTAGAGGTTGGTATTCTATTTTATAGTTTAATTGACCTTCAAAATATTCTTGTCCGTAAATATTTGATGCAATTAGTAATAAAATGAGCTTAGTTGTTAGAAAGTATTTTTTCATTGAAGGTTCGTTTAACGTGTTCGTGTATGATTAGTTGCGGAAAAGGACGCGAGTCATTTTCCGCCGTAACCGAAAGATAATTAATAAGATTGAATTTCCGAGAGGAAATTCAGCCGCAATTAATTATACACGTTGTTAGACATAGTTTTTTTATTAGAAAATACTCTATTCAACTTCTGGCTTTTTGGTTAAGAATTCATTAATTGCTATAAAGTTTGAAGCGAGCTCATTCGGACTTACTTCTAATTTAAAGTAATAATCACCAGTCATTTCGCAAGCAATTGCATAAATTGATTTCTCATCTGTTAAATCTGGCTTTATTCTCCAAGTTTTTGAAAACTCATTTGTGTCAGTAATTACATTTTTTTGAAAAATCTCATCTGAAAAGGGTACACCCTTATAAAACAAATCAACCCAAGGAATTGTTTCTTTAATCCCATCAGTTAAACTATTGTTATTTTTTAAGTGAAATGAATAAAAAACTTCAAAGTTTGAATGGAAGAGTTTGTGAAAAACTTTTGCTATAAAATCATCATCTTCAGGGCTCATTAAAATTTCAACGTGATAGTCTTTTGTATAATAATTTTCTGATAATTGAATGTAAAGGAAGCATTTTCTTGTTGTAGCTATTTTCATTGCTTCAATAGAACGTCTCAATTGCCAAAGTCGATATCCATACTCATTCTTATAATATCCTATATCTTCTAGCTTCTCATAAAATTTAGTAGTTAAAAGATTAGACTTTGGTACGGATAACTTAAACGCTTTCTTAGTAAGTGTTACAGAGCTTTTACTTATTTCTTGCCAATAGGCCGAATTAGTTGATTTATCATATAAAATTAAAATAACAGGAATAGAATGGCTTGACCAGTAACTTAAATGTTTCTTACTGCCTCTATAAATAAAATCTGCATCCTTTTCTTCACTAAAAAAACTTTCACCAGATTTTATTTGAACACCTATTAAACGACCTGTAGGGACTATATTTTTAACTAATGGATGGATTCTTGATGTAATCTCTACAAATGCATCAATCCCAAAATCATTTACAGGTTGTTCGCGAAAAATCCATTCAAAATCTTCTACAAAAATTTTGGCTACAGAAAACACTCCTATCCTTTCTTCTTTGTTGAATGTCAATTTGTATGTTTCTTTAAATTATGCCTAATGTTTTTTACGGATATGCGTCGTTTTAATACTGAAATAAATTCAGCACATGTGACTTATATCCGACGTTAAACGAAGTTAGCTAATTTTTCTGACAAAGTCAATAAGAAAAGCATACAAACATTAGCCTTGCATTTTTTAAAATAGATATTTAATTTTTCCGTTTACGAACTGCAAATTCTAAATTAGCTGCACCTAATAATCCATCGCCACTTACACCTTCTATTTCGCCTAAAAACGTGGTATTAATATCAGAGCAATAAAACTCTATAATGGCTTCGCCTTGTTTGTTAGTAATAATATCTGGTTTCCAAAACAGGGTATTTCTATAATCAGGGAAGGGATCATTTATAGTTTCTTCATCATAAACCGGTTGGTAAAATTCCCGCTTGCCATAATAGCCTTTTATTCTAATAAGGTTAAATCTAGACATTAAATACTCATCCGTTATTTTACGTTTTTTATATACTACTGTTTCGCGTATTTCTTTACGCTGATTATTTTCGTAATACTCGCTTACATATCTAGAGTATGTTTGCCCCTCAACAGGTAATTCGTTTCCTGGCTCATAAGGATGAAACGGGCAGTTTAATGTTTTGCAGGGCTCTGCTATCCAATCTATAATTTCTAATCTTAAAATACTATCTAGTTTTCCCAAATATTTATCACGAGACACCCGCTTCTTTTTTGTTTTAAGCACCACTTCATCCAACTCTTTTATATCTGCATAAAGTTTAAAAGGTATAACCTGCTCTTCTTCTAAGTTTTTAGGATGGTATTCTGGGTAGTAGATGGACTTCGTTTTTCTAGTCGTATTAATTGATTTAAACCAATTGTTGTTAATCGTATATAAGTATTTCTGTTGTGGCGAAATCATAAGTTTAAAGTAAACATAGTTGCGCTCTCCTAGTTTTAAATGATTAGGTTTAACTTTAAACATACCCAATGAGTCTAAAAGAATAAACTCACTTGGGTTTTTAAGCTCAGAATTAGAAACATTAATTACTGGTGTACCTAGTAGTTTAGAATCTTTATTTTTCTTCTTTTCTTTATTAGTTGCTTTACCAGTAATATCATCAAAAACTACTTGTTTTTTGTGTTTTAAAGCTTCTAAATTGGTTTCAGACCATACATAACGCCTCCAACCTTGGGTTAATAAAAGTAAATCTAAATTTTCTTTTCGGTCTTTATTTTGCTCATCAAAATAGTAGGCAGGATTATAAAGTTTCCCTTTTAGCTGTGTAGATAAAAAATAATGACTCTCTATGGTTTTTGAGTCTTGCTTATTTTTATAAATACGGTCAAAAATACTTAAGCTTAAATGCGCCATTACTGGGTTTCCATTCTCGTCTGTAACCTGTATTTTTAAAGTGCCTTTATCTCTAGTTTTATATTCACTTTTAAGCAAACTTGTTTTTATATTAAGTTTTCTATCCGGATTAACATAAATTAAGCGTTCGCATATTGGCTCAAAATTTTTATTAAATAATGTTACCTCTGCTATCCCTTGGGGTAAATCTGTAATAGGAATTTTTATTTTTAAGTTTTTTTCTAATACTGCTGTTGCTAAATTGTACGCAATACCTCTTGATTGCACTCTTATATGTACGGTTTCCTTTTTTAAACTAGGGTTTTGAGAAACCTTAAAAATTAGGTTTTCTTTTGTTTGAGAAATTAATCGCATCACTTTCCCTTGACTATAAATTTTAGGAATAGAATAGGTTTCTTGCTCTCCTTTTTTTGAGAGTTTTATATGATAACTTTTGTTTGTATTGGGAATAAATAGAAAGCTTCCCATACCCAAATGTGTGCTTTTAAAATGCGTTAAAGGCTCATCATTTTCGTATAATACACCTGATACATTTACAGGATGCCCTTTTGAGTTTACCGCTTTAAAAGCTAATCTGCTTTCAATACCATTTACTAAATTTCCACCTTCAGGAAACGTTACAAACTGAAATATACTATCCTGTTTTTTCTGATTTGATTGAGGAGGTTTGTCAGCTATGCTTTTTAATACTTGAATTTTTCTAACCGCATTAAACGCACCAGAATCTTTGTAAAAAGAATTTGCGCTGTATGCCGTTAGTGTGTATGTGCCTGGTTTTAACGTGTCCTGTAAAAATAAATGTCCATTTACAAAGCCATTCTCTATTTCGTACTTTTCTTCCCATACAGGAATATCTTGTTCGTTATTCAATAATTGAACAAATAAAATTTTGCTTTTGTTAGATGGCGTTAAGTTTTTTGAATCTAGTACATAAGCTTTAAACCATAAATCTTCTCTGGTTTCGTATATGTCTTTACTCGTTTGTAAATATATGGATTCGGAAGCTTTGTTATGCGATGCATGCTGTATCTGTTTTACAACATCAATGCTTTGAGAATTAATGGTTAATGTGAATAATATAGCAACTAAAAAAGCTGTCCTCATGTGCGTTTAAACATCTAAATAATTTAAAACTAAAATTATCACTTTTTTCTGACAATAACAATCTATTGCTATACGGCCAATCTATATAGTCAAATCAGTGTTGAATTTACTATCTAATTATCAAGGTTTTAACTTTTGCAGTCAGATCGAGCGTAGTCAGTTTTTATTAGGTTTTATACTTGAAAACATAGCATCTTACGTCGAACTGACGATATTTAATATGATTTTCTTTTAATCATTTTTACTGATAAGATTCGAATATCATTAATTGGTTTATCAGATTCATCTGTTTTGGTTTTCGCTATACTATCAACAATATTCATTCCTTTAACTACTTCACCAAAAACGGTATAGTTTTGATCTAGATGAGGTGTGCCTCCAATAGTTTTATAAACATCAGTATGGGCTTTTGGGTAATTATATTGTTTTATGTTTTTCAATTCAATTTTAGCCAACGAATCCATGTTATAGGAGTCAATCTTGTTTTTTAAAGTATTAAACAACAAGGAGTCTTCATCAGTTAAATCTTCTTCATTTATTAGCTGATTTCTTTTCATTAATCTAATGTACTCATCAACATCTGGTTTTATTTTAGAGCTATTAATCACATTATTTCTTGCAGACATAAAATTAACACGTTCTAACGCCTTATTTAAAGTACTATCTGTTTGTTTGCTTCTTTGTACAATATAAAATTGAAATCCACTGGAAGAACGACTTGGGTTGGCAATATCACCTTCTCTTGCTGCACCTATAGCGCCTCTTTTATGAAATAAATTTGGTCTAAACTCTGCTTCTAAAGTGTATGAGAGTTTTGGGTTACCATCGGGATTAAAAGATGTGTTAGGTTTACTGGTTGGATTTCCAGATTGAATCATAAAACCTTCAATAACACGATGAAATGCAATACTATCATAAAAACGATTATTTACTAATTTGATGAAATTATGTTGATGCTTTGGAGTGTCATCAGATAAACGAATAACAATTTTGCCAAAGTCTGTAATCATCTCAACATCTTTAGTAAGATCACTTTCCATGACACCTTCTTCAATCTTTTTATCACATCCTAAAAGAAGGAATAATAAACTCCCAAGGAAGAAGGTTATAATTTTTTTCATGCTTTTTTGCATCTATTTTTTTGCTAACCGTCGCATTGCTACCCATTGTTTTAGCATATCTCGTGCCTCTTGTGCCGGATATCCTAAAACAGTTTGTCCAGCTTTTACATTGTTCATAACGCCGGAACCTGCCCCTACAGTTGCACCAGATTCTATAGTGGTATGGTCTTTAATGGAAGCACTTCCACCAATAATAACACCATCTCCTAAAGTTACAGAACCCGCTAAACCACTGTGTCCAGCCATAATACAAAAACGTCCCATAACACTATTATGTGCTATTTGTACTAGGTTATCTATTTTACAGCCATCGCCAACAATAGTAGCGCTAAATTTAGCTCTATCTACGCACGAGTTTGCACCAATTTCTACATAATGCCCAATAATTACATTGCCAATTTGTGGTATTTTAACTAGTCCACGACCATCATCACTTGGTCGGTATCCAAAGCCATCAGCTCCAATACTTACATTGGTATGAAAAATACAGTGACTACCAATAATACAACGTTCGCGAATTACAGTTCCAGACCAAGCTACAGTGTTATCTCCAATAGTAGTTTCATCAAAAACACAAACATTTGGATATAAAATAACCCCGTTTCCTAAAATTACATTTTTACCAATGTAGCAGTTTGCACCAATTTTACAACCAGCACCTATAGTAGCCGTTTCATGAATTACTGCAGTAGGATGAATATCAGCTTCAAATTCTGGTGGAGACGGATTAAATAATTCTAATATTTTAGCCATAGCTAAATCTGCATTTTTTACTTTTATTAATGCACGATTTTCACCAGCTTCTACATTTAAATTATCATTAACAATGGCGGCACAAGCCTTTGAATCTCCCCAATACTTAACATATTTATGACTTCCTATAAAAGTGATGTGATTAATTTTTGCGTTTTGTAATTGTTCTGGCCCATCAATTTGTTGGTTAGTATGTCCAATTAATTCGCCTTTTAAAATATCATTAATCTCGTTGATTGTGTAAGAAATCATTTGTAGTTTTATTGGTTAGTTGATTGTAAATCTAACGGAAATAAAACAGAATTCCACCTTTTATTGAATGATATATTATTAAATAGTAACTCTTTGTATATAGTTACTGTGATTATTTATAAAGAGTTTTAAGTTAAATTGTATTAATGAGGCTAAAGGTTTAGTTGTTTTTCTTTAAAAGCGCATCCAATTCAAAATATTTATCTTTTATTATGCTTAAGGCAAAAGCACTAGCAGAAGCAGCTAATACCGAGTAATCAAACACACCTTTTATTCCTGTTGAAAAAGTCATAGTTAAAGCAAAGCTTAATAATAGAAACCCGCTAAGTTTTGCAAATAGTTCTGTTTTGTAACCAATAATAAGACAGCAAGCAAAAACGACTTCTAGAACTGTAGCTATAGTTCCTAATGTGGAAATTAAAGATTCTGGGACAATGGGGTTTATTAATGCTGTATATTCTAAAAAAACATCCCAACTATACCAAGTCGAAGCGTCTTTAGGCCAATAGCCTAATCTATCTGCCACCGCAGAAATGAAACCTAAACTTATGGCAGCCCTTAAAAACAATTTTATGATTTTTTCTTGCATGATTTATTGCGCTATTTTATAATGTCCTGGAGTAAATTGAAAGACTTTCATTAACCTATTCCATGTATTTATTTGTGTAATTGCCAATGTTAGGTAAGCAATATCTTGTTTATTAAAGTATTCTAAAAGTGGATTGTAGTCAGCATCAGAAATGGGAGCTCTATTTAATCGGGTTACAGTGTCAGCAAATTTTAAAACGACACGTTCCTTTTTTGAGAAATAAGGGGTTTCTTCCCAAACGCAAAGTGAAGATAAACGTAATTCGGTTTCACCAGTATGCTTTAATTCTTTGTAGTGCATATCAACACAATAAGCACAACCATTTTTTTGAGAAATTCTAAGTTTTAAAAGTTCTAATAATTGAGTTTCTAAAGGCGATTGCTTTAAAAAATCTTCAATGTCTCTTAATTTTTCAAACATTCCGTGAGGAATATCGTTATAGCTAATACGTTGCATAATTGTTATCATTTTTTGATTATGAAACAAAGTTAGATTTACGTATTCTATTAAAAATTAAGATATCTTAAGAAATAGGATTTTGAGGTGAATTTCACTCAAATAAATTACTAACCTTTTCTAAGTTCACTTAAATACTCTGGAGTAATATCTAAGTATGAAGCAATCATATATTGAGGTATCCGCTGAGCAAAAGAAAGGAGTTTTTTAATAAAAAAATCATAACGTTCTTTACTGCTCATTTTTGTGTAAAATTCGTTTTTACGTTCTATCGCAATTAGCATATTCTCTGTGGTAATTCTAAAAACACGTTCTAGTTTTGGAATATTTTGGTATGCTTTTTCTAGATTTTCTTTATTGATTGAAAGTACTGTTGTTTTTTCTAGTGCTTGCATGTACAACAAAGATGGTTTTTCTGTAATAAAACTTTCAAAACTTGTTGTCCACCAATTTTCAATACCAAAGTGAATAATGTTTTCATGCCCTTTATTATCAATATTAAAAAGGCGTATTAGACCATCTATAATAAAAAATTTGTTTTTACAAATGTCGCCTTCTTTTAAAAGAAATTCTTTTTTCTGAAATGTTCTTGGTGTAAGATAATTATAAAAACGATCTATTTCTTCAGAAGAAAAAGAAGCGTATCTGTTTAAATAGTTTTGTAATTGAGTTTTCATAAAAACTATTCTTCAATTCTGTTATCATCAAAAGCCGAGGGTAACAATTTAGGAATAAATTTAACGACTAAAGGGAGTAGTAAAGCACCACCTGGAAGTAAAAATATAGCGAGACTTGGTATTGATTTAAAAATGTCTAAAAGTTGTTCTTGTACCTTTTTTTGTTCGTCTTTATTCAAATCTCTTATTGTAGATTGAGAAATGAGTACCATAAGTTCTTTGCTATCTTTTAACTCTTGGTATAAGCGTTTACTATTTCTAGAAATAAGTTTTGTAACCATTTTGCTAGAGTTGTTGTAAAAACTTTTTACAATGTTTTTAGAACTTAATAGTGCAATATTATCTTTATGGGTGGTATAAAATTGATTAACTGATTCTATAGATAGATTAACCTGAGATGTGTTTACATTTAAGTCGTTACCCAATTTAATAAGAAACTGTTGTTCATCTTTATCAATGGCACGATCACTCCAAGTTGCCATACATGCTAAATCTAAAATATACTGTTTTTCTTGAGGCGTTTTTAATATGTTAATGGCATTGTTGTAACTAATATATGTGTTGTTTTGATACCTTAACGAAGACTCAAAAAGCTTTATTAAACTATCATCATATTGATTTATTGTGGATTTAGATTTTAAAACATCTAAAGAAATAGATTCAATAGTTGCTTCTAAATTTTTTATGTATTCATTCGAAATAGATTCATTTTTTAAAAACTCTTGATACGCTAATACATCAACAAATAATAAAGCATTAATAATAAAATAGTTGAAGTTTTTAGTGATAATATTATCATCAATTTGAATTCGTTTATGAATTATCTTTTCTAATTGTTCACTTGATTTTTTTCCACCTATAAGCTCTTGAAAAAAAGACATTTTATACTCATTAATGCTGGTGTAAAAGTCAATAACACTATCCACAAAAGAAAGTTTAGAGTTTGAGTTTTTATGTGCATATAAAAGTGTTAAACATAAATTGGTTTTACATAACTCTTCTTCAGAGAGATCAGCATTTTTAAAAGCTTGTGCAACTATACTCAAGTTACTACCATAAATAAAACCACAAGTTCTTAAGGCACTATAAAACTCATCTTCTTTATAATTTAAAAAAGAATTGTTTTGAGTAACTTCCTTTAGTAATTTTTTTATCCAACCTTGAGCCGACGGATTCATATGGTTATTTTAATTTATAGTGTAAAAATAAAAAAGCTGCCTTATAAGCAGCTTTAAATATTGATATATTTTAAAATATATACGATTAATTTTTACGGAGAAAGGTATTAACTTCAATAGCAACATCTTCCCAAGTTTTACTTACACCATCTGGTCCTTTATGTAAATCAAAGCATACCTTATTTAATGCATCTAAAGCCGCTAATGCATTCCAGTCTTTAAGGTTCATGGTGCCAGTCATACTTACACGTCTTTCATCTGTTATGCTGACAGTTAGAGGTAAATCATTGGTGACATCGTTCATAGTTATAGAAGCAACATAGTTGTTATCAACAAATTTAATAGTTCCTTTTAAGAACTCAGTATTTAGCATCGTACCAAAAAATGAGGTTTTTATTTTAGCATCGCGAGTATTGGTTGCATCATTAGTAAATAAACTGCTAACAGGAATTGAAAAGCTTAAATTATTTAAAGCCTCTTGTGGTGTAGCACCTTCTTTGTTTTCAAAGTTTAAAATTTTAAAGATTCCTCCAACAGGTTTTTTCTCAGTAGTTTTGTAAGCCGTCCATTTTACAGATGTTCCTTCTGGTTTAACAACAAATTTTTCAGCAATTACTGTTTCATCTGCAGATTTGGTTTCTTTCTTTTCATTCTTACAAGCCGAAAAACCTAGTGTTATGGCAATTAATAGAAAGCTTATTTTTTTCATTTTTAATAGTGTTTTTATTTATCCGAAAGTTAAGTTAATAATTAGCTAATTGCAAATATTCTACATGACATATATCATATTTTAAACCTATGCCGTATTGTATTTTTGTTTTATAAAAGTTAGGTATGTTAAGCAATTTAGTAAACAAGTATAATATTGCCGGACCGCGGTATACAAGTTACCCAACGGTTCCTTATTGGAATAATGAGACATTTTCTTTAAAAAAATGGAAATCGTCTTTAATCACATCTTTTAATGAAAGTAATTTAGATGAAGGTATAAGTCTTTATATTCATCTGCCTTTTTGCGAAAGTTTATGTACATTTTGTGGTTGTAATAAGCGTATTACAAAACAGCATAGTGTTGAGTCTCCTTATATTACTGCGGTTTTAAAAGAATGGTCATTATATTTAGAACTGTTTGACGAAAAACCAATAATTAAAGAAATGCATCTTGGTGGAGGCACACCAACCTTTTTTAGTCCTGAAAACTTAAAACGGCTTATTAACGGTATTTTAAAGACATCCAAACTTGCAAAAAATTACGAGTTTAGTTTTGAAGGACATCCAAATAATACCACGAGAGAACACTTACAAGCACTTTATGATGTTGGTTTTAGACGTGTAAGTTATGGTGTACAGGATTATAATGAAACAGTGCAAAAAGCAATACATAGAATTCAACCTTTTGAAAACGTAAAACGAGCAACACAACTTGCAAGGGAAATTGGATATACTTCTGTAGGACATGACATTATTTTTGGTTTACCATTTCAAACTTTAGATCATGTAAAAGAAACCATATTAAAAACTAAAGAATTGCTTCCTGATAGGTTGGCTTTTTATAGCTATGCACATGTACCTTGGATGAAAGGGAATGGACAACGAGGTTTTAAAGATACAGATTTGCCATCGGCAGAATTAAAAAGAGCACAGTACGAATTAGGTAAAGAACTACTTGCTAAAGTTGGTTACCAGGAAATAGGAATGGACCATTTTGCTTTAACTACAGATAGCCTTTATCTATCTATGCAAAGCGGAGGTTTGCATAGAAATTTTATGGGTTATACGGCATCAAAAACACAAGCTATGATTGGGTTGGGAGTATCCTCTATTAGCGATAGTTGGTATGGTTTCGCCCAAAATGTAAAAGGAATTGAAGCATATTATCATTTAATAAATGAGAATATAATTCCAGTATATAGAGGGCATATTTTAAATGAGGAAGATTTAGTTATAAGAAAACATATTCTTAATTTAATGTGTCAATTTAAAACCTCATGGAATGAAAATCATCTTTATTTTAAAGAAATACCAGAAGCATTAATGCAATTAAAAGAAATGGAAGCTGATGGACTCCTTAACATAAGCTCGAATAGTATTGAAGTAACTAAAGCAGGACAACCATTTGTTAGAAATGTTTGTATGGCTTTTGATGTATTATTACAACGAAAACAACCCGATGTACAGTTGTTTTCTATGACTGTTTAACATTAAAACACTAAAACCATGAAAAAAATTATTGTGCCCATAGATTTTTCTAAACATTCAGAATTTGCTTTAAAAGCTTCAGCAAAATTAGCAAAGAAAAACAATGCTGAACTGTTAATATTACATATGTTAGAAATGTCTGATATCATGCTAAATGCAACAGATGGATTGCAAAATCAAAAAGCTGCGTTTTTCTTTAAGTTAGCAGAACAAAAGTTTAATGATTTTCTTGATAAAGATTATTTAAAAGATATAAAAATAACTCCAATAGTTAAGCACTTTAAAGTGTTTAGCGAAGTAAATGATGTTGCGCTAAAGCATGATGCAGACCTTATTGTTATGGGGTCTCATGGAGTAAGCGGAGCAAAAGAATTTTTTATAGGATCAAACACAGAGCGAGTGGTACGCAACGCAGATATACCAGTTTTAGTTGTGAAGAATAATTTAAATCAAATAGATTTTCATGATGTAGTTTTTGCTTGTGATTTCTCTGAAAAGTCAATAAAAGCTTATTTAAATGCATCAAAATTATTCGATAAAATGGGGTCTAAGGTTTATTTGGTTTATGTAAACTTACCTAATGACAGGTTTAAAAATTCATTAGAAATTGAACGCCTTGTGGTTAACTTTTTTACTAAAGCAGATGGGAATTTAGATAAAATGAAAGATGTTCATTATGTATCTGATTATACTGTAGAAGATGGTATTTTAAACTTTTCTATAAAAATGGGAGCAGATTTGATTGCTATGCCAACTCATGGAAGAAAAGGGTTGTCTCATTTCTTTCAAGGTAGTGTTGGAGAAGATGTTGCAAACCATTCAACCTTACCAGTAATTACTTTTAAGATTTAGTTAGTATAAAATCTTATTGAAAACTAGGGAATAATAAATCTATTGTTCCCTTTTTTTATGGCGTTTAATAATTAATGGCAATCAATTGCACTCGAAGCTATTTCAGTAATAGGAGCAGGGGATATGTAAGGAATACCTAATCCTAAGCCTCTAATAATAAATAGCAATCCAATTACAACAACAAAAACAGGAATAGCTTTTTGGATACGTTGTTTAATAGTGGCGTTTAAAAATTTACCTAAATAAATGGCCGACGTCATAAGTGGAATAGTGCCTATGCCAAATAGCAACATATACAAACTGCCTTGAAAGGCATTTGCAGTTGTTATAGATGCAAAAACAGCCATATAAACTAAACCGCAAGGTAAAAACCCATTTAAAAAACCGATGGTTAAAAAGGTGTCAGAAGTTTTCTTTTTTAGAGCTTTTCCTAGTGCAGACTTTACTTTAGAAATTATTTTATAGATAGGTTTTGAGAAATTGTACTTATTAAAAATGTGTAGAGGCGTTAGTATCACAACAATCATTATAACACCTATTATAATTGATAATTGTTGTTGCAATCCAAAAATATAAAGGCTTTTGCCAACGAAACCAAAAATTAACCCAATGATGCTATATGCTAATAATCTTCCAAAATGATAGATAGAAATTTGTATTATTTTTTTTGTAGAATTACTTCTGTCTACGGGTAACATAAAAGCAATAGGGCCACACATACCAATGCAATGAAAACTTCCTAAAAGACCCAATATAATTGCAGACCAAAGCATTACTTTAAATTTTAATACACAATTTCTTTTTTGAATAAATACGATTTACCGTTATATTCCCAATCTACTTTAATGTTCCAACGACCATCTAATAAACGTTTGTCAGGTATGAGCAAATTATGGTTTGACAATGAAATAGCAGTATCAAAGTCAAATTGTTTATTGGATGGTCTATATAGGAACACTTTTCCTGAAATTTTTTCTGCTTTAAGTGCTTCAGGAAATACTATTAATATACCGTCGTTGGTTTTTTTCCAAGTAATATTTGAGGTTAAATCTTTAGAGTTTTTTTCTTTGTCTATATCATTTTGAAACTCTAATTCTTGTTTATAATAATCTTCAGTTACTAAATCATGATCATATTTTGCATCAGTATGCATAGTAACAATAAAATACATGATAAAGCTAATAAAGCCAATAAAAGCTAATACAATTCCTGTTCCCCAATTAAATTTCATAATCTTTATTTTTTAAAAACTAACAGCTAATTATAGCTTCTTGGTGCTAAAAAGTTTACTGTAGTGGTTTCAATGAGTGTATCACCACTATATACATCAATGGTTAGTTTGTTTTTATCTCCTTTTAATTCGTTTTTATCAATTTCAATAAATAATGTACCTTCTGCTAAACCCTGTTCTGGTACTACAAAATTATTAGCTGCTGATACTAATTTAATTTCACCTTTATACTTTCTAAGTTTGAAGCTAATGTTCTCAATATTTTTTGATGTTTTATTAACTAATTTATAAGTGAAAACGTTGCTTATAATGGTACCTTCCTTATGTTCGTATAATTGTCCTGGTAATCGTAATACCCTAGCTTCTATATCATTTCTTAATGATAACATACCAGCTAAAACTCCTATAAGAATTATAAGAACAGCGATATAACCTTTCATTCTGGCGGTAAGCTTAAACTTTTCTTTTTTCTCTATTTCATTTTCACTTGCATACCTAATTAATCCTTTTGGTAAATTAATGCTTTCCATAATGTGGTCGCATTCATCTATACAGGCCGTACAGTTTACACACTCTAATTGCGTACCGTTTCTAATATCAATATTTGTTGGGCATACATGTACACATTGTAAGCAATCTATACAATCACCATGACCAAGTTCTTTTCGGTCTTCATTTTTTCTAAACTTTTTTCTACCACTTTCTCCTTCACCTCGCTTATGATCGTAAGCTACAACTATTGATTTGTTGTCAAGTAGCACGCCTTGTAACCTTCCGTAAGGACAGGCAATAATACAGACTTGTTCTCTAAACCAGGCAAATACAAAATAGAAAACTGCCGTAAAGATTATTAGAGGAAACATGGTGCCTAAATGCTCTAAAGGACCATCTGTAACATATTTTATAAGCTTGTCACTCCCAATTAAATATGCTAGAAATACATTAGCAATTAGAAAGGATATGACTAAAAATATAAACCATTTTAATAGGCGTTTTCTAATTTTCTCAGCATCCCATTTTTGCCTATCTAGTTTGCGTTGTTTGTTTCTGTCTCCATCAATCCAATATTCAATTCTGCGGAAAACCATTTCCATAAAAATGGTTTGTGGACAAATCCAGCCACAAAAAATACGCCCAAAGCTAACAGTAAAAAGCGCAATAAAAATAACACCTATAATCATTGAGATTACAAATAAGTGGAAATCTTGTGGCCAAAAAGGAAAACTAAAAATGTTATAGCGGCGTTCTAAAATATTAAACATTAAGAACTGGTTGCCATTAATTTTTATAAATGGTGCAGCAAATAAAAAAACAAGCAAAATATAACTTACTATTTTTCGCTTTTCATAATATTTACCACTTGGCTTTTTTGGATATACCCAAGCACGTTTGCCTTCTTCATTAATAGTGCCAATAGAGTCTCTAAACGATTCGTTTTCTGGTGCTTCCAAAGTGTTGTCTTTATTTTTTTTGTCATGCTAAGTAAAAATTTCACTCAACATATTTGTACCTAAAAAGAGATATTAATATTTATTCTCTTTATTATACACTCCAACTGAAAATGTTTTACTTTTTTAATCTACAAGGTTTTTTTACAAACCTTGTAGATTAGTTGTATTTACTCGTTAGTTGCTTCTTCTACCCATATATCACCTTCAGCTGCTTTTGGTTCTGCAGGTGTTGTACCTTGAAATTGTAATACATAGCTTGATACTTGAGCAATTTCGGCAGGTTTTAAACTTTGTTTCCAAGCAATCATTCCTTTACCATCACGACCGCCTTCAGATACTGTTTTAAAAACATTTTTGATACCACCTCCTAGTATCCAATTCTCATCGGTTAGGTTTGGGCCAATACCACCTCCGCCGTCAGCTTTATGACAAGCTACACAATTGGTTTCGAAAATAGTTTGACCTGCTTTTAAATCAGATGCTTCAGTTAATAATTCAACGGTATTAAAATCGACTAAGTCTTTAGCTGTTTTTTTATAATTTTCTATTGCAATTTTGGCCTCGGCATATTCGGTTTCTAATTCACTATATTGATTTTCGCCATTAAAAACGTGGAACCTAAGCAAATAAACCGCAGCAAATATTATTGAAATGTAAAAACTATATATCCACCAAGGAGGTAGGTTATTATCTAATTCTTTTATACCATCATAATTGTGGTCTAAAATAATTTCGTGTTCTTCTTTAATTGGCCTAGCTCCAACTAATTTTTTATAAGTGTTTTTTATCCACTTAAATTCAGGTACTTTGCTTCTTTTGGCATCATACCTTGCTTTGCCTTCTTCGTCTAAGCTATGATATAAGATATTATCAACAGAGGCAACTATGGCTTCAATGGCTATAAGAACTAACAATACTAATAACAAAAATAATAATACTATTGGTTGTTCTATAAATGCTGGCTTATCACCAGAATCTACAAAATATTCTACTAGTCCGAAGATGATAAAGAATACAATAGGTACTCTTACCCAAGATGGAATTAAATTTCTCATAACTCTGTTTGATTTTGGTTGTCTAATGGTATGTTACTTACTGTTTTTATATAGTCTTTTTTAGCCGTGAAAACCCACCAAAACAGAACTACAAAAAAGATGAAGAATATGAGTAATGAAATAATTGGGTATATCTCGATACCTGTGATGCTCTCCATATGGTTTTTTACAAATTTTAGCATGATTTTAGTTTTGAGCGGTTTCTAAATTATTTACTTTAATATCGGTTCCTAATCGTTGTAAATAAGAAATAATTGCTACAATTTCACGATTACGCATCTCAACAAAATTTGCACCTCCAGCAGTTTTATCTGCTTCGTAAGTTTCTGCGAAATCGGGATCGCTATATAAGTTTTCCTCTATTTGAGTACCTTGATCTAGCATGGCCTTTTGAGCATTTGCAATATCTTCATCAGTGTATGGAACACCTAAGGATACCATGGCTTTCATTTTAGCTTCAGTTTGAGACTTATCTAATTCATTGCGAACTAACCATTGATATGCTGGCATAATAGAACCTGATGAGGTACTTTGAGGATCATACATATGATTTAAGTGCCAATTGTCAGAATATTTTCCACCTACACGATGTAAATCTGGGCCTGTACGTTTGCTTCCCCAAAGAAAAGGATGGTCGTACACATATTCACCAGCTTTTGAATATTCTCCATAGCGTTCTACTTCACTTCTAAAAGGCCTAATCATTTGTGAATGACATCCAACACAGCCTTCTCGAATATAAATGTCGCGACCTTCTAGTTCTAAAGGTGTATAAGGTTGTACACTACTTATTGTTGGTATATTAGATTTTACCATTATAGTTGGAACAATTTGTACAATACCTCCTATTAAAATAGCTACAGTTGCTAATATTGTTAATTGAACTGGTTTTCTTTCTAACCATGTATGCCATCCTTCATTAGCTGTACGACGTTTTGAAACGTTTTGTAAAGCTGGAGCTTCAGCTAATTCATCTGACACCTTACTACCATTTTTAATAGTTACAATGATGTTGTAAACAAGAATTAACATTCCTACAATAAAAAGCGTTCCGCCTATAGCACGCATCCAATACATTGGAATAATTTCAGTAACTGTTTCTAAAAAGTTACCATAAGTTAATGTGCCATCAGGGTTGAATTGTTTCCACATACTAGCTTGAGTAAATCCAGCAACGTACATTGGTAAAGCATACATAATAATACCTAAGGTTCCAATCCAGAAGTGCAAGTTTGCTAATCCTACAGAGTATAATTTTGTTTTAAATAACTTTGGTACTAGGTAGTATATCATTCCAAAAGTTAAAAAGCCGTTCCAAGCTAAAGCACCAACGTGTACGTGTGCAATAATCCAGTCTGTAAAGTGGCCTATGGCATTTACGTTTTTAAGAGATAGCATTGGGCCCTCAAAGGTTGCCATACCATAACCAGTAATAGCAACTACCATGAATTTTAAAACAGGGTCTGTTCTAACTTTGTCCCATGCACCACGAAGCGTTAATAGTCCATTTATCATCCCTCCCCAAGAAGGCATTAATAACATTACAGAAAATGCAACACCAAGGTTTTGTGCCCATTCTGGTAATGCTGTGTATAAAAGGTGATGAGGTCCAGCCCAAATATATATAAAAATTAATGACCAAAAGTGAACAATCGATAACCTGTAAGAGTACACGGGTCTGTTTGCTGCTTTAGGCACAAAGTAATACATCAACCCTAAAAATGGAGTTGTTAAGAAAAATGCAACTGCATTATGGCCGTACCACCATTGAACTAAAGCATCCTGTACACCTGCGTATACTGAATAGCTTTTCATGGCACTAACAGGCATTTCTAAACTATTAAAAATATGAAGTACTGCAACAGTTACAAATGTGGCAATATAAAACCAAATAGCTACATATAAATGGCGTTGTCTTCTTTTTAGAATAGTACCAATTAAATTCCAACCAAACACCACCCAAATGAGTGCAATGGCAATATCAAAAGGCCATTCTAATTCGGCATATTCTTTTGATGTAGTATAGCCTAAAGGTAATGTAATTGCAGCCCCTACAATAATAAGTTGCCAGCCCCAAAAGTTAATTTTACTTAATGCATCGCTAAACATTCTGGCTTTAAGTAAACGTTGAGAGGAATAATAAACACCTGCAAAAATTGCATTACCAACAAAGGCAAAAATAACAGCATTGGTGTGTAATGGTCTTAAGCGTCCAAAACTTAACCATGAAATACCATCGGTTAAGTTAGGGAATAAGAACATAAAGGCTAGTAGTAAGCCTACTAGCATACCTACAACTCCCCAAAGCATGGTAGCATAGAGGAAATTTTTAACGATTTTGTTATCGTAGTGAAACTGTTGTACTTCCATAATAATTAATTGGTCTTTTTAGTTTTTAATGATGGTTTTGATTGTTCTTTGATAAGTTCGTCTTCAAAAAGCATACGAACAGAAGGTGTATAGCTGTCATCAAACTGTCCTTTTTTTACGGCATATATAAAAGCAATAAAAAAGCCAATGGCAACAATAATGCTGATACTTAATAAAATATATATAACACTCATACCTATTTGAAGTTATGGTTCAAAATTACTTTCATATGCTTTTATAAAACATGATTTTTGTCATGTTTCATTTGTTTTTTCTTTTTGGCGTTACCCTATTGGGTCGGGCTTTCCGCTATATCTTTTTTTCGTGCCTTAAAAAAGGATGCTGCTGCAATCCCTAACGCACCCATTTGCAAAATTTAGTTATCATTTCTATTTTAAATTCCTTCCTAAAACATTTGTAGTAATAGTTGTAAATACTACAATACTTATTGAGCTTAAGGGCATTAAAATTGCAGCGACAACAGGGGCTAATTGCCCTGTTACCGCAAAATAAAGTCCAATAATGTTATAAATGAATGATAATAGGAAGCTCCATTTTATAATTTTTATAGCTGATTTAGAAACCTTTATATAATTAAATAATTGGTTAAATTTTGAAGCATCCAAAATGGCATCACAAGCAGGAGAAAACACATTCACGTTTTCTGAAATAGCAATACCTACGTTGCTTTGTGCTAATGCACCGGCATCATTCAATCCGTCACCAATCATTAACACATGTGCTCCTTCTGATTGATGGTATTTTATATATTCAAGCTTGTCTTCAGGTTTTTGATTGAATAGTAACTTGGTTTTTGTTGGTAATAATTTGGTTAAATTTTCTTTTTCACCTGAATTATCCCCAGAAAGAATAACTAAATCATATTCCTTCTTTAATGCATTGAATAATTGAGATAAGCCTTTTCTATAGGCATTATAGAAGGTAAATTTCCCTTTATATTGTTTATTACTGCTAACATGTACGGTTGTATTTAACGTAGCTGTATCATTTGTATAGCCTACAAAAGAAGCAGAGCCTACTTTTATATGCTCTTCTTTGTGTTGTGCTTCAATACCCTCACCTAAATGCTCTTCAAAAGCATCTAACGAAACAATATTATGTTCACTTAAAAGGTTATATAGCGACCTGCTTAAAGGATGATTAGAACCTCTTAATGTGCTTTTTAAAAGAGACTCTTCTTTTAAAGAAAGTTTTATTCCTTCATAGTTAATAGAGGTTTCCTTATTTGCTGTTATAGTGCCAGTTTTGTCAAAAATTATGGTATTTATTTTTGCTAGCTGTTCAATTACACTAGCATTTTTTAAGTAAAATTTTTTCTTACCTAAAATGCGCAGAATATTTCCGAAAGTAAATGGAGCAGAAAGCGCAATAGCACATGGGCAGGCAATAATTAAAACAGATGTAAAGACATTTAACGCTTTACTAGAATCATAAATTAACCAATACGAAGTAGCTATTATAGCTATTGTTAAAATGATAATTGTAAAACGCTTACTAATGCTGTTAGTTATGTTTGTAAATGCTAATTCTTTATTAGTCTTAAAAACATCGTTGCTCCATAGCTGAGTTAAATAACTTTGCTCTACAGATTTTAAAACATCAACTTCAATAGTGCCGTTAAGTTGTTTGCCACCAGCAAAAAGTTTATCACCAGATTGTTTAGAAACCGTTTTAGATTCACCAGTAACAAAGCTATAATCTATTCGAGCTTTACCTTTAATTAATATACAATCAACAGGAATTAATTCTTCGTTTCTAATAAGTAGTTTATCTCCTTTTTTTATATCGTAAACTTGGACGGACTCTTCCTTCTTATCGGCATTTATTTTTGTAATTCCGATAGGAAAGTAAGATTTATAATCACGTTCAAAAGATAGAAATGAATAGGTTTTTTGCTGAAAAAATTTACCAAGTAGTAAAAAGAAAATTAAGCCAGTTAAGCTATCAAAAAAGCCTGTGCCAATGTTAAATGTTATTTCAAAAGAACTTCTTAAAAACAATACTAATACCCCAAGTACTATAGGAACGTCTATGTTCAAAATTTTAGAACGAAGTCCTTTATAAGCCGAAATAAAATAATCTTGTGCAGAATAAAAAACAACAGGTAAAGAAAAAGCAAACATAAGCCACCTAAAAACTGGAGCATATTGTTCAATCCAAAACCCACTTACTTGAAAATACTCAGGAAAAGAAAGAAACATTACATTTCCAAAGGCAAAACCTGCAACGCCAAGTTTATAAATAAGTGACCTATCAATCTGTTTTTTACCAATGCTATAATCGTCTAAGCTTATATACGGTTCATAGCCAATACTGCTTAACAACGTTACTAGGCTTTTTAGTGTAAACGTTTTAGTGTTGTATGTAACTCTAACTGTCTTTTTCCCAAAGTTGACTATAGATGAGCTTATAGAAGCATTCAGTTTATTTAAATTTTCAAGAATCCAAATACAAGAACTACAGTGAACATTCGGGATGTATAAGTTTATAATTTGTATTTCATCATCATTAAACTCTAATAGTTGCTCTACAATTTTTTTGTTTTCTAAAAAATTGTATTTCCCTTCTATTTCTTTAGGCGTTGTACCAGGTGATTCTTGTAAATCATAGTAGCAAGTTAAATCGTTTGTAGAGAAAATTTCGTAAACAGTTTTACAACCATTACAACAAAAGGGTTTATCATCAAATGTGATTTTTGAAGAAGTAGAATCTAAACCACAATGAAAACATGTGTTTTTATTCATTATTATTTGCTCATTTATACCTGTAACAAAAGTCACAAATGATGTCCTTTTAAAATATGATATTTGTCATGTTTTATTTATTTTTACAAAACCACCAATTATTAGTTATGGGCAAGTGCGAACAATGTATTATAAAACAGTTTAATTCTCTTAAGGCATTAACTACCGATGAGTTAGTACGTATTTCTAGTTGTAAAACATCTATGACTATAAAAAAAGGAGATGTTATTTTTGAAGAAGGAGAAACGTTAAATGGTGTTTATTGTGTTAAGGATGGAATTTGCAAACTATCAAAATTGAGTGCCAACGGTAAAGATCAGATAGTGAAGATGGTTGTTAAAGGGCAGCTTTTGGGGCAACGCTCTCTTATTTCTGATGAAAGTTCTAACTTACAAGCTGTAGCGCTAAATGATATGGAAGTTTGTTTTATTCCTAAAAGTGAAATCATTGGAGACTTACAAAAGAACTCAAAATTTTCTTTTGAAGTATTAAAAGAAATGGCACATGATTTAAAAGAAGCTGATGATGTAATTGTTAATATGGCTCAAAAATCTGTACGTCAGCGTTTGGCTGAAGCTTTAGTTTATATACACGATAGTTTTGGTGTTAACCCAGATGGTACTTTAAGTGTTTTACTTTCTAGAGAAGATTTTGCCAATATAGTTGGAACTGCTACCGAATCTGCTATTCGAGTATTATCTCAATTTAAAAAAGAAGGCTTTATTTCTACCATTGGTAAACAAATAAAAATAGAAAATATAGGTGCGCTTAAGCGTGTTGAATAAGCTTAAAAGCATTATTTACCAACCGCCTCTATCTTTTATGTTTGCTTTACAAAGCTTTATAATTTCTGCAATACGTTTCTCTCTAGTAGCTTCGCGTTTAGCCTGATTTAGCCAATATAAATAACCTTTTCTGTAGGAAGGAGCAAAGTTTTTATAATTATTAAAAGCCTCTTTGTTTTTATCGAATTCTTTTTGAAGTTCTTTTGGGATAACTTCATTTTCAACATTATCTAAAGCTGTCCAACTACCATTTGCTTTTGCAATTTTAATAATTTTTAATCCGCTTTCATGCATTAAATTTGAAGCCTTTAATTCTATAATATATCTTTTGTTTAATGCACTCCAAACACTTTTTTGATTTCTAGGGGAGAAGTATTGCCTGCGTTTTCCATTTCCTAAACTTTTAACGGTCGAGTCAATCCATCCATAACAAAGGGCTACTTTTACAGCATCTCCCCAGCGCATTGAAGGCTCTTTGTTTTCTACTTTATAAAAAATTAAATAGATGCCTTTGGTTTTATCGTGGTTTGTATGTAACCATTCACGCCATTCAATATCAGTTTTAAAATAAAGCTCAGGAATTTCCAAAATGCTTATATTTTTTTTGAATCAATATAAAAATCTCTGTCAATAATGAAAGAAATGTCATTAGATTCTAAAGGCATTGTTTTCCATTCAGCGTTAGGAAAAATCCATTGTTCATTATCTCCAATTTTCACTTGAATTGGCATATCAAAACCATCAACAATGTTGGTCCAACGATATTTTAATTCTTTATTTTTAATAGAGTATTGTATAGTTGGAATTTGAGTTGTTCTTAAATACTGATTAAAAAACTCAGTTAAATCAATACCTGTTTCCTTAGATAGAAAATTTTCTATTTGCTGAGTAGTTACTGTTTGATGATAAAACTCTAAGTTCATTTTGCGTAAAATCTGTCGCCATTTTTCATCATCTTCAATAAGCTGGCGTAAAGTATGTAGCATATTAGCTCCTTTATAATACATATCTACTCCAGAACCTTTTTTATTTACACCATAATATTTTCCAATAATAGGTTTATCATTTTTTATGTTTCTTCGGGTTCCAATAACGTAATCGGCAGAAGCTTCTTTACCATAATGGTAGTCTAAAAAGAGGTTTTCAGAATATGCTGTAAAGCTTTCATGAATCCACATGTCTGCAATATCAACATTGGTAATGTTGTTTGCAAACCATTCATGTCCTGCTTCATGGATAATTATAAAATCAAACTTTAAACCCCAGCCAGTTCCTGATAAATCATTGCCTAAATACCCTTTTTTGTATTGATTCCCATATGTTACAGAACTTTGATGTTCCATACCTAAATAAGGAACTTCTACAAGTTTAAAACTATCGGCATAAAAAGGATATTGGCCAAACCAATGTTCGAAGGCCTTCATCATTTTTGGAGCATCTTTAAAATGTTCTTTGGCTTTATCCAAATTATCTCGTAACACATAATAATCCAAATTTAAGTTTCCCGCCATACCGTCATAAACCTCTGAAAAGTTAACATAATCGCCAATATTTATATTAACACCATAATTATTTATTGGGTTTTTTACAATCCAGTGATAAGTTTTTGTGTCACCAATCTGTTCAACAAGCTTTAATCTGCCGTTAGAAACATTCATTAAGTCTTTTGGAACATTAACGCTGATAAGCATACTGTCAACTTCATCATACATATGATCTTTATTTGGCCACCAAACGCTAGCTCCCAAACCTTGGCATGAGGTTGCTATAAAATGATTTCCGTTGCTATCCTTTTTCCAAGATACTCCTCCATCCCAGGGAGCACGAATAGCTTCCTTTGGAATGCCTTCGTAATAAACAACTACATTATTAATATCACCAATATTTTGTTCATCAGGAAGTGATATAAAGTGGGCATTACCATCGTGCTTTACTTCTAGATCTTTTCCGTTTTGGGTGGCTCTTGTAAGTTTTAAAGGCGCTTGTAAATCTACCTGCATAACAGAATGATTTTTCAATACTTTATATTGAATCGTGTTTTTTCCTTTAATGGACTTCTCTTCAGGATTAACTTTAATATCTAAATGATAATAGGTTAAATCCCACCAAGCGCGCTCTGGAGTAATACTACCTCGCAAGGTGTCTTGTCTTGTTAAATGATTTATTTCAGACAATAAATCTTGAGCAGGAATAGAGATTAAAGGAAATATTAAAAAAGCAAATAGTAAGTAAAAACGGAAGTGCATTGTTATAAATTTTGTCTAAAATTAATTAAAAAAAATCATAAGATAATGTTAATATTAACCAGCTAGTCTCTAAATACTTTATTTGGAAAAACGACAACACTTTCAAACCCATTTTTCCCAACTGATGCTATGCCAAAAAAATAGTTGTCAATAACAATACCATCTAGAGTAAATTCTGAGACATCACCAACATATCTACTATTATCCCAAGTAGGCGATGTTGTATCTCGCCAGTAAATTTTATAACCAATGGCATCATCAACTTTATCCCATTTAAATTTAACCGCTGGTTGTACAATTCCACCAATAGCAACATTTTTTGGTTGTTGCGGAGCAGAAGCTAAACTTGCTAAATTTATAGCATTTACTGCGGTTAGTTTTTTTGCATAATCAAAATTTACATGTTCAATAACATCTCCATATTTTATACCGTTTTCTTCTCTAATATCTTGATGTTGTTGTGTGTAGTTTTCATGAGCTTCCATAATTCTAATACCAGAAAAGCCTAAATCGTTAAACGGTCTGTGATGCCCACCACGACCAAATCTATCTAACCTATAAACCATCATGGGGTTCATTTCTGGCATATATACTTTAGTAGTTTTATAAATATAGCGGGCCAATTGACGTGAAACTCCATCGACTTCCCCTCCGTAAAAGCGTCTTAAAGTTCGTTCTCTTTCTGTTTCGGTAGGGGGAACAGGTTCAGAGAAAATTCTAAAGGTTCTGTTATCTATAATACCATCTACGCCTTTGATGTTTCCAATCATATCATTATTTAAAACCCCAATAATATCCCAATTTTTGTCTTGTGCATATTTTGCTAATCCAGCCCCACCAAAGAGCCCTTGTTCTTCTCCTGATAATCCAACATATATAATACTGCTTTCAAATTGATATTTTGATAAAACTCTAGCTGCTTCAATTGTTCCTGCCATTCCTGAAGCGTTATCGTTAGCTCCAGGAGCATCGGTTGTAAAATCCATGGTATCGCTAGCACGCGAATCTATATCTCCACTCATTATAACATAACGATTAGGATATTTTGTGCCTTTTTGAATTGCCACTACATTAACTACCCAAGCATCGTGTGGTACTCTACGATTGCCAGATTTGGTTACAAAATCTTTTTGGTAAAAAACATCAATGCAATTGCCACAATTTTTTGAAATGGCTTCAAATTCAGATTTAATCCAACGCCTTGCAGCTCCAATACCTCTTGTGTCAGAAATAGTATCGCTAAACGTGTTTCTTGTTCCGAAGTTTACAAGAGTTTGTATGTCTTTTTGAATTCTATCAGATGAAACAGCATCTATAATATTATAGATTTTTTGGCTAGTTTGAGAAAAAGCGGTCAAAGTTATAAAGCAAAGACTAAAAGATATTAAATGTTTCATTTTTTGATAATGCTACTTGGTTTATAAGATTCTGATAATAGCTCAGGATAGCAAAGCTATTTATTTTTTTTATAATTAAACTTTATAGTTTCTACAGAACCATCTTTTTGACGTATGTCTACATAAATATTCATTTCTAAATCATTAATTTTTTCAAAATATAGTCCGTCAAAAATTATTTTCTTTGTTGTTATTTCCTTTAGTGGAAAATCTACAGTTTTATCTTTTGTTTCCCAACCAGTTAGGTCATCATTAAAGTGTTTTAATTGGAGAATTAAAGAACCTTTAACCTCTTTAATAATAACAAATTCATAGAAGGAAACTTTATTGTTTACTATTAATTTAAAAGCTCCCATTATAGACCCACCTGATGGTTTACCCCAATACTCTTCAGTTTTTCCACCAAAAGCTTCGCCTTCCCAACTCCCCGAAATCCAAGCAATATTTTCTAGTTTGGGTTCGAGTTTTTTTTCTGTTTGAGCTTTGCATGTTAGACTAAAAAATGAAATAACGGCCGTTAGTATAATTACAATAAATTCTTTCATAATCTTAAGTTTTTAAATTGTTTGTATACTATTAAGACGTTCGTAATATTTATAACTGGGACATATTTTTAGTTTTATTAGAATTAACGCTTCATTTTATTGAATGAAGGTTACTTTTGATATTTTTTTATTTTGTACTTCGTAAATCGCAATGGCATAAAAGGTGTTACCATTAGCAGTAACCATTTCTTTATCAATCACTTTATTGCCTAAAATCATTCTATTTACAATTTGAGCGTTTAAGTCGGAGGTTTTTTCAAACATTGATGCATACTGCTTTCTAATGGCATTATGACCTTCAGAAATTAAATTACTAGGAAAAGTGTATAATTTTATATTATCAGTATAAGTTTCAACAAATGCATCAATATCTCTTTTGTTATAAGCTTCTAACTGTTTGTTTACAATAGCTTCTGGGTTAGAAGTAACTTTTGCATTATTAATAAAAGTCATAGATTTTATACTATTATTTGCGACTTTGTAAATAGTAATATGTCTGTTAGTTGAATAGTTTACAGTACCTAACTCCTCATCAATGACTACATCTTTAAGAGACATTCTATTTAGTACTTTTACATTAGATTTTTTGTTTTTATTAAAAAAGCGAGCATAGCTTTCTTTCAACTCTTCACGCCCTAGCGATATGGTGTCGTTAGGAAATCGACTAACTAAAACTTGAATATCAAAAGCTTTGGAGAATTCTTCTAAATTTCTATTGTTAAAAGGTTCTATATGTTTTTGTACAATTTCTTCATTCAGTTTTTTATTTTGAATGTTTGATTGCGAAAAAAGAGATAGTGGCAAAATGAGTAAAATAAACAGGTTTAGTTTCATTGTAAAGTGATTGATTTTCTAAAGATAATAAAATAAAAAAACGCTTCAGAAGATTATTCCTGAAACGTTTTTCACATTTGAGTTAGTCACTAAATATTTTAAGAAACTAAAAACAATATTTGTTTTCAGCTTTTACTTTCTCAGCAATTTCATTGCGTAAATCTACAATGTCTGGATAGTTTTGATATTTTGTAAAACGTTTAAGCCCCATTAATAGCATACGTTGTTCATCGCCTTCAGCAAAAGAAATAATACTTTCTTTACCTTTATCTTCAACTATGTTTATGGCATTGTATAAATATAGTTTAGACATCGCAATTTGAACAGATTGAGATTCTTCTCCTTGACGTTTTGTATTCTTTTCTGTTCTTAAGATTGCTGATTCTGCCATATAAACTTCAATCAATATATCTGCTGCTGCAATTAGTAATTGTTGATGCTCTTCTAATTCTTGCCCAAACTTTTGCACAGCAGCACCAGCTACCATTAAAAATATTTTCTTAAGCTTAGCAATCATTGCTTTTTCTTCAGAAAACAATTCCGAATAGTCTGGAGTTTCAAATGAAGGAATTCCAGTTAATTCTTCTTGTACTTTCATTGCTGGACCTAATAAATCTACATGGCCACGCATAGCTTTTTTAACTAGCATACCAACAGATAGCATTCTGTTAATTTCGTTAGTTCCTTCATAAATACGAGCAATACGAGCATCTCTCCAAGCTGCTTCCATAGGTGTTTCTTCAGAGAATCCCATTCCACCAAAAATTTGAATCCCTTCATCCGCCGCATTTTGTACATCTTCAGAAACTGCTACTTTTAAAATAGAACATTCAATAGCATATTCTTCTACGCCTTTAAGTTCTGCTTCTTGATGTGAGTTTCCTGAAGCTTCACGAATAGCTATACGATCTTCAATGTTCTTTGCTGCTCTGTATGTAGCAGACTCTCCTGCATAAGCACTAGTTGCCATTTGTGCTAATTTTGTTTTTATAGCTCCAAAGTTTGCAATAGGTGTTTTAAATTGCTTACGCTCATTTGCATAATTTACTGCAGTTGTTAAAATACGACGTTGAGAATCTAAACAAGCCGCAGCAAGTTTAATACGTCCAACGTTTAGGGCATTCATAGCAATTTTAAACCCTTCGCCACGACCAGCCAACATATTTTCAACTGGTACAATTGTATCGTTAAAAAACACCTGACGTGTAGAACTTGCTCTAATACCTAATTTATGTTCTTCTTCTCCCAAAGTAATTCCATTAGGATTATTCCCATCATACTCAACAATAAAGCCAGTAATGTTTTTATCATCCTCAATACGTGCAAATACTATCATAAGGCTGCAAAAACCAGCGTTAGATATCCACATTTTTTGGCCGTTTATTTTATACGATTTACCATCAGCAGAAAGTTCGGCAGTAGTTTTTCCGGAATTAGCATCAGATCCAGCCCCAGGTTCTGTTAAACAGTAAGCACCAAACCATTCGCCAGTTGCTAACTTAGGTACGTATTTTTGTTTTTGCTCTTCTGTACCATATAAAGTAATTGGCATAGTACCAATTCCTGTATGCGCACCAAAGGCTGTACTAAAAGAACCAGTACCACTTGAGATATAATCACAAGTCAAACATGTTGATACGAACCCCATTCCTAATCCGCCATAAGCTTCAGGTACTGCAACACCAAGAAACCCTAGCTCACCAGCTTTACGCATCACATCTTCAGTTAAAGCGTAATCTTTAGCCTCAAATCGATCTTTATGAGGAATAATTTCACGGTCGTTAAATTCCATAACCGCTTCTTTCATCATTTGTTGCTCTTCCGAAAAATCTTCAGGAGTAAATACATCTTCGCAGTTAGTTTCTTTTACTAAAAACTGACCACCTCTTAAGAGATCTTTTTCTGTTGCTTCCATTACTATATTTTGTTTTGTTCTTTTTATTAATTTAAAAATTCGAATATTCCACAAGCACCTTGACCAGTACCTACACACATCGTTACTGCTCCATGCTTCCCTTTCATACCACGTTTACGCATTTCATCAAACAATTGCACAGAGAGTTTGGCTCCTGTACATCCAAGAGGATGGCCCAAGGCTATTGCACCACCATTCACATTTATGATATCAGGGTTTAAATCTAATTCACGAATAACAGCTAACGACTGTGAAGCAAAAGCTTCATTTAGTTCAATTAACTCTAAATCTGATTGTTGTAAGCCTGCTTGTTTTAATGCTTTAGGGATAGCTTTTACTGGTCCAATTCCCATAATACGAGGTTCAACTCCAGCTGCTGCATAGTTTACCATTCTTGCTATAGGTTCAAGGTTTAATTCTTTAACCATATCTTCACTCATTACCATAACAAAAGCTGCTCCATCACTCATTTGTGATGAATTTCCTGCTGTTACACTTCCGCCTTGAGCAAATACTGCACGTAATTTTGCTAAAGCTTCTTTATTGGTGCCTTTACGAGGACCTTCATCTTTGGTAACTGTATATTTTTTAGTTGCTTTTTTTCCATTAGCATCTATGTATGTTTGCTCAACTTCTATTGGCACAATTTGGTCTTGAAAACGATTCTCAGCTTGTGCTTTTAATGCTTTCATATGAGAATTGTATGCAAATTCATCTTGATCCTCACGTGATACTTTAAATTGATTTGCTACTGCTTCAGCAGTATTTCCCATTCCCCAATAGTAATCTTCATGACCAGCTTTTACAATAGCGTCATAATTTAATTCAGGTTTGAAACCTGTCATAGGAACACTACTCATACTTTCAGCACCACCTGCAATGATACAATCTGCCATACCTGCTTGAATTTTTGCTGTAGCCATACCTATAGTTTCTACACCAGAAGAGCAAAAACGGTTAACTGTAACACCTGGAACATCTATAACTTCTAACCCCATCAAAGAGATTAAACGTGCCATATTGAGGCCTTGAGAACCTTCTGGCATAGCGTTACCTACTATAACGTCATCAATACGTTTTGGGTCTAAATTCGGCAATTCCTTCATCATATGCTGAATAGTTTCAGCTGCTAACTCATCTGTTCTTTTAAAGCGAAATACACCTTTTGGTGCTTTCCCAACGGCCGTTCTATATGCTTTTACTATATATGCTGTTTTCATCTTTTATGCTTTTTGCTATTAGCTCTTGGCTTATAGCATCTCTAAATTGTTTATTAAAATATGCCAATAGTTAAAGGCTAAAGGCAAATAGCTTAGTAATTTTTTAATTACGTAAAGGTTTTCCTTTGGTTAACATATGTTGTATTCTTTCTAGAGTTTTACGTTCTGTACATAAACTTAAAAATGCTTCACGCTCTAAATCCAACAAGTATTGTTCATTAACCAAAGTTGGCTCAGATAAATCGCCACCAGCCATAACGTAGGCTAATTTGTTAGCAATTTTCTTATCATGCTCACTAATATATTTACTTGCTTCCATAGAATCTGTACCAACTAAAAACATACTTAAAGCTTGTTTACCAAGAACTTTTATGTCTTTACGCTTTACAGGTTGAGTATATCCCATATCAGCTATTAATTTGGCGTGTTGTTTAGCAACAGCTATTTGCCTGTCTTTATTAACTACAACAACGTCTTTTCCTTTTTGAAGAATTCCTAAATCGAAAGCTTCGTAAGCTGATGTTGCTACTTTAGCCATTCCAATAGTTAAAAAATATTCTTGGAGTGTATTTAATTCTACGTCTCCTTTTTTGAATGTATCTTGAGCTCTTAGAGCCATTTCTTTAGAGCCACCACCTCCAGGAATCACACCTACACCAAACTCAACCAGTCCAATATACGTTTCAGCAGCTGCAACAACTTTATCAGCATGCATAGATAACTCACAACCTCCACCTAGAGCCATTCCGTGAGGAGCAGCAACAGTTGGAATAGAGGAGTAACGCATACGCATCATAGTATCTTGGAAATACTTTATAGCCATATTAAGTTCGTCGTATTCTTGTTCAGCTGCCATCATGAAAATCATACCAATATTGGCGCCAACTGAGAAATTGGCGCCTTGGTTTCCAACAATTAATCCCTGATAATCTTTTTCTGCTAAATCTATTGCTTTATTTAATCCTGCAAGAACATCCCCTCCAATGGTATTCATTTTAGATTGGAATTCTACATTTAAAATTCCATCACCTAAATCTTCAACAACAACACCTGAGTTTTTGAAGACCTCATTCGACTTTCTTATATTATCTAATATGATGAAACTATCTTGTCCAGGAATTTTTTCTTGTGTTTTCTTCGGAATATCATATGCATAAGTAGCACCTTCTTTAATTGAATAGAAAGAAGTACTTCCTGAAGCCAACATCTCATTTACCCAAGCATTAGGTTCTAAACCTTCTGCCTTCATCATTTCAATTCCTTTTTCTACGCCTATAGCATCCCAAATTTGAAAAGGACCATGTTCCCAGCCAAATCCAGCTTTCATAGCATCATCAATCTTGTATAAATCATCTGTGATTTCTGGAATACGATTAGAGACATAAGCAAATAATGCTGCAAAACTTTTTCTATAGAATTCGCCAGCTTTATCTTTACCTTTAACCAATACTTTGAAACGATCAACAACTTTGTCGATAGTTTTTGTCATTTCTAAAGTGGCAAATTTTGCGCGTTTTTTTTCTCTATATTCTAAAGTGTTTAAATCTAATGATAGGATTTCCTTTTTACCATCAGTCGAAACATTTTTTTTATAAAACCCTTGTCCAGTTTTACTTCCCAACCATTTATTTTCCATCATGGTATTGATGAAATCTGGTAATTTGAATAATTCTAATTGTTCATCTTCTTTACAGTTATCAGCAATACCATTAGCAACATGCACTAGCGTATCTAAACCTACTACATCTACAGTTCTGAAGGTTGCAGATTTAGGTCGACCAATTACCGGTCCAGATAATTTATCAACTTCTTCGATAGTTAAATCTAAATCTTTAACTGCATGAAATAAACTCATGATACTGAAAATTCCAATTCTATTTCCAATAAATGCAGGCGTATCTTTAGCTACTACAGATGTTTTTCCAAGGAATTGTTCACCATAACCATTTAAAAATTCTAAAACAGAAGCATCAGTTTTAGGTCCAGGAATGATTTCAAATAATTTTAAATAACGTGCAGGGTTAAAGAAGTGCGTGCCACAGAAATGTTTTTGAAAATCTTCAGAGCGCCCTTCACTCATAAATTTAATTGGAATACCAGAGGTATTTGATGTAATTAAGGTTCCTGGAGTTCTATATTGTTCTAGTTTTTCAAAAACTTGTTGCTTAATATCAAGCCTTTCAACTACAACCTCCATAATCCAATCTACAGATGCCACTTTTGCAATATCATCTTCTAAATTACCAGTAGTAATTCTATTTTTAAATGACTGATGATAAATAGGGGATGGCTTAGATTTTAAAGAAGCTGTTAAGGCATCATTTACTAAGCGGTTGCGTACAACTTTATCTTCAAGCGTTAATCCTTTCGCTTTTTCTTTATCATTAAGTTCTCTTGGTATAATGTCTAATAATAAAACATCAACACCAATATTGGCAAAATGACAAGCTATTCCACTTCCCATAATTCCTGAACCAATAATGGCTATTTTTTTTATTCTGCGTTTGCTCATTTTATTTAAACTACTTATCGTTGTTTTGATTGTATATTCTTTTATTCGTTACCATATCATTAATTAATTCAGCTACTTCATAAAAATGATCTAGTTTTTCTGTAGAGATATGATTTCTTATAGCATCATTAAACTTGAGTACTTTTTCTCTAGATAAATCTCTTTTTTCTCTACCAAATTCGGTTAAATGAATAAGTACACTACGACCATCATTTGGATTGGATTTCCTTTCTATTAAACCACGAACTTCCATGGTTTTTAATATTCTTGACAAACTGGTAGCCTCCATTCCCATTTTTGGACCTAAAGCTGTTGATGGTGTTCCTTTTTCTGGGTCAATATTTAATAAAGTAAACCCGGTTGCCATAGTACTTTCAAACTTTGCGGCTTCTTCGTTATACATTTTTTGTACTGTAAGCCATGTGGTTCTTAATACGTAATCAATAGTTTTGTCTTTCATTTGAGAGAAGTTGGTGCCTCAAATATATAAAAAATTTATTATGCGTGCATAATAAATTTGATAAATTTAACTTTTGATAAAAAATATAAAACTCCCTGATAAGAACTAAGGAGTTTTGGAGGTTATGGTCTATAAATTTTTTCGATAAGATCTTTGTATATCTCTTTTATTACCTTGCGTTTCATTTTCATGGTTGGTGTTAAATGTCCAGCATCAATAGACCAAATGTCTGGTGTGATTTCAAACTTTTTTATTTGTTCCCACTTACCAAAATGAGTATTGGCTTCGTCAATTTCTTCTTGTATACGAGTAATAAGTTTATCATTTATTATTATCTCATTTTTAGAATTAAAAGATAAATTATGTCGTTTTGCCCATTCTTCGACAAATTCAAAGTTCAATTGAATTAATGCCGCAGGCATTTTTTCACCTTCACCGATAACCATTATTTGCTCAATAAAACGAGATTGTTTGAATCTATTTTCAATTAATGCTGGCGCCACATATTTTCCACCAGATGTTTTAAACATTTCTTTTTTCCTGTCAGTAATTTTTAAAAAACCTTCGTTACATATTTCTCCTATATCTCCTGTATGAAAATAATCACCAGTCATTACTTCATCTGTTTTTTTAGAATCTTTAAAATAGCCTTGCATAACATTTGGGCCTTTTACTAAAATTTCACCGTCTTCAGCAATTTTCACTTCTACATTATCTATAATTTTTCCAACAGTGCCAATTCTAAATCCACCATTGCGCTGATCGTTTACCGATATTACGGGCGATGTTTCGGTCAATCCATATCCTTCCATAATTGGCATTTCTGCTGCTGCAAATATTCGAGTTAATCTTGCTTGCAAAGCGGCACTACCAGATACCATTAAGTCTAAATTACCACCAAGGCCTTCTTTCCATTTACTAAAAATAAGTTTTCTGGCTAGCTTAAGTTGTTTTTCGTACCACCAGCCATTTTTGCCATAAGGCTCATATTTTAAACCTAACTCCACAGCCCAAAAGAAAAGTTTCTTTTTTATTCCTGTTAAGTCGCTTCCTTTTGCAATAATTTTATCATATACTTTTTCATATAAGCGAGGAACAGCTGTCATAACATTTGGCTTAATTTCTTTGAGATTATCACTCATAGCTTCAATGGATTCTGCAAAGTATACTTCTACACCACAATATTGATATAGATACAAAATCATGCGTTCGAACACATGGCATACAGGAAGAAAGCTTAAAGATTTTGATTTGCCATAGTCAAATGGCACTCTTTTTTCACTATCTAAAACGTTAGATACTAAATTATTATGGGATAGCATAACGCCTTTGGGTTTTCCTGTAGTTCCTGAAGTATAAATTAAGGTTGCTAAATCGTTTGGCTTAACTGCTTTTTTTCTGGATTCAACTTCACTTTGATTGGTGTTGTCTTCTCCTAATTTTAAAACATCATTCCAGTTATTTTCACCCTTAATGTCATCAAAAGTATATACATTTTTAAGTTTTGTGTTTTCCTTAATAGTATTTAGCTTTTTTACAATTTCAGAATCTGATACAAAACAATAGATAGCTTCAGAATGGTTTAAAATATACTCGTAATCCTCTGCAGCGATAGTAGGGTAGATGGGCACATTTTGGGCGCCAACTTGTAAAACACCAATGTCTAAAACATTCCATTCTGTTCTGTTGGTTGACGAAATTACTGCAACTTTATCATTTGGTTGTACGCCTAATTTCAATAATCCTCTGCTTATAGCGTTGGCTTTATTTATATATTCTTGACTTGAAATTGATTTCCATTCCCCATTGTATTTTGTGGTGAATGCCTTTTCTAAATTGTATGTTTCTAATTGATAATAAGGAAAATCAAAAATTCTTGTAATCTCTGCCATTTGGTATTTTTACTTTGTAGTCTTGCAAAGTATGAAATTAAAAGTGATTTTCAAATAGAATAAAAAAAGCGTTAATTCCAGTGGGTTTTAAAAATATCTTGAAGCTGTGGATATTTTTCATCAGTATCTCTGTATATTTCCCTCTGCTTTATTAACTCTTTTTTCATGTCCTTGATTATTTCTGAATACTCAGAATCGTTATAAGCATTGTGATTTTCATTAGGGTCTTTTTCTAAATCATAAAACTCCCAAGCTGGTTTTGTGCTTTCTTTTGATGAACCAGTCATATCTAAAGATTGGCCATAGAAAAGTGCAAGTTTATATTGTTTATTTCTAATTCCAAAATGCCCTGGTCTTTTTGCATGGTTTGTCCAATATCTATAGTAAGCAGATTGTCTCCAGTTGTTAGGAGTATTTCCTTTTAAGTTCTCTCTAAAGCTTTCTCCTTGGAAAGATTCTGGTTTTTCAATACCAGCATAGTCTGCAAACAATGCAGGAAAGTCAATGTTTAAAATAATATCATCTATACGTTTTCCGGCAGGAACTTCTTTAGGATATCTTACAACAAAAGGCATACGTAACGATTCATCATATATTAAGCGTTTATCGAAGAAGCCATGTTCGCCTAAAAAGTAACCTTGATCAGCCGTGTAAATTACAACGGTGTTTTCTGCTAAACCTGACACTTCTAAATAATCTAAAAGCTTACCAATATTATCATCTATAGCTGCACCAGAGCGCATAAAATCTTTGACGAATTTTTGATAAGTTGCTTTACGGGCAGAAACACTGTCCATATCTTTAGTGTAAAATGGTAATCCTGGATATTTACACCACCATTTATCTGGATCGTTTGACGCCTGTTCGTAACGCCAACTTAAGTTTTCTAATTGCTGACCAGGAAAACTACGTCCCGAAGTTTCTGTAGAAAACTCAAATAGTGAAGCTGGTTCAGGAATTTCAATACCCTTATACAAATCATTAAAACGTTCAGGGAAATCAAAAGGTTCGTGAGTTGCCTTAAAATGTGTCATTAACATAAAAGGTTTCTCATTATCTCTTTGATTTAGCCAATCTATAGATAATTGTGTAATTACGTCAGTTGAAAATCCTTTATGAACATCCCACTCTTCTGAAGGTTTATGGAAATTTTCTGAAGTTCTTAAAATAGGATCCCAATAACGTCCTTGATCATGTAAAATATTATAATAATCAAAACCACTTGGTTCCTTCTTTAAATGCCATTTACCAATAATAGCAGTTTGGTAACCATTCTTGTTTAGCACTTTGGCAATATTTAGACTATCAGGGTTTAAAGCATCACTTAGTGTATAAACACCGTTTAAATTACTGTATTGTCCAGTAAGAATACTGGCTCTACTTGGCACACAAATAGAATTGGTACAGAAAGCATTATTTAGTGTAATGCCTTCGTTTGCTAATCGTTGGATGTTATTGTTTTGAACATAATCTTTTAAAATACCACCATAAATCCCCCAAGCTTGTGAGGTATGATCATCCGACATTATAAAAAGAATATTTGGCTTTATTGTGTCTTGTTTTTCTTCTGATTTGCAAGCTGATAGTATTGTTAATGCAACAAAAAGAAATGTTAGGTTAAATAAATTCTTTTTCATTTTAATGGTTTTAATTAGTTGATTATTATTTCATCAATGAAAATCCACCCAGGATTACCAACACCAGGGTGCCCTTCTGGAATTTTTTTAATGCCTTTTATGTTTATTTTTATAAACTGAGCTTTTTGTTTTGTCTGTAAATTTATGGTATCGATAAAATTGTTTTTATCATTTACTCTTGTTGATGCCTTTGAAGAAATAGGTTGGCTATATGATAACCCATCAGTTGAAAAACTAGCCTCGAAGAGTTTTGGGCAAAAAACCCAATTGGATGGATTATGTAAATAGCCAAGGTTTATTTCTGATATTGATTTATTCGAATTGAGATCGATTACAAATTCTAAATCTTTTCCCTCTTGACCAATCCATTGACCGGAGCTATAATCTACATAGCCACGCTTTCCGTCCGTAAGAATTTCAATGTTTTTATATCTATTATTAAGTTTTTTTGTTGACTTAATCATTTTATGCTTTCCTAGATGATTAATTGTAACCATTTTTTTTGGAATATCTGCTTCATGACCATGTTCCCATAATAAAAATTCAGCTTTTAATTCTTCAACAATTTTAGGATATTTACTTGCTAAATTTTTCATTTCTGATATATCTTCATCTAAATTAGATAGAAATAGAGCATCATTTTCTAAATCCAATTCACCTTTGTGTGAGGTGTCTTTTGGATAGCCTATAAGTTTCCAATTGTCTTTTCTCACAACCCATTGATTCCCATATTTCCAATAAGCGCTAGTTCTGGGAGAACTTGTGTTTGGGTCTTTAATCATTTTAGACATATCTAACCCATCAATATTTTTTGGAGAATTAATGCCACAAAGACTAGCTATAGTTGGTAGCCAATCTATATTAACCAAAAACTTATTGTTTACTATATTTTCAGGTAAGCTATTTTTCCAACTAATAATTGTTGGAAGCCTTATTCCTCCTTCAAATAAGCTGCTCTTAGCTCCTCTGTAAGGACCAGAGTTTCCACCTCCGTTAAAAGCTCGTGTTTCAGTTGAATATCCATTATCTGATTGGTATACAATTATGGTATTATCTCTTATGCCTAATGCTTCTAATTTGTCAATTAAAAAGCCTATTCTTTCATCAATAGTTGAAATGAAAGCAGCATAATCTCCTCTTGGTTTTTCAACATCTTTATAAAATTCTCTCCATTTATCTGTTGGCTGGTATGGGTAATGAGGCATATTGATGGCGTAGTACATAAAGAATGAATCGTCTTTATTATCTTCTACATATTTTAAAGCTCTGTCTGAAGCTAAATCAGGAAAATACTGCCCGTCGTAAAATACTTCTTTTCCATTTTCATAAAGATCATGAATATTCGGACCCGCCCAAAAAAAGTAATGAGAATAATTGTCGATACAACCACGCAAATGGCCAAAGGAATAATCGAAGCCTTGAGCATTTGGAGATGTTTCTTGACTCATGCCTAAGTGCCATTTTCCTATATGCCCAGTTTTATAACCATTATCTTTAAAAAGTTCGGCAAGTGTATATTGATCGTTTGGCATACCATGAGAGTCTGGAACATGAGATGTGTTGCTATTTACTCCAGCATTTTGAGGATATTTCCCTGTTAGTAGAGCAGCTCTAGATGGTGCACAAACCGGAGCTGCAACATAAGCTTGAGTAAATCGTGTGCCTTCTTTCGCAAGTTTATCAATATTTGGACTGTAAATATCTGAGGCGCCATAACTACCTAAATCTACTGCACCTTGATCGTCTGTATATATAATAATAACATTAGGTTTATTTTGAGAAAAGCACTGTAAACCTATTAATAGAATAAGAAAATTAATGCTTTTTTTATTTAGAAGAGAAGTGAAATTAATTTGCATAGAATATTTTGTAACTCATTAAAGTTAAAAATAATATAAATTAATTTCATGCTTTTTTAGACTAATAGCGTATCTAATACTACAGAAAGCATATTTGTTTAAGAAAAAAAAGCTCCTTAAGTAATTTTAACTAAAGGAGCATTTGTATAAGGTTTTATTTTATTGTTTCTCTATCCAATTTTTAGCATTCACAAAAGCTTCTATCCAAGGAGAGACTTCATCTTTTCTGCCTTCAGGATAATAAGCCCAATTCCATTGAAAAGTAGAACGCTCAATATGAGGCATAGTCACTAAATGGCGACCTGTTTTATCGCTCATCATAGCAGTGCTAAAGTCTGAACCATTAGGATTAGATGGATAACCTTCGTAGCTATATTTGGCAACAATATCGTACTTGTCTTCAGAATATGGTAAGTCAAACTTTCCTTCTCCATGAGAAATCCATACACCCAATTCAGTTCCAGCTAATGTTGAAAGCATCACCGAATTGTTATCTTGAACTTTTACAGAGGTAAAGGCACTTTCGTGTTTCCCAGAATCGTTATATGTTAATTTGCCATGAACTTCGTGTTCTGGGTTTACTAAATCTAACTCCATCCATAATTGAGCCCCATTACAAATACCAACAGATAAAGTATCTTCTCTTTTAAAAAAATCATTAATAACTTTATTCGCCTTTTTATTGTATTTAATAGCTCCAGCCCATCCTTTAGCAGAGCCTAAAACATCAGAGTTGCTAAATCCTCCAACGGCTCCTAAAAATTGAATATCTTCGAGAGTCTCACGACCAGAAATTAAATCGGTCATGTGTACATCTTTTACATCAAAACCAGCTATATACATGGCATTTGCCATTTCACGTTCTGAATTGCTTCCTTTTTCACGTAAAATAGCAGCTTTAGGTCTTGGCTTGCTTTTATCAATTACAGGAAGTTTTCCAGTAAACTGATTTGGGAACGTATATTGTAATGTTTGATTTTTATAATTGTTGAATCTGTCTTCAGCTAAACCTTTTGCGGTTTGTTTTTGGTCTAACAAGTAAGATGTTTTATACCATACATCACGTAAACGTGACACAGTCATTGTAAATACTTCAGCGTGATTAATAATACTTAAAACATCACTTTCAGTTACTTTTCCAATGTTGTTAAAAGAAATTCCAGCTTTATTCAAGGCAGATTCTATTGAAGCATCTTTAGATTGAATTACAATTCCAGCATTTTCAGAAAATAAAGTTTTAAATGAGTCTTTTTGATTTAATTCTGTAATATCTAATTCGGCTCCTAGGTTATTATCTGCAAAACAAAGCTCTAGTAAGGTAGTAATTAATCCACCAGAAGCTACATCATGGCCAGCCACAATTTGTTCGTCTCTTATAAGTTGTTGTATGCAGTTAAAAACATTCTTTACATATTCAGCAGATTTAACCGTTGGTGTATCGCTTCCTATTTTATTATTTATTTGAGCAAAAGAGCTTCCTCCTAATTTAAATTCGTCTTGAGATAAGTTGATGTAATAAATATTACCTTGATTCTTTTTGAATACGGGCTCAATAATTTTTGTAATGTCATCGCAATTGGCTGCAGCTGAAATAATAACGGTTCCAGGGGCAATCACTTCTGCATCTGGATATTTTTGCTTCATTGATAAGGAATCTTTTCCTGTTGGAACGTTGATACCTAAATCTATTGAAAACTCTGAAATGGCTTTTACAGCATCATATAAACGAGCATCTTCACCTTTGTTTTTACAAGGCCACATCCAGTTTGCAGACAAAGAAACACTCTTTAGTCCATCTTTTAAAGGGGCCCAAATAATATTGGTTAAAGCTTCAGTAATACTATTTCTACTTCCGGCAGCTGGATTTATTAAAGCTGAAACTGGTGAGTGTCCAATTGATGTTGCTATACCTTCTTTCCCTTTATAATCTAATGCCATTACACCTACATTATTTAAAGGTAATTGTAAAGGTCCAGCACATTGTTGTTTAGCTACTTTTCCACCAACACAACGGTCTACTTTATTGGTAAGCCAATCTTTACAAGCCACAGCTTCTAACTGTAATAGTTGATGTAGATAATCATAAAATTTATCCGTATTATAAGTTACACTATCGTAAGGGCGCTTTATTGCAGAATCTACCATGATGGTTTTTGGAGAACTACCAAACATATCATTCATAGCCAAATCCATAGGCTTGTCACCTTTGGTTTTCGATTCAAAAGTAAAACGGTCATCTCCAGTAACATCACCAACGGTATACATTGGAGAACGTTCACGATCAGCTATTTTATTTAAGGTTTCAATATGTTCTTCTGAAATAACCAATCCCATTCGCTCTTGAGATTCGTTACCAATAATTTCTTTTGCAGAAAGTGTTGGATCACCAACAGGTAATGCGTCTAAATCTATTTTTCCTCCAGTATCTTCAACCAATTCACTTAAACAATTTAAATGGCCTCCAGCACCATGATCATGAATAGATACTATAAAATTTTCATCACTTTCTACCATGCCACGAACAGCATTCGCTGCACGTTTTTGCATTTCTGGATTAGAACGTTGAACAGCATTAAGTTCGATACCTGAAGCGAATTCTCCAGTATCTGCAGAAGATACAGCAGCTCCCCCCATTCCAATACGATAATTTTCGCCGCCAAGAATTACAACTTTATCACCTTTTTTAGGTGTATCTTTTAAAGCTTGGTCTGCTTTTCCGTAACCAATTCCGCCAGCTTGCATAATCACTTTGTCGTATCCTAACTTCCTGCCATCTTGTTCATGTTCAAAAGTTAGTACTGATCCACAGATAAGAGGTTGGCCGAATTTGTTTCCAAAATCAGAAGCTCCATTAGAGGCTTTAATTAAAATGTCAATTGGAGTTTGATATAACCAATCTCTAGCCTCAAACTTTTGCTCCCAAGGTCTATCTTTTTCTAAACGCGAATAAGATGTCATATAAACTGCTGTTCCTGCTAGGGGTAAAGATCCTTTTCCACCAGCAAGGCGATCTCTAATTTCGCCCCCTGAACCTGTAGCGGCGCCGTTAAAAGGCTCTACGGTAGTAGGGAAATTATGGGTTTCTGCTTTTAACGAAATAACAGAATCAAAATCTTCTGTAGTATAATAATCCGGAACATCTGCTCTTTTTGGAGCAAATTGTTCAACTCTAGGGCCTTTTATAAAGGCTACATTATCTTTATAAGCAGAAACAATATCATTTGGATTCTTTTTTGAAGTCTCTTTTATCATTTTGAAAAGCGACTCTGGCTTTTCTTCACCATCAATTACAAATGTACCGTTAAAAATTTTGTGTCGACAATGCTCTGAATTCACTTGAGAAAAACCAAATACTTCAGAATCGGTTAATGGCCTTCCAATTTTATTTGCAACACCTTCTAAATATTCAACTTCTTCATCACTTAATGATAAACCTTCTTGTTTATTGTATGCAGAAATATCTTCAATATTTATAATAGGTTCTGGTTCAATATCAATAGTAAATGAGTCTTGATTTAATCCATTAAATTTTTCAGAAATCATAGGATCGAAATCTTTGAACTCTTCTGAAACTGCCTGAAACTCTTCAATTCTGATAATATCAGAAACGCCCATATTTTGGGTTATTTCAACAGCATTCGTGCTCCAAGGTGTTATCATTGCTGCACGCGGGCCAACAAAAAAAGCATCTAGTGATGCTTGTTCTATTTTTGGCTGGTTGCCAAATAACCATACTAATTTTGAGATGGTTTCAGTTGATAATTCTTTTGTTGTTTGAACAGCAAAAATTTTGCTATTTGTGTTTCCAAAGAAATGAATCATTATGTCTTAGATTGTGTTGTGTTTAACAAAGTGCAAATTTAGGTTTTTTAGTGGTATCTTTTTAGTAAAAAACACACTTAATTTTAGAGTTATTCACGATGTTTTGAACATTCATTTATTATTTGGGCGTTACCACAAGGGTCGCGCTTTCGGCAGTCGCTCCCTCCTACGTCGGGGAGCTTCAACAAATGCCTCAATCCCTAACGCACTTGTTAGTGAATTTCTATATTCAAAATAAAAAAACCGAGGTTCATTAACCACGGTTTTTAATATTGAAAATTATAACGTGTTAAAAGAAGTAACCTACACTTAATTGTAATACTCCGTTTTTATTTTTCAAACTACCAACATCGTTAATATTAGATAAACCTAAAACATAACGTGCTCCAAAATTAAGACCATTATCTAGTTTATAGCCAAGGCCGAAATTTACACCAAAATCTGTTGTTTTAAAAAGATCTTTATAATCTTTGGTGCCCCCTTTAGTAGAGAGTAAAAAACCAATTTGAGGTCCAGCTTCAAGGCTCAATCTTTTTGTAACATAGTACTTTCCTATTAAAGGAATATTTAAATAGTTTAGAGCTATATTACCCTCAGTGCTAATGCCTGTGTCATAACCTTGTCCAGAATATAATAATTCTGGTTGAAAAGAGAATTTCTCTGAAATTTTAATTTCGGACATAACTCAAAATTAAAACCGGTTACTGTTTGGTCTTTTGAGGTGTTGTCTCCTGTAATTGTGGCGAAATTTAAACCGCCTTTAATTCCAAATATAACGTCTTGTGCGTTAACATGTGCTAACCCAAAAACGGCGATAGCTGTTACTAGTAATAGTTTTTTCATTGTTTTAAATTTTTGATTATTTAAAACAAATCAAATACTTTCTCTATGTGTAGGATTATTTTTAAAACCGCTTTAACACTTTTAACCATTTTTATCAGAACCATTTCTTATTTTAACATAAGAGATTCTTAAATTAAAAGCGTAATTAGAAATTTAAATTAAGCTTTACGCTCCAAAAGAGCCATATAAAACCCATCAAAACCAGATTGATGCGCTAGCACTTTTTTATCTTTTACTAAAGTAAAATTTTCTCCAGCTTCAGAAGCCAAAAAAGTTTTTACTTGTTTTTGGTTTTCAGAAGGGAGTACAGAACAAGTTGCATATACCAGTTGCCCGCCAGCTTTAACCATTCTAGAATACTGTTGTAAAATTTCTTGTTGTGTGATTTTTATTTTTTCAATAAAATCGGGTTGTAATTTCCATTTAGCATCTGGATTTCTTCGTAAAACACCTAAACCAGAACACGGGGCGTCAATTAAAACGCGATCGGCTTTATCATAAAGTTTTTTAATAACTTTGGTCGATTCAATAACACGATTTTCAATGTTGTGTGCACCGTTTCGTTTAGCGCGTCGTTTTAATTCATTTAATTTATTACTATAAATATCCATAGCAATAATTTGCCCTTTGTTTTCCATTAAGGATGCAATATGTAAAGTCTTTCCACCAGCACCAGCACAAGTATCTACTACACGCATCCCTGGTTTTACATTTAAAAACTCAGCTACTAGTTGCGATGAGGCATCTTGTACTTCAAACCAGCCCTTTTTAAAAGCTTCTGTAGCAAAAACATTAGCACGTTCTCTTAATTTTAAAGCATTAGGGTATTTTTCTAAAAACTCAGTTTCAATGTTTGAGTCAAATAATACTTCCTGAAGTTTTTCTTTAGTGGTTTTAAGTGTGTTAACTCTTAAAATAACATCGGCCTGTTCGTTTAAAGCTGCTACTTCTTTACTCCAAACAGCATCACCTAGCTCTTTTCTGCCAATTTCGTCCATCCAATCTGGAATAGATTCTTTGAACTTTCTAATTTTAGATAGCTCATCAAAGCGACCTTTTATTTTACGCAATGGTGTACCTTCAAAATATTTCCAATCTGGTAGTTTTATACCTTTTAAGGTTGCCCAAACAGCAAACATACGCCATAGGTTGTCTCTGTCAAATGGTTCTTTTACATCAGCAATTTCTGCATATAAGCGTTTCCATCGTACAATGTCATATGTAGTTTCTGCAACAAAACCTCTGTCTCTTGCACCCCAACGTTTATCACGTTTTAAAAGTTGTTGAATAACTTTATCGGCATACTTCCCTTCATTAAAAATTAAAGTTAAACCATCAATAACCGCAAAGCATAAATTTCTGTGTAATCGCATTGTAAAATATTAAGCACGCAAAGGTACGTTAAAAGTTTATTTGTTTTAAAATATTACTTAAGGATTAAACTTTTTCGTTGGTCTGTGGTCTAAATATAAAATTCACCCAAAAATGAAACTAACTTATTATATTCTATTTTTTGCATTTACACTTTTTTCATGTAGCAAAACTGAAGTCATTTCTAGTCCAACTGATGATGAAGTTTCTAATAGTTCAAAACCTAATATTCTGCTTGTTATTGCTGATGATATGGGGCTAGACGCTACACCAGGTTATGATGTTGGAAGTATAAAACCAAATATGCCAAATTTAGAGTCCATGATTAGTGAAGGGATAAGATTTACTAACACTTGGTCTTATTCGGTATGTACACCAACAAGGGCTAGTATTTTAACTGGTAAATATGGTTTTAGAACTCAAGTTATTAAAGTTGATGACGAATTATCTACTACTGAGACATCTATTCAGAAATATTTAGATAATAATAATTCTGGATATAATCATGCAGTTATTGGAAAATGGCATTTATCAAAGAGCGTTAATCATGCAAACGATATGGGTGTAGGATATTATGCTGGTGTTTTAAGCGGAGGTGTAAAATCCTATTCTGATTGGAACTTGACTCAAAATGGGCAAACGTCTAATTCTAATGAATATACAACAACAAAATTTACAGATTTAGCGATTGATTGGATAGATAATCAAACTGAACCTTGGTTTTTATGGTTGGCTTATAATGCGCCACACACGCCTTTTCATCTACCTCCAAATAATTTGCATTCGCAAGGCAATTTACCTACAGACGAGGCTAGTATAAGTGCAAATCCAACGCCTTATTATATGGCTATGCTAGAGGCAATGGATACAGAAATGGGAAGATTGTTAAACTCACTAAGCGAGGAAGAGCGAAATAATACCATAATTATTTTTATTGGAGATAATGGAACACCTAATCAAGTTGTACAGTCTTATCCAAGTATGCGAGCTAAAGGAAGTATTTATCAAGGAGGTGTAAATGTACCTATGATAATTTCTGGAAAAAATGTAGAAAGGGTAGGAGCGACAGAAGATGCTTTAATAAATACTACAGATTTATTTTCAACTATTGCAGATATAGCAGGTACAAATACTACCGAAATGAATGATAGTAAAAGTTTTAAACCTATGTTATCTGCTTCCAATGAAAATATAAGAGATTATATATATGCTGAGGTTGGCCACAATAATGGCACTTCAGATTATGCAATAAGAGATAACATATATAAGTATATCAAGTTTTCAGATAATTCAGAAGCTTTATATAATTTAGTTAATACTCCTTTAGAGAACGTTAACTTATTAAACGCTTCTCAACTTCCCTTAAGTACAGAGGAGTCTCAGGCCAAAGAAAATTTGGAAACCGAAGTTTCAAGAATAAAAAACCTATAAATTTTAATTTGACATGAAAGCATTAAAACACCCTTTAAGTTTGATTACGTTATTAGTTTTGATACTAGTAGCTTGTTCAAACAGTGATGATTCTGTAACAGTAGAAGAAGAAGTGGTAAATACAGATTATGATATAACATCGATACTTTCAAAGTTTGAAGGTACAAATTTGTCATATTCAATAAGCGGAAACACTGTAACATTTAATACACAAGATTTGCCAAACCATACAAGCCCTTATTGGCCAACAAGTAACCCTTTATATGAAGCTTACAATGGAACAAATACAAATTGGAATCAAAATCCAGGTTCAATTGGTGCACAAAATATTGAGTTTACCATTACATTGCATCCAGCAGAGGCTACAAACAAGCAAGCCACTAGTTTAGGACCCATTGGGATAGCTAGAAATGGCGTTGTTTTTTTTAACCAATATGCAGCAGGAAATTCGCCTTTAGCAGGAGAAATTAATTCTTTTGATCAATGGTTAGGCCATCCAGCTATGACACAGTATCATTATCATGTAGAACCTACATATTTAACTCAAGAATTTGGAGAAGATGCTTTTATGGGGTTATTGTCAGACGGATTCCCCGTTTACGGACCTGTTGAGAATGGTGTTACGCTTACCTCTTCAGATTTAGATGATTATCATGGACATACAACAGCTACTGCCGACTTTCCCGAAGGTATTTACCATTACCATGTCACAGCAGATGATCCATATATAAACGGAAATGGATATTTTGGAACTCCAGGAAATATATCAAACTAGTTGAAAAATAGTTTAAAACATATCGCCTTTTTAGTTTGCATTTGTATTTCGTGTAATTCTGTACATGACAATGTCATTATCGATGCATCAAACCCAAATATCAAACTCAATAACGGAGTAGTTTACTATAATAATATTCCTTTTTCTGGAGATTTAATAACACATTATCAAAATAAGCTATTGAAATCTGATATAGAATATATAAGCGGAAAAAAGCATGGTTTTGAAAAACATTGGAATATTGATTCTGATTTAGTTATTGAACGTAATTATTTAAAAGGTAAAAAGACAGGAATTCACAGGGCTTGGTGGAATAATGGAAATTTAAAATTTGAATATCACTTTAATGAAAAAGGTGAGTATAATGGAAGTGTGAAAGAATGGTATGAAACCGGGCAACTTTTTAAAGCGTTTAATTATGAAAATGGTAAAGAAAAAGGTAGCCAGAAATTGTGGTACGAGGATGGAAAAATAAAAGCAAACTATGAAGTGGTTAATAGCGAACGTTTTGGTTTAATAGGGCTAAAAAAATGTTATCAAGTAACCGTAGGTAGTGATGAAATTAAATGATCTTTATTTTAAATATAAACGTATGAAACATTATATTTTAATTGTATTAGCGATTGCTTTTTTTGGTTGTAAAGAGAGTAAAGAGGAAACTTTTAAAGCTGAAGTTTTACCATACTTTAATAGTGCCGATTTTACTCCAGAATGGAAAAAAGGATCACATAAAATCCCTCAGTTTTCTTTTACAAATCAAAACGGAGAAAACATTACAAATAATACTTATAAAGATAAAATATATGTAGCAGATTTCTTTTTTACTACCTGTCCAGGGATTTGCCCAAAACTCACAAAAAATATGGGAAGCCTTCAAGAAGCTTATAAGAATGATGATGATATTATGTTATTATCACACTCGGTAATGCCTTGGGTAGATAATGTTGAAAAACTAAAAGCATATAGCTTAGAGAATAGTGTTAATCCTGAAAAATGGAATTTAGTTACAGGTGATAAAGATGCTCTTTATAATATAGCGCGTTATGGCTATTTTGCTGATGAAGATTTTGCTAAAACTAAAGATGAAGATGAGTTTATACACACCGAAAATTTTATTTTGGTTGATAAGCAAGGATATATCCGCGGTGTTTATAATGGTACAATTGCTTTAGATGTAAAACGTCTAAGAAGACATATTGAAATACTAAAGGAGGAAGTATAATACTATTAATAATTCCTTTTAGGTTTTTTAGAAAAAAATAATAATAAGTTTATTAAAAAGCTTTGCATTTGTTTGCGAAGCTTTTCTATTTTTATAGAAATTTGAATTTTATGAAACAAATTGCTTTTGTATTATTAGTTATAGTGTTTTTTTCTTGCAAGCAGGAGGATAAGTTTGTGTCAAGGGATATATCTTCAATTGAATTTAATCATCTTTTAGAAGATTCTTTGTTGAATGTGAGGGCTGTTGAAATAGATGAAAAGGGAGTATTAAGTTTTACAGCATCTAATGGAGATATTGGAGGTAACTCGTTTTATAGTTCTGGAGAACAAATTGAGGTAAGAAGTAAAGTCAAAAATGACTCTTTAATACCTAATTTTCGTTCTTTAGCTATTCCAAACAATCAAATAGGCTTCGCTTTGGGAATTGGTTCTCCTGCTCAATTATTTAAGATTGATATTGAATCAATAAAACTAGTCTACCAAGAAAACCACCCAAAAGCATTCTACGATTCCATGGATTTTTGGAACGATGAGGAAGGTATTGCTATTGGAGATTCAACCGATGGTTGTTTAAGTGTTATAATTACTCGAGATGGAGGAAATACATGGAACAAATTACTATGTGAAGATTTGCCAAAAGGAACAGAGAACGAAGGAGCCTTTGCTGCAAGTGACACTAATATAGCTATTGTAGGTGATAAAACATGGGTAGCTACTACAGCAGGAAGAGTATATTATTCTCCAGATAAAGGTAAAACTTGGGATGTATTTGAGACTCCAATAGTTAAAGAAAAAGAAACTGAAGGTATTTATTCAATTGATTTTTATGATGAGCTTAATGGGTTTGCTATTGGTGGTGATTATACTAAGCCAGATGATAATGCAGCGAATAAAATAAGAACAAGTGATGGCGGGAAAACTTGGGAGTTGGTGGCTCAAAACAAAAACCCTAATTACAGAAGTTGTGTTCAATATATTCCAAACAGAAAAGGAAAGGAGCTAATCGCAATTGGTTTTAAGGGTATTGATTATAGCAATGATTCAGGAACTACTTGGAAGCATTTAAGCGATGAAGGCTTTTATACTATTCGCTTTTTAAATGATAGTGTTGCTTATGCTGCAGGAGCTGGAAGAATTTCTAAGCTAACGTTTAGAGAATAAAAATATTAAAGTATTTAGTCAAACTGAAACAAGTTCAGAACTAATCTCTTTTTTTGCCTCCTTGGTGCCTTCTTCTAATTTGTTCAAATAATTTCCTGTTAAACTCTTCCTCAGCAATTTTTAGTAATAATATTTTTTTAGGAGAAATTATTGCTTTTAATTTACTTGCTAATGTAGCACGTTCATTATGGATACTGTTTTCAGCTTCTGTTAATCTATTCAATAATTCTTGTGCTTTTTCATCAGTTAGTGTGTCGTAACCTCTCTTAATTTCTTGTCGAATTTTTCTAATCTTTTCATGCTTTAAAGTTCCCATTTTTTCATCATAAGCATTGTATATAGGCCAAAACTGTTGTGCTTCTTTTTCAGTTAAATCCAATTTTTCTGTTATGTGAGCTACTTTAAGTGCTTTAATGCGTTCTTTTCTCTCTTTTCCTTGCGAGAAAGCAGTTAAGGTTAAACTTGCGAAAAGGAATGTTATTATAATTTTTTTCATCTATTCTATTTTTTTTGTCTTATAACTTCTCAGAAGACAATGATTTTTGTTAACCGAATATATATTGGGGTTTTCATACTTTATTCTATTAGTAAGTCTTCAATGTTTGCATTGTCTAACAAATAATCTTCTAACGATTCTTCAGAGATATCTGTATTTGTAAATACTTCCGAATTTAATTCATCTTCGGTTAATAATGATGCAAACTCGTAACTTGTAAAGTCTTCTTCTACTAAATAATTCTCGATAGATGCTATTTCTAACGATTCATATGTGACTTTCTCTGGAGTGTTAAAAACAACGTTAAACATTAGTACTAAACTTGCAGCTATTGCTGATACATAAGCAACTTTTTTCAAAGAAAATAAAGGGATAACTTTAGCTTCATTTTTATTTTCGAGTTTACTTAAAATTTTATCATTAACAGTTTCAAAATAATCGTTTGGAACTTTAAAACCTGCAGATTTAATAGTATCTAATTCGTTACCATCTCTTAATTTACTAAAAAGCCTATCATCAAAAGATTCAAAGTATTTCTCAGGGGTTTTATGACCTGAAGTTTTTATGTTATGTAAATTAATTTTTTTCATCTGTTTGTTTGACTAAATGATTACTTAAAGGTTTAATCTTTAGTTAAATAGTCTTCTATTTTTTTTACTGCAATATGATAGGATGCCTTTAAAGCCCCTTCACTGGTTTCTAAAATATCTGACATGTCTTTATACTTTATATTTTCAAAATACTTCATATTAAAAACCAATTGTTGCTTTTGTGGTAAAGTTGCTATAGCTTGTTGTAGTTTTAACTGAATAGCATCACCCTCAAAATAAACATCAGTAGTTAAATTATTTATTGCAATTTGTTGCACCTCTTCATTAGTTACCTGTAATCGCTTTGCGTTTTTATTGATGAAAGTAATAGATTCGTTTGTTGCTATTCTATACATCCAGGAAAACAGTTTACTATCTCCTTTAAAGGTATTAATATTTTTATAAATTTTTATAAAAGTATTTTGCAGTACATCGTCAGTATCGTCATGAGATTTTACTATGTTTCGAATGTGCCAATACAAGCGTTCCCTATAAAGCGTAAGCAAAGTTTTAAATGCCTGTTCTTTATGGGCTTCAGATTTTAATTGTTCTAAAAGCAACACTTCGTCAATCAAAGAAAAATAGTTTGGTTGTTAGACTACTAAATATACTAAAAGTTTAATGCGAATTTTTTTAAATTTTTATAAAAAATCAATTACCTGATAATCAATTGATTGAATTATTTTTTATCGATAAAGTGTATGTTAACAACGATTAAATGCATATTTTTCTTGTGTAGTCAGTTTTTTTGCTTTATGTTTGTATCAGAAACCTACTTATGTTGTTAGTCGTCCCCAAGTCTAGCAATGAATAAAAAAAAGGATAGAAGCCCAAATCTCTATCCTTTTTTTGTGTTTATATGTATAGTTTTCTATTCTAAACTTTGCATTTCTACTAACTTTTTATAGGTGCCATTTTTAGCAATAAGATCTTTGTGCTGTCCTTGCTCAACGATTTCACCTTTCTTTAAAACCACAATTTCATCAGCATTTTGAATGGTAGAAAGCCTATGTGCAATAGCAATTGATGTTCTGTTTTTCATCATATTTTCTAAAGCAGCTTGTACGACTCTCTCACTTTCGGTATCCAATGCAGAAGTTGCTTCATCTAAAATCATTATTGGCGGATTTTTAAGAACAGCACGGGCAATGCTTAAGCGTTGTTTTTGACCACCAGATAGATTGACACCAGAGTCACCAATATTAAAATCTATACCTCCTTTTAAATCTTTAACAAATTCCCAAGCATTTGCCACTTTTAAGGCTTCAATAACATCATCTTCAGTTGCATTAATATTGTCGTTCCCAAGTTTTAGATTATTTTTTATGCTATCGTTAAATAGAATGGCATCTTGGGTAACTATACCTAATTTATTCCTTAGTGACGAAGTGGTTAATTCTCGTATATCTATGCCATCAATTAAGATTTCTCCTTTGTTTACATCATAAAAACGTGTAATCAAATTAGCAATAGTAGATTTTCCGCTACCAGATTGACCAACAAACGCTATCATCTTTCCTTTAGGAATGGTTAAAGAAAAATCTTTTAGTACATATTCATCTTTATATTTGAATGAAACGTTTTTGAATTCTATTTCAGAATCAAAAGATGTTTTTTCAATAGCATCTGCTTTATCCTTTAAAGGATTAGGAGTATCAATGATTTCTTGAATTCTTTCTGCAGCAGCACCACCTCTTTTAATATTGTAAAGCGCTCTTGAAATGGCTTTTGCAGGTGTTAGTATATTATATGATAAACCCATGTATACTAAAAACGTACTACCTTCTAAAGTTGTATCGCCTCCAAGGACCAGGTTTCCTCCATACCATAGAATAACAGCAATCATACAAATACCTAAAAATTCACTACTTGGTGATGCTAAATTTTGACGGTTAAGTAATTTATTTGAAAAATGATAAAAGCGAGTTGTTGATTCTTGAAACCTTTCATTAAACTTATCTTCAGCATTAAAACCTTTAATGATACGCAATCCTGTAAGTGTTTCTTCTAATGTTGATAAAAACACGCCTTGTTCTTTTTGTACACGATCTGATTTTCGTTTTAAGCTTTTTCCAATTTTTGATATAATAAAACCCATTATTGGAATAAAAACGAAAATAAACAAGGTTAACTGAGGGCTTATGTAGAGCATTATTGTAATAGTAAAAATAATAGTTAAAGGTTCTCTAACTATAAGCTCTAAAACAGATAAGAATGAGTACTGTAAATCTAAAACATCACTGGTTACTCTTGATAAAATATCACCTTTTCGTTGCTCTGAAAGATATGATAATGGTAATTCTATAGTCTTTTTATAAACCTTATTTCTAATATCTCTAATAACTCCGTTTCTAAGAAAAACCAAAAAATAATTGGCTAAGTATCCGAAAATATTTTTTAATAAAAACATTACCACAATTAATCCAACAACAAAAATTAGTGCTTTTGAGTCATCTCCGCCAGTAAATTGGTGCATATTATATGCTAGCAAGTCTTTGGTATAGTTGTCAATTTCCATAAGACCTGTATAAACAGGTTCAACAGGAACAACCTGAGCAATTGCTTCTCCACTGCATGGATCGACACTATCTTTCTTAAAAATAACATCTAGCATTGGTTTTAGCGCCACGAATGATAGCGTGCCAAATAAAGCAAAAAACACATTAGAAATAATGTGTCCTATTGCATAACTTTTATAAGGTTTAGCGTATTTTAAAATATTAATAAAATGATTCATTAGCTAAGTTGCATATCTTTAACAATTGCTGCTATTTTTGCATCAAGTTGATTTTCAACGGTTTTAAATTCTGATGCCGAATTTAAAGTTGTGTTCACGCTTATATAGAATTTTATTTTTGGCTCTGTTCCACTTGGTCTCAAAGCAACTTTACTACCGTCTTCAGTATAATAAATTAATACATTTGATTTTGGAATATCTATTACAGATTCTTCGCCAGTTAACATATTTTTTGAAACTGATAATTGATAGTCTTCAATTTTAACCACTTTAGAACCATTTACTAAAGTTAATGGGTTTTTACGAGCATCAATCATCATTTGTTTTATTTCTTGAGCACCTTCTATACCTTTTTTGGTTAGTGAAATTAAGTGTTCTTTATAAAAACCATGTTCAACATATAAGTCAATTAATTCTTTATAAAGCGAACCGCCATTTGCTTTTGCTTGAGCTGCGATTTCGCAAGCTAAAAGGGTAGAGGTTACAGCATCTTTATCGCGTACAAAATCACCAACCATATACCCGAAACTTTCTTCACCACCTCCAATAAAATTAAGGTCTTTATAATCATGAATTAATTTCGCAATCCATTTAAAGCCTGTAAGAACAATTTTACTTTCAACATTATAAGAATTAGCAAGATTATTTAACATTGGTGTTGAAACTATTGTAGACGCTATAAATTCTTTACCAGTAATTTTACCTTCTTTTTTCCATTGTTTAAGAAGGAATTCTGTCATCATTAACATGGTTTGATTACCGTTAAGTAGTTGTAGTTCGTTTTCTGAATTACGAACAGCAATACCTAATCTATCACAATCAGGGTCGGTACCAATAACTATATCTGCATTTACTTTATTTGCTAACTCTAAAGCCATTTTTAAAGCAGCAGGTTCTTCAGGGTTTGGAGAAACTACTGTTGGAAAATCACCATCTGGTATTTCTTGCTCTTTTACAATATGTACATTTTTGTACCCAGCGCGTTTTAAGGTTTCTGGAACTGCAGTAATTGATGTTCCATGAAGTGATGTGAAAACAATAGTCAAATCGTCTTTTGCTACTTCAGAAGTATTAAAACTCCCGTTGTTTACAGAGGCATTAATGAAAACATCATCAACATCTTTTCCTATATAATGAATTAAATCATCATTGGCTTCAAATTTTATATCGGCATAATCTAAATTATCTATCACATTAATAATTGCATTATCATGTGGAGGCACTAACTGCCCACCATCTTGCCAATACACTTTGTAACCATTGTATTCTGGTGGATTGTGCGATGCAGTTAAAACAATACCACAGTGACAGTTTAAATGTTTTAGTGCAAATGATAATTCTGGTGTTGCTCTTAAATCTTCAAATAAATAGACTTCTATTCCGTTTGCAGAAAATACATCGGCAACTACTTTTGCTAGTGATTTACTATTATGTCTGCAATCGTAAGCAATTACTGTTTTTGGTGTTTCATTAGGAAAAGATTTGTGTAAATAATCGCTTAACCCCTGAGTGTTTTTTCCTAAAGTGTATTTGTTGATTCTGTTGGTCCCAACTCCCATTATGCCTCGCATTCCACCTGTTCCAAATTCCAAGTCTTTATAAAAACTTTCTTGAATGTCTTCTGGGTTGTTAGCAATGCTATCTTTTATGATTTGCTGAGTTTCTGCATCAAAAGCAGGAGTTAACCATGTATTAATTCTATCTAAAATTTCAGGTTTAATATAAATCATGCGAGTGTTAATTAGTTACATGGTACAAAAATAAACATTTCAGTAGTTTGTTTGTTGTTTTTATAATTAGAAATACATTTTTATAACTAAAACGTTTTAGGGATTAGAAGGTTATTGAAAATTTAATTCGTCTTTAACTAAATAACGCTTTTTGTTTTGTTTAGTACGAAGAATAATTTCGCCTAAAAAGCCAGCAACAAAAAATTGAGTACCTATTATCATTGTTGACAAAGCAATATAAAACTGAGGACGTTGCGTAATAAGCCTACCAGTTGGGTTTAAAAATAATTTATCGATTCCTAAATATATAGCAAAACTAAATCCAATAGCAAACATAATAAACCCTAATGCACCAAATAAATGCATAGGGCGTTTACCAAAACGAGATAAAAACCAAATGGTGATTAAATCTAAAAACCCATGCACAAAACGATTCATACCAAACTTAGTTTCGCCATATTTTCTAGCTTGGTGTTGCACTACTTTTTCTCCAATTTTTGTAAACCCTGCATTTTTAGAAAGTACAGGAATATAACGATGCATTTCACCATTAACATCAATGTTTTTTACAACATCTAATTTATAAGCTTTAAGTCCGCAGTTAAAATCATGAAGCTTTACTCCTGATGTTTTTCGTGCAGCCCAATTAAATAATTTTGATGGTAAATTTTTGGCTAAAACAGAGTCGTAGCGTTTCTTTTTCCAACCAGAAACTAAATCATATCCATCGTTTATAATCATGCTGTATAACTCTGGGATTTCGTCTGGGTTGTCTTGTAAATCGGCATCCATAGTAATTACAACATCGCCTTGTGCTTTTTCAAAACCAGTATGTAATGCTTGCGATTTGCCAAAGTTTTTTAAGAAACGGATTCCTTTTACTTGTTTGTTGAGGTCAGACAAGCTACTAATAATTTTCCAAGATTTATCAGTACTACCATCGTCAATAAAAATAACTTCATAAGAAAAATGATTGGATTGCATAACTTTTGCAATCCAATCATTTAATTCTGTTAAAGACTCTTGTTCGTTAAGTAGTGGTATGACTACAGATATATTCATTTATATGTTTCAAAATTTAATACATCAAAAATACTGAAATTATTTAAGTGAATACTATGCTTCTTTTTTCATTACTAATCCACCGATTAAAGAATAAATTAATCCAAAAATAGCACTTAAAGCTATCCATATGGTGCTTCCTAATATTGGGTTAGCAAACTTTTTACCTATTTCAAGACTCTTATCTACCATTTCTTCAGTCATGTTAGGGTTTTCTAATAATTTCTCTCTTGAAACATCCATCATTTTATCAATAAACTCAGGATCTATAAAATAGTTAAAAATAATATTGTAAACAGCAAATATTAAAGCACTAATTATAGCAGTCATTAACCCAACTTTTATTGCTTCGCTAAGACTTAATAGATTACCATTATTTTTTTTAAATTGGCTAATAGCATATATTACAATCAATGGAAAAAGAATATAATATATATACATTGGCCATTGCACGCCTTTAAGCTGCATTCCAGTAAAGTATAAAATAGCACTTATAATTATTAAGATTACACCTAATACTAAACCGTAATTAGTCGCAAATTTACCAGGAGATAGTTTATTGGTTTCCATAATATATTGTTTAATTTGTTAGTTGATTGGTTAGTATTCAAAGATAATAAAACGTTACATTTTTAGTTGAAATAAAAAATATTAAAAAGTATTGTACATTTATAAAAAATACGTAAATTTGCAGCTCGAAAATAAAAAAGAATAAAAGCGTTTAGCGATGAGAAAAGGTATACATCCAGAAAATTATAGATTAGTAGCATTTAAAGATATGTCTAACGATGATGTGTTTTTAACAAAATCTACTGCAGTTACTAATGAGACTTTAGAAGTTGATGGTGTTGAATATCCGCTTGTAAAAATGGAGATTTCAAGAACATCTCATCCATATTACACAGGTAAATCTAAGTTAGTAGATACAGCTGGTCGTATTGATAAGTTTAAAACTAAATACGCTAAGTTTAAAAAATAAGTTTAGCATACTAAATATTGTAAAGCCTTTCAGAATTACTGAAAGGCTTTTTTTGTGATCTATTTTTTGGTGTTCTCGAACACAACGACAACCTACTATTTTACTAGGTAAAACGTACTAAAAGTACATGTGCTAATGTTTATATTTGGCGTTTATAATTTAAATGAAGATGAATAACTACATTCTTTTTGATGGTCCGTCACGTAATAATTTATTACCGTTTACGTATACAAGACCTGTTGCCGATATAAGAGTAGGGATTTTAACTATTCGAGAAAAATGGCAAACGTATTTAGGTTCAACCATAACTACTGTTACAGAGGATTACTTATCAGATAAATATCCTATGGTAGAAATGGATTTAAATATAATGATTAATGCATCATATTTACCAAATGAAACTTTAGTTAATGCTGTCAAAGCTCTAAAAGAAAATCAAGCTGTTTTTAAAGGAGAAGATGTTATTGCTTTTTACACTAAAGCTTCGCAAGATGAAGTAGATCTCGATACATATGAAGCAGTAGAGTTTAATGGTGATGTTATAAAGATAGAGCATACATGGGATATATTTTCTAAAAATGGAGAAGCTATTCAAGAAGATTTTAATTTAATAACAAAGGATAGAGAGTCTCAACCCATTCCACCAAGTAATAATATAATTGCTGCTGAAAATATTTTTATTGAAGAAGGTGCTTCTTTAGAGTATGCAACACTTAACGCAAGCAACGGACCAATTTATATTGGTAAAAATGCTGAAATTATGGAAGGCGCGCTTATTCGTGGGCCACTAGCACTTTGCGATAATGCTGGTATAAAACTGGGAGCCAAGATATATGGACCTACAACAATTGGACCTCATAGTAAAGTTGGTGGAGAAGTTAAAAACTCAGTAATTTTTAAAAACTCTAATAAAGGGCACGAAGGCTATTTAGGAAATGCTGTCATAGGCGAGTGGTGTAATTTAGGAGCAGATACTAATAATTCTAACCTAAAAAACAATTATGCAGAAGTGCGTATGTGGGATTATCAAACCGAAGGTTTTGCTAAAACCGGATTGCAATTTTGCGGTCTAATGATGGGAGATCATAGTAAATGTGGTATAAATACCATGTTTAATACAGGAACTGTTGTAGGTGTAAGTGCTAATATTTTTGGCAGTGGTTTTCCTAGAAACTTTATACCAAGCTTTAGTTGGGGCGGAAATGCAGGGTTTACTACCTATTTAACTAAGAAGGCATTTGAAGTTGCAAAAATGGTTATGGACAGAAGAGGCTTAGAGTTTACAGAACAAGATAAAGCGATATTTGAGCATGTGTTTGAAGAAACAAAAAAATATAGAAGATATTAATTTAGGATTAAATTGAAGTAGTGACTAACTCTCAATAGGTTTAAATTCAAAGTATTATATTTGTTTTTAAACCTTTTCTTTTTTCTATTGAAGTTTCTCTGTGGCATATTGTTTCTTTTTGGAATTGTTGGTTTTCCTCAAAATGAAGATTACCACATAACCAATTTGAATATAAATACTGAGTATCCACATTTTGGTTTAATGTACACTGATAATAACAAAATTATTTTTACATCATATCTTCTAACTAAAAAGGGTAAAGTGAAAAAGAGTGCTGGAAGCCCAGTGTTGACTATTTTTAAAGGAGAATTGTCAAATAATGGAGAAATAATTAATGTCAAACCTATTTCGATCGACCCTAAATATGGAATTTCTCATATTACAAGTGCCAGCATATCTCCAAATGGAAAGCAACTTTATTTAACCACAAACTATAATAATAAAGATAAGCCCAATGGCAATTTTAAGGCAACTAATTTCCATATTAAAGTTGGTGAATATAAAGCTGGCTTAGGGTGGACAAATTTTAAGGTATTACCATTTTGCAAACCAAAATTCTCATACGCTCATCCATGTTTAAGTAATGATGGCAAGACACTCTATTTTATTGCTAATATTCGTGGAGGAAAAGAGACGACTAAAGGCGGGTCGGATATTTTTAAAGTTGAAATTTTAGAAAATGATAATTATAGTGAGCCCAAAAATTTGGGTAACAAAGTAAACTCATATAGTAGAGAAATGTTTCCATTTATAGCTGCTGATAACACTTTGTATTTTGCTTCAAATCGACCAAACGGTTATGGCGGATTTGACATTTATAAAAGCGAGATTAATGGAGAAGGAGGTTTTTTAAAAGCCCAAAAAATGCCAAAACCTATTAATAGTAATAAGGATGATTTTTCTTTTATTATTGATGAGGGAAACAAAAGAGGCTATTTTTCATCTAAAAGAATAAAAGGAAAAGGTGATGATGACGTCTATTGTTTTGTAAAGAATTAATACCAATTCATGTTAAACATTATAATCATCTGTTTTATAGGTAAATATTATTATGAATTAACTCAAGACTATTATAAGAATAGATGGATTTATGGTATTTTAGGAATTGTTGTCTATTACATTGGAGCTTTCTCAGGAGGTATTGTAATTGGTATTACTGATAATTTGTTTGATATAGGTTTTAATTGGAATAGTACTTCTAATTTGATAATAATATCATTACTTTTTGGACTACTATTTAAGGTATTGGTTTATGGGGTTTTATACAGAAAATGGAAAAAAGCAGAAGTCGTTGCGAAAAATGAAATTAGCGATATTGGCAAAAATGAATCGAATTAATCTTTCTTAACACTTCTCAAGTCTAATAAATTAATAGGATTAATACCTAAGCCTTTTACGTTTTTTCTTGTAAAGCGCACTACTTCATCATAAAATAAAGGAACCATAAGTGCTTTTTCCATAGCTAAAGAATCCATAGTTGTATATAAAAGTTTTCGTTCTTCAATATTTGTAACGGTAAAAGCTTTATTATATAAACTATCAAATACGGTACTTTTATAATGAAAATAGTTAGAGCCATTTGGCGCGAAATTTTTACTATAAAAAATGGATAAATAGTTTTCAGCATCCAAATAGTCAGCAATCCAAGAGCTTCTAAACATATCTACTTTGCCGTTTGATCTTGCTGATCTTAAAGTAGCTTCGGGCATCACATCTACATTAATTTTCAACCCTGTTTTTTCTAGCTCACGTTGTATAAATTCACAAAAGCTCAGATAATTACTAGTTGTTACTAAGTTAATCTCAGGATTCGTTATACCACTTTCTTTTTTAAATTGCTTAACTAATTGCTTCGCCTTTTCTGGTTGATATGAAAAACCAATAGATTTATTATAACCAGGAAGACCAATAGGAATGAATCCGCCATTAGCAGGGTTTCCAATACCGTTTCGTAAATAAATCATCATTTTTTTTCTATCAAAGCCATAGTTTACCGCTTTTCTTATTAATTCTGATTGTATTTCTGGGGTTTCTGAATCTAAATAGAACCCTAAATATTCTGTGTTTAAAAAAGGGCCTCTAATCATATTAACAGTCTCAGAATATTTATCGCGTAACCTTCCGTCAGCCGTTAATAATTCATCTTTATATGACGCATCTAAACCAGATACATAATCTATGTTGCCTTGTGCAAATTGCAAAAATTCACTTTGTTTGTCGGGTAAAAAAGTAACTGTTACGGCTTCTAAATAAGGTAGTGATTTACCAGTTTCATCTTTTTCGAAATAGCGTCTATTTTTTCTAAAAACAAGTTTAATGTTTTCTTCCCAACGCTTAAATTTAAAAGGACCTGTGCCTATAGGATGTGACCGGAATTCAGCACCATAATGGTTAACTATTTCTTTGGGAACAACCGAGCAGTATTTCATGGTTAATAAACCAATAAAAGCAGGAAATGGTTGCTTTAATGTAATTTCAAAGAGTGTATCGTTGATGGCTTCAAAGTCATCAACTTTATTTAAAACCCAACTTCCGGGAGCTGCAATTTTTTTGTCTCTTAAACGGTTAAGGCTATATTCAAAATCTTTAGCAATTACGGTTCGTGTCGAGTCTTTTCCAAATAATTTATGCTTGTGAAAATAGACATCTTCGCGTAATGAAAACGAATATTTTAAACCATCCTCTGAAATAGTCCAGTTTTTAGCTATTGATGGTAAAATATTTAAATCCTTATCCAATTGTACTAAACCATTAAACAATTGATTACAAACTGAATTATCTTGTAAAGTTCTTGAGAATGCAGGGTCTAAAGTATTGATACTAGCATATTCGTTATAACGAAATACAAGATGGTCTTTGTTGATGTTTGAATTGTTCCCGCAGGAAAAAAATGAAATAAGAATACAACTAATTGATAGATAGATAATTATTTGTTTTAAAATAGGTTTTATCATATAACTTATTAGTTGTAAATTTGCACGCTTTTGTCACTATAATGACAAAATGTAAAGATAAATTTTAAAAAATTCTGAAACAAGCCCAGGAATACAAAACTAAATGAAAAAAAAAGTAGCATTTTATACTTTAGGTTGCAAACTTAATTTTTCTGAAACGTCAACTATAGCAAGAGACTTTAATGAAGAAGGTTTTGATCGTGTAGACTTTTCTGAAAAAGCAGATATATATGTTATTAATACCTGTTCGGTTACCGAAAATGCAGACAAACGGTTTAAAACTATTGTAAAACAAGCACAAAAGGCAAACCCTAATGCTTTTGTTGCTGCAGTTGGTTGCTATGCACAGCTTAAACCACAAGAGTTGGCTGATGTTAATGGTGTCGATTTGGTGCTTGGTGCTACAGAAAAATTTAAAATTACAGATTATATTAATGATCTTTCTAAAAACGATTTCGGTGAAGTACATTCTTGCGAAATTGAAGATGCCGATTTTTATGTTGGAAGTTATTCAATAGGAGATAGAACTCGAGCTTTTTTAAAAGTGCAAGATGGATGCGATTATAAATGCACTTATTGTACTATTCCTTTAGCGCGAGGTATTTCGCGTAGTGATACCATGGACAATGTGCTTAAAAATGCTAAGGAAATATCGAAGCAAAATATAAAGGAAATTGTTTTAACAGGAGTTAATATTGGCGATTACGGAAAAGGGGAATTTGGCAATAAAAAACACGAGCACACCTTTTTAGATTTAGTTACCGAATTAGATAAAGTTGAAGGAATTGAGCGTTTAAGAATATCTTCAATTGAACCTAATTTATTAAAAAATGAAACCATTGATTTGGTTTCAAAATCTAGAGCTTTTGTACCACATTTTCATATTCCATTGCAGTCAGGAAGCAATAATATTCTAAAAAAAATGAAACGACGATATATGCGTGAGTTGTATGTTGATAGGGTTTCTAAAATAAAAGAAGTTATGCCTCATGCTTGTATAGGTGTTGATGTAATCGTTGGTTTTCCAGGAGAAACTGAAGAACATTTTTTAGAAACATATAATTTTATAGCAGAGTTAGATGTTTCTTATTTACACGTATTTACTTACTCTGAACGTGATAATACTGAGGCAGTAGATATGGATGGGGTAGTGCCAACTAATGTAAGAAGTAAGCGTAGTAAAATGTTAAGAGGTTTATCGGTTAAAAAGCGCCGTGCTTTTTACGAAAGCCAGATAGGAAGTAGTAGAAAAGTGCTATTTGAAAGCGAAAATAGAGGTGGTTATATTAATGGGTTTACTGAAAATTATGTAAAAGTAAAAACACCTTGGAATCCAGAATTAGTTAACACATTGCATGATGTTGAATTAACTAAAATTGATGACGATGGTTTAGTACGATTAGAGTTTGCTAATACTTTAACTACTAACTAAATAATATTATACTTTGTTGTTTGACGTTTTTTTTAGGTTTAAGACGGTTTTTTATTAACGGTCTGGCATACTGCAATATATTTGAGTATAAATGTGCCCCAAACATGAAAAGCTTATTCAATTTTTTTACAATTCTGATAATAATTTCTGCAACAACATCTTGTTCCAAAGATGATATTGACCAAAACAACAATTTAGTTGGTGTTTGGGAAAGAAATGATTTTATTGACAATACTGGATATAAATTAGTTTTTGGTTCTGATAATACAGGTTTGAAAATTCATGTAATAGAGTCTTCAACTGGAGAAATAGCTTCAAGTGCTTCTCCTTTTAAATGGGAGCTAGCTGATAATGTAGTGACAATTGTGACAAACGATATTTCTCAAGAAACTTATAGAATAAACCCTGAAGGACAGCTTGTTTTAAGTACAGCAGAAAATTCGTCCTTTAACAAAGTATCAGATGATTATTCTCAATACTATTAATAAAAGATAAAAGCTATCTTTTGAAAATAAAAAAATCCGAAGTTATTAACTTCGGATTTTTATTTTTCTAACGTATTATGTTCTTTTTTATATTCTTACACCAACAGGAAGCATACGTTTATACTTTCGATTGCCTCTAACAAACTTAGCAATTTCTGGACTTGTTGGAACCACACTTAAATTTCTACCTTCTATTTGTTCAAAAACAATAGCTAAAAATTCTTTTTTAAAGTTTTCATCTTTTATCCCTTCAGGAATAATAAGTTTTGTTAAAAAAATCTTTCGTTCTTGTAAGGAATATTCAATTTTTGCTAAATGGTTATCTATTTTAATTTCAAACTGACGTAAAAAATCATTGTCAATTAATTCTGCACTTTCAACCATAATGAATTTTATTTAATTTCTTAGGAATCTCTAAAATAGCGAGCGCTATTTGTATAACTTTGTGCAAAAGTACGAAAAAAAATATAACCGTCAATAAAATTAAAGGTTAAAAGCTTATGTGTCAAGAGATAATACATGTGTATTTAATGCCAGGAATGGCAGCAAGCCCTAAAATTTTCGAACATATTAAGCTATCAGAAAACCAGTTTGAAATTCATTATTTAGAGTGGATTATACCTATTGATAAAGAAACTATAAGCGAATATGCTTTGCGACTATCTAAGGATATTAAACATGACAACATTGTGTTACTAGGAGTGTCATTTGGGGGTGTGCTGGTTCAAGAAATTAATAAGCATGTTAAGGCTAGAAAACTCATTATTGTGTCGAGTGTAAAGTCGATGCACGAATTACCAAAGCGGATGCTAATTACTAAGGTTACCAAGGCTTATAAGTTAGTTCCAACACAGCTTGCTAGTAATATTGATATTTTTGCCAAATATGCCTTTGGTAGTAATGTAAATAAACGATTAGAGTTATACAGAAAATATTTATCGGTAAATGATAGTAAATATTTAAGCTGGGCTATTGAGAATATGGTATGTTGGAATCAAACAGATTATAACCCAGAAATAATACATATTCATGGAGGTAACGATGCCGTATTCCCTATTAAAAACATTGTGAACTGTATTACAATAGAAAATGGAACACATATTATGATTATTAACAAATACAAGTGGTTTAATGAAAATTTGCCACGTATTATTTTAGAAAACTAATCATTTTTTTTACCTTTAAAAAAACTTATTAAAAATGAAGATTATACAAAAAGCATTAGCGTTTGTGGGATTATTAAGTTTATGCGGATTATTTATTTATGCCCTACAAGATGCTCCTACCGATGAAAATTTTGAAACAAAATTGATAAACGATTACAATGTTTATGCACTCCAAGTACCTAATGATTTAAACTTTGCAGGAGAATTGATGCCTCTTAAAAATCCAGATATTTTAGAGCGTATGGATAGAGAATTGTTGGTTAATACTTATTGGCAGTCAAACGGATTATTAATGTTTAAGCGTGCTAAAAAGTATTTTCCAGTTATTGAACCTATTTTGGCAAAGCACAATATTCCAGACGATTTTAAATATTTAGCTGTAATTGAAAGTGGCTTAACAAATGCAGTATCTCCAGCTGGCGCTAGAGGTGTTTGGCAAATAATGAAATCTACAGGTAGAGAAAACGGCTTAGAAGTTAATGCCAATGTAGATGAACGTTATAATCTAGAAAAAGCAACTGAAGTAGCATGTAAGTATTTGAAAAAATCTAAAGAGAAACTGGGTTCATGGACACTAGCTGCAGCAGCTTATAATGGAGGAAATGCAGGAATTTCTAGACGACTAAAAGCACAAAAAGTAAGTAATTATTATGACTTGTTATTAGGCGAAGAAACTGGGAGATATTTGTTTAGAATTGTTGCTTTAAAAGAAATTTTATCGAACCCAAATAAATATGGGTTTAATTTTAGAGAAAAAGATTTATATAAAAATATACCAACTTATAAAGTTGAGGTTGATACTGCTGTTACTAGTTTTGCTAAGTTTGCGCAGAATTTTGGAATTAATTACAAAATATTAAAGCTGCACAATCCATGGTTGCGTGAACCACACCTTAATAATAAATCGCGAAAACTATATACTATTGATATTCCTAAAGAAGGTTATTATAACAGCAATCCTTAAAAGCTAGGTGTTATTTTTATTTACCTCTTCTTTTTTGAGCTCTTAAAGATCCACCAGCTCCGAAGTGTTGGTTTGGTCCAGCGGCACGTTTCATATTCTGCTTCATCATTTTTATTTGATCAGTCAGCATGCCCTGCTTATCTAACTTTGTAGCTTCTGTTAGTAACTTCTGAGCTTCTTGTTTTCTACGTTTAGAAAACGCAATTCCAGCTAAATTTAATTTAGCCATTGCTAAATCATGGTCCATAGATAAACCCAATGAAATAGCCTTTTTGAAATATTTTTCGGCATCATTCATATTACTTTGCGATACCATAATGCCATGCAAGTAATTATAATAACCTTGTTGCTTTTTTACTAAAGCAGATTCTGGATTTTTAATTTTATTCAACCATTTTTTAGCACCATCAAAATCTTGTTTACGCAATCTTAAAAAAGCCAATAAAATAAATTCGTTTTTAAAATATAAAAAAACAAAAATTAATGACAATAGAATAAACATAATACCATTACCAATATAACCTTCAGTAAATTGGTAAACGGCATAGGCTATAATGCTAGCAGCAATTATTAATTTTATAATTTTGTTATACATAATGCTTAATTTATAATAAAGTTAGATGCTTTTTTATTGAAAACAATCTTTTTCTATTGTTTTGTGAGTGCAAAGAAACTAAATTTTTATTAAAAATTGAGTATACTTTTTTAACAAAAAATGACGATTACCCTAAATAAATAAAGGCATAGAACGTTTTCTGTATTTTAAAAAACAAATAAAAATTTTTTTTAAAATAAGGTTTGTCAAAGTAATAAAGGCTTTGTATATTTGCCCTCGGTTTTGAAGAAAGCCTAGAGTTTATAAAAATTACAATTCAGATTTAAAGATTCAAGATAATGAGTAAAAGAACATTTCAGCCTTCTAAAAGAAAGAGAAGAAACAAACATGGTTTCAGAGAAAGAATGGCTTCTGCTAACGGTAGAAAAGTATTAGCGCGTAGAAGAGCTAAAGGAAGAAAAAAATTATCTGTGTCATCTGAAACTAGACATAAGAAATAATGATTAACAATTGTTGATAATAAAAAGGTGTTACTTAACGGTAATGCCTTTTTTTATATCTGTTGATTACTATTTTTGTAACGAATTAAAATCCAACATATAACTAAAATAAAAATGCCGAAAAACGAAAAACTAAAATCTATTTTAATTATAGGGTCAGGACCAATTGTTATTGGTCAAGCTTGTGAATTTGACTATTCTGGATCACAGTCTTTGCGTTCTTTAAAAGAAGATGGAATTGAAACAGTCTTAATCAACTCAAATCCAGCAACAATTATGACAGATCCTTCTATGGCAGATCATGTCTACTTGTTGCCGTTAACAACAAAATCTATTATTCAAATTTTAAAAGAACACCCACAAATTGATGCGGTTTTACCAACAATGGGAGGTCAAACAGCTTTGAACTTATGTATTGAAGCTGATGACAAGGGGATTTGGAAAGATTTTGATGTAAAAATGATTGGTGTTGATATTAATGCAATTAATGTTACCGAAGATAGAGAGCAATTTAGAGAATTGATGGGCAAAATTGGTGTGCCAATGGCACCTCAAGCTACGGCAACATCTTTTTTAAAAGGAAAGGAAATTGCACAAGAGTTTGGTTTTCCATTAGTAATTCGTTCTTCTTACACATTAGGAGGGGCAGGAGCATCAATAGTTTACAAACCAGAAGATTTTGATGAGTTATTGAGTAGAGGTTTAGAAGCATCTCCAATCCATGAAGTGATGATAGATAAAGCAATGATGGGATGGAAGGAATATGAGCTTGAGTTACTTAGAGATAAAAACGATAATGTTGTAATTATTTGTTCTATAGAAAACATGGACCCAATGGGCATCCATACGGGAGATTCTATTACTGTAGCTCCAGCTATGACATTATCTGATAAAACCTATCAAAAAATGCGTGATATGTCAATACATATGATGCGTTCTATTGGAGATTTTGAAGGAGGTTGTAACGTGCAATTTGCTGTTTCTCCTGATGAAAAAGAAGACATTATAGCTATTGAAATTAACCCACGTGTTTCTCGTTCCTCAGCATTAGCAAGTAAAGCAACAGGGTACCCAATTGCAAAAGTAGCAACAAAGTTAGCCATTGGTTATTCTTTAGATGAGTTAGAAAATCAAATTACAAAGTCTACATCAGCTTTATTTGAACCTACATTAGATTATGTAATTGTAAAGATTCCTCGTTGGAATTTTGATAAATTTGAAGGTTCAGACAGAACTTTAGGCCTGCAAATGAAAGCTGTAGGTGAGGTTATGGGTATTGGAAGATCGTTTCAAGAAGCATTACACAAAGCGACACAGTCCCTTGAAATTAAGCGAAACGGTTTAGGAGCAGACGGAAAAGAGAATAAGAATTATGATCAGATTATTGAAAAACTAACTCATGCTTCTTGGGATAGAGTCTTCATAATTTATGATGCTATCAGAATGGGAATTCCATTAAGCAGAATTCATGAAATCACAAAAATAAATATGTGGTTTTTAAAGCAATATGAAGAGCTACATTTTCTTAACAATGAAATTTCAACATTTACAATTGATACTATAGAGAAGGATTTACTTCTTGAAGCCAAACAAAAAGGTTATGGAGATAGGCAAATAGCACATATGTTGGGTTGTTTAGAAAGTCAAGTTTATAACAAACGTGAAGTGCTTGGTGTAAATCGAGTTTATAAACTAGTTGATACTTGCGCCGCAGAATTTAAGGCTAAAACACCATATTACTATTCTACTTTTGAAAGTGATATGGAAACTGCTGATGGAAACCGATATGCTGATAATGAAAGTGTAGTTACAGATAAGAAAAAAATTATCGTTTTAGGATCTGGACCTAATAGAATAGGGCAAGGAATTGAGTTTGATTATTGTTGTGTACATGGCGTTTTAGCAGCAGCTGAATGTGGGTACGAAACTATTATGATTAACTGTAACCCTGAAACAGTTTCAACTGATTTTGATACTGCTGATAAATTATATTTCGAGCCTGTTTTTTGGGAGCATATATATGATATTATTAAGCATGAAAAACCAGAAGGCGTCATTGTACAGTTAGGTGGGCAAACCGCCTTAAAACTTGCTGAAAAATTAACGAAATACGGTATTAAAATAATAGGAACAAGTTTTGAATCTTTAGATTTAGCTGAAGACAGAGGACATTTTTCTAAATTATTAAAAGAAAATAATATCCCATATCCAGAATTTGATATTGCAACTACAGCTGACGAAGCGGCAGCTATTGCAGATGTTTTAGACTTCCCAATTCTTGTAAGGCCATCTTATGTTTTAGGAGGGCAAGGCATGAAAATTGTTATTAATAAAGAAGAACTAGAAAAGCATGTTGTTGATTTATTAAGACGTATGCCTGGGAATCAGTTATTATTAGATCATTATTTAGATGGAGCTATTGAAGCTGAAGCTGATGCTATTTGCGATGGCGAAAATGTTTACATCATCGGAATCATGGAACATATTGAACCTTGTGGTATTCATTCGGGAGATAGTAATTCAACCTTGCCTCCATTTAATTTAGGTGAGTTTGTAATGCAGCAAATTAAAGATCACACTAAAAAAATTGCCTTAGCTTTAAATACCGTGGGATTAATAAATATTCAATTCGCTATTAAAGATGATACAGTTTACATTATTGAAGCAAACCCAAGAGCTTCTCGTACGGTACCATTTATTGCAAAAGCTTATGGCGAGCCTTATGTTAACTATGCTACTAAAGTTATGTTAGGTGAAAAGAAGATTAAAGATTTTGATTTTAAACCAAAATTAGATGGTTACGCCATTAAGCAGCCTGTATTTTCGTTTAATAAATTCCCTAATGTGAATAAGAAACTTGGACCAGAAATGAAAAGTACTGGTGAAAGTATATTATTTATTGATAGTTTGAAAGACGATCAATTTTACGATTTATACTCTAGACGAAAAATGTATTTGAGTAAATAAAAATATTCATTTTAAAGTTTTAAATTAAAAGCCGCTTTTAAGTGGCTTTTTTTATTGGCAAATAATAATAGAATACCTTTCTTTTAATACCCAATACCTTTATTTGATTATCAATTTTATAGGTTTATTACTTATATCATACAAATTTTTATGAAATTAACAGAAAACCTTACTAAAAGTAAGGTTTTAGCTTATCTAGGTATCGTTTTTAAGTAGTAACTTTAAGGAGGTCTTTTTATTAACTTTAAAAAAAAATCATGAAAAATGTAGTCATTCTATTTATGCTATTAATAACAAACGCTTTGTCTGCTCAATGGACGGAAAACGCCAGTTTGATCTATACTAACACGAATAAAGTAGTTGTTGGAGCCACTACAGTACAAGGAAATTATGGAACAAATGATAGAGTATTAGAAATAGTTTCTCCATCAAGTAATTCTTCTTATTTGACCTTTAAATCAGGAAGTAAAGCTTTGCATATAGGTTGCGGCCCTTATGGTAATAGTCTTTATTTGCCTAATAATGAGGCGTTTAGTTTTGCCTACGGAGCAACACAAGTAATGAAGATTAATCCAATTACTGCTGGTAACCCGAATGGTAGCATTTCAATAGGAACAACATTAATCCCACCTGGTTATAAGCTTGCTGTTGGAGGGAAAGTAATAGCAGAGGAAGTAAAGGTGCAATTGCAAACTAGTTGGCCAGATTATGTCTTTTTTAAAGATTATAAATTACAATCGTTACAAGAATTAGAGGCTTATATTAATAAAAATGGTCATTTGCCTAACGTCCCTTCTGCTAAGGAAGTAGTCGAAAATGGCTTAGAACTTGGAGAAATATCAAAAATCCAACAAGAAAAAATTGAAGAATTAACTCTTTATGTTATTGAACAAAATAAAATTAATATTGAGCAAAGTTTAGAATTGAAAAAGCAATCAAAAGAAATTGAAGAATTAAAAGCTATGGTGAAAGTTTTAATTGAATAAGGGTAGAGAGTATTCATCATTAAAATGATAATATTTAGCATCAGAAAAAAAAATCATTCCTTAAAAAACAGATATCATATTGCGGTTTTGTATTTTTAACTAAAATCAAATTAGTGAATACATATATCTTAGGAATTTCTGCTTTTTATCATGATTCAGCAGCTTGCTTATTAAAAAATGGACTAGTAGTTGCAGCTGTACAGGAAGAACGATTAAGTAGAAAAAAACATGATGCTAGCTTTCCTGAATTAGCGATTGATTATTGCTTAACATCGCAAGATGTTACCATTGACGATATTAGTCTTATTACATTTTATGAAAAACCATTCCTGAAATTTGACCGGATTATAGATACTTATTCTGGTAAAACACCCTTTGGTTTTCGGTCTTTTAAAAAAGCAATTAAAAGTTGGACTTCAGAGAAGCTATGGATTCCCAATATTATTCAGAAGAAACTCAATTATAAAGGAGAGATTATCTACACAGAGCATCATGAAGCTCACTCAGCTTCAGCTTTTTTTGCATCACCATTTCAGAAGTCCGCTATATTAACAATAGATGGAGTAGGAGAACGGGCTACAATAACAATTGCTAAAGGCATTGATAACAAGGTTAGTATTATTACAGAACAACAATTTCCGCATTCGTTAGGATTGTTTTATTCGGCTTTTACTTATTACTGTGGTTTTAAAGTGAATTCAGGAGAATATAAATTAATGGGATTAGCTCCTTATGGAAAACCTATATATAAGAACACTATTTATAAACATTTTATAGCTACTGATGGTGAAGGTATTCTCACTCTTAATATGAAATATTTTGATTTTGACATCGGCCTTAAAATGACCAATAAGGCTTTTGAGAAAGTATTGGGACAATCCGCAAGAAAGCCAGAAAGTGAAATGTCGCAATTTTATAAGGACGTAGCTCGTTCAGCACAGGTGGTTTTGGAAGAAATTGTAATTAAACTTGCAGAAAAGGCTAAAAAAATGATTGGAATGGATAATTTGTGTCTGGCAGGAGGAGTAGCACTAAATTGTAAAGCCAATCAAGAACTATTGGAACGACAAGTTTTTGAAAATATATGGGTGCAACCAGCGTCTGGAGATTGCGGTGGGGCTTTGGGGTCAGCTTTAATAGGGTATTATCATTATCAAAACAATAAACGCCTAATTGTGGAAGATTCCCCAGTATATAATGCGTATTTAGGTAATTCTTTTACGGATGATGAAGTTGAAGATCAATTAAAAAGGTTAGATGTTCAATATTCTCGTTTACCATTTCAAGAGGTAATTGAAAAAACAGCTAATTATCTCAATGAGAAAAGTATTGTAGGGTGGTTTCAGGGTAAAATGGAATTTGGTCCACGTGCATTAGGTTCCAGATCTATACTAGCGAGCCCTAAATATGAGGATATGCAATTTCATTTGAATTTAAAAATAAAAAAAAGAGAAGGTTTTAGACCATTTGCACCCATAGTAATGGAAGAAAAGGCAGCAGACTGGTTCGAGATTAAAAATCCTTCCAAATATATGTTATTCACGTTTAATGTAAAGAAACCTAAAGAAATCCCATCTTGCACACATATGGATAATACAGCGAGAGTACAAACGGTAAACGAGAGGGATAATAAAAAAGTGCATCAATTATTACTTCGATTTGAAGAACTCTCAGGACTACCAGTGCTAATCAATACTTCTTTTAATGTAAGAGGAGAACCTATTGTTGCCACAGTAGAAGATGCAGTAAGATGCTTTTTTAATACTGATATGGATATTTTGGTAATTGGCAATTGTATATTATCTAAAAAGGAAAATATTAATTTTAACAAGAATATTTTAAAGAAAGCTACTTATGAACTGGATTAAACACATGTTAGACAAGGCAGCTATAAATAGTGGACAGCGTAAGATACAACTACAGTTTTTAGCTATTTTGTGTATTATAGCCATAAGTATAATTGGATATAAATTTTATATAAAAGAATGGACTTTAAATATTACATTTATAAGTATAGCAATCTTATTATTAATTGTAGGAATACTATATAAAAAAACAATTCTTTTAAAACCATTTTTATGGATATGGTTATTGTTTGGGTTACTTTTAGGAGAAATCACTTCATCAATAATATTAGCATTTATCTTTTATTTATTATTCTTTCCTATTACCTTTATACTAAGGAAAGCGAATTCTAAAAAACGTATTTCTAAACCGCAATGGTTCTCTAGAGAAAATGATAATATAGATTATCATAAATTGTATTAAATAAAAAGGTATGAGTTCAAAGTTTTCCATTTTCATGGAATTATTAAGTTTTTTAAAGCAGCGAAAAAAATACTGGTTGATTCCTATTATTTTAGTTATTGTTTTTTTTGCGGCATTAATATTACTTGGAGAGAATTCGGCATTAGCACCCTTCATTTATTCATTGTTTTAAATCAATTATCAATTTTAAAATTTTCAAGATGATTTAAATGTGAAATGATAATATCAGAAAATTGTTTTCCTCCGTCTTCAGAAAAATGACCAACATCAACAAAATGGTTACTATTCCATTTGTATTTGCTTAAAATACTATCCACTACCGTAGTATTGGCACCTTTTTTTATAGTTTGAGACATTAAAGAATTGATTTTTTTTATGAGCTCAGGCATACTTTTATTACTTATGTATGGAGTCCATGAATCGCTAACATCTACGCTTTTGGTATATTCTTCTAGATTTAAGACTTGAGGGATATAGATTTGTTTAACTTGAAGTTGATTACATAGTACTTGAATGGTCTTTAAGTTACGAACATATATTTCATCAATATATGAATCTCTATGGCTTGAGATGTTATTTTCCAGTTCTTTACTTTTTGATATTTTATTGCCAATTTTCCCAGCTATGAAATTTATAAAGGAATATTCCGTAATACTTGTTTTCTTGTTAACACTTAAGTTGCTTTTTTGAGTTTTTCCGTGCCATAAATAGTCGGGAGATTTATTTGGAGCATGATAACTTCTAATATCATTCCACCCTTGATATATTATTAAAATATCCGGTTTTAATTCTGGGACAGTTGTAACCAATTGTATGATCCCTTCTAGGGTAGAATACCCTGGTACACCTAAATTTATTACATTATAATTTTCACCAAGTTTTTGTTGTAAAATGTATGGCCAACTAATCTTATCTGGTACTCCAGTGGCAAATGTTGTAGAGCCTCCAATACAAACAATATTTATAGCGTCTTTTGATGGGACATAATTTTTGGTAACTCGATGCCCATTTCCATCTGTAGTGATATTAAATCCTTTAGGTAAATTTGGAAATCGGAAATTTTCCTTAGGTGTTCCTACTAAATATGGATGTTCTTTAAAAAAAGTATTCTCATTTGTGTTATTCTGAAATAAATATTTACCCTTAATTATTCTATAACTTAAGTGGCCAATAATTTCAATTGTAACCAATATGGTGACCAGCACAGCATAATTTATAAGAAAGAAGCGTATTTTTTTCATAAACCTTTATTCTTTTTAGATAAATATGAATCTTGAATAACCTGTTTTTGAAGATATGTCGCCGTAACTTTTGCAGCGCTATCCTGTCCTACATCATTCCAATGACTATCTCCATCGATGAAATAGTATTTGCTAGGATTATTTTTAATAAAAGTATCATATAAGTTAATCGCTTTAATCTTATTTTTTTTGCAAATCTGATACATTATTGAAGTCAAATTATCATTTTTATATTTTGGAAATCTTTTTGAAATATCATCATAATTTATTAGGAAGTTTTTGCTAATATCTATAGAAGAAGGTTGAATAAGAACTATAAATTCAATGCTATTATCCATAGTGAAATTATTAAATTCCTTAACTATTGCTTCCATAAGTTCAATCTTTATCTTGGAATTTTTAGATTCAGGATCAACCGCAATATCCATATCATAATGATCTGCAAAATTAGAATATATTTTATCACTATTATTTTGATAATTTTCAAATTCTTCTTGACAAACACGACTGTATGTTTTTATTATATTTTCAGGAAGTAAACTTGGATTACCTATATAATTGTCCCTAAATTTTCTGACAGCATCCTTCATTCTTAAATGATACCATTTATGAGTGCTATTTTTAGAAGTATCGAATACTGGGTCTATTGACTTTTGTGAAGATAGGAACTCTAATTTTTGATTATCATTTAACTTAATCAATCTATTTCGAAGAAGGTCGCCATAATCATTATCAGCAAAAACATTGAGTATTACAATATCGGGTTGAATTATGTTTTTTTCTTTTTTGAATTTTAAAAAACTTTGATCTGGACCATACCCAACAACCCCTGCGTTTATAACAGAAACAGAGTTTGGTAAATACTGTTCTAATTTTTTTACATAGGTGTTTTCTAAAGAGGAAAATCTTGCCTGAATGTTGGAATCTCCATACACAGCAATGGTCAAATCTTTTTTGATTATGTTATCTCCTCTAAAACCGTATTTATTTGTTTTCCAGGTAATTATATTTCCTCCGTTTTTTGCAGTACGGGTGAATTCCTTTTCGATATTTGGCTTTAGGGAAACTAAGTAATCGGAGTTATATTGATATGCTAAAGAAGATTCTTCTAGAGTTTTTTTTCTAGGAAAAAAGACTCTTAATGCTACTTCAATCAAAATTAATAGAATAAGCGTATTAAGGATAATAATAATGATTGTTTTTATTTTTTTCATTAGAAAGGAATCGTGTAGTACTATCTTAAAACTAAATATAGGTTTTTTAAGAATGACATATCGAATTAATTATTGGGAATTTTTTAAAAATTAAAAACTAAGGGTCATAAGTGACTAAATTACTATTATTACTTTATATTTATTGATTCAGAATATTACTTAAATGTTTAATACTATTGAAAATTTAATAGGTAACGACGAAAAATCAATTGTGAATATTGATAAACTCGTTAAGTGGAAAAAATCTAAAAAACTCTATAATTTCACAAAACTTCCTGAAACAGCTATACTTACAATGTTTCCTGCAAAAAAGAAATTTTTTCCTTTTTTCTCCAAAAAAAAAATTAGAGGTATAAAAGGTAAAAATTTTTTAATCAACAATAAAATTGTTTTATGTACTGAATGTGGTTATGGAGCTCCTTATATTATCAATTTGTGTGAAGAATTAAAAACTTTAGGAGTGTCTAATTTCATTTTTATTGGGTTGGCGGGAACGATTACTCGCTCACATCAAGAGGGAGAATTATTATATGTAGAAAAAACTTTTTCTGGTGTTGGAGCATCATATTATTATGACAAAAAAGAAGAAATCATGCCAAACCAATCAAATTGGAGTAAAGGAGTTAAGAAAGAAGTTGGTGCCAAGTCAGTTACTTGCTGGAGTACAGATGCCCCCTTTCGAGAAACACTATCTTTAAAAAATTATTATGTGGAAAAAGGAGCTGAAATTGTAGAGATGGAATGTGCTGCTATATATGCATTTGCTAATTATTATCGTCTTAACGCATCTTGTTTTACTATAATCTCAGATCAATTAACAGATGAATGGTATCCTCCTAAAGACTATAATAGTTTAGTAACAAAAGGAAGGGATACAATAGCACGAATTGTGAATTTATTGTAATTAATTTGAAAAGATCAATCAAAATATTGGTAAGTATCATCATTCCTTTTTATAATGCAGAAAACTTTTTAGAAAGAGCTATAATTTCTGCTATTAATCAATCTTATACAAGTATTGAAGTTATTCTAATAAATGATGGATCTAATGATGGGTCAGAAATAATAGCTAAAAAATATAGTGATCAACATCACAATATTAGATTGTTTACTACACAAAACCTTGGACCTGGTAATGCTCGTAACATCGGAATAGAGAATTCGTTAGGTGAGTTTATTATTTTCTTGGATAGTGATGATGCATTAGGTTCTGAATCGGTTAAAATATTAGCAGATGCTATTTGTGAAAATGAATCAGATATAGTTGTTTGTAAGTTCACATTATATGATAAACAACAAATTGGGTTTAAAGACGCTGGATGGAAATTAGATTCGTATAAAACTACAGGAAAAGAAGCTGTTAAGGCAATGTATAGTGGACGTATAGCTTCTGTAGTATGGGCAAAAATATATAGAACAGAAATAATAAATAAAATTTTATTTCCAGTTGGTTTATGGTTTGAAGATCGACCATATCTTATGGAATGTTTTCTAAATACAGATAAAATAAGTTTAGTTAACGATAGTTTATTAAAGATTTATTCTCAGGAAGATTCAATAACAAGAAGGGTAGTCACCAAAAAGAGAATAGAAGATTTGCATCTTATTTATGTGATAGAAATGGAGATGTTAGGAAAATATAATAATGTACATGAACTTTCTGCATATATAATTAATCATCATATAGATGTTTTATTAGACACTTTTTTTCTTATAATTATTGATGAAAAACGAATGAAACATCCTGAAGATCAAAAAAAGTTATATGTAGATTATATTAAAAAATTTATGGATCATTATCCAAAATATCCATATCAAATAAGTATTAAAAGAAAGATCATTTTACTAATTCTTAATGGACTTCGAGTCTTCCCTTGGAGTTGGGTAGTCTTTTTTGGTTGCATATTACTCAAAAAAAAATATAATGGAGTGAAACTTTTAAAAAAAAGCTGAAAAGACAGTGAAATTTATAGATTTATCATATCATGGAAGTTATTATAATTTGTCTTGTGAAGAATATTTAAAGAAAGCAGAATCTAACGTTAAATATGCATCCTATTTAAAAGATAAATACTCAATAATATTTATTTTCCATTCCAATTCTAACAAAAAAATCGAAGAAAAAGGAATCACCTATGATTTTAGAAAAAAAAAGATCAATTCTAAGGTTTTATTGCCACTAAAATTATCCTTGATCATTAAAAAACATAGCCCTGATGTTATATTAGTACATTCTATATTATACATACACTTTGCAGCACTTTTAAGGTTTTTTATGCCTAAGAAAACGGTAATATTAATTCAAAATCATGGAGAATTGCCTCCAGTTTCCTTAGTAAAGAAAAAATTGATACGTTACTGTGATAAATATATAGATGGCTACCTATTTACATCTAAAAGAATGGGATTGCCTTGGATAAATGATAATTTGATTACAGCTTCTAATAAAGTATATGAAGTTATGGAAGGGTCTACTAGCTTTCTTCAAAAAAATAGAACTATTTGTAAAGAAGAATTAGGAGTATCCTTAACTCAACCTGTTTTTATTTGGGTAGGTAGATTAAATGCGAATAAAGACCCAATGTGTGTTTTAGAGGCTTTAAAACAATTTAAAAGTTTTGAGAATAACTTTGAGTTTTATATGTTTTATCATACTACGGAACTTTTGGATATGGTAAAAGCGTTTATAGTAACTAATGATTTACAAGAGAATGTTTTTTTAAAAGGAAACATTAAACATGAAGCATTAGAACAATGGTATAATGCCGCCGATTATTATATTTCAGCATCTCATAAAGAAGGTAGTGGTTATGCGCTGTGTGAAGCAATGGCTTGTGGTTGTGTGCCAATAGTTAGTAATATACCATCCTTTTACTATATGACGAATGAGGGGTATGCAGGACTGCTTTTTGAAAAGGGAAATATTAATGACTTATGCGATAAGCTTCAAGAAACTATTAATTTAAATAAAGAAGAACTTAGAAATAGAGTGACCAATGTTTTTAAGAATAGGTTGTCTTTTGAGGCTATTGCGGATGGAATCTACTCAATTATTCAAAACGTGTTGTCAAAAAACAAATTATAAACAACGCGATTTGTTTGCTTTATATCAACACTAGAAAACCTACTAAATTTTTCATTATTTTTCAATGCTAATTTTAATTGAAATACAATTTCTTCTTGAGTTTCACAATGAAAAAAAGGAGCGTTTATGTCTTTTATAATAGGAATTGTAGATATAACCAGACAGCCCGAATATAATGCCTCGTGAAGTACAGTTCCACCTCCTTCAAAATTGGAAGTGTGTAAAAAAACTTTTGCATTATTCATATAATTTAAAGTTTGTTTGTGAGAAAGTAAACCAGTGAAACTAACGTTATTTTCAAGATTATTTTGATTAATAAAGGCTTTAAATTGGGATTCCATGGGGCCATTTCCTATTAAAACAACTTTAACGTTAGCAGCAGTTTTTCTAAGCTCTAAGACCGCATCCAGAAAGAGTTGATAATTTTTGAGTGGTATCAAAGATCCTGTACCAAGAATATCAATTTTCCGAAGAGAAGTGTTAAGGTCAGGAAAAAAAATTGGATTTACTGCAATAGGGTTCACAGTTTTTGCTGAAATACCAAACTCTTTAAAAAAATAGTCATTTTGAAAATCAGAAATAGCTATCAATTTATTTGGATTAGGACGTAAGTATTTCATGTAAGGGTTTGTTCTTTTTACATCCTGCCCTAACAACCAAGTAAAGTGTTTTTTTGAGTATATAAAAGATAAAATATTACCCAGTAAAGCCGTTTCATTATACCAAAAACTCAATATTCCACCTACTTTCGCCTTTCTGATTTCACGACCAATAATTAGAGTAGATTTAATGACCAAAAAGAGTTTTGAAAAAAAATTACTTTGCCTCCCATTTAAAGGAATAACTTTAATGTTTTTCCAAACGTATGGAACTCCATTTGGAATAAATAAAGAATAAATAATTAGCTCAACATTTTTATGGTTGTTTGAAAATGCTTCAAGGAATTGCTGTATAAAAGGAACCATAAAACTCCCGGATTCTTTACCAGGGAAAGCAGGAACAAGTATGATTAGGCTTTTTTTATTCAAGTAGAATCAATTTTTTGTTTTCCAAAATAAATGTTTCACTATAAAAATGAGAGAGATTGTCATTATGTGATACCGATAATATGGCCATATTATTTTCTTCAGAAATTTCCTTTAGAAACTCAAAAATTCGTAATTCTAGAGGCGAGTTTTGTTGATTTGTAGCTTCATCTAAAATTAAAAGCTTTGGTTTGCTATATAAAGCTCGAACTATTGAAATTCTTTGTTTTTGACCTCCCGAGAAACGCAAACTATCATGTTGAATGTGTGCTAGATATTTCTCAGGTAATTCATTAACAATTTCAGTTAACTCTAATTTTTCGAATAGGAAATTTATATATTCATAATCAATTTCATCTTCCGTTTGTCCCATAGTTATGTTTTCTAACAACGTACCGCTAAGTAGAAAGGGTTGTTGAGGAACATAACTAATAAATTGTAGAAAACTCATGTTATTTAATAAATTACCGTCAACTGTTATTTTTCCTTTTGTTGGTTTCACTAATCCCATCATTACGTACAAAAAGGTTGTCTTTCCGATACCTGAAACCCCAGTTATGCCTAAAAAATCCCCGGGTTTAATTTTAAAGTTTATTGTGTCAAGAATTTGCGTATCAACAGAATAGTCAAATGAAATATTTTTTAAGCTAACTTCTGAGGAAAATTCAGAAATTGGCATTGCTGTTTTTTGAACCTCGACATTATGAATGTCATTGAGCATTTTTATAGTATAAGAATGCGACTTTATATGAGTAATTGCATTTAAGATTTTACTAAGAGAAGGAACTAATTTAAATCCTAGGGCAGCTAATGTAGATATCAATATAATATTTGCATTAGAGGACGAAATAAAACTAAAATAAGTTAATATTCCTAAGCATATTATTAAGGTTATTTCTAGATATTTAGAATAATTGAAACTAGAACTAACTAATAAAGCAGTAACTTTATTTAATTTGATATTGTTTTTGTCAAAGCTATTAACGAAATATTCTTCATTGTTTGAACTTTTAATCTCTAAAAAACCATCCAAAATATTAATCAATTGTGAATTAGCCTTAGTTTGTGATTCATTATATGTTGTATTTATAATATTAAAATCTGATTTTTTTTTGTAATAAATGATTAAACTGAATAATCCAAGGACTAATAATGCAATTAAAGTGAATTTAGGATAAAAATAGAGGAGAAAACCAACAACAATAAATAATACGATAATCTCACAAAATAAAAGAATAATTGAGTGGAGTAATTTACAACAAAAATCTCCTGTTACCTTCATAACAATATTAATAATATTGCCTTTATTTTGTTTTTGATAGAATAAAAAATCTTTATTAATAAATTTTTTTATTGCCCTTACAGAAAGGGTATTTGATAGATTATACAGAAAATTAAAAAACTTTTTATTGAATCTTATATAAATAATATTTTTAATTATGTAAAAAATGATTAAAAATAGTATTACTATTCGAATACTATTATCAGAAATAGAAAGAGAAGTAATCCCTATTTTACTCAAAATTAAATAGAACTTTTCTTTGTCTAGGAGAAGTGTAATAATAGGGATTAGATAAGCAATTGATACAAGATCAAGGATATTTAGTAACAAAGATTTTATGAAAAAAAAGGTCAATGCTTTTTGCTTTTTTTTTGGTACTATATTTAATATTTGCTTTAGCATTGATTGATGGTTTTTTAATTTTTTTTAGCAAAAACTAACCACATAAAAGGGGAATCCTTTTTTCTTAAAAGCTTATTAGTAATTATTTTTTTTGGGCTGTATAAAACTTCAAAACCGATTAAGCTTTCAACTCTATGATGAAAATAATTATTAATCATTTTTGGAACTCCTAAGTTTTTATAATATACTTCAGTTCTTTCTTTTGCTTTCTGTACTTCTGAAGATTTATAAAATGGGCTGTCTAAAATATGAAGTTCTCCATTTAATTTTAGTTTTCTTTTTAAGAGGTTTAAAGTTTTTTCTGAATTTTCAAAATATTGAATACAACTATTTACAGTAATAATATCAAAATCCTGTAAAATATCAGTCTCAGAAGCAAAAATATCGGCATAAATAAATTTTAAGTTTGATTTCTGAAAAACCCTTGCTGCTTGTTCTAGTTCTATATCGTTAATGTCTAAAGCATATATTGTAGTATTTTTAATTAATGATAATTGATTACTAAACCAACCGTTACCACATCCTATATCTAATATTTTTAGAGGTTTGTTTTTAGAAATAAGATAATCAATAATTCTTTTTGTGGATTTTTGGCGTAGTTTCCATTCTAGAAAATAACGATTTGTTTTTGTGATTTTAGGAAGTAGTTTTACCACTTCATCTGTATACACTCGCTCTTCTTTTTTTCGGACATCTATGTAAGTTGTAGAAAACACATTTTGCTTTTTAGTAATATAGTAAACTCCTTTGTTTTTTTTGATATTGGATAACATATATTACTGAAGTTTATAAAATTTCATAGCAAAGGATGCTAATGATGATTTTATTTTTAGTTTTAAAGAGTCGATATTATATCTATTAGTTGAAGTTCTCTTTTTAAAGTAATTTACTTCATTTACAATACGTTTTACAGCATAATCATAATATTTTCTAGAATAGGTTCTTGAAAAATCAATATCTCTATCTGTAGATGTCTCCCAGTGGGGTTGCACTGTTATTTTATCTTCAATTTCGTTGTATAGAGAAGTCCCTTTTATAGGATATGCTACCGTAATTGTGAAATGTGTTGGATTTGCAGCTTTTAAATAACTGATAGTTTGATTAATATCTGTTTCATCTTCACCAGGATAACCTACCATTATAAAAGTACCAGTTTCTATACCAATTGTATTGGTTTTTTGAATAACTTCTTTTACTACATTCACATCTACACGCCGATCCATAGCATCAATAATTTTTTGAGACCCACTTTCTGCACCTATCCAAATTCTAAAACAGCCAGCTTCTTTTAAAAGTTGCAATATTTCATCATTTAATCGTTCAGCCCTTGTTATACACTCAAAAGGAATGACTGCATCTTGTTTTATTACTTCCTCATGAAAGCTTTTTATCCAATTATGACTTACAGAAAACACATCATCTACAAACCAAACAGAATCAGGCTTATAGGTGTCTTTCAGCATTTTTAGTTCCTGTGCTACTTTGTTGGCAGGGCGCCTTCTGTAACTTTGACCATAAACGGCAGTACTGCACCATTTACATGTATACGGGCAGCCACGTTGCGTACTAATAGTCATGGAGCTTTTTCCATGATATGTTTTCCAAGTATCTAAATACTTCTCTACTGGAATTGCTGCCCTATTTGGTAGAGGGAGCTCCGAGAGGTCCTTCATTTTTATTCTTGGAGGTGTCTTTTTTAGTATACTATTTTCTAAATAAGCAATACCTGCTACCTTACTGTAGTCTTCATTTTTTACAATGGCGTTATACAACTCTAAAGTTGTTTGCTCGCCTTCGCCAATGATTAAAAAATTAACTCCAGTATTTAAATAATTTTCACAATTATAAGTAACATCAGGTCCGCCTAAAATAATTTTTGGGAAACCATATTTTTTATCACTACTCAATATTTTAATTAATGTAATTACATTAATTTTAGTCATCAAATTGGTATATATGGCAATTATTTTAGGTTGTTTTTTAGCAATAAAAGCAAGTTGTTTTTCTCTGGAATAAAATGTAGAATCATACACATGATTTTCCACAGCATTTTCATTTAAATATGAAGAAATATATAATAACCCGAGAGGAGCATAGGGTTTCATAATTAATTGCTCCTTCGAATCTTCATAAAGATAATATGCATGAGTTAAAACTATACTCATTTTTTTTCTAATTCAATTAAAAAATGATCCGCGTATTTAGCCCAAAAAGAACCATTTACAATCCTGTCAATACCCTTTAAAATATATAATAAGGGGCTTTTTGCTAAAAAAGAATTTTCAAGATATGAAGGTGGTATAGCTAAACCAATAGGTTTTATTTTTTTTGTTTTATATAATGCCTCAGATAAAGATACAATATCTTTAGGATTGTAATACCAAGTTTTTACATTGGCGCCATCCACATTAACTATTATATTTTCTGACGTATTTCTTCTTTTGGCTTTTTTATAATTTCCTTTTAAAGAAAAATAAAAACGTTCCCAAAGGCATTTTTTTGGCATTATTACAAGAACAAGCTTTCCTTTTGGGTTTAATATTTTGGAGGATTCTTTTATAAAAATGCTTAACTGTTCCTTTGATAAGCAGTTTAAGCCACCAAAATTTGAAAAAACTAAATCAAAATTTATGTCAAACAAACCCAAAGAAAGGGTATTTATATCTTGAATCTTAAATATGACATTCTTTGGATGTTCTTTGGCATTAGCAACGGCTATCATTTCTTCAGAGATATCTGTAGCGATTACATCATGACCCAAACCTCCAAATAATATAGCATCTTCTCCTGTGCCGCAGTTTACTTCTAAAATATTTAGTTTTTTGCTAGACCCTATAATAGGGTTTATGTAGTTATAAACGCGTTGACGCTGTGCTTTTCCTATATTGGAAAAAGTAAATACTTCATCATATTGCTTTGACGCAGAATCAAAATTACTAGGCATTTGTGGACTGCATGTATTTAAGTTGGGTTTTATAAATAATAGCAAAAACAATATAATATCCAGATAATAATATAGTTCTTAAACCCTTTCTTGAAACCTTAAAAGGGTTTTTGATAAATGCTTTAAAAAATTGCCAAGCCTGACTTTTCCTATACTCTTTATGGGTGTATCGGTGTAGTTTTTTATAATATTTGGAGTTGAACGTACCTTTAAATAGCATGGATAAATCATCAGAATCTGTCCAATTTGCTTTAAGTTTTAAATCGTCCTTTACTTTCTCGTAAAACTTAGTACCGGGTAAAGGATAAGAAATGGAGATTCCAATATCATCTGGAACTAGTTCTTTTATCATTTTGATGGTTTTAAAAATATCCTTTTTTGTTTCTTTTAAATAACCAAACTGAATAAAAAATGCTACACGAACATTTTTCTCTTTAAGTAATTGTGTAGCCTTATAGATTTGTTCCACTTTAGTTTCTTTATCCATAGCATCTAAAATAGCTTGAGAACCACTTTCTGCACCAACCCAAACTTCTTCTAATCCACTTTCTGTTAATGCATCAATAGTGTCTTCTTTGAGTAATAAATCTACACGACTTTGCATGTAATATGAAATAGAGATTTTTTCTTTTTTTAGTTCTTTATTAAAATTTTGAACCCAATTTGGTTTTAATCCAAAAATGTCGTCACACATCCAAAAACGATGCACTCCATATGTTTCAGTCAGGTGTTTGATGTGTTTTGTAATATATTCTGGAGAATGTGAGTTGTACCTATTGCCATAAATTGGTTTGGCGCACCAATTACATTTAAATGGACAACCACGAGTGGTTGCAATGTTTAAAGTGAATTTTTTTCCGCTTCTGGACCAAACTTCTTTATATAGATTTATGTCAATTAAATCCCAAGCAGGTAATGGGAGTTCATCTAAATCTCTCAAGACATTGCGCTTAGGGTTTTTTAATATTTCACTATCTTTTTTAAAAATAAGCCCTTTTATTTGTGATGTGTCTTCATTGTTTTCCAACGCATCAACAAGTTCTTTTAATGTAATTTCTCCTTCCCCTTGAATTACATAATCTGCACCAGCTGCCAAGTATTTTTCATAATGGTCCGTAGAGTCCGAGCTACAAACTATAATATTACAATTTTGATTTTTAGCTATTTTAATCACTTCAAATGCAGCTTCACGCATAGTGGTTAAACACATTTTTGTTAAATAATTAAAGCCATCGTCATAAAGAACAAAGGTTTTGGGTTGTTGCTTTTTTAAATAAGGTTTTATGGTTTTTGGATCATCTAGTAGATTTGTATCGAAAATACTAACAGAATATCCACTTTCTCTCAAAAAAGAAGCAGCATACATTGTTCCTAATGGTGGATAAGGTGTTTGATTCTTCCACTGCTTAGCGTCAAATTTGTAATAATATGAATGAGAAAATACAATGTCAATCATAAAAAAATGTATTTATTTCTAAATTACCGTTGGCTTTAATATCTTTTTGGTAAAGCTCAAATAAAGCTAATATTCTGCTCTCGTAAGAAAAGCGATGCCCTTTAAAAATGCCCTTGTTTATCTCTAATTCATTAGAATGTAATGATTGAATTTGTTCGGCTCTACCTGAACCTAATTTTTTTAGGTATTTAGTGCGCATCCAATCACCAAGCTTTAAAAAAGGCTTAGTTTGTAAAAGGCTTTCTGCACTTTTCTTTAAAATGGATTTTTTGATTACATCTGTTTTTTGTTCAGGGAAATGTATATTAGGCAAATATTGTAATACCCAATCGTTGTTAGTATTTATAAATTTTTCATATAAGTCATAATTTACTACTGGAATTAATGTAGCAATTTCAATCGCAGTATATATGTTTTGTTTTTTTATGTAGAGGTTATCCCAGTCTAAAAGAAAATTGACACAAAAACTATTGCGGGCAAACAGCCGTCTAAATGTTCCCATTAAAAACTTTGAAATAACAATGTTTCCAGGTTTGGTAATTACGAAAAAGTCAATATCTGTAGTTTCATCCATATAATTTTTAGATAAAGTTCCAGAAATCATAATTGATTGAACAAAAGGAAAATATTTCATAATATTTGCCATTTTCCTAGCCTTTTTCATCTTTTTTTTGGCTTCAATATTCCCTTTAAGTCTTCTTTCTACCCAAGCATAATTGTTTTTGATGTTATAAATTTCATCGAATTTATAAATAATGCCATTATCTAGAAGCTGTTCAAGCTCATCATCTAATTGACTTTTAGATTTGATTTTTGAGAATTTAAAAACCTCTTCTTTAGTAATTGGATATTTAAAAATAGAAAAATATAATATGGTTTTTAGGGCGTTCAAAGACTATTTTTTTTTTGTGAAAAAATTATTTCTTTTTAAGGTTAAAACTAAAAGATACATCAATATTACTTGCTATTTTACTTCGCACTACTTTAGGAATATCTATATCAAACTCTGAAGCACTAGCAGTAAAACTTCCAGATATTATTATGATATCATCATTTATAGCTATTTCAACAGTTGTATTGTCAAGCTGTTTTGTTTTTCCATGAAAAGTTAATTGTCCATTAATTATAAATTTTTGCTTTTCCTTATTTAATTTATCTAATGAAAAATTCGATATTTTCCCTCTAAAAGTTGCTTTAGGATAGGTGTCAGATTCAGCATAATTTTCATTGAAGTGCTCTTCCATAAGAGCATTTTTAAAACGAAACCCTTTTACCAAAGCTAATGCCGCAAGCTCTCCATTATCAGTATTTATTATAGCAGTAACAACATTATGTGAAGCTCTAACTTCTTCAAAAGATGGTACAGAAGCTTCAAAATTTACAGTTCCTGTTTTAGTAAAATATTTAGTTTGAGCGGTAATGCTAAAACTAATTAAAAACAATAAGTATATTATATTTTTCATAAGTAATGATTTTTTTATGATAAGATCAATTGAAGCTAACTTATAGTTGTATTAGCAATCATTGTTCCAATAAGCCATCAGTTTGCCATTTAATAACTTGATCAATAAGGTTTTGAGGCAATCTTGGACCACCAGCAGGCATAGCGCCAGACTCACCCGCTTGTTTTGAAATTCGACCAATTAACCCATTAATTTGAACTGCATTTTTTACTTCATTGTATGTTGTTAACGAAATAGGAGCTCCATTTGTAGGAGGGTTACTATGGCAAGATATGCAATTGTTATCCATTATTGATTTTACATCATTATAAGTAACCAATGTTGGTAAAGGCTGAGCATCAATTAAATCATCAGTGCTAGTGCTTGTACATGCTAAAAGAACAAATGATAAAAAGACAGATATTGTTAATATTTTTTTCATAGTTGTTGGGTTAAAAAACTCTACTTAAGTTAAATCCAAAATATATATCACCATCGCTCCAATCTCCTGTGCCTTGACCTAAAAACGTATTGGTGTTCATGCCCTGGGCATTGGTGAAATGCATTTGAAATACATGTCCACCAGTTTCTAAATCTAAGCCTATAGATAAAGGGTTTTTAAATGGAGAATTATCATCTCTATTTAAATGCCAACCATAATCCATGTTTAGAGACCATCGCTTACCTAACTTATAACGACCACCAAAACCTAAAGCAAATTGAGAATTATCTTGTTCGCTAATTTTTACTTGGTTTTGATCGTAAAATGATGACGTTAGGTTGTCATGAAAAAAAGTTGGAGCTAATTCTACTGAAAAGTCAGTACTTATTTTTCTTGATATTAGTAATTGAGCTGTATATCCTAAACGATGCTTAAACTCTAATAATGGTAAGTTGTCTTTTTCTAAAGCAGTGTTTATTAAAAATGAATTATGCCCGACGACGGTAAAAGGGAAACCATTTTCAACTTGCCTTAATAGTCTATATTTTGCTGAAAATTCATAAATTTTCTGGAAAGAACTTCTAGATACACCAATATTAAAACCGTCTGAAACTCCATATACAAAGTTTAATCGTGTTACAGCATCATCTAAACCAAAGAAACTGTCAAAACCATTTTCTATGCTACCAAATCTATGAGCAACTATAAAGGTTAATTCTTTTTTTGCTACAAGTTTTGTTGATTCGAAATTTACAATTTTTAAACCTTTAAATGCTGCAGTTGCATATTGTGGGCCTGTAGGTTCAGAATCTATTTCGTCTAATAAATCATTTTGAGAAAAGATTAGAGTAGGGATACAAATAAAAAATAATATTAGGTTTTTCATTAATAAAAATTTTTTTAAATTATTTTATAAAAGTGCACTGATCTAGTTTAACTTGCTCTAACAAATCGTCATATCCAATGCAACGGCCTTTTATTTTAACTGCCGAATTTACTTTTATAGACTGATTTACAGAGGTGTTAAATTGGCAAAAAACTATATCGTTTAAAGTTAAATCATTTTTATTAACTTCAGTTATAGTGCCCGAAATTTCAATTGTTTGATTAAGATATTTTTTTTCAGATTTAAGGACATCAAGCTTAAATTCATCACTAATAGTTTGCGATGTTAAAGCAAATTCAGCTTTTTCTGTTTCAATATTTCTATGATCTTGATATATATATTGATACCCAATAATGGCAGACAAAGCCAAAAATATCAATAAAATTAACCAGTTGCGCTTACTTTTTTTACTTGCCATTTTAAGTTGAGGTTAATGTTAATTATAGTCGAAGTTATATATTTTTAATTACATTATTTACTAGACGATCACATTTTTCAAATCCAAACTCAAATACATTTGGTTTTTGCGATAATTTATAAAGGTTTTCTTTTAGCATTTGCTTAGCGCGATGCGTTCTAACTTTTACATTGTTTATTGAAATACCAACACAATCACTGATATCTTTAATTTTCATGTTTTCAACCTCGCTTAATATATAAACAACTTTATATTTTTCAGGAAGTTGATCAATAACTTTTTCTAAAACCCATTTAGCTTCTCTTTGAATAATATTGTGCTCTGGATTCATATTTTTTGACTCTTCTATAAATAATTTATTACTACTCGTGTTTGGGTGAATAAAAAGTTTATTTTGTTTAGACCTTAGTACATGTATTGCTTCGTTTATTCCTATTCTAATCAGCCAGGTTGAGAATTCCGATTTCTTATTAAATTGATAAAGCTTCTCATAGGCCTTTATATAGGTGTTCTGCATAATATCTTTAATGAGATCTTCATCCTTTATATAGGACCGAATTACTCTGTAAAGTTTTTGATTATTCCTCCGCATTAAAATTTCATAAAGTCCTTTTTCTCCAACTAAGACTTTTTTAATAACATCAAAATCATGAATCTTTTTGTCTTTATAGTCGCTTATTTTTATGGCTTTCATGTCTGTTATTTCCCTTTTGATGTGAAAATGAATAAATAGTTACAAAATTTTGTAACTATTTTAAGATTTAAGTATCAAAGGCACATATTAACTTAAATAACGAAATTATGAATGAAATAACATTACTAAAGTACACCTTTGGTTTAGTGCCTATAGTGGCAGGATTAGATAAATTTACAAATATTTTGGTAGATTGGAGTCAATATCTAGGGTCTGGATTTCAAGAGTTATTACCCTTTGATGCGCCAACTTTTATGATTATTGTTGGAATTATCGAAATAGTAGCAGGGGTGCTTGTTTTTTTTAAAACCAAGATTGGGGCTTTTATTGTATCTGGGTGGCTAACGTTAATAGCTTTAACACTTATTTTAAGTGGGAATTATTTAGATGTAGCGGTAAGAGATTTAGTTATGGCAATTGCAGCTTATGTTTTGGCTAAACTATCCAGTTAACGTTTCAATTAATGATTTTCATCAAATTCAATTTTAGCATTTTTATTTTCTATAAGATGTAAATAATCTTTAATTTGAAATTCTGAAGAATTAAAATCATTAGACCTATTTTTTGCATGTTCCTGTCTTGTTATGCTTCTTGAAAATCTTCGGATAGATTCTTTTGAGTTTAAAATAATTCCAGGTACAGGAACATTATTTCCATTTTCATCTTTAGCTACCATAGTAAAGTATGAGGAATTACAATGCTTTTTTTCTCCTGTTTGTATGTTTTCAGATTCTACTCTAACACCAATAACCATAGATGTTCTTCCAGTATAATTAACTGAGGCCTTAAGCGTAACTAATTCGCCTACATCTATAGGATTTAAAAAGTCTACCTTATTAACAGATGCAGTTACACAATAATGTCTAGAGTGCTTTGATGCGCAAGCAAAAGCAATTTGATCCATTAAATTTAAAATATAACCTCCATGAATTTTACCACTAAAATTAGAGTGGGATGGAAGCATAAGCTCAGAAATTGTAATTTGAGAATCTTTTATATTTTTAAACATTTTAATCTTCTTCTGCACGTTTAATAATGGCTTCTGGGAGTGATTTTTTTGCTTTAGCTCCCATTTTTTTAAGTTTTTCAACGCTTGTTATTAAATTTCCTCTGCCTTCAACTAATTTATTCATGGCAGACGAATAATCACTTTTAGCGGCATCTATTTTTTTTCCTACTCCTGTCAAGTCGGTTACCAAACCTTCAAATTTATCATACAAAGCACCAGCTTGCCTTGCTATTTCAATGGCATTACGTTGTTGCTTTTCATTATTCCACATGCTATCTATAGTACGAAGAGTAGCTAAAAGAGTAGAAGGAGTTACTATAACAATATTTTTTTCAAAAGCTTTGTTGTAAATACTATTATCTTCATTTACAACAACTGCAAATGCTGGTTCTATAGGGATAAACATGAGTACAAAATCTGGAGATTCAATATCATATAAATCTTGATAATTTTTATCTGAAAGCTGGTCCACATGCTTCCTAATAGAATTAACATGGGCTTTTAAAAATGGTAACTTGTCATCATCATCTGCATTAACTAAACGCTCATAATCTGTTAATGATACTTTACTGTCAATAATCATTTTTTTACCATCTGGAAGGTTTAAAACTACATCGGGTAAAACACGAGAACCGTCTTTTCTAGTAAAATTTTGCTGAACAAAATATTCTCTATCTTTCTCTAAACCAGATTTTTCTAAAACACGTTCTAAAACCAATTCGCCCCAATTACCTTGCATTTTACTATCTCCTTTTAAAGCTCTGGTTAAATTGGTAGCTTCTTTAGTCATTTGTTGGTTAAGGTCTTTCAAACCCAATAATTGCTCTTTTAAAGCTGAATGCATACTGATGCTTTCTTTCTGAGTTAAATCTACTTTTTCTTCAAAAACTTTAATTTTTTCTTGAAGTGGATTTAAAATATTTTTGATGTTTTCTTTATTCTGAAGCGTGAATTTCTCAGACTTTTCATCAAGAATTTTAGTGGCTAACAACTCAAAATCCTTGCGTAGTTGTTCTTGACGTTCTTCAATTTCTGCATCACGTTTTGCACTTAATTGTTGTAAGTTTTCGTATTCTGTATTTCTTCTTGCTAATTCAGTACTTAAAAACTCTTTTTCTCTGCGAATCTCTTCTCGTTCAGTTTCTATTTTAGTTAAATTTTGCTTTAAAGCTTCAATAGTTAAACCCATTTGGTTTTGACGTTCTTTAAATGTGCTTTGTTCGCTTTTATTTTTTAGTTTAGTAAAAAGAATGCCTAAATAGCCTCCAATAGCTAACGAAATTAAAATGGATATGGTAAGAATAAGACTATCGTTCATTTAGAAAGAAATATAGCCAAAGATAATTTTTTAGACCGAAGTAAAAAAAACTCCTTCATAAAATAAAGGAGATAACTAGCACTATGATAAAAAGACTATATATTAGATACATTTATTGGGAAGTATGAAGTAAAATCCAGATCAATTGTGCTATTGCTAAAAGCAAAATAAAAGGGACTAATCTTCTATAACGTTTATTGGGTTGTTTTGCTTTTTTCTTATAAATAAGTTTCATAACTATTTGATTTGAGTTTGTTATTCTAGTCTAACACAAACTTAAAGCCTGTAGATATAATACCAGCTTTTAATCCATCACTTCTATCATACATACTATATTTTACATCAAATGACTTAAGACCGAAATTGAAAATTTTAAACTTTGTGAATATGTCGGTATATCTCAATCCTAAGCCATATTGACTGCTATTAAACTTGGATAAATCGTAATCTGATGTATAAAACTCTGATGTTGCAACATGTGCTTCATAAGGCGCAAAATAATCAGCAGCTGTTTGATTATAAAAGCGATATGTTGGGTATAGTGTGAATTTACCTGTGCTTAATTTTATAGGTAATTCTAAACTAAACGTATGAGAATTAACGCCCCAATCATCAAAATAATAACGATAGTAGGTACGTAAGGATACTGTTTCATTAATGTAGTAATTAAAACGAGCGCCTATTGGAATTTTAAATCTGGAATTTGGTAAGCGTTCAATATCATCTGCTAAATGAAATACGTCTCTATTAGTTGGAGAAGTATAGTTTGGTATGCTTGCTGCGTTACCAATGTAATAATTGGCACGATCTCCAAAATATACACGTTGCATTGGGTTTGCCAACCACCCTTTTTGTTGCACTACATCAAAGAATACAGAGAACTGTGCATTTTTACTTAATATTTGAGAAAAACTAAACGAAAGCGAATAAGAGTTTCTAGATTTATTTTGTATAAGCGTCGTATTGAAAGGAGACCAAACTGTAACAGAATTTTTATCAATAATATTACCATCTTGATTTAAAATGTCTATCCCATTAAAAAATCCGTTATTTAAATTTTCACCAGCTTCTATGTAAGAATCTAACTCTGTTGGGTATTTTGGACTCCATGTATCTAAATACACTTGAGCTTTTATGCCTATTTCTGTATTTTTCTCATTGAAAAGCTTGGTTAAACCACTTCCAAAACCAACAGATGTATAATCGTATTCTGTAGCAAAACCTGCATTGGTAGTCCAAATGGTATTTCTATCGTCAGAACTATGGCTATAGCCTACATTAATACTGCTCCAAGTATCCTGAGCTGATGCGCCTGAAGAAGCCACCCAAGGACTACCTGTAACATTAGAGGTTTGGTTATTATTTCCGCTATTGCTATTGTCATCATCGTCATCATAATTACCATTTGAAGCACCACTGGAATCAAAAGGGTCTAAATTACTCGATGATGCCGATGTATATGTAGAGATACCTGCATCAATAGTTAATATATCATCTGCATTCAAAGGGATAGCAACTACAAAAGTGGGCGTAACATCTGTTAATTCTTCATTACCAACACCTCCAGTTACAGAGGCATGATTACCTTCTTGTTTGTAATAACTCATTAAAAAATCAATTTCAGTGGTTTCTAAAACTCTTTTTTTGTATGCGTTTAAAGTATCTCTTTGTTTAGTTTGAGAAAACCCAAAAAACGTACAAAAAAAGATTATTGTTAGAATGCTATATTTCATGTAAATGTTTATTATTTAAAAACTCATCATAAATAGTGAGCTAGATTTAGGGTATTGTTTTAAAAGTTTCTAATACAATCTGGATAAGTCCGTTATTACTTAAACCTATTTGTATGAGACCCTTCGACTTCGCTCAGGGTAAGTTCTGCCAACATTTTTTGCTTCGCTAAGCTTGCAAAAAATGGACATCACTTAATTACAACCACAACCACCACCAGTTTTTCCTCCATTGGCACCCGATGCTGCTTCGCGATACACTTGAAAATTAGTTTCAAAACGTTCTATAGACATAGAGGAAAGCTTCATGTCTGGATCGTTTATATTTACCTTTTCGTATTCTTTTACAGCGACACAAGAGCTTAAACTTGCTAATATTATTAGTACTATTACAATTTTCTTCATTTACTATATTTTATTGTTTTTAGATTGCACACCTTCCGAATAATGTATTTCTCCATGTTCGTCAACTATTATGCAGTCAATAGATTTTAACTGATTTATAAAGTCTAAACCAACATCTTTACCCATTACAAAAATGGAGGTGGCAAGCGCATCAGCTAATTCTGCACTAGAGGCAAAAACACTCACACTTACTAAACCACTACTAGGGTAGCCGCTTCTAGGATCTATAATATGAGAATAGGTTTTTCCGTTAAAAGTGACACGTTTTTCATAATTACCAGAGGTTACAATAGCTTTATTATAAATAGGTAGCAGTGCAAAAACTTTATTTTTATTTAATGGGTTTTTTATGGCAACATTCCAATCCTCACCATTCGGTTGTTTACCCCAAGAATTCAAATCGCCTGAAGCGTTTATAATACCTGAAACAACGCCTTTGTCCTTTAGAAGCACTTTTGCTTTATCCGCAGCATAGCCTTTCCCGATAGCTCCAAAGCCTATCTTCATGCCTTTCAGTTTTAAGAAAACAGTTTGTGTTTCTTTGTTTAAAACGATATTGGTGTAACCTACTTTTGATACTGAGTTTTTAATCTCTTCTTCTGAAGGCATTTTGGTCATGCTACCATCAAACTTCCAAATACGATCCATAGAAGCATAACTAATATCAAAAGCACCATCTGTAAGTTTTGAAATATGAATAGCCCTTTCAATAAGGTTAAATAATTCTAAATCTACTTTTACAGGTTGTACTCCAGCATTTTTATTAATAAGTGAGGTTTGGGAATTAGCACCCCAGGATGATATAAGGTTTTCAATTCTGGTAATTTCGGTTATTGCCAAATCTATATACTTGTTGGCCTCATCCTTGGTGGACGATACTACTGTAATGTCAAACCGACTCCCCATCAGCTTTATGGTACGCTTATATGCTTCCTGTGAGTGAATCCCTAGAACACTCAGGAAAAACATATAGAATGTGATTTTTTTTAACATCATAAATGATTAGTTATTTAATAAATCAATAAAGCCTTGAGGAGTCGTTTTTTTATATCCTAATTCTTTTAATACTTTGCCATTTTCATCTAGAACAACAACCAAAGGGAAATACCCTTTCTTATTATATGTTTCAGCTAATAAATTATTGTGAGCAGTTTGCGCTTTCGATAAGATATTTTTTTTTCGTCTTGGAAAATCTACTTTAAGCATCACAAAATGTTCCTTTGAATAATCTTGAAAAGCTTTAGTGCTAAATATGTCGTGATCTAATTTTATACACGGAGCACACCAATCTGACCCCGAAAAGACTAAAATGATATTTTGGTTTTTACTTTGAGCTATAGATATAGCTTCATCAAAATCTGTTTTCCACTCTTGAGCAAGACTTGTGCAGCTAATAAGTAACAGTAAATAAAACATGTTTTTCATTTGAGGTATGCTTTTTATTTACACCTAAGACACCTAAAAAACAATACACCCTATTTTTTTAGATTTTTTTTTAGACTTTAACTACTTTTGGGCTCATTACTTAGTTTTGATAATGATAGAAAAAGAACCATCTATTTGTGAGGAGGAAAATTATAACCAACTGTTTCGTAAGCATTATGAATCAGTGACTAAGTATATTTATTATAAATGCGGAAGTTTAGAACAAGCTGAAGATATTGTTCAGAATGCATTTGTAAAACTCTGGCAACTTTGTGCTACTATTTCATTTTCTAAAGCAAAATCCTATATCTACAAAGCTTGTAATAATCTGTTTTTAAATGAGGTTAAGCATCAAAAAGTAGTTTTAAAACATCAACAAACAGTTGTTAAAAAAACAAATAATGAAAGCCCCGAATTTTTAATAGAAGTTGATGAGTTTAGAAGTAAACTTAAAAACGCTATCAATCAATTATCAGTAAAAGAACGAGAAGTATTTTTATTAAGTAGAGTTGAGCAAAAAACATACAAAGAAATTGCAGAAATAACAGGGCTAACAGTTAAGGCTATAGAACGTAGAATGAGTAAAGCTTTACGAGAGTTACGAGATGCTTTAGGAGGCGAAATTAGAATATAATAGGGTGTTTACATTTTTAATTGTCTTGTTAGTAAGACAGAACGCATATGGTTGAAAACTACGATACAGATGATACTTTTTTAGCAAGATGGTTAGCAGGAACACTTTCTGAAGAGGAACGTTTGGCTTTTGAAAAAACCGATGTTTATAAACAACTACGCATTATAAATAGGGAGTCTCAATTATTAGAAGGACCAATAATTGACGTAGATGCAGCTTTAAAAATTGTAAAACAAAAAATTAACACTAAGAAGCAGAAACCAAAAGTTATACGCTTATGGTATGCTGTTACTGCAGCTGCTGTAATTATAGTTAGCCTGAGCATGTTTTTAAACGCTTCAAAAACATACACAACTGGCATAGGTGAAAAAATGAGTGTAACCTTAGAAGATGGTTCAGTAATTGACTTAAATGCGAATTCTAGTTTATCTCATAAACGATTCTTTTGGACAGCAAATAAGGAAGTAAACTTTACTGGAGAGGGGTATTTTACGATTACCAAAAGTAAAGGGTTTAGTGTGAATACTTCAAAAGGAAAAGTAGAAGTATTGGGGACAGTGTTTAATATAAAAGATAGAACTCATTTTGAGTTAAAATGTTATGAAGGCAAAATAAACTTTGTTAGTAATAAAACTAGTCCAGATTCTTATATTCTAACAAAGGGTATGCAAATTAAGATTGAGGATAAAGAAATAAAAGAAGACACTTTTGTTGAGCAACATCCTGATTGGAAAACGGGTGTATCCAAATTTGTAGAACAACCTTTATCAAAAGTTTTAGAAGAGCTAACACATATATATCCTATTACATTTCAGATGAATACTATAGATGCTAATAGTATCTTTACAGGTAGTTTTAAGCATAACAATTTAAATGATGCTTTGCAAACCACGTTAACTCCTATGGGAGTTACATATCAAAAAGCATCAAATGGAAATGTTATTATTTTATCTGAATAAACAATGAAATACATCCTTTTCTATTTAGCGTTATTTGCGTTCACTATTGGAAATACACAACAAAAACTTAATTACAATTATGTAGAAAAACCTTTGGCTTCTGTTATTGCGGACATTCAAAATGAAAGCGGTGTTATATTTTCATTTGCAAATGCTATTATTGAAGGTAAACAAATCACATTATCAGAAAAAGACATTACGTTGGATGAACTTTTAGTAATACTAGAAGATCAAACAGGATTAAAGTTTAAAAAGGTATCAGAATCTCAAATTATCATTACTCCAAAAGCGAAAACGCCATACAATCAAGTTTTAGATGAAGTTGTTATTTCTGGATACGTTACTTCTGGTATTGATAGAAATAAAGATGGTTCAATTGATGTAACCAGTAAAAATTTAGGCATACTACCAGGCTTGGTAACTCCAGATATTTCACAAAGTATGCAACTTATTCCTGGCATTAGTACACTTGATGAGTCGGCAAGTCATATTCAAATTCGTGGAGGAACACCAGATCAAAATTTAATTCTTTTTGACGATATAAAGCTATATAGTACAGGGTATTTATTTGGTATGTTTTCGGCTTTTAATCCATATGCCACTGAAAAAGCAAGAATATTCAAATCTGGGACAAGTGCTGCTTACGGCGATCGTATTTCTGGAATTATAGACATTTCTACAGGTGAAACCGTTCCTGAGAAAAACGAATCTAGTCTTGGCATTGATGGTTTAAGTATTGATGGATTTTTTAAGAATAAATTGAATGATAAAACAGCATTGTTTCTTTTTGCTCGTCGTTCTTATGCCGATGTCGCTAAAAGTCCAACGTATAATACCTATGCAGAAACGATTTTTAGAAACACAGGAGCACCCGTTTTTACAGCTGATGGAAGTTCTATTAATTTAGAAACCGATGACGATTATACAGAAGATACAAGTACCAACAAATTTTCCTTTTATGATGTTAATGCTAAATTGATTTATCAGCCTTCTGAACAGCATAAAATTATTTTTAGCAATTTAATAACCCAAAACACTTTAGATTTTTCATTTGATAAAGCTGGAGAACTTCGTATTGATGATCAGAAAGTTCAAAATTTTGGTACTAGTTTGCGTTGGGATTTTGATACATCGAATCAACATAAATTAATCGCAAAAACCTATCTGTCTCACTATAAATCTGATTACACCAATTTAGAAATTATCAATGGTAATGTTACTGAAGAAACCAATAGTAGAAAAAATAAAATTACAGATTTTGGTTTTGAAGTGCAGTCAAAACATACATTTGATAAGAAACATACATTACAATATGGCTATCAGCTATCTAATACGCAGGTCTATTTTTTATTAGACAAACAAGAAGTATTTGAACCTGAAAGCAATGAATTTGAAGAACTGGATCAGCATAATTTTAAGAATGCTTTCTTTACTGAATATCAATACCGTTTTAGAAATGCTGGTTTTTTAAGTACAGGGGTGAGAGGTGTTCATTATGGAAGCGTTAAGCGCGCTTTTTTAGAACCTAGAATTACTATCGAATATCCAATAAGTAAAGGTTTTAGAGTTAAAACAGCTTTGGAGCGTCGTCATCAACCCATTTCTCAATTGGTCGAATTTAGTCAAACAGAATTGCGATTAGAAAATAATATATGGCGACTTTCTGATGAACGTTTTCCTTTGTTAAAAAGCGATCAAGTTTCCGGGGGTTTATTGTTTAAAAAACGAGGCTGGACGTTAGATATTGATGCTTATTATAAAGAATTAGAAGGGCTCACTTCTTTTACAGCAGGGTTTAGCACGCCACAATTAGAACTTTCGCAAGGGAACAGTTTCATAAAAGGTATTGATGTTTTATTGAAAAAGAAGATTAATACCTATAGAGTTTGGGCTGGTTATACTTATAATGATATTAAGTTTGAGTTTCCAAGTATCCAAGACGGTCAATTTTCTGGCAACAATGATATCACACATGCCTTTAGGATATCCAATACTTTAAAAGTAGATAGTTGGCAATTATCTTTAGGATGGCAGTATCGTACAGGTAAACCAGTAACGCCAATAAATTCGTTTAACTCCGTCGGAAATATAGTCGTTTTTGGAAGTGTAAATAGCCAAAGACTTAAAGCTTTTCATCGTTTAGATGCTTCAGCCATTTATAATTTCACTCCAAGAGAAGATAAAGATTGGAAAGGACAATTAGGGTTTTCAATGTTGAATATTTATAACAGAAAAACTCCAACTTCTGTAACTTACAGGTCAGAAGATGAGGGCAGCGGCTTAGAATTAAAACAAGTTATTCAACGTTTTTCCTTAGGTTTTACACCAAATATTTCTTTCAGATTGTTTTTTTAAAAGTTACTTCTTCACCCTAAAACTCCCTGTTATCGAATCAAAAGCAATTAAATCATCTGGGAATAACGTATCGAAAGTACCTTTTTCAATAAGATTACATGGTTGGTCTGAAACCACATGAGTTTCTGTCATTACAATTAAAGTATCACAAAGTTGGATGGCTAAATCTATTTCATGCGACGAGAATAAAATAGTTTTTCCTGTATCATTAGCCAATTTCTGGAGCAGTTTTAAAATATAAGCTTTGTGGTACATATCTAGGTGAGTTGTAGGTTCATCTAGAATGATTAAATCTGTATCTTGAGCCAAGGCTCTGGAAATCATTACCTTTTGTAATTGACCATCACTCAGTTCAAAGCATTTTTTATCTTTTAGTGTAGTGATGTTTGTTTGATTTAAAGCCTGATTAACAATTTCTATATCGGTTTTAGATAAATTACCAACCCAGTTTGTATAGGGCTGCCTGCCAAGAGCCACCAATTCAAAAACTGATAAATTTTTTGATACAATAGGTTCGGTCAACACCAAACTCATCACTTTTGCCAACTCTATTGGGGCATATTTTGATAATGCTTTGTCATTAATTAAAATACGACCACTCAGTGGGTTTTGAACTTTGGTGAGTGTTCGTAAAAGTGTAGATTTTCCAATGCCATTTGCACCAATAACACCAACAAGCTCTCCTTTCTTTAATGCAATATTAATATTCGAAGCTATAACAGATTTTGATGCCTTAGATGTGTATCCAATAGATAAATTATCGGTTTTTAAAATGATATGCTTTTTATTTTGCTCCATTAAAACATCATTTTACGTTTTCTAACTAATAACCAAATTACCACCGGCGCACCAACCAAAGATGTTATGGCATTAATTGGGAGTGTATAATCGCTATTTGGTAATTGTGAGATGCTATCGCAAACAAGCATAACAATAGCTCCAAATAGAAAAACGGCAGGTAATAAAATCTTATGATTTGAGGTGTTAAAAATTTGTCTGGTCATATGCGGAATAGCCAAGCCTATAAAAGCAATAGGACCAGTAAATGCCGTAATTGTCCCAGCAAGTAAACTGGTAGCGATAATAATTAATAATCGGCTTTGTTTTATGTTAAGTCCTAAACTTTTAGCGTAATTTTCACCAAGTAATAGTGTGTTTAAAGTTTTTATAGACGTTAAACTAAGCAATAAACCAAGGGTGTAAATAACAAACAAAATAAGAAGTTCATGCCATGATAAACTTCCTAAACTACCAAAGCCCCAGAAGTAGTATTGTTGTAATTCTTCCGCAGAGCTAAAATAAGAGAGTACATTAACCACAGCAGTAGAAATACTACCAAACATTAAACCTATAATCAAAATAGCCATAGTGTCTCTCACTTTTGTAGAGACCACCAAAACGGTTAATAACACAAGAAAACTACCTAAAGTTGCAGCAATAACGATACTCCATTTAGATGCCAAAACACCTAGCATAACACCACCAAATAAAGAAGCGCCCATGGTTACGACAGCGACACCTAAACTGGCTCCAGAAGTGATACCCAAAACAAAAGGACCAGCTAAAGGATTCCGGAAAAGTGTTTGCATCATTAATCCTGAAATGCCTAATCCAGAACCCACAACAATGGCTGTTAGTGCCTTTGGTAGTCTATAATCCATAATAATATGTTGCCAAGAGGTATTATCAATGCTTCCAAATAGACTGTTAAAAATGGCAGTATTAGGAATAGAAATTGAACCTAAACTTATGTTAATAAAAAAGCAGAGAATTAGTAGTACAATAAGTACTAAAAATGCGATGCTATAAGTTTTTGTTTCTGCCAATTATTCTAAACGTTTAAAAAAGAAATTTTCGTAATTAGAAAATACTTCGGGATGAGCAATATTAATAATATCTTTTAAAATGATGTCAGGACGCAAAGGTCCTAATTCATAATATAACAAGCCACCCATTGGTCCAATTTTATTAGTATAGGTGTAAATATTATTCGTTTTAAAAGCATCAAAATAGCCATACCCCTTATGCTGCTCTTCCATTTGCGCTCTGGTTTGAAATGAGCCTGCGCCAATCCACAATTCTGCATTAATAGCTTTCTCTAACACATTTTCAAAGTTAAGTTGAAGGCTACCATTGGCATCGCTATCTTTCCAAAGGTAATCTGTATTGGCATCTTCCAGATATTTTGCTACAAAACTTTTACCTCCAGGAATATTCCAGACATCTTTAAACATCGATCCCGAAAATACCACAGGCTTATCATTTGATTTAGAAGCATTCTTTTTAGCTTCTATGTAATTGTTTTCAATAGCATTAAAAATACTATCTGCTTCCTTTTGCTTATCAAAAAACGCTGCAATAAATTTTATCCATTCAGCTCGCCCTAAAGGATGTTGTTCGGTCCATGCACCATCTAAAACAACGGGAATTCCAAATTTTTCAATCTGATCTAGTGTTTTGTTATTCCCATTTACCGAAAACCCAATAACCAATTCAGGTTGTAAATCCAGCAGTAATTCCATGTTAAGATCTAAATCGCTGTTTAAATCTTTCACTTCACCCTTTTCAATGCGAGCTCTGGTTTTTTCTGAAGAAATATATTTAGTACTCGGAAAACCAACCAATTTGTCATCCACATTCAAATATTCAAGTGACGGAATATTCGTGGTAGACATCACCACAACTTTTTCAATAGGTAATGAAACAAGAATGTCTTTATCACTAATTTTTGGAGCGGATTGTCCTTTTTCAACTAAAATATAGCGATATGTATCTTGACTTTTAGGCCAAGGCGATGTCACTATAATTTCTTTGTAAGTAGGATAATTAGAAATTGTAAACCCTTTAGCATAGGTTATAGTTTGCTTTTGAAACTCTACAGAAGGTAACGTTCCAGTAATCCCCTTGTCGTTTTTACATGATGTAAAAGACAAAACACAAAGGCATAGAAAAAGTATAAAACGCATAGTCTTAAATTGAAACTCAAAGGTCATTATTTTTTTTGTAATACCGTAGACTTAAGGTTACTTTTGAGCGATTAAAATACAAAAGATGAATTTTTTATGTTCTTGGAGTGGTGGAAAAGACAGCTGTTTTGCTTTTTATAAGGCCACTTTGCAAGGTTTTAAACCAACGGTTCTTTTAAATGTGATGAATGAATTTGGAGATAGGTCGCGTTCGCATGGTATTCCAAAAGCAGTATTACAGGCACAGGCCAATGCATTAGAACTTCCTATCCACTTTTTTAGTAGCACTTGGGGGGATTATGAAAAAAAGTACATTGAAAATTTAAAAACGATCACTAAAAATTACCCTATTACTCATTCAGTTTTTGGAGATATTGATATAGAATCGCACCGTGCCTGGGAAGAAAAAGTGTCTAAAGCTGCTGATTTAGAAGCTGTTTTACCGCTTTGGCAAGGAGATAGAAAACAATTGGTTTTAGATATGATTGATGCGGGAATTGAAGCTATTATAGTGTCATGTAATCAAGAGCTAGGTGCCGATTTTTTAGGTAGAATTATTGATGCCGAACTTGTAAAAACTCTTGAAAATATGGAAATTGATGCCTGTGGTGAAAACGGTGAGTTTCATACGTTGGTTGTAAATGCTCCCTTTTTTAAAAATAGAATCGAGGTTGAAATAGAAGGAAAAGCAACATCGAGCAACTATAACTTCGCGAACTTGGTTCTTAAAGGTTGATTTCTGTGATGAGTTTTAAGGATTCGTTTTCTTTCTTAAGATGAAATACATCGCCGTAATTAATTTTAATACTGAATGAATCTTTCAGAGGAAGCTTTAAAAGTTTAGAAAGCACCACTCTTATTGGTCCAGCATGAGATATAACTATTAGATTTTGATTATTTTTTGAATGTGTAATACTCTCAAAAAAATCATCAACTCTTGATGCTAATTCAACATAAGATTCTCCATTCGGGACAGCAATATTTACAAAATCTGCCATCCAAGGATTGATATCTTTTTCTGGAATATCATTCCAAGGATTAAGCTCCCAGTCTCCAAAATTTAATTCCTTTAAACGATCATCTAAAGTAATGTGGTTACTGAAACGTTTTGCTAATAAAACACATCGTTTTAAAGGGCTAGATATAACTTTAAAGTCTTTTTTTAATTGAATTTGATTCAAAACAGCTTCAAATTCTTCAGTATAATTACTCTTTAAATTTAAATCACTTTGTCCGTAGCAAACCCCTTTTTCAATATCAGGAGCGGTATGTCTTATTAAATAAATTTCCATAGAGCAATTGCACTTAAATAAAAAACAACCTCACATAATTGTTGAACGGCACCAGCACAATCCCCAGTTTGTCCGCCAATCCATTTTTTAAACTTAGCGCCTAAATAGACTTTAGCTATGTAACACGGAATTAAGGTTAAAAATATTAAAGGTGTTTTGAAAAAGAGTAGGGGTACTAATCCAAAAATAGCACTAACAATAACCATACTTAGCGTAATGCTTTTAGCTGCAGGTTTTGCTTTGCTGTCATCTGTTTCTCTTACATAAGGATGTGTATATATTAAAGTAGTTGCTAAAAAACGACTTAAACTATGTCCTGCAATAATAGTTAAAGGAATAAGGTGAATTGGTGTTTCTCTTAAAGTTGAAAATTTAATAGCAAGAATTAAAATTAATCCTGAAACCCCATAAGTACCTAAGCGAGAATCTTTCATGATTAATAAGATTTTCTCTTTTGTCCACCCACCTCCAAAGGCATCACAAACATCTGCAAATCCATCTTCATGGAACGCTCCTGTAACATATATAGTGGATACCATACTAAGTAGCAAGCTTACTTCTGTAGAAAACATATAAGAGAAGCCGTAAAAAACTAAAGCACCAATGCTTCCAACAATAATTCCAACTAATGAAAAATATTTAGCACTTTTCTTTAAGTATTCTGCATTATGATCTACCCATTTTGGACAAGGAATTCTTGTGAAGAACATAATAGCCGTTAAGAATATTTGGATTTCTTTTTTCATTTTTTAGTTCTTTTCAATTTCATTGCTAACTCCAGCACTTTCAAAACTTGCCATATTATTCAAAAAATCTACAGAAGCTTTTAATAATGGTATAGCGAGAGCAGCTCCAGTACCTTCTCCTAATCTTAAACCTAGTGATAATAGCGGTTTTGCATTTAGAAACTCCAACATTTTTTGATGACCCTGCTCGTTAGAATTATGAGCAAATATGCAGTAATCTAATACATTTTTATTTATGGCTTGGGCAACTAATAGTGCCGAAGACACTATAAAACCATCAATAACAATAATCATTTTTAACTCTGCGGCTTTTAAAATAGCACCACAAAGCATGGCTATTTCAAATCCTCCAAAAATAGACAAAGCATCTTTTGGTGTTTGCGGTTTGTATTTTTTATAAACATCGGAGAGAATGGTACTTTTCTTATTTATACCTTCAGAATTTAGACCTGTACCCGAACCAACACATTCGGTAACTGGTTTATTCATAAAATAAGCCATGAGTAATGATGCTGATGAGGTATTACTAATTCCCATTTCGCCAAACCCAATAGTATTACAGCCTTCAGAATGTGTTTTATGTATAATATTTTCAGCTTTTGAGAATGCATCTTGGCATTGTTCAATAGTCATTGCAGACTCTTCTTGATAGTTTTTGGTGCCAAAACCTACTTTAGCATCAACAATATTTAAGTTGTTTTCAAAATTATGATTAACGCCAGCATCTACTACCTTTAAGTTAATGTCGTTAGTTTTTGTAAACACATTTATAGCAGCGCCTCCGTTTACAAAATTATAAACCATTTGAGCTGTTACTTCTTGTGGAAAAGGGTTGACTTCTCCTTTTTTAGCAATACCATGATCACCTGCAAAAACAACAATAGTTGGATTAGCTATTTTTGGATTTTCAGTATTTTGAATACAGCCTATTTTAAAAGCTAAATGTTCTAAATCGCCTAAAGCGCCTAAAGGTTTTGTTTTTAAATCAATTTTTTTTTGAAGTGCAACTTCTAACTCTTGATTTTTTATTGAACTAATATTTTTCATTGAAATTATTTAAGGGTTAATGGTATACCAGAAACCATCATGGTAGCTTTATTGGCATGTTTAGCTATATGCTGATTCATCCAACCTTGTAACTCTGTAAACTTTCTACCCACTTCGGTCTGCGCATGTACTCCCATGCCAATTTCGTTAGAAATTATAATTATAGTAGCATCAATATCTAGTAGTTTATTGAATTCTATTTTAGCTAGTTCGAGGCTTTTTTCAATATCGTTTTTGGTATCCACATAAAAATTGGTAAGCCAAAGCGTTACACAATCAATAACAGCAACATCATTAGTTTTTATAACCGATGCTAATATCTTTTCTTCCTCAATAGATGTCCAACGTTCATCTCTATCAGCAATGTGTCTGTCAATACGTTTTCTATGATCATCACCCCAAATGCGCGATGTAGCAACATATTTAGGTGTGTTTGAAAGTGATAATGCCAAGCTTTGTGCATAACTACTTTTTCCAGAACGTTCGCCACCAGTTATGAAATAAATCATGAATTATGTGTTGTTGATTACTAGCACAAATATTATTCTTTTTTAAAGAATTACGCAATAAAATAGTTTTGATTCTAAAAATAGATAGTACATTTGCAGCGAATTTTGGTTTTGTTCTGTATTTATATAGGATGAATTAAAAGGGAATCTGGTGAGAAACCAGAACTGTTCCCGCAACTGTAAGCTATAAAGCTTCATGTTAAACTTCTTTGTCACTGAAGAGTAATCTTTGGGAAGACCAACATGAAGACGCAAGTCAGGAGACCTGCCTAATTCAAAACAAATAAGTTAAACTTTCGGGATAAAAGTTTGCGTATGATAATCCATGCGATTCTCGAGTAATTATTCATTAAAATGAACAAAAAAACAAATGTTTTAGGCGTGCTGTGTTTTGGTATGTCTTTAATTGGATTTGCACAACAGCAAGTCGACTCAACAAAAGTAGAGCAACTAGATGAAGTTGTTATTACAGATTCTCGTTTTGCATTAAAACGTGAAAATTCAGGTAAATCTGTTATTAAAATATCAAAAGTTGATATTGAAAGAAACCAAGGTAGAACAGTTTCTGAATTAATTAATGCACAATCTGGTATCGAAATTAACGGTAGTAGGAGCAATGCAGGCCAGAACTTGGGCGTATATGCTCGTGGTGGGCGTAATCGTCAAGTTTTAGTTTTAATTGATGGTATTCAAGTAAGCGATCCGTCACAAATTAATATTGAATACGATTTTAGACTTTTAAATTTAAATCAAATTGAGTCTATAGAGATAATTAAAGGAGCTGCAAGTACCTTGTATGGTAGTGGTGCAGCATCAGCTGTTATTAGTATTACAACTAAAAAAGCCGATGCAAAAAAGATTAGTGCCGTTTTTTCTTCAAGTTTTGGAACTAATCAAACAGAATCTGATCAAAATTATAATATCGCTGATTTCAATAACAGTGTTGCTTTAAGTGGAACGTTAAATAAGTTTACATATCGTACGGCATTTAGTAATCAGTTTTCTGATGGTCTTTCGGCAGCAATTAGTGATACTAATGAGAAAGATGTTTATTCTAAATATGGAATAGATATTAATTTAGGGTATAAGTTTAATAAAGACTTTTCTTTAAATGTTTATGGAAACTTTACAGATACAAATTCAGAAATTGATGGATTTGATTCTAATTTTAGTTTAGTAGATACACCTGATGAATTTAACAATGAACAATATCGATTTGGGCTTTCATCTAAATTTAAATATAGAAATGGTAGCATTAATTTAAATGCTGCTTACAGTGAGTATGAAAGAGTGTTTATCTCTAACTTTCCATCAATATTTAAGTCTGAAAATTATGTGTTAGATATTTATAACAAATATGTTTTTAATAAAATGTTCTACACTATTATCGGTTTAAACGCTATAGAAAATAAAGCCATATTTGCTAATGATGTAAGATTTAATATTATAGACCCATACGCTAATTTTGTGTATGTTTCAGATTTTGGTTTAAATATTAACGCTGGAGCACGCTTAAATAACCATAACGAGTATGGCTCTCACTTTACATATAACTTAAATCCATCATTTACTTTTAAATCTAATAATGATGGTTATACAAAGCTTTTTGGTTCTTTTAGTACATCTTTTATAACACCTTCGTTATCTCAATTGTTTGGTAATTTTGGTGCTAATCCAGACTTAGGGCCAGAAGAGAATAGAACGATTGAAGTTGGAACAGAGTTTAAATTAAATGATAATTTTAGAGTAACTGGGCTTTTCTTTAATAGAGAAGAAAAAAATACCGTGCTATGGCTTAATGGAGGGTATTTAAATGCAACTGAGGATTTACATGCAAGAGGCGTAGAAGTTGAAGTAAATACGACACCAATTGAGAAATTATCTATTACTGCTAACTATGCATTTACTGAATATAAAGAAAGTTTAGCAAGAAGAATACCTAAGCATAAAGCTAATTTGCAATTGGGTTACGATTTTTCAAAAACGACTTTTGCATCATTATCTTATCAATATACACACGATAGATTTGAGAATAGCTTTGTGCCTCTTTTGGAGAGCTTTAGCTTAGTTAATTTGTATGTAAGCCATACTGTTTTAAAAAATAAAATAAAATTCTTTGGAGGGCTTGATAATATCTTAAATGAGGATTATGAAGATGTTCCAGGTTATGTAACTAAAGGAAGAAACGTTAGGATAGGTTTTCAATTGACTTTATAGTGAGAGAATAAAGTCAATGCTTTGGCGTAAGCCAAATTTATTAAGTGCCACCATTCTGCTATTTGGTGGCACTTTTTAAGTTCAAGGAATTAAATCACAGTACCAAACACCATATTTCTCAGAATCACTTTTACAAATAGAATCATCGTCAGATTTTGGTGCGTTATACTCGCGGTATACTTTTTCACCAATGCTAAAATCAATTGGGTTTTTAAAAATAGGACCATCGAAACAAAAGGTATGAAATTCTCCATTTTCGCCACAGGGATCGACACCATCAGGTAAATTGTCTATAAAGTTTTCATCTATTATTGTTCCTACAAAGTCTTCATTAAAATACTTAGAATTCGCACAAACAATTATGGTTTTAAAACCTAAATTTAAAAATTCGTGAATTAAAGCTTTAGTGTCTTTTCTCCAAATAGGAAATACGGCTTTAAAGCCCTGCTTTTCTAATTGTTTCTCTCTGTAAACCCTTAAGTCTTCAAGAAAAATATCGCCAAAAGCTGTATGCGTAAAACCATCATTTTTTAGTCTAGAAACGGTTTCTAGCATTTTTTGTTCATAGATTTCCATACTTGGCATTTCTGGAAGTTCTATTAAACTTGCTGGTATGTTTAAGGCTTTGGTTTGTGCAATTAACAGTTCTTTTCTCAGTCCGTGCATAGAAACACGATTGTAATGGCTATTAACTGTTGTGATTAACTCATCTATTGAGTAACTCTCATTTTGTAATAGATAGTAGAGCGCTAAAGCGGAATCTTTTCCAGAACTCCAGTTGAAGTAGGTTTTATGTTTATTCAAATAGAACTCTTTTTATTAAATCATCTGGAATGTCTTTATCAATATACATTTCATTTGAAAAAGGAATTAAATCTTTACTACTGCCAGTAATTTTTATATTGTTCTCACTTTTTGAGCTTGCAGGACTAGAGGACTTTCCAGTACCATCAATTATGCTAATAGCTCTTGCGAGTAGTGGTTCATTTACATCGCCTAGAACACCTAAATTTCGAATACTTTCTGCTAAAATATTATTAGGTTCTGGAAAAAGCCCATTAAAATAATCTGTTGCTCCATTAACATTTAGCGATTTAAAAATAAGGGGTTGCATAGCGTAAGTATGACTAGGATTTGCACCAGACCTACTAAAATTTGGAGAATCGTATAATGTCCTAGATGCTTGATATTTTCCTGTTGTAGAGGTTCCTATTTGAACAACATTTATATAAGGGGATAAACTGTTAATTACTAATTCGCTTGCTGATGCACTCGATCTTGTAGTAAGAATAAAAACTCTAGAGAGGTTTAAGCTGTTTAATGCTGCTCCGTCATTATTATTTACAAATCTACTTATTAAAAACTCGGGGTTTTCATCCTCAAAAGCCTGTTGAAATTCGGAATTCCATTGTTCTGTACTAAAAATATCTCCAGTAAATTGCCCAGTAATCATGCTAGATAATAGTATGGCTGTATTTACAGAACCTCCTGGGTTATATCGTAAATCGAGCACTAATTCAGTTGCATTAGCACTTTTAAATGCTCCAAATGTATCATTTAACTCTGCATTGAATTGATCGGTACCTGTAAATCCATTATACATTAAATATGCTACTTTAATGCCTCCAACATCTATAACTTTGTTTGTTAAAATTGGATTTTCTGTGTATTGTGTTTTAGATAGTGTAACAGTTTCTGAAGTGTTTGTTACAAAATCGTCTGTTGTTTCTGGTGTTCCGCTATCTTCATAACTCCCTATATTGATAGTGTAATTATCTGTACTAGTAAGCGACCTCCAATTATCTGAAGTAAGTTGTGTACCATTAATTGCATAAAAGATATCTCCTCTTTTTACTCCCTGGCTTGCAGCACTTGTATTAGGCAGTACATATCGAACATAGCCATACCTATTAGTATCTGTAGGAGAAAAACCAAATATGCCAAATTCCATTCCATTACTGGTAATAATGCCACTAAAAAGTTGTTCTAAGGCAATATAATCATCAACAATCCAGCTAAACCTGTCAACAGTCTCTCTTTGATGTATTAAGCTTTCAAATAAATCGAAAGGAGAATTAAAACCATTTAAATATGTTGCATAATCGTCGTTTGATGGAAATCTATCATTTGCCAAGTCTGGTACATCATCTTTGTATAAGTAGAAAGTGTTCATACCTTTCCATACAAAATCGTTTATTTGACTTGCTGAAATTAGATTATCATCATTATCTTCAAAACAGCTTACAGTAGAAAAGGAAACTATAAGAATTAGGATTAGGGCTTTTAAATATCGCATAGCATTATTTTATATAAGTAGTCTATAAAACCCTAAATTTACTTACATTATTGTATAATAAAAAATAATTGGTTGAAATTGTTGATTCTGAATATTAGTCAATATAATTAAGTTTAGTAAAGTAGATTGTATTGTAGAATGCACATAGAGGCAGAATTTCACGTAAGGGATTGAACGGTTTGTTTGAGCTCGCCGACTTAGGAGGAAGCGAGTAGAGAAAGCCCGACCCTATAGGGTTACGCCCTAATTATTTAATTTTTTTTATTTGTAATGTAACAAAACAAATACATGGTCGTCGTAATATCAAACAGCCTAAACTAAGTTGTTTTAAACTAAACCAAACCAAAATGACTCAAACAGAGTTTTTAAAAATTGTAATGCCTTTTAAGGATAAAGTATTTCGTTTAGCAAAACGATTGCTAATATCTACTGAAGAAGCTGAAGATGCAACGCAAGAAATTCTGTTAAAGTTATGGAATAATAAAAAGAAGATTGCTGAATATAAAAATGTAGAAGCTTTTTCGATGACTATGACAAAGAATTTTTGTTTTGATAAATTAAAATCGAAGCAAGCTCAAAATTTAAAGATTGTACATAGTAATTATGAAGAAAAAGGAACACCATTACAAAAGCAAGTTGAATTAAACGATAGTGTTAATTGGGTAGCAAAAATTATTGAAGAGTTACCAGAACAACAACGCATGATAATTCAGCTAAGAGATATAGAAGAATATGATTATGATGAGATTGCAAAAATGCTGAATATGAATAATACAGCAGTACGTGTAAACTTGTCGAGAGCAAGAAAAGCAATACGAGAAAAATTAACTAATACACATAATTATGGTATTAAATAATATAGAAAACTTACTAGAAAAGTACGAAAACGGTGAGACATCACTTAAAGAAGAGCAAGTGTTAAAAAACTATTTTTCCAGCGACACTGTAGCACCTCATTTAGAAATGTATAAACCCATGTTTGCGTATTTTTTGGGAAACCAACAAGAACAATTTACTAAAGACGTGCCATTAAAAACTAAGCGTATATTTAATTACAAATGGCTATCGGTTGCTGCAGTTGCTGTTCTCATGTTGGGCGTTTATTTTAAAGATCCAGTAGCAGCTTCGTACAATGAATATGCTTATGGAACTTATGATAAACCTGAAGAAGCGCTTAACGAAGTTACAAAATCTTTAGAAATGATTTCTCAAAGCTTCAATAAAGGCACTTCAACCGTAGGATATTTAAATGAAGTAAATAAAGGTACTTCAACACTAGGATATCTTAACGAAATTGAAAACACAACTAGTATAATTTTTAAAACTAATTAATTAGAATTAATGAATACAAACAATTTAAAAATAAGAACAATGAAAAATAAATTAATAGTATTAGTAATGGCAATTATGTTGTTACCAATAACAGGAATGGCACAAAGCAATATTTTTGATAAATATAGCGACAATAACGATGTAACTTATGTTAACATTAAACCAAAGATGTTTCAAATGATAGCAAAAATGGGTATTAATGTTGAAGATGAGGAAGCTAAAGCTTATATGGATATGGTAAAAAGCATCACAAGTTTTAAAACTATTGTAACTGATAATAAAGCTATATCTACAGATATTTCAAAATGGGTTAAATCGCGTTCTGGTGGCTTAGAAGAGTTAATGGAAGTTAAGGACGATGGAACTGAGGTTAAATTTTATGTAAAAGAAGGTAAAGATTCTGACCATGTAAAAGAACTTTTAATTTTTGTAAATGGTATTGATAAAGTGATGGAAGACAAAATTGAAATTAATGGAAAAGAGCGTAAAATTGAAACCGTAGTGGTATCGATGACTGGAGATATTGATTTGAATGAAATTTCTAAACTTACTAATAAAATGAATATCCCTGGAGGAAAACATTTAGAGAAAAAGAATTAATAAAGACAGAACATCAATCATGCAACGAACAATCAAACATATCGTATTTGTACTTCTTTTAGCTGTAGCTTTTGTAAGCTGTAACGATGGTAAAAGTTTACAAACTTATTTTGTAGATAACCAAGAAGCAACAAATTTTGTTTCTCAAGATATACCAATATCTATGGTTAAAATAGATGATTCTAAGTTTACTGAAGATCAAAAAGAAGCTTATAAATCTGTAAAGCGATTAAACTTTTTAGGCTATAAAGTAGAAGGAACCGAAGCAGAAGTTTTTAAAGCTGAATTAGCAAAAGTAAAAACTATTTTAAGCGATAAAAAGTATAATGATCTTATGGAATTTAGCGATAAAGGGAATAAAATTATTGTTAAATACATTGGTACAGATGAGGAAGCAGATGAGGTTGTTATTTTTGGTAGTGCAAATGAATTAGGTTTCGGAATTGTTCGTGTATTAGGAAATGACATGAATCCAGATAAAATGGTAACCTTAGTAAATGCAATGCAAAATGCTGATGTTGATGAAAATCAAATTCAAGATATTATGAATTTCTTTAAATAAATTTATAGTAATGTTAATTAAAAAGGGTTGTTGAAAATTTTCAACAACCCTTTTTTTAGTTTATATAAACAAGTGCTATTTTTTTTTTGAAATCCTGTTAACGTAAAAAATATTAATAATAACTGCTAAAAAAATAATAGTAAGCACGGTTAGAACAATAAAATTATCAAGAATCTCTAAAATTCCAGTTACAAAAATGCCTCCAGCCATTAAGCCACTTAAAGCCAAAGTTTGTTTATCGTTTAACATAACAAATTATATTCCAGTATAGTTACTAGGAGTAATACGTTTTAATTCTTCTTTTATTGTGTTTGAAACCTCTAAAGTATCAATAAAATCGGAAATAGAATTCTGATTTATTTTTGTATTAGTACGTGTTAAGCCTTTTAAAGCTTCATATGGGTTTGGGTAACCCTCACGACGTAAAATAGTTTGAATAGCCTCGGCTACTACCGCCCAATTATTTTCTAAATCTTCAGCAAACGTAGATTCATTTAATAATAATTTATCTAATCCTTTTAAAGTTGATTTAAAACCAATTATGGTATGTCCAAAAGGAACACCAACATTACGTAAAACGGTACTGTCAGTTAAATCGCGCTGTAATCTTGAAATTGGAAGTTTAGCTGAAAGGTGTTCAAAAATTGCATTAGCAATCCCTAAATTACCTTCTGAATTTTCAAAATCAATAGGGTTTACTTTATGTGGCATTGCGCTACTTCCAACTTCCCCTTTCTTAATTTTTTGCTTGAAATAATCCATCGATACATACGTCCATACATCTCTATCTAAATCAATTAAAATGGTGTTTATACGTTTTAAAGTATCAAATAAAGCAGCCATATGATCGTAATGCTCTATCTGTGTTGTTGGAAATGAATGCTGCAAACCTAACTTTTCTTGAACAAATTTACTGCCAAATGCTTTCCAATCAATATTTGGGTATGCTACATGGTGTGCATTAAAATTACCAGTGGCACCACCAAATTTGGCAGCACTTGGAATATCGTTTAATAAATTAAACTGTTCTTTTAATCGCACTACAAAAACTTCAATTTCTTTTCCTAAACGAGTTGGAGAGGCTGGTTGACCATGAGTTCTTGCTAACATGGAAATTGCTGACCATTCTTGAGATAAACTTTTAAGTTTCTCTAAAACTGTTAAATATTCAGGAACGTAAACATTGTTCATCGCTTCCTTAATACTTAAAGGGACTGCGGTATTATTAATGTCTTGAGAGGTTAATCCAAAATGTATAAACTCTTTATATTGAGATAAACTTAAAGCGTCAAATTTTTCTTTTATGAAATACTCAACGGCTTTAACATCATGATTGGTAACACTTTCTATATCTTTAATTGCCAAAGCATCCTCAGTAGAAAAATCTTTGTAAATAGCTCTTAAGTCTTCAAAAATATCATTATCGATGCTTTCAAGCTGCGGTAATGGAATTTCGCAAAGTGCAATAAAGTATTCAATTTCTACTAAAACACGGTATTTTATAAGAGATTCTTCCGAAAAATAAGGAGCTAGTTCGTTAACTTTATTTCTATATCTTCCATCAATTGGAGAGATGGCGTTTAATGATGATAATGACATGCTTTGTGTTGTTTTTAAGAAGAGGCAAAGATACTATTTTTGTGTAGAAGAATGAGGTATGCTTTTTAGTTTTTTGGTTAATAATAAAAAGAGTTTGAAAACTTTAATCAATTAAGGTTTTCTTATAAATAAGTATATTTATTGACAAATTCCGCTAAAATGAAAAACATTATTTTCTTAATTACATTTATCATGTCTCAAGTTATAACAGCACAAAGCTATAAGAAGTCAGAACCTTTTACGCATACATATTCTATTGTAGCTCGAGATTCTATTACTGGAGATATGGGTGTTGCTGTACAATCTCATTGGTTTAGTGTAGGTAGTGTTGTTACTTATGGTAAAGCAGGTGTTGGTGTTGTGGCAACACAATCGTTAGTTAACCCTAGTTATGGACCAAAAGGATTGACTCTTATGGGAGAAGGATTATCTCCAAAGCAAGCATTGAAAGCCTTAATTAAAAATGATGAAGGCGAAATGTATAGACAGGTTGCATTTCTAAATAAAAAAGGACAAGTTGCAACGCATACTGGTAATTTATGTATTGAAGAAGCAGGACATAGACAAGGGAAAAACTTTTCGGTACAAGCAAATATGATGCTTAATAATACAGTTTGGAATGCTATGGCTAAAGCTTTTGAAACTACTAAAGGAAGTTTAAGTGAACGAATTTTAGCTTCTTTAAAAGCTGCCGAAAATGAAAAAGGAGATATAAGAGGAAAACAATCTGCTGCAATTTTAATAGTAAAGGGCGAAGCCACTGGGAATTCTTGGGAAGACACTGTTATGGATTTAAGGGTTGAAGATCATGAAAACCCTATAAAAGAATTAGAAAGATTAATCAAAATTCATAAAGCCTATGATTTTATGAATAATGGTGATTTAGCTATGGAAGCAGGAAACTCTATTGAAGCTGAGAAATTGTACCTTGAAGCTCAAAAGCTGTTTCCAAATAATATCGAAATGAAATATTGGTACGCAATAAACTTGGTAAATAATAAAGAGTTTGAAAAAGCAAAACCAATTTTGAAATCTATTTTTAGTAAAGACAATAATTGGAAATTATTAGTGCCCCGATTGGTGAAAAGTAAACTTTTGATTATTTCAAAAGATGAGCTTAAAAATATTATGCGGCTTTAATTTTTTTTAAAATATGCCGTGCTCTTGCTTTAAAACCAGAGCTTTGCATTTGAAAATCACGTTCTAAAATTAGTGTTAATTCTGGATGTACCCAATCGTAATCTTTTCCAAATAAAAAAAGTGTGTTCATCGAATAGGCTTTTGGTGCAATTTTTTCATCATTAATCATATAATCAAAACAGACTTCAATAATACGCTCTTTATGGGCTTCAGTTAAACCCTTTTTTATATTATTGGTAGTTTTAGAGGTATAAGATTTTGCTAGAAACTCACAAATTTTTGCTACAGGTCGAACAGCAGAATCTAAATGAACTTTATGCATGTTTTTTGTAAAATAATCTAAGTAAGGAATTATGGTGTCAATATTATCATTGCACATAAATTCGAAAACCCAAGCAGCTCTAGGTGAAATTTTATCATCTACCATAAAAAGAATTTTTAACAACTTTGGGACTAGATTTGGATTGTCTTGCATTAAGTGTGCATAATACAATCGCTTTTCACGCGAATGATTTACATAATTTAATTCTTCGTAGAGTTGTTCAGTAGTCAAAAGGTTTTCTTATTTTTAAGTTTCTAAAATTACCAAAAATGAAAATTATAAAAAAGATTCTTTGGCTTATACTTATTGTACTGTTAATATCTCAATTTTTTAGACCAGATAAAAATGCAGGAGATTTAGCATCAATAGATGCTTTTTTAGCAGAAACTAACCCGCCTGAAGATGTAAAGCTTATTTTAAAAGAAAGTTGTAACGATTGCCATAGCGATGTAACACGATACCCTTGGTATAATAATATAACACCAATAAACTATTGGCTTGCGGGTCATATTAAACATGGAAAAGGACACTTTAATATGTCTAAATGGGAAGGAAATTCTACAAAACGAAAAGATCATAAGTTTGAAGAACTAATTGAAATGGTAGAAGACAAAACAATGCCATTAAACTCTTATACTTGGACGCATAAAGAAGCTAAGCTTAATGATGAACAAAGAAAAGCTGTTATTGATTGGGCAAAACAAGTGCGGCTTAAGTATAGCTTAGAGCCAAAACCAGAATAAACATAAAATCTAAAAAATCAAATTGTAATTACGAAGCATATAGACTTAAAACTTGGTTTTTAAGATTTTAGAAAATTTTCATGAATAAAAATTTACTCATTATAGGTTTTGTATGGCCAGAGCCCCAAAGTTCTGCTGCTGGAAGCAGAATGATGCAATTAATTGAAACTTTTTTATTGCAACATTATAAAATTACATTTGCTACGCCTTGTGCAAAAAGCAAGAATGCTTTTAACCTTGAAAGTATTGGAGTTACAGAAAAAAGTATTGAATTAAACGATTCAAGTTTTGATGCTTTTGTAAATAAGTTGAATCCAGGTATTGTATTGTTTGATCGTTTTATGATGGAAGAACAATTTGGATGGCGTGTTGCAGAACATTGCCCCAACGCTTTAAGAATTCTTGATACCGAAGATTTACATTGTTTAAGAAAAGGAAGGCAGCAAGCGTTTAAAGACGGAAGTAATTTTAATATAGAATATTTATTTAATGACTCATCAAAAAGAGAAATTGCTAGTATTTATAGAAGTGATTTAAGTTTGATAATTTCGGAAGCAGAAATGGAAATTCTTAAAAATCAATTTAAAGTTGATGAGTCGCTGCTAGTGTATTTACCGTTTATGCTTAGTGAGGTTTCAAAAAAAAACGCAGAAAGTTTACCAAAATTTAAAGATCGTCAACATTTTATAACTATTGGTAATTTTTTACATGAACCTAATTATAATGCAGTTTTATATTTAAAAGAAACTATTTGGCCATTAATTAGTAAGCAATTACCAAAGGTCGAATTACATATTTATGGAGCTTATGCATCCCAAAAAGTAAATCAATTGCATAATAAAAAAGAAAGGTTTTTAATAAAAGGATTTATCGAAGATGTAAATGAAGTAATGCAACTGGCTAAAATATGCTTGGCGCCTATACGTTTTGGTGCAGGTTTAAAAGGAAAATTAGTTGATGCGATGCAAAATGGAACACCTTGTGTAATGACTAATATGGCAGCAGAAGGAATGTTTGGAAATTTAGAAACCAATGGATTTGTAGAAGATAAACCACAAGAATTTGTAAATAAAGCTGCTCAACTATATAATGATGAAGATTTATGGAATTCAAAGCAGCAAAATGGATTTTCAATAATCAATACCCGTTTTGGTAAACTTATACACCAGCAATTTTTTTTAAATAGAGTAGAAGAGACAATTAAACATCTTAACGAAAAACGACTGCAGAACTTTATTGGACAAATGTTGCTGCATAATATACAGCAAAGCACCAAGTTTATGAGTAAATGGATAGAAGAGAAAAATAAAAATATTGATACTAAAAATGAAAATTAAGCTTGCTTGTATAGCATTAACTATGATTTTATTATCATCTTGTGCGGTAAAAAAGAACCAAAAAATAGAAGTTGTAAAGTTAGTTGAAACTACAAAAAGCTGGAATGGAGATAAGCTTCCAAGTTACCCGGAAGGAGAACCAAAAATAACGGTTTTAAAAATAACTATTCCACCAAAAACAATACTTCATAAGCATTATCATCCAGTAATTAATTCTGGAATTTTACTAAAAGGAAAACTAAAAGTAGTCGATATAGAAGGAAATGTTCTTCACTTAAAAGTAGGTGATGTTATTGTTGAATTGGTAAATAAAATTCATTATGGTATAAATGAAGGTAATAAACCAGTTGAGATTGTTGTTTTTTATGCTGGAACTAAAGATTTACCAATCACAGTTATTGAAAAAAGTTAATTTTTTAATAAGCCAATAACTTTCTTTATTCCTACTGTAGCATTTTCTGCTATAACTGTTAAGTTTTGTTTGCTGTCGATATTTGGTTTTGGGTCAATAAAATAAGTTGCTGTGTTTTGTGGCACATAATGCATTAAATTCGCAGCAGGATATACCTGCATACTAGTGCCAATAATAATTAAAATATCTGCAGTTTCACAGATACTAATCGCTTTAGGTATCATAGGTACATCTTCACCAAACCAAACAATATGTGGGCGTAATTGATAACCTTTTTTACAAGTATCTCCCATAACTAAATCTGTTTTCCAATCTTTAATATCACTTTCATCAAAAGTACTTCTAACTTTTAATAACTCACCATGTAAATGTATAACATTACTACTACCAGCACGTTCATGTAAATCATCAACATTTTGGGTAATAATACTTACTTTAAAATCATTTTCTAATTTAGCTAAACTATAATGTGCTGAGTTAGGCTCAACCTCAAATAATTGGCTTCTGCGTTGATTATAAAAATCTAAAACTAGTTTTGGATTTGCTGCAAAGCCTTCAGGAGTAGCAACTTCCATAACATCGTGCCCTTCCCATAAACCGTCGGCGTCTCTAAAGGTTTTTATACCACTTTCGGCACTCATGCCTGCTCCTGTAAGTATCACTATGTGCTTATTCATTTTATAAAAATAGTTATTCTGTCATTCTGAACAAAGAGAAGAATCTCATCAATTTTATTAACTTACATTTTTTTATTTGATAATGGATACAAAACTTTTAGAACATTTAGAAAGTTATTTAACCGAATCGCGTAAAGCACGTTTCGATGCTGTTTTATCGCAGCGCACTAAACATTTTACTGTGGCTACTGAAGATGTATATCAGTTGCATAATACTAGTGCTGTAATACGCAGTTGCGATGTATTTGGTATACAGGAGGTTAATATTGTAGAAGAGCGAAATTCTAAACGTATTGATAGAGAAATTGCTATGGGCGCACAAAAATGGGTTGATGTGAATAGGTTTCACTCTGTAAAAGATTGTTTAAAAGATTTAAAGCAGAAAGGGTATCAAATAGTAGCTACTACGCCACATAAAGATGATGGATTACTTGATGCTTTTGATGTCACAAAAAAATCATGCTTTTTCTTTGGAAGAGAAACTGAAGGATTATCTGAAGAGGTTATAGAACAAGCAGATTGTTTTTTAAAGATTCCTATGGTTGGATTTACTGAAAGTTTAAATATTTCTGTTTCTGCCGCCATTATTTTGCAGCATGTTACAACAAAGTTAAAACTAACTAATATCGATTGGCAACTAACTAAAGAAGAGATGCTTATTAAACGTTTAGATTGGTGTAAAAAAACAATTAAGAGCTACGACGAAATTGTTGAGCGTTTTTATAATCCATAAAAGAATGTGTAAATTTAAATCCCTTAATCAGTTAACTGAAAAAATATGTATATAGCGCTTTACATCATAATAGGTATTCTTGCAATTATAGTATTGCTCGCTTTAATCTCCCCAAAAACATATGAAGTAAATAGAAGTATTTTAATTAATCAACCACTACCAGAAGTTTTTGAATATTTAAAACATATAAAAAACCAAGATCAATGGTCGCCTTGGAAAAAGAAAGACCCAAACATGAAACAAGAATTTGTGGGTACCGATGGAGAAATAGGTTTTATTTCTAAATGGGAAGGGAATAAAGAGGTTGGAATAGGAGAGCAAGAAATTCTAGGTATTGAGAAGAATAAGCAAATATCATCAGAATTGCGTTTTTTTAAACCCTGGAAATCGGTGTCTCAGGCGTATATTAAAGTTGATGAAATAGATGCGAACCAAACTAAAGTAACTTGGGGTTTTACAGGTAATAACCCAATACCTATAAATGTTTTCATGTTGTTTTTTAACTTTGAAAAGTCTGTAGGAAAAGATTTTGATGAAGGTTTAGAAAGTTTAAAAGAAATTTTAGAAAAGTAGAAATTATGAAAAAAAATATGGTAGGTTGGTTTGAAATTCCTGTAAGTAATATGGATAGAGCCAAAGCATTTTACGAAACTGTTTTTAATGTAGAAATATCTGTTCAAGATTTTGGTGGCATCTTAATGGGCTGGTTTCCTTTTGCAGAAGGGAAAGAAGGTGCCACAGGGACTTTAATTAAACAAGAATCTTACATACCGAGTCAAGAAGGTACGTTGGTGTATTTTATGAGTGATGATGTACAAAACGAACTGGATAGAGTGGAACAAGCTGGCGGAAAAATTTATCAGCCTAAAACCGAAATTTCCCCAGAGTATGGTTTTATGGGTGTTTTTATAGATACTGAAGGTAATCGAGTAGCATTACATGCTAACGCAATAAAAAAAGAGGAAGTGTAACTTGCTTCCTCTTTTTGTTTTATTTTTAAATGAGTATTACAGACGTTTACTGCGTCCTCTACTCAATAGCTTGTATTCCTCGTAACATTCACTAATAGCGTCTAATATTTGCAAATCGTTAGCCGTTTGTATAAAGCCTTTGGAGTAGTTGCATTGGCTTACAATTTCATCTAAATCTACACGATCAACTTGAAGTAATACGGTTAGCATTTCTCTGTCAAAACGAGAAGCTAAAAGGTTTCTTATTTCGTCATCTTTCTTCATCTTTTTTAGCTTACGTAATTCATTTGGTTTTTTACCAAACATGCGGTATAAAAAATCGGCAGGATTAAAAATAGAACCTAATATTTTTGTAACAGCTGTAGGTTTTCCAGCTTCATATCCGGTGCTTGGTAAACCAGAAATACTGTATCTGTAATTGTTGTTAACTGCAGGAACTTGCTTAATGTCAACCTCCAAATATCCTGTTAATTTTAATTGATTTACAACGACTTCTTCAAGTGCTAAAGCTAATTCTGTTAATTCAATTTTTGAGCTTCCAAACTTTAACCAGTCATTAGTAACCCTAACTTTAATAGATTTAAAACCTAAATAAGAAAAATGTAATGTATCATTCGCTTTCGCGGAAATTTGAAATTCACCTTTGTTGTTTGTTGTAGTTCCTATAACCTGATTGAGGTTAACAATATTTACACTTTCAAGAGGTTTGTCATCAGCAGAATTTATAACTACACCAATTACTTTACTAGCATCTTGTCCAAAACTAAATGCAGAGGTTAATATAAAAGTAAATAGGAATAAGTAGTTTTTCATAATGCTAATTCAATAACGCTAATTTAGCTATAAAAGTACTAAACAAAATAGTAACAATTGAATAACACTTTTTATTTTGACTAAAAATTAACAAAAACGTTTAATTTTTTGGCAAAACACAATCAAAATTTTAATAAAACCTCGACGATTAACATCGATAGACTCTTTTTTAATTAGCGTCTGGAGCGCCTTGGTCTTGAAGCTCCAAAATCACTAGACTTATTTTCTGAACGTCTGCTTGAACTAGACTTTCCTTCTGAACGCCTTCTATCGCTTCTGTTTCCAGAACCTCCTTTTCTATCACTACGCCTTCCGCCACTTTTTCCATCGCGTCTTCCACCACCACGTCTGTCGCGTCTTCCACCACCGCCACGGTTTTCAGAAACTTCAACATTTACAAAACGACCTTCATGCTTAAAGTCGGTAAAATGAGCTAGGACTTTCTCTTTTAATTCGTTTTCAGTATTAAAAAACGAGAAACTGTCCTTAGTTTCCACTTTAAAAACATCATCTCTACCAAGGTTTAATTGCTCTTTAAGGAAGTCTTTTAACTTCATCCAATCAAAACCATCTTTTCCGCCAACATTAATGAAGTAACGTGTTGAGTTTTTACCACCTCTGCTAAAATCTCTTCCACCCTCTCTATCACTAGAGCTTTCAGAAACATTTAAGTTTTTAGATTTTTGGTAATAGTTATAAAAACGAGTAAATTCCACTGAAAAGAATTTTTTAATTAACTCATCTTTATCTGTGTCTACAAATAATTCATTAATATTTGATAAATGTTTATCAATTTCATGATTAACCTCTGTATTATGAATTTTATTAGCAAGCGACATCAACTGTACTTCGCAAATATCAGCCCCATCAGGAATATCCTTTTTCTCGAATTGCTTTTTAATAATACGCTCAATACTTTTTATTTTACGAACCTCACTTTTAGAAACAATCACCATAGAAACACCCGTTTTTCCAGCACGCCCTGTACGACCAGAACGGTGTGTGTAAGTTTCAATTTCGTCTGGTAATTGGTAATTTATAACGTGAGTGATATCATCTACATCAATACCACGAGCAGCAACATCTGTTGCCACAAGCGTTTGTATTTGTTTTTTACGAAAAGATGTCATAACCAAATCACGTTGATTCTGACTTAAGTCTCCATGTAAAGCTCCAGCGCTATAACCATCTTCAATAAGCTGTTCGGCAACTTTTTGTGTATCACGTTTAGTTCTACAGAAAACCACAGAGAAAATATCTGGATTGGCATCCGATAACCGTTTTAATGCTTGGTAACGGTCTCTAGCATTAACTAAATAATACTCGTGAGATACTTGACTTGTACTTTCATTTTTGTTACCAACAGTAATTTCCTGTGGATCATGCATGAATTTTTTAGCAATCGTTGCCACTTCTCTGGGCATAGTTGCAGAAAATAACCAAGTGTTTTTATCATCAGGTGTGTGCGATAAGATATCTGTGATATCTTCTTTAAAACCCATGTTTAGCATTTCATCAGCTTCATCCAAAACACTGTATTGTATTTTAGAAATATCAACCAAACGTCTGCTAATCATATCTTTCATTCGTCCAGGAGTTGCCACAATAATTTGCGCCCCTCTTTTAACTTCTCTGGCTTGATCTGTAATACTAGATCCACCATAAATAGCCACTACGTTAAGCCCTTTACAGTACTTGCCGTATTGCTTCATTTCGTTTGTAATTTGCAAACAAAGTTCGCGAGTAGGCGATAAAATTAAACCTTGAGTGGTTCTACTATCAATATCTATTTTTTCTAGCATAGGAAAACCAAAGGCTGCTGTTTTACCAGTTCCTGTTTGCGCTAATGCTACTAAATCGGTTTCCGATTCTAATAAAATTGGGATTGCTTTTTCTTGTACCTCACTAGGTTTTTCAAAACCTAAATCTGTAATTGCGTGCAAAAGGTCGTCATTAAGACCTAATTCTTGGAATGTGCTCATTCTTGTATAAGTATTCGATTATGTTATGTAGTGTTACATAAAGAAGCGAATCGACATACTTAACCTTAAACTTCTTGTAACACACCCTCTCTCTGAGGAATTTAACTCACTTTCTGAGTTTCAAGCGGCAAAGATAAGCTTTTATTTGGATTATCAATTTTTGGAAGTTTTAACACGCTTTCACTACTCAATATTTTTAAAAAAGTATCATTGCAAATGAAAAAAGCACTGTAGTAATTTGTTTAATTCTATTTTGTGCCAAAAAATGCTCAAGTATAGAAAATAGAATAGAATTTATTCTTCTTTTACCCAAAGCGTATTATCTTCTATACGTTTAAGAGTTTTATTGTTTATAATTTCAAATGAAACATTGAAATTAAATTTTGATGATTTATTGAATTTGATAATACTTTTGTTTATTACATAAGAGGTTTCATAAACAATATCACCTCCAGTAATAGAAATAGGGCTAACATTTGAATCATTAACAAAATTAATAAATAAAGTACAATGTATTTCAGGGTTACCACCATTATCACAATTAGGAATATTATATGTAAACATTCCATTGATATCAAAAGGAGAATTATCTTCTTTTGTACAAGAGGTGAAAATTAATATAGAAAATAAAATAAAGATAAAATTTTTCATAATACAAATAGTATTTATTTGTAGATGAATATTATAACAAAAGGTTGCGTCAAATTATTTCCTCAAATTTCCAATTCGTTCTAACAAAGTAGGGTGCGAATAATGCATAAAAACATAAGCAGGGTGAGGTGTTAAATTACTTAAACTATTCTTTGATAATTTTTTTAGAGAAGTAATTAAAGGTTCTGCTTTATAGGTGTTTTTAGCATAATCATCGGCTTGGTATTCAAACTTTCTGGAAAATACATTCATAATCAATCCCGTAATTTCAGAAATAGGAGAGTAGAGTAACCCGAAAGCAATTAAACCAATATGGAAGCTAGGTATGTCAACTCCAAGGGCATTTGATAAAAGTGGGTTAGAAATGAATAATGATAAAATGTAAAGTGTTAACCCAGTTAATAAAATTGAAGCAAACAGATTAAAAATAATATGTTTCTTTTTATAGTGGCCTACTTCATGTGCTAAAACTGCAACAATTTCATCATCATCTAAATCGTTTATCAAAGTATCATAAAGGGTTACGCGTTTTTCACTTCCAAAACCAGAAAAATAAGCGTTGGCTTTAGTGCTACGTTTAGAACCGTCTATTACAAAAATCTTATCAAGCTTAAATCCTACGGTTTGGGCATATTCAGAAATGTTGTCACGTAGACTTCCAGTTTCTAAAGGCGTTTGTTTGTTAAATAAAGGCACAATAAGTTTAGAGTAAAACATATTCATAAACAAGGTAAAAAGGGCAACTAACCCCCAAGCATATAACCAAAAATTTGCTCCAGTAGCTTGATAAAACCAAATGATTAAAGCTAAAATCCCACCACCAATAAGCACCATCATTAGCCAACCTTTTATCTTATCAAGAAAAAATGTTTTAACAGTTGTTTTATTAAAGCCAAACTTTTCTTCAATAACAAACGTGCTGTAATAAGAGAAAGGAGTAGTTAATATATCGCTGCCAATCATAATAATGCCGAAGAAAATTAAAGCTATTAGAATAGGGTTGTCACTATAATTTCTAGCTATATTATCAACAAATTCAAACCCATCAAAAAACAAAAAACCTAAGGTTAAAAGAATAGAAAATGAAGAGGTGATTAGCCCGAATTTGTAATTTGTGGCTTTATAATTTTGAGACTTTTTATATTCTGCATCATCATAAACATCTTGTAAATCTTTTGGAAGAGCATCATTAAAATGTTTAGCATTTAATGTATTCAAAACCTTGTCAACTATAAAATTGATTATAATGATACCGATGATAATATAAAAAAGTGTATTTGCTGTCATATGTTTTATTTAAAACGACGTTGTCGTTTGGCCTCAAAAATAAGAATTCCTGCCGCAACTGATACATTCATAGAATCTATTTCTCCCTGCATTGGGATAATAATATTTTGCGTCGAATTATTCAGCCAATCATTGCTTAATCCAGTAGCTTCAGTACCAACAACAATAGCTGTTGGTTTAGCAAAATCTTGTGTGTCATATTCTACTGAAGCTTTTAAAGCGGCGCAGTAAATAGAAATGTTTTTAGCTTTTAAAAAGCTAATAATTTCTGCTGTGGTTCCTGTAGCTATTTTATTTGTAAAAACACAACCAACACTAGATCTTATGATATTAGGGTTGTACAAATCGGTTTTTGGATTTGCAATAATTACAGCATCAACATTGGCAGCATCGGCAGTTCGTAAAATAGCGCCGATGTTACCTGGTTTTTCAGGAGCTTCTACTACTAAAATTAAAGGTGTTTCAGTTTTAATAGCTAAATTATCTATACTACTTGCCTTAGTTTTTGCAACAGCTAAAATACCTTCAGTAGTATCCCGATAAGCCAGTTTTTGGTATACTTCTTTAGAAATCTCAATAATGCTTGCTGGTTGATTTATTAAGTCGTTTACCTGATCTAAAGAAAATAATTCAGGATAGAACAAAATGGTTTCTATTTCATATCCCCCTTTTAAAGCTAAAGAAATTTCGCGTTTGCCCTCAATTAAAAATAACCCAGTTTTTTTGCGTTCGCGCGACTTATCTTTTAATTGAGTAAGTTGTCGAATAATTTGGTTTTGTATACTGGTTATTGACTTTGTAGGCAATTGTTTACTAATTTTGTTTCTGCAAATTTACTACAAATATGAAACAACTATTACTATTCAGCTTATTCATTTCATTTTCTATTTCTATTTATTCACAACAAGGGCCACCACCGCCTTGTGGAATTACATCAGTTTACATTTGTGATGATAATGACGATGGTTTTAAAGAGTTGAATTTGAGGGGTTTATTTCCATTTACTTCATTTTGCGCAGCTAGCCAAGGGGAAGTTGAGACTGATTATCATACAATTTCTTATTATGAGACGCAGGATGATATGAATAATGAAACGAATGCTATTATAAACCCTGAAGCCTATACAAATATATCTAACCCACAAGTCATTTATTTTAGAGCAAATGCTATAAATTCTGGAGGGAACTTTGAATCCCTTACATCGTATGATGATTTTGTAGAAATTAAAAGGTTATCTACTACTATTTCTCCATTAGAAGTTTGTGATGATTTATCAGATGGAGATGACACAAATGGATATGCTATATTTGATTTAACACAAATAGGAGTTAGTATATTTTGCGGAAGCGTACCAAGTAATTATTCTGTTTCATATTATAAAGATAAAGCTCAAACTGATTTAATTGTTAACCCAACTGCTTATTACTCTAATACACAAACTATTCACGCAAGAGTTGAATATTTAGATACAGGGTATGTGGAAACAACATCATTTGAGTTGATTGTTTGGATACCGCCAACAATGAATAGTGTGTCTAGTGTTTTGGTTTGCGATGATGACTCAGATGGGTTTATTGAATTTGATTTAACTAATAAAGATTCTGAAATTTTAAATGGGCAAGTAGGTAGCGAAGTATTGTATTATGAAGATTCTTCTTTTACAAATCCTATAGACAAAAACACCTTGTATCAAAATATAACAAATCCACAAACAATTTATGTAAGAGTTGAAAATTCATTCGGTTGTTTTGATACAGGAGAGTTTAGTATAAGTGTATTGCCTATTCCGCAAATAAATCAACCAACACCTTTAGAAGTTTGTGATGATATTAGCGGAGATGGAGTTGAAACTTTTGATTTAAATTCTAAAAACACAGAAATAATTGGTACTCAAACAGGTGTGTCAATATCTTATTATTCAACTCTGTTTGATGCTGAAGTTGATATTAACCCTTTACCATCTTCATTCACTAATTACGCTAACCCGCTAACAATATATGTAAGAGTTCAGAATGACCCCACAGGATGTTTTGCAATAACTACTTTGGACTTGTATGTGAAAGATTGTTCTAATTCTGGCGTTATTGAAGTCAATGCGTTTTATGATGAAGATACTAATGGTACTTTTGAAAATGATGAAAACCTTTTTGTGAATGGGCTTTTTACCTATGAAATGAATAATGATGGCATTCAATACGTTGTAAGTTCTTCAACAGGGTCTTTCGAAATTATAAGTGACGACGATAATAATACTTATGACATAAGTTATAGTTTATACGATGAGTATTTAGATTGCTATAATATTACAACTGATTTGTACGAAGATGTTAGTGCAACAAACGGAAACCTTGTAACTTATAACTTCCCAATTACCAAAGTTCAAGATTGTGGAGATATTGCCATTTATTTAGTGTCCTATGTGCCGCCAAGACCTGGATTCGATTATGTCAATTATTTAGTAATTAAAAATAAAGGTTTAGAAACTGTTGCTTCTGGTTCAGTTGAGTTTGTTCATGATCCATTGGTAACTTTCAATAATGTAACTTATATAGATGCTGGCAATAGTGTTGTAAATACTGCTACTGGTTTTACTTTAGATTTTATTAATCTTGCGCCTAATCAACAAGAAACAGTATTAATTAATATGAATGTTCCTGTTCCAACAAGCTTAGGGGCTTTATTAACAAATACAGCTACATATTCTGTAACTGATTTATCTGCTGAAAACAACACATCTGTTTTGTCTGAAACCGTAATAGGTTCATACGACCCTAATGACATTGCAGAATCTCATGGACCAGAAATTATTCATAGTGATTTTGAAGCTACTGATTATTTATATTACACCGTAAGATTCCAAAATGTAGGAACAGCTGATGCTATAAATGTATCTATTGATAATACATTAGATTCTCGTTTAGATAAGTCAACCATTCAAATGCTTTTGTCAAGTCATGCCAATGTGTTTACTAGAGTAGATAGTCAATTAAATTGGAAATTTGATAATATTCATTTACCAAGTGAAGATATGGACGAGCCTAATAGCCATGGTTACGTATATTATAAAATAAAGCCTTTAACTGGATATAGTGTTGGTGATATTATACCAAACACAGCCGAGATTTATTTTGATTTTAACCCTGCAGTTGTCACTAATACATTTCAAACAGAATTTGTAACTACACTTTCTAATGAAAAGATTAGTGATTCAGAGTTTGTTTTATTCCCAAATCCAGCAAATAATTTGGTTGAATTAAAATTTAATAAATACTCAAGCAATAGTATCGAAACTAGAATATATAATATTCAAGGAAAAATGATTCTTAGTAATAAAAATCAATTGCAAAATAAAGCGGTTCAATTAAATGTTTCTTCTTTAAAAAGTGGATTGTATTTTCTTAAAGTAAATGATGGCGTTAATGAATTTACAAGAAAGTTAATGGTTAAATAAATAAGGTATAAATTGTAATACAAGCTTTTAAAAGACGACAAACACATCAAACTAATTTTAAGCAAAATGAAAAGCATATTTCCAGTATTACTAGTATTTTTAATTGCCTCTTGCAAGCAAACACCAGAAGCAAAAACAGAAATAGAAGAAGCAGTAATTACAACGACTTCTAAAATTTACCCAGAAAACATTTCAAAAATATTTAAAGCCCATGGAGGTATTGATACTTGGAATGTTATGGAGAATTTGGTGTTTGAAACTGAGCTTCCTGAAGGCAATGAAAAAACGACAACAGCTTTAAAAAGTAGAAAATCATTAATTGAAACTAATAAATTTAAGATTGGTTTTGATGGCGAAAAAGTTTGGTTAAAACAAGACACATTAGCTTATAAAGGCAATGCCAAATTTTATTATAATCTAATGTCTTATTTTTACGCAATGCCTTTTATTCTAGGAGATGATGGTATTATCTACGAAGATGTTGAACCATTAATTTTTGAAGAAAAAGAATATCCAGGAATTAAAATTTCTTATAATGATGGAGTAGGAGAGTCACCAGAAGATGAGTATGTATTGTACTACGATTCTGAGACAAACAAAATGACTTGGTTGAGCTATACAGTCACCTATTTTTCAAAAGAAAAAAGTAAAGAATTTCGTTATATAAAATACAGTAACTGGCAAACTATTGAAGGTTTGCTGCTACCCGAAACGTTAACATGGTATAATTATGAAAATAATAAACCAACAACAAAACGTAGCGATTTAAAGTTTATAAATGTAATTCTATCAAAAGAAAAGCCATCAGATACTTTATTTGAAATACCTGAAGGCGCAAAAATTATTGAATAGTAACTTTAATAAAAAGCTTCGTAAATCCTTACGAAGCTTTTTTGTTTTTATTGATTCTTGAACTTATTTGAATAGCGTTTCCAGAGTTTAGTTTGGTGAGTATCTAAGCTTATTTTTCTACCATCAATAAACGCCTCAATTATAATATTTGTCCGCATATCTAAAGCATCTCCTTCGCTAATAAAAAGGGTTGCACTTTTACCAGTTTCTAAGCTTCCATAGTTAGTGTCAATTCCTAATATTTTAGCAGGATTTAATGTAATAAGTTGCAATGCTTGTTCTTTAGTTAATCCATGAGCAACTGTGGTGCCAGCATAAAAAGGTAAATTTCTGGAATTCATGCGTTCCATTTGTCCACTGGCTTGCAGGGCTACTAAAACACCATTATCAACTAGAAGCTTAGCTTTTTTATAAGGTAAATCATAATCATCATCATCATTATTTGGTCTAGAATGTACACGTTGCAATAGTACAGGAACATTATTTTGTTTTAAAAGATTAGTAATTTTATAAGCGTCTCTGCCTCCAACTATAACCATTTTTGTTATACCATTTTCTTTAGAAAAATTTATAGCGTCAGTAATACCTTTTTCGTCATTAACATTTATATAAAGTGTTTTAGAACCATCAAAAACACCTTGTAAAGCTTCAAAAGGTAAATTAGTTATAGACTCACTTCCTTTATTATAAGCTTTACTTGCTTTAAAATAGTTAGCTACTTCGGAAACTTGATTTGCATATTTTTTATTTATTTTTAGGCCAGGATCTTCTCCAAGCCACCATCGGCCTCTTGTAAAATTATTAGGCCAATTCATATGAATGCCATCATTAGTCTTTATATTAGCATCTTCCCAATTCCAAGCATCAAACTGCACTATTGATGAGGTGCCAGAAATACGACCACCGCGAGGTGTAATCTGCCCTAAAAGCACACCGTTTGGCCGCATAGATTCAATAACTTTAGATTCAGTGTTGTATGCAATTAGACTTCTAATATGTGGATTCCATGTTCCCATTTCAGCATCATCGTCTGTAGCTTTTACTGCATCAATTTCAACTAAACCTAAAGTGGAATTTGGAATTATAAATCCAGGATATATGTGCTTCCCCTTTCCATCTATAATTTCGCCAATACGAGCTATTTTTGTTAAAGCACTTCCAACGAAAGTGATTTTGCCACTATCAAACATGATAAGTGAGTTCTCTATAACTTTGCCATTCCCTAAATGGGCTGTAGCACCTTCAATAGTTATGGTTTTTGTTTGCTTTGGAGCAGGTGTTTGTTGTGCTATTACTATTGAAGAACACAATAACATAACGAATAAGAATATTTTTTTTAAATTTTTCATTTGTAATATGTTTTTAGTGTTGGTAATCGTTATCAATAGAATCGCAGTGTAAATGCTCTTTTATTTTCTTTTTAATAGGTTGTGTTTTTAGACCTTTATTTTTAGCTTGCATCATCATATTAATAAGTTCACTTTTTTCGCTCTTTATTTCTGAGCGCTTTATTTTATCCTGTTTTAAGTCAAAATAAGTTACACCTTCAATAATTGTTTTTTCAGCTTTTGCATAAATAGATAATGGATTGTGCGACCAAAGCACAACATCAGCATCTTTACCGACTTTAATACTACCAACACGTTCATCAATATGTAACAATTTTGCAGGATTTAGTGTAACAAATTTCCAAGCTTCTTCTTCGCTAATAGCACCATATTTAACTGATTTTGCTGCTTCCTGATTTAAACGACGAGACATTTCTCCATCATCACTATTAATAGCAACGGTTACACCAGCATTGTGCATAATGGCTGCGTTATACGGAATAGCATCATTTACTTCATATTTGTAAGCCCACCAATCACTAAATGTTGAACCACCAACACCATGTGCTTTCATTTTATCTGCAACTTTATAACCTTCAAGAATATGTGTAAATGTATTGATGTTAAAATTGAAGCGTTCTGCAACTTTCATAAGCATATTAATTTCGCTTTGCACATAAGAGTGACAGGAAATATAGCGCTCTTTGTTTAAAATTTGAGCAAGCACATCTAGTTCAATATCTTTTCTGTATGGCTTACCACTTTTCTTTAATGCATCATACTCTTTAGCTCTTGTAAAATAATCTATATAAACTTGCTCAACACCCATTCGTGTTTGCGGAAAACGAACTCCGTTTTGATGCCTGGTTTGTTTTACGTTCTCTCCCAAAGCGAATTTTATAAATTTAGGACTACTTTTATAGATTAAACTATTTGCCGTTTCTCCCCATTTTAATTTTATGATAGCAGACCGGCCACCAATTGGATTAGCAGAGCCATGCAATATTTGAATTGAAGTAACGCCTCCTGCTAAATTTCTGTAAATACCAACATCAGTTTCATCAATTACATCTTCAATAGAAACTTCTGCCGATGAGTTTTGTCCGCCTTCATTAATGGATGCAGCAGCAATATGCGAGTGCTCATCAATAATGCCTGAAGTTAAATGTTTGTTTTCTGCATCAATAATTTTTGCATTGCTATCTGATAGGTTTTGTCCAATCTTTGCAATTTTCCCATTTTTAATTAAAACGTCTGTGTTTTTTAATATACCTTCTTTTTCGTTAGTCCAAACCGTTGCGTTTTTAAATAAGAGGGCTTCAGCTTTGGGTAATGCTGAAAAGCCATATGAATTATTAGGATAAGTTACAGGGAAAATTTTTTCGCTTTCAGTATCATCTTTATTTGTGGTTTTTTTAGAAACATCTTCTTCTTTAGAATGTTTTGCAAAAAAAGAAAGCTCATTGCCATTAGGCATAATTGTTTTCCCGTTCAGATTTTTATTAGCATCAACATTGGCTACAATTCTTATAAATTCTTGTTTTGTTGAGTCTGCAGTTGTAAAAGCAATATTTACCCAGTCATCTTTATAAGTTATTCTAGAACCACGCACTTTTTCATTAGAAGTGATTTTGGTTTTTAATTTATTTGATTCACCACTTATAGACATTTTATAAGTTTGACCATTTAAAGAAAATTTATAGTTACCAGTAATGTCCTTGGTATTCATATCTTTTATAACATTTTTATTCCCTTGAACCCAATTTTCAAAAAGCTTGGTTTTTTTATCGAAAATATCGCCAGAAGTAATTAAAAAATTAGCTTGACTCTCGTTTTTTAAAGAACCAATCATTTTAGATTTCCCTAATAGTTGTGCAGGAATTGTAGTTAAAGCTTCCAATGCTTTTTCTTTAGAAAGTCCATGTTTTATAGCATTTAAAAGATGGGCTTTAAATGCATTAGGCGACTTTAAACTGTGTGTTGTTAATGCAAATGTTATGTTGTTTTCTGCTAGCATTTTTGGGTTTGATGGTTTTTGATTCCACGCTCTCATATCTGCTAACGATAAAGTAGATGCTAAAAAAGTATTTTCAACATCGTAAGCTTTTGGGAAGTTTATAGGGATAATTAATGATGCATTAGTTGCTTTTATATCGGCAATGCGCTCATATTCATCACCACCACCAAGAATAACGTATTGCACATTATGTGCATCACCAACTTTATCGGCTCTTAAAATATTTGCTCTACTGCCAGCATCAAAAATTTGAACTAAACTTTTGTTATGGTTTAAAGCCTCTATTGATAAATCTTTAGTTTTATTGTGTCCTTTTGCATACCAATCGGCATCCAAATAAAGTTGACGTAGTAAAGCCATACTTCCCATAATAGAGCTAGGGTAAGCCTGTCTTGAAGTAACACTTTTTCTAAAGGATAAATACTGTCCAGAGCTTACATCTAAAACCCTAGTTTCGTTACCCGCGTTTTCATTTAGTGCAACTAAAGTACCTTGTCCTCTTACAATACCGTCTTGAATGTGCGTGTTAACAACACCAAAGCCAGCATTAATAAGCGCTTTGGCCGATTTAGAGTCGTACTTAAAATTGTTAATTGTTTTATTTTCTGGCATGACATGGTCATTCCAATAGTATCCTGTTCTACTAGCATCGTATTGAGCAGTTCTACTATTACTTGAAGAACGCTTAGGTTTTTCTATGCCAAAACTCGAATACATGTCTATAAAAGAAGGATAAATACTTTTACCAGAAACATCAATAATCACTGCATTCTTAGGAATATTAACTGATGTTCCAGAAGCGACTACTTTTCCGTTACGAATAAGTAGGGTGCCTTTATTAATAACTTGTGTTGGAGTAACAAAAATTTTAGCATTTGTAAATGCGGTATAATTTGTGTTTGTTGCTTTTACTCCGTCATTTTTAGGAAAATAATCTTGTGCATAAAAAGAAAAGCTACACAAAAGTGTGAAGATTAAAAATTGCTTTTTTATCATTATTTGGTTAGTTAAAAATTATCTTTCTAAAGATATAAATTAAGCGAGTAGTTGTGCTGCATTAAATGTTTTTTAACATTTAATTATAAAGACTTATTCTCAAAATAGTTAACCAATAAAGCAACAACATAACTGTAACTTTCCATGCCTTTTTCTTGACTATTGGCTTTTAAAAAATTGCTATAGAAGAGTTTAAAAAGAGGTTCGGTAGGGTTTTGGTGTGTTTCCCAAAAATCACGGACTTCTTTATAATTTTTTAAAATGCCTTTATTTACGGTTTTTACAATGGTTTCATATAAAGCTTCATCACGTCTATATATTTCATTCAAACAAAAACGTAATCCAAATGTATAACCAGTATATTTAAAATAAATATCGTCATTATTTATAGTAGCCAAAGTGCCAATAAAATTGGCTTCATTTTCGGCAGCATAACCTAATTGATGTGCTATTTCGTGTGCCGTTGTTGTAGGGAATTTATAAATAGGAATAATAGCATCAACTTGTGCTTCATTAGTTAAAGGATTCAAGTATCCACTAAACCCCATGTATGTTAAAGGGTAGCTAAATAAAGATTTTTTAACACTTTTTGGTTTGTATTCTAAGTGCGGAAATACTTGTTTTAAATTATCATAACCTTTTTTGGTAATCTCAAAAACTTCCGATTTACTATAAGGAATATCAACTTTTACAGTATCATTGTTTGTTATTTTTAAATGATGGTCATTGGATTTTTCAATTAGCTTTTTAGTCACAGAAACTAATTGTTCGGTTGTATAGTCATGTTTTAAATTAAGATTTTTATGAAGAGGAAGCCTGTAATAATTTAATCCCCAAAACAAATGAAAAGCAAAATAAAAAATCGATACAACAGCAAACACATCAATAAACCATTGCTTAGTGTCTTTTCGTAATCGCTTCCTATTTTTATACAGCCATCTAATTGCGTAAATAATAGCAAATGCGTAAATTAAATCACCAAAAGAAAATGGTAGCCAACCTAATACATACCTAAAAATTTTCGAAATATAAGGATACAATCCATTACTGTAATAGCTTTCTATAAACTCTGGGTAATGGGCTAACCATTTAACTATTATATATTGTGGAATCAGTAAAAGTGCAATACTTATTTTTTTGTTCTTCAACATCTTTCAAAAGTAATAAAAATTTGTACCCAATGGCATTTGTTTGTCTATTAAGGTTTCTTCCTGCTTTTCGCTATATCTTTTTTTCGTGCCTCAAAAAAGGATGTCACTTCAATCAGGAGTAGCTGCCAAAATCTGTGCATTTTTGTTACCTTTACGCAACTTAATAAAAATAACAATGAGCTCAGAAATAAGACAACTTCAACCGCAACAACTTTGGAATAAATTTGCAGATTTAAATGCAGTACCTCGTGCATCCAAGAAAGAAGAACGTGTTATTGCCTTTATGAAAGATTTTGGTAAAAACCTGGGATTAGAAACTATTGAGGATGAAGTTGGGAATGTTATTATAAAAAAGCCAGCAACCCTTGGAATGGAAGACCGAGTTACTATTGTAATGCAATCGCATTTAGATATGGTACACCAAAAAAATAATGATACAGTTTTTGATTTTGACACTCAAGGTATTGATATGTTTGTAGAAGGAGATTGGGTAAAAGCAAAAGGAACAACTTTAGGTGCCGATAACGGTTTGGGTGTTGCCACTATAATGGCAATATTAGAAAGTGTGGACATACCACACCCAGCCATTGAAGCCTTGTTTACAATTGATGAAGAAACAGGAATGACGGGAGCTATGGGCTTAAAAGGAGGCTTACTTGAAGGTGAAATATTATTGAACTTAGACACAGAAGAGGATGACGAAATAGGAGTAGGTTGTGCAGGTGGTGTAGATGTTACAGCTACTAGAAGTTATACTGAAGAAGACACGCCCGAATTTAAAATAGGTTATGCTATAACTGTAAAAGGTTTACAAGGGGGGCACTCTGGTATGCAAATTCACGAAGGCTTAGGGAATTCTAATAAAATTTTGAACCGTATTTTATTTGATGGTTTCGAGAATTTTGGATTACGAGTTTCTGAAATTGATGGAGGGAGTTTGCGTAATGCTATTCCAAGAGAAAGTAAAGCTATTGTAGCAATTGATGCAGTTCATGAAGAAGCATTTTTATTAGAAGTCGCTCAACAAACCGGAATCATTAAAAAAGAACTTAAAACCATGGAGCCTGATTTAGAAATCACTATATCTAAAGCTGAGGCTCCAAATAAAATAATGGATTTAGGGGTTCAAGAAGGAGTGACTAGGGCATTGTATGCTGCATTAAATGGAGTTTATAGGATGAGTGCTGATATTCCGGACTTGGTAGAAACATCAAACAATATTGCACGAGTTATTATTAAAGAGGGTAATATCCATATTGGATGTTTAACACGCTCATCGGTCGAGAGCTCTAAAATGGATTTGGCAAATACACTTCGTGCTACTTTTGAGTTAACTGGATGTGAAGTTGAGTTCTCTGGCGATTACCCAGGCTGGACACCTAATATGGATTCTGCTATTTTAAAAGTAATGACTAAATTATATGAAGATTTAAATGGAGAAAAGCCCCATGTAGCTGCTTGCCATGCAGGATTAGAGTGTGGCATTCTTGGAACTAATTACCCTACTATGGATATGATTAGTTTTGGTCCAAATATAAAAGGAGCGCACTCACCAGATGAACGTGCTCAAATTTCATCGGCTCAGAAATATTGGAAATTTGTACTTGAGATTTTGAAGAGTATTCCGAAAGGATAATTTTATATAAATATCCATTTATATTAGCTTTTAAAGTTTGTCTATTTGATTGCAAATTTGTTTATCTATACAGATTTTTTCATTGGTTTATATGTTTTTTTGCATTATATTTAATGTTAATATTAGATATATGTTAATTAATTAATAAAATTTATTTAGATTTGAAGTCCCTAATTATTAAAATTCTAACCTTAACTAAGTAATAATTTAGTTCTTGAATGAATAAAGTAGCCAGTATAAATAATGAAGAATTTATTAGTTTAATAAATGAAGGCAATGTTGCTGCTTTCGAAATATTATTTAAGTTATACCGCTCAAAATTATTATACATAGCTTCACAGTATATTGCAAGTAAAGAAGATGCCGAAGAAATAATTCAAAATGTCTTTATTAAGGTTTGGTCCAAAAAAAATGTACAGTCTAATATAAATGGATATTTATATAAAGTTACTAGAAATGCATGTTTAGACTACTTAAGAACAAAAAAACAATTACTAAATATTGAAAACAATTTAAATCAATTAGAAGCTTCAATAAATCATACAGCTTTTTCAGATGATACAGCATCTCTTCTTATAGAAAAAGAATTATATGAAGCTGTTTTGAAATCAATAGATTTACTTCCTCCTAAATGCAAAGATGTATTTGTTAAAAGCCGCATAGAAGGGCTTAACCATAAAGAAATTTCCCAGAAAATGGATATTTCGACAAAAACTATTGAAACACATATAACTAAGGCCCTTAAGCATTTACGTGTTTCTCTACGTGAATTTTTACCATTTTTATAATTTTTTTGAATTAAAATGACTTTTGACTAAGGGGTACCCTTAATTAAATACGTCATATATATAACTGTCCACATTATAATGAATAAAAAGCAATTATTAAGATATTTAAAAGGTGATATGGATTCTGTCGAAAAAAGAAAAACGATAGAATGGATAAGAAAAAGCCCAGAAAACCATAAAGTGTTTAATATCTTAAAAGCAGAATACATTGCTTCAACATTTAAAGATGTTCCAAATAACAATAGTGATTTCTTTTTTGAAAGATTTAAAAATATAATAAAGAAAAGAAAACTTGATAAATATTTGTACGCCGCTGCATCTATATTTGTATTGTTTTTGTTTTTATGGAATGCAAACAATAAATCTAATAATACAGTTATACAAGATAATCCTCAAGTTGTTAGTACAAACATAATTCCTGAGGAAATCAATCTCATAACATATAGAGGAGATAAAAAAGAAATTTACCTTCCTGACGGCTCTAAGATTGTCTTAAATGCTGAGAGCGAATTAATATATCCAAAAGAGTTTAATGATAGTATAAGAGAAGTTACACTTATTGGTGAAGCTTTTTTTGATATTAAAAGAAATGTAAACAAACCTTTTATAGTTAATACCAATAGTATCAAAATAAAAGTTTTAGGAACTTCGTTTAATGTTAAATCTTATGATAAAGATAAAAAGGTCGAGACTACATTGGTAACTGGTAAAGTGGAATTGATTAAAGACAAAGAAACACCTATTGTATTAGCACCTTCGCAAAAAGCTGTTTTTTATAAAAAGGAAAACAAACTAGAAATTGAAGAAGTAAAATCTTTAGAGGTCGTAGCCTGGAAAGAAGGGAAGCTGATATTTAAGAAAACATCATTACAAGAAGTTGTAATTGATTTAGAAAGAAAATACAACGTTAAAATTAATATTAATTCACAAAAACTATTAAACTATGAGTATACAGGAACATTTGACAACCTAAGTATTGATGAAGTACTTAAATTATTAACTATTTCGTCCCCAATTAAGTACTCCATCAAAAACGGAAAAATTATACTAGAATAAAAATATTTTAATCTAAACCTGCAAAAAAAAAAAAGAGAATGCTGCCACATTCCCTTTTATGATTAAAATTATTACCCTAGTTGAGTAATAACAAATTAAACCAAGCAAAATTATGAAAAAAAATGACACTAAATTTTTGTCACAAAAAAATCTTTTACGGATTATGAAAATTTACACCCTCTTGCTTTTTGTTTCTATGGCAAAACTGTTTGCAGTTGAGGCCAATGGGCAGAATGTAACTATTAATGTAAAGAATGCTGAACTTAAAACTGTTTTTACAGAAATTGAGTCTTTAACCAATTTCAATTTCTTTTATAACAACAGTTTAGTTGACGTATCTAAAAAAGTTTCTTTAAATGCAACTAATGAAGAATTAGATTTAGTTCTTGTTAATTTATTTAAAGACACACACATAGATTACAGACTTTTAAAGGATCAAATAATATTATTTCCTAAGAATGATGAATCAGTGATTAAAGTCATTGAAGATTTAATTAAAAACGAAAACTTAGACAAGGAAATTGAAGCTATTATTAAAGATGCTCTTCAGAATGAGATAAAAGGAACAGTAATAGATGCTGGAGGTATACCCCTTGCAGGAGTGAATATTATTATTCAAGGTACATCTTCTGGGACACAAACAAATTTTGATGGAGAGTATAGCATCCAAGCAAATGCCGGAGATGTTTTAGAGTTTTCTTACATAGGATTTAAAACACAATCGATTACAGTTGGAGATTCTAACACTGTTAATATCACTATGGAGGAAGATGCTAGTCAACTAGATGAAGTTGTTGTAACGGCATTAGGTATTAAGAGAGAAGAAAAGACATTAACCTATGCTCAACAAACAGTTAAAGGAGAGTCTCTTACACTTTCTAGAGATGTTAATCCAGTAAGTGGTTTAAATGGTAGAGCTGCAGGTGTAGAAATACGTAAGAGTAGTTCAGGACCTGGAGGATCTACTAAAATTCAAATTAGAGGTAGTAAATCTTTAAGCGGTGACAGTTCTCCTTTATTTGTAATTGATGGTATACCAATGGTTAATAATAGAGGTAATCAACCTGGATTATGGGATGGAGTTGACCAAGGAGATGGTTTATCTCAATTAAACCCTGATGATATAGAAAGTATGAGTATCTTAAAAGGAGCTAATGCAGCTATACTTTATGGTAGTCAAGGTGCTAATGGTGTTGTAGTTATTACAACTAAAAGTGGTAGAGAAGGAACAGCCACTGTAAAGGTAAATTCAGGTATTACATTTGAGAGTATTATAGACACTCCAGAATTACAATACCGTTATGGTAGTGAAGGTGGAACAAAAGAAAGCTGGTCTTATACTCAAGGTAATTATGATAGCAACTTTGTTGATGATTATTTTGAAACTGGAGCAAATTACTTTAACTCTGTTTCTGTAAGCGGAGGGAACGATAAAACACAAGCTTATTTTTCTTATGCGAATACGTCTTCAACTGGAGTTACGCCAAATAATACTTATGGTAAGCACAATATCTCTTTTAAGCAGTCTACAAAGCTTTTTAAAGATAAAGTTAAAGTAACGTCAAACATTATTTTAGCGAAAGAAAAAACTAACGGACGTAATAGAGCTGGGTATTATAACAATCCATTAACAGGATTATATTGGTTCCCAAGAGATAGAAATTTTGCTGATGTTAAAAATAATTATAGTGTATTTAATCCTGCAAGAAATACCAATGAAATGAATTGGTTTATTGCAGATCACTTACAATCAAATCCTTATTGGTTATTAAATGAAGAAAAACAAATAGATAAAACTAATAGGGCTATTGCTAGTTTAAACATAGAATATGATATAAGTGAAAAATTGAAACTACAGGTTAGAGGTAACTATGATTATGCAGTAAAAGAATTCAATAATCAGCGTAATGCAGGAGGAAATACTACTACGGTACCTTCTAATGGTCGTTGGGTTTATGAAAAGTATGACGATACAAGTAGTTATTTAGATGCTATTTTAAGTTATGATACAACCTTTGGAGAAGATTTTACATTATCAGCTTTAGCTGGAGGAACTAACCAAAGAACAGTATTTGGTAATGGAGTTGCAGTAGACACTGGAGGTAGTGCAGATGGGCTAGCCTATGCAAACGAGTTTTACTTTCAAAACCTTTTACCAGTTGTTCAAGTTCGCTCAACTCTAGATAGTCGAGTAGAAAAGCAATCGTTATTTGGTAATGTTACTATAGGGTTTAAGGAAATGTTGTTTGTAGATGTTGCAGGAAGAAATGACTGGGCATCAACTTTATCACTTACTGGTAACGATTCATACTTTTACTCTTCAGCAGGTTTAACAGCTCTTTTAAGCGAGATGTTTGAAATGCCTGAATTTATTAGTTTTGCAAAAATTAGAGGATCTTTTGCTAGAGTTGGTAATGAAGTGCCTTACAATACAATATTCCCAAGACATACAATTAATGCAGATGGTTCTGTAAACTTTAATACAATTAAACCATTTACAGATGCTAAACCAGAAATTATAACTACTTCTGAGATAGGTATAGATTGGAGATTTTTTGATAGCAGATTAGGTCTTGATTTTACATATTATAATATAACTAGTAAAGATCAGTTTATTCAGATAAATGCACCAATTGAAGACTTTACTTCATTTTTTGTAAATGCAGGTGAAATAAACAATAAGGGTGTAGAAATCACACTTTCTGGAAAGCCTATAGTAACTGAAGATTTTACTTGGACAACAGCATTAAATTATTCTAAAAACACAAATAAAATAGTTGAATTGCATCCTGATGTTCAATCAATAGGTCAAGGTGGTGCTGAAGGAATTAATGTTAGATTAGTTGAAGGCGGAGCAATTAGTGATATTTATGCTTTTAAATTTTTAAGAGATGATCAAGGTAGAATTATCTTAGATGATGCTTCTGGAAGACCAAGAAGAACTGCAACAAGAGAATTAATTGGTAATGCTGAACCTGATTATGCTTTAGGATGGAATAATACTATTAATTACAAAGATTTTTCTCTTAATATGCAAATTAATGGAAAGTTTGGCGGATTTACAGCAAGTCAAACAGAGGCATTATTAGACGGATATGGTGTATCTGAAAGATCTGCAGCTGCTAGAGACAGGGGGTTTGAAACAATAAATGCAGTACAAAATGGTGCAGCAGTTACACAAATAGATCCTTTTACATACTATGATGCTATTGGTGGTAGAAATGGAATTGATGAACCTCATATTTATGATAGAACTAGTGTAAGATTGGCTCAATTAGCACTTTCTTATAATATCAATGTAGATAAATTTGATTGGCTTAAAAATGCATCACTTTCTTTTGTAGGGAACAACTTATTCTTTTTCTATAAAGACGCGCCTTATGACCCAGAGTTATCTCAAGGTACAGGTAGAAACGATGCTGGTGTAGATAATTTTAATTTACCATCAACTAGGACGTATGGTCTAAACTTAAGTTTAACATTTTAATAAGTAAGACATGAAAAAAATAATATATATATTTATTGCAGCACTTTTATTCAATATAACTGCTTGTACAGATAATTTTGAGGGCTTAAACGAAAATCCTTATCAAGTTACTGATGAATCATTACAACAAGATTTTAATAATGTTGGAGCATTTTATCCACCAATGTTAAAAAACTTATTTGGTCATCAGATCGAACACAATTTATCTCATGATTCATGGGTAAGGCACTTAGCTACGCCAACCCCATTTGTTGGAGGTATTAATAACACAACTTACTATATTCGTTGGAATACATACTGGAATAGAATTTATGGACAAATTATGTCACCAGCTGCCCAAGTTACAAAAGTAGCAGTGGCAGAAGACTATCCAGTTTTTGTAGAATGGGCTAAGTTGATAAAAATACTGGGAATGTCTAGATTAACAGCATATCATGGTCCAGTAATATACACGAAGTTTGGAGAAGAACCAGCTACTTATGATTCTGAACCAGTGCTTTATAATGCATTTTTTACTCAGTTAGATGAAATTCAGGCAGTTTTCAATGCTAATATGGATTATACTGGATTAGGTAAGTTTGATGCTAGTTATGGAGGAAATATTGCACAATGGAATAAACTAGTAAATAGTATGAGATTGAGATTGGCAATTAGATTGTCAAAAGTTGATCCTGCATTAGCAAAAACTCAAGGCGAAAAGGCATTAAGTGAACCAGGAGGATTAATTGAAACCAATGGAGATAACTTTATGGTATCTTTATATGGTGCTGTTTTTCCACCAGTAACTATTAGTTTTGGATGGGGAGATACAAGAATGAGTGCTTCTATGGAATCTATTTTAATAGGATATGATGATCCTAGAATTTCTAAGTTCTTTGATCCTGCAACAGATGATACTTTATATCCAGATCATCCAGGTCATCCTTATAAAGGTATTAGAAACGGAGCTGAACTGGTTGCTAAAGGGGATAGATTGTCTTATTCAAACATTAGTTCTGATTTTAAAGATGTAGATAGCAGACGCTTTTTTACTGCAGCAGAAGTAAAATTCTTAAAAGCTGAGGCTGCCTTAAGAGGTTGGGCTGGTGCTGGTACTGCACAAGAAAATTATGAAGCTGGTGTTAATGCTTCCTTTGAAGATTGGGGAGCTGGAGGAGCAGCAGCATATTTAGCTGATAATACTAGTTTACCTATAGATTATGATGATCCTAAAGCTGCTGGAGCTATAAATGATTTTGTAACTAGAATTACAAATACAGTAGCATGGGATGAAGCAGCTGATAATGAGATTAAACTAGAAAAAATCATTACTCAAAAGTGGATTAATGCTTATACGAACTCAATTGAACCATGGGTTGATCACAGAAGAACAGGATATCCTAAATTACCTTACAATTACAAAAATGATAGTAATGCAGATTGGGGAGTAATACCAGCAGATGATTTCTTAAGAAGACAAGTGTTTTTAACAAGTCAAAGAGAAAATAATGCTGCCTCCGTGGCAGAGGCTACTGGCTTCCTAGGCGGACCAGATGAAATAGGAACAAGACTTTGGTGGGACACCGGAGGACCGAATTTTTAGTTTTTTTTTTTGAATCTAAAAGAGTTGTTTAAATCTGTTTAAACAACTCTTTTTATTTAATTTTATATATTCCAATAATTTTTGTACGGATAATCTTTAAATAAATATGATTAAGAAACATAAATTTATAATCTCCAGTTTAGTAGTTTTATTATTTTTTAGTAGTTGTAAGGATAACTCAATTGAAATGATGAAAAGTGATAGCATGTTTGCTGCTATACCAACTAATCATTCAAATTTACTTTTCAAAAATACTGTTGTACAAACCAGAGAGAATAACCATATGATAAATTCTGCATTTATATCTGGTGGAGGTGTTGCAGTTGGAGATATAAATCAAGATGGTTTACAAGATGTGTTTTTTACAGGAAATCAAGTTAGTGATAAACTTTTTTTAAATAAAGGAGATTTTGAATTTAAAGATATTTCTCAAAAGGCAGGCATTACCCCAGATAATAAATGGTCAACTGGAGTAACATTTGTTGATATAGATGATGATGGCGACCAAGATATTTATGTTTGTCGTTTTGTGTATTTGGAAAATGAAAAGAGTGCTAATCAACTTTATATTAATAATGGAGATCTTACATTTACCGAACAAGCTGCTTCTTTTGGTTTAGCAGATAAGGGTTTTTCTATACAGGCCACGTTTTTCGATTTTGATAAAGATGGTTTAATAGATGTTTACATTGTAAATCAACCTCCAAGTATTCCTGGTATTGGAGATAAACTCAATCTCTCCCAATTCTCCGATATTTTGTTTAGTGATAGACTATACAAAAATATGGGTAATGGTAAGTTTGAAGATTATACGATAAAAGCCAACGTTAGAAACTTTGGTTTTGGTCTTTCAGCAACTACATCTGATTTAAATAATGATGGTTGGGAAGACATATACGTTACTAACGATTTTGATGTTGCTGATCAAATATATATCAATCAAAAAAACGGCACATTTAAAGATGTTATTCATAATTCTACTAAGCATATTTCAAATTTTAGTATGGGAAGTGATATTGCTGATTATGATAATGATGGAAATTTAGATGTTATAGTTGTTGATATGATGGCGGAAGACCATAAGCGAATAAAAACAAACATGGGAGGCATGCAACCCGAAAAATTTTGGCAAATTGTCAATAATGGAGGGCATTATCAATATATGTTTAATACGCTACAAAGGAACAATGGTAATGGTACTTTTAGTGACCTAGGACAATTAGGAGGTGTTACAAATACAGACTGGAGTTGGGCTCCTTTATTTGCAGATTTCGATAATGATGGAAATAAAGATCTTTTTATTACAAATGGAGTAAAGAGTAATAACCGTAATAGTGACTTAGTAGTAACTTATGAAAAAAGAATAGATAGCATTAAGCTCTTAGCGCAACAAAGAAGAGTAAACCCAGCTAGAATGATAGATGTAATGGACTTTGCTAATTTAGCTCCTACTGACAAACTATCAAATTATATTTATAAAAATAATGGAGATCTTACTTTTGCTAACAAAGTGAAAGATTGGGGGATAGAAACTCCAACATTATCAAATGGTGCAGCTTATGCTGATTTTGATTTAGACGGGGACCTAGATTTGGTAATTAATAATATTGATGATAATGCAATGCTCTACAGAAATCATGCCGTAGAAAACGGTATTGGAAACTATGTAAGATTCAAAATTGCTCCAAAAAAAGGTCAAATAATTTATGGTACAAAAATAACACTGTATCAAGCCAACAAGGTTTGGCAAGTGAGCCAAATATCTAATGCTAGAGGCTACATGTCTAAAAGCGAAGATATTCTACATTTTGGGGTTGGAGATGCTAGTAAAATTGATAAGGCAATAATAGAATGGCAAGATGGTAGTAAAACTACTCTTAATGATTTGGCCATTAATCAAGTACACGAAATTTCTTTGTCTAATGCAGAAAGTAAAGAAGCTTTAGAATCAAATAAAAAGCCAATTTTTAAAGAAATTACTAAAGCTATAAAATTAGATCAAATAAGACATATAGAGAATGATCATGATGATTATGCATATGAAATACTATTACCACATAAAATGTCACAATTTGGACCTTCATTAGCCGTTGGAGATGTTAATGGTGATAATAAAGAAGACTTCTTTTTAGGTGGAGCAGCAGGAATCTCTGGTAGATTGTTTTTGCAAAATAATAAAGGAACTTTTGATGAGATTGAAGAAGGTGGTTGGACTCAAGATAAGGCTAGCGAAGATATGGGAATAGAACTGATAGATGTAGATGGGGATAAAGATTTAGACTTATTTGTTGTTAGTGGAGGAAATGAATTCAATGAAAATGATAAAGCTTTACAAGACAGGCTTTATATAAATAATGGTAAGGGTAAATTTACCAAAAAGATTAGCGCATTACCTAAATATTTAACAAGCGGATCTTGTGTAATACCAAATGATTTTGATAATGACGGTGATTTAGACTTATTTATAGGAGGACGTTTAACTCCAAAAAAGTATCCTCATGCAGCAAATAGCCATTTATTAGAAAATAAAGGCGGTAAATATGTAGATGTATCAAGTAAAAAAGCTCCAGAGTTTAGTAATTTGGGTATGGTTACATCAGCTAGTTGGTTGGATTATAACAAAGATGGGTTGATTGATTTGGTTGTTGTAGGCGAATGGATGCCAATAACCATTTTTACTCAATCTGAAAGCGGTAACTTTGAGAAGCAGGTTTTAAGTGGTTTAGAAGAAAGTGAAGGTTGGTATTATTCTGTTAAAACAGCAGATATGGATAATGATGGTGATCAAGATATAATTGTAGGTAACCTAGGTTTAAATTACAAATATAAAGCTTCATCTAAAGAACCTTTTGAAGTACATAGTTATGATTTTGATGATAATGGCAGTCTAGATATTGTATTAAGTTATTATGAGCATGGTGTTTCTTTTCCTGTAAGGGGGAAAAGCTGTTCTACACAGCAAATACCATCATTAAGTGAAAAATTTGAAACGTATGAAGCGTTTGGCGATTCCAATTTGCAAAATATTTATGGTGCCTCATTAGAGACAGCGTTAAATTTGAAGGCTAAAACTTTTGCGTCTGCTTATATAGAAAACGAAGGGAATGGGAACTTCAATATAAAACCATTACCAAGCTTAGCTCAAATATCTTCAATTAATAGTATTCTAGTTAATGATTATGATTCTGATGGTAATAAAGATTTATTGATTTCTGGAAATTTATTTCCAGCTGAAATTGAAACACCGCGTAATGATGCAAGTATAGGCTTACTTTTAAAGGGTAATGGTAAAGGAGAATTTTTACCAGATTCAGTTAAGGAGAGTGGGTTTTATGCACCGAATGATGCCAAGGATATGAAAGTTATTAAAGTTGGTGATAAAGAAGTGATTTTAGTTGCTAATAATAATGATTTTCTACAGGCAATAGAACATAATTAAACCACTTCTAAGTAATACGTTAAAAATGAAACATCCTGAACTAAAAATTTTGCTAAGCTGAAGATTAGTTAAGTAGATGTTGCATGTGATATTTTAAAAATAATAAATATAAACACATGAAATTATATTATAAAAAAACCTGTTTATTTTTTTTAGGGGTATGTTGTTTCCTTTTTTCGAATGTAGCATATGCACAAACTGCTACAATAAAAGAGGAAATAAAAACAATTAAAACATATACATTTGATGAACCTAACCCTTTACCAATACTCAAAGAAAACTCTAAAATATATCCTTATTATAAATTTGAAGGCTATGAGCATACAGCCAAAAATAAAGAGTGGAAAGTTGTTACTTTGGAGAATGACTATATTAAATTATGGGTATTACCAGAAGTAGGGGGAAAAGTTTGGGGAGCTATAGAAAAGACTACTGGAGAAGAGTTTGTATATAAAAACGATGTCCTTAAATTTAGAAATATTGCTATGCGTGGCCCTTGGACATCTGGAGGAATTGAGTTCAATTTTGGAATTATAGGACATACTCCAGCTACGGCAACACCAGTAGATTATACAATTAAAGAAAATAAAGATGGAAGTGTTAGCTGTATTGTTGGCACTATGGATTTACCCTCAAGAACCGAATGGAGAGTTGAGATTAATTTACAAAAAGATAAGGCTTATTTTGAAACAAAAGCATCGTGGTATAACCCAACACCGTTAAATCAGTCTTATTATAATTGGATGACCGCAGCAGCAGTTGCCAAAAATGATTTAGAGTTTTTTATACCAGGTAATAAATACCTTGAACATGGAGGAAATGCAAAATTTTGGCCCATTGATGAAAATGGAAGAACATTATCTCACTATAAGAACAACAATTTTGGGCCACATAAATCTTATCATATTGTAGGTGATTACAAAGACTTTTTTGGAGGCTATTATCATGATACAAACTTTGGTTTTGGCCATTGGTCACCCTATGAAGAAATGCCAGGTCAAAAGCTTTGGTTATGGGCTTTATCACGATCTGGAGGTGTTTGGGAAGATTTACTTACCGACACAGATGGGCAGTACATTGAATTTCAAGCAGGACGACTTTTTAATCAATATTTTCCTGAAAAGGATAAAAACCCTATAGCTCAAGCTAATTTTGAGCCCCATGCTATGGATATATGGCGAGAAATTTGGTTTCCTTTTAAAGATATTGATGGAATGGTTGATGCTTCAGAATATGGTGTGTTAAATGTTCAACACTCTGAAAGTGAATCATACATTGGAGTTAATGCGCTCCAGAGCTTAAATGAAACTATTCACGTGTTTGTTAATGAAAAACAAGTAATAGATGAAAAGCTAAATATGAATCCTATGGATACTTTTTCCAAAACAATACCATCTAAACCTTCAGATAAGATTGAAGTTATTATTGGAGATAATAAATTGAAGTATACAGCAAACTCAGAAGCATCTTTAATAAAAAGACCGTTTTATTCAGACACAACCTTGCAAATTTCAAAAACGCAAAAGTTATATACTGATGGTTGGGAAGCTATGAAATATAGAGCTTATGACAAAGCTTTTGAAAGCTTTTCTGCTCTTATTAAAATAGACCCATCGCACCAAGAAGCGTTGGTTAAATTGGCTGAGTTGGAATATAGAAAAACCAATTACAATAAAGCTTTAAGGTGTGCCAATACTGTTTTAAGAATGGATACTTACAACCCAGAAGCTAACTATAAAGCAGGAATTATATATCGAGCAAAGAAAGATTATGTTAACGCACTAGAATCTTTTGGATGGGCCGCTAGATCTACTGAATATAGATCGGTGTCTTATGCACAAATGGCAGAAATACATCTAAGATTAAATAATTATAATAAGGCTAAGGAATATGCCTCAAAAGCTTTAAATTTTAATACTTATAATCTTAATGCTAGAAAAGTATTAATGGTTTTAGCAAGAAAACAAAAAACGCATGAAGCTTTCAAAACCCAATTAGCTACTGTTTTAGATATAGATCCTTTAAATCATTTTGCCTTATATGAAAACTATTTATATACTAATGATAACACCTATAAATCAAGTTTAAATAGCGAATTTCCTGTTGAAACTGCAATAGAACTGGCTATGCAATATCAAAAATTAGGAGAAAATGATGAAGCGATTAATGTGTTAAAAGATTTTAAAGGAGATGTAAAAGTAAAACTATGGATGGCCTATTTATTAAAAGAAAAGAGCGTTCATGATTGTAACCAATTATTAGAAGAGGTTCTTGCCATATCTCCTAATTTTGTTTTGCCATATAGAAGAGAAACAATTCCAGTATTAGAATGGGCAATTCAAGAAAAGCAGCATTGGAAATTAAAATTCTATTTAGCTCAAAGCTATATTGCTGTTGGATTGATTGATAAAGGAAAAAAGCTCTTGAAAGATAGTTTTAACGAGCCTGACTCTGATGTTTTTTATAGATTTAGAGCGACTTATTTAGAAAGCGAAAATTATACTTTTAGACTTCAAGATTATAAAAAAGCAATTGAGTTAAATAGTAATAATTGGAAAGTATGGGGTGAGCTTATTCAATTTTATTTAATAAATGGTAAATATGATGAAGCATTTGCCAATGGGAAAAAAGCGTTTAAAAAGTTTCCAAGTAATTATAATATTGAATTATTATATGCAAAATCATTAGTTGAAGTAAAAAAATATAATCAAAGTTTAAAAGTATTAAAGAACACAGTTGTTTTACCTTCAGAGTTAGCAATGATAAGTCGAGATATTTATTTTGATGCACATGTGTTTCTAGCTAATCAATATATCCAAGAAGGGAAGTATACTAAGGCAATTCAGCTTTTAAAAAATTCAAAAGAATGGCCAGAATATTTAGGTGTAGGAAAGCCATATAGTGTGGATGATAGGCTTCAGGATTATTTACTAGCTATATGTTTCGAAAAACTAAAAAATGATAGTAAACGAAACAATCTATTAGAGGGTATAATTAATCATACAAATGCAAATAAAAGCGGACGTAACATTAATAAATTATTTAATCTTTTAGCTCTTAAAAGACTAGGGCGCAATGCTGACTTAAATATGTTGGTATCGACTTTAGAAAAGCCAACAAAGAAGGATGATATAGCTAATAAGTTAGTACTGGCTATCTTTAAAAAAGATAATGAAAAACTTTCAGAATTGAAAAAGGAAAGTAACCTTAGTGAAGGTTTATGGTCACTTTTAGTTGCATCTTCAGGATACTAGTTTTATTGCCTTACTAAAATAAGAGAAATCTTAGCTATTATTATCCTTATCTGGAACAGGGTCGTATCCTGAGCCACCCCATGGATGGCAACTAAAAATACGTTTTATTGCCAGCCAACCACCTTTAAAAATCCCATGTTTTTGTAATGCTTCTTTAGAGTAATGAGAACAAGTTGGATTGTACCTACAAGTTGCTGGCGTTAAAGGGGATATCAATGTTTGATAAACTTTTATTAAAAACAAAAATGGCGCAATAAGTAGTTTTTTCAAAATCTATTTGTCATTCCCTCATCGGAGAGAATCTATATTAATTGAAATTTAATTTTAAAAGTGAATGCCACACAACAAAGCGGAATAATAGTTTGATTTAATTAGTCGTAAATGTTGTCCCGTCTTTACCATCTTTAAGTTGAATACCAACAGAGGCTAATTCATCACGAATTTTATCTGATAAAGCAAAATCCTTATTTGCCCTAGCTTCTTGCCTCAATTTAATTAAGACATCTACTGCTCCTGTAAGCTTATCTTCTGATCCAGAATCTTTTTTAGTTACGTTTTCTAACCCTAAAACATCAAAAACAAAAGCGTTTATAGTTTCCTTTAGTATTTTTAAATCTTTATCGTTTAAACTTTCGGTTCCTTCTTTAACTTGGTTGATGTATTTTGCGGCTTCAAACAAATGAGCTATTAAAATGGGTGAATTAAAATCATCATTCATAGCATCATAACATTTCTGTTTCCATGCATTTACATCTATTGATGATGTTTCAGAGGCTTTTAAACTTTCCATTAAATTTACAGCATCCATCAATCTGTAAAACCCTTTTTCGCTTGCTAATAACCCAGCATCTGTTAAATCTAAAACACTTCGATAAGATGATTGTGCATTAAAAAAACGTATAACACTTGGAGCATAAGCTTTACTAAAAATAGTATTGTTTCCAGACAGTAGTTCGTCAGGATTGATGGTGTTACCAGTTGACTTAGACATACGTTGCCCATTCATTTCTAACATATTGGCGTGCATCCAATACTTTACTGGAGATTTTCCTTTAGCTGCCTCGTTCTGTGCGATTTCACATTCATGATGTGGAAATTTCAAATCCATTCCACCTCCATGAATATCAAATTGCTCGCCTAAATATTTAGTACTCATTGCAGTACACTCTAAGTGCCAGCCAGGGAATCCATCACTCCAAGGTGAAGGCCATCGCATAATATGTTGAGGTTCGGCTTTTTTCCAAAGTGCAAAATCTTGTGGATTTTTTTTATCACTTTGGCCGTCAAGTTCACGGGTATTATGAATTAAATCTTCAAGCTTTCGTTTGCTTAAGATACCGTAGTCATTAGTTTCGTTGTATTTATGTACATCAAAATAAACAGAACCTTTAACTTCATAAGCAAATCCATTATCTATAATCTTTTCAATTAGCTCAATTTGTTCAATAATATGTCCTGTTGCAGTAGGCTCAATACTTGGAGGTAAAAAGTTTAGCGTATTTAATATATTATGAAAATCTACCGTATAGCGCTGAACAACTTCCATCGGCTCTATTTGTTCTAAACGTGCTTTTTTGGTGATTTTATCTTCGCCCATATCTGAATCGTTTTCTAAATGTCCAGCATCAGTAATATTTCGCACATAACGTACTTTATAACCCAAATACTTTAAATACCGAAAAACCATATCAAAAGACATAAAGGTTCTAACATTCCCTAAATGTACATTACTATAAACTGTTGGACCACAAACATACATGCCTACATAACCATCGTTTATAGGTTTGAATGTTTCTTTTTTGCCAGTAAGTGTATTGTATAGTTTTATCTGTTGATTTTGATATAACTGCATTTTGGTTGGTTTAATTTTAAAGGTCTTAATTTAAAATTTAGTGTCTAATTTGATATAATCTAAAAACTCTCTGCGAGTTGCTTCTTCCTTAAATTTACCTCCAAATTCTGAAGTTACAGTGCTGCTTTCAATATCTCTAATACCTCTTGAGTTTACACATAAATGTTTAGCATCAATAACGCAAGCAACGTCTTTAGTGTCTAAAACTTCTTGTAACTCTTTAACAACTTGAATGGTTAAACGCTCTTGAACTTGAGGTCGTTTTGCAAAATAATCAACTATGCGGTTCATTTTTGATAAGCCAACAACAGTACCGTTTGAAATATATGCAATGTGCGCTTTTCCAACAATTGGTAATAAATGATGTTCGCAAGTTGAATATACCGTAATGTTTTTTTCAACTAACATTTCCCCATATTTATACTTGTTATCAAAAGTAGATGCACTTGGTTTTTTCTTCGGATTTAAGCCTCCAAAAATTTCTTTAACAAACATTTTTGCTACACGATTTGGCGTACCGCTTAAGCTATCGTCACTTAAATCTAAGCCTAAAGTTTCCATGATGTGGCGTACATCGTCTTTAATAATGTCTATCTTTTCTTCGTTAGAAAGTTTAAAAGCATCATTACGTAACGGTGTATTTGATGAAGTTCCAATATGGTCGTCTCCTAAAGATTCAAAATCTTCTATTTTATTTTCAATTTTCATCAGTTAAAAAAAATCTTATTTTAAGTCTGCAAAGATAAACAAAACACTTTTGTTATGTTTTGTATTAACAAACAATTAATTGTTAAGTAATACCATGGTTTTTTATACGTGGTATTAAATTTAGTATGTTATTCTCGAAAAAACGAGAATTTATGTGTTTGTCTGTTTTTTAATAGTTTAATTACATTTAAATAAAAAGCTTGAATATTTTGTATTCAAGCTTTAAAAAAAACGATTTATATTTTTTAGATATTGAAACTTAACGAAAGTGTGAGGTTAGAATTTGTTCTATCAATAAGTGCAACATCTGTTAAGCCTACATTATAAAGAGGTGTTTCTGACGTTCTATTAGATTGATCATAAGTAATATCTAATTTTGTGTTTCCGAAGTTATAACCAATTCCGAAAGAGTAGCCTGTTAAATCACCTACTGTTACGCCATTTTTATATGGACTTTCTTCAAAACGATAACCACCTCTAAAACTAAACTCTTTGTGCTTATATTCGCCACCAATTCTATAAGTTGAGGCATCAGTAAGCATATTATTAATGTTATTGTTTACATTAGTGAAATCATTTTCAGGTTTAAATTTTGTGCTACTATAGTCTTTGCGAGAATAATCGAAACTAATTAAACCTTGTGTTCCGAAGACATAAGCAAAACTTCCAGTAACTTTTGAAGGTGTTTGTAATTTGTATTGAGGGTAAATATTAATTATTTGTGGGTTTACTACTTGAGTTACATTGGTTCCAGCATCATCTCTTACTGTTGCTAAGTATTGAGTGGTTTCTTCTTCAATAGTATACCAGGTAGGAGAGTCGTATGTTAATCCAACTCTAAACTCTGGACTTAATTTTAAAATACCACCTAATTGAAAAGAGAAACCGTTTCCTGTTGTAGATAAATTATTTTCAAATTCAATATCGTTTATAATAGATCCTGCATTAGCATTATCTTCAAAAAGTAATGTAGAACGCTGGTAATCTATAAAATGCGAATTTAAATTTAATCCTAAATATAAATTATCTTCATATTGAGCCGCCATATTGAAGGTGATTTTACCATTATAACCAGTAGATGTATATGTGTAATCATGATTAAAATTACCATTTGCTAAATTTGAAGAATACGCTGTATTTGCATCATCATTTATATCATCTGGTTCTAAAATAAAAGATTCAAACCCTAAAAAGGCTTGCTGATGGGCAAAACCATATAAGTTACCTATATCTGCATAAGCGTCGGTAAATGATTCACCATCTAAAGTAGAAATTTCGTCTAGCCTTAAACCATCTGCATAGTTTAAAAAATAAAGGTCAATAGATTGATTATTGGTGTTTGTTCCGAAAGCAAACCAATTGTTGTCAAAATCATTAGTTTTATCGTAAGCTATAGCTATAGTAAATTTTCTCCAAGGAGAATCACCTCTATTAGCAAAAACAAATGCTGCACCACCCTGATTTATATCGAAATTTGAATCATTTTTACTACCAGCACCATTAAAATACTGTGTGTCATTAGTAGTTTCTGAATTAGATAATGTAAATGAAGCATGGCTACTACTAAATACTGCAGATCCAGCCGGGTTTAAGCTAACGGCACTCATATCTCCTCCAAGGGCGCCAAAAGCACCGCTTAAAGCTCTAAATCGAGCGGTTCCTTGTATATTATCTTGCGAATAGCGTAAGGCATCTGTTATATCTTGAGCGTACATTGTAGACATAGATATGATACCTATGAATAGTAAACTTAACTTTTTCATATGTAAATTTTTATTTTTTTAGATTTTATCCGCGTCGTCCTCTTGAAGAACCACCTGAACTTCTACTACTTCCACTTGAACTTCTGCTTGAAGATGATCTTACTCCAGAAGAGCTTGAGCTTCTACTGCTAGAAGACGATGACCTTCTTACTGAAGAGCTTGAGTTCGAGCTTCTTCTACTAGTTCCTGAATTGTAGTTACTAGATGGTCTTGAAGCTGATCTATTTCTCCTTACTGCGGGTGAAGTTGATCTTGTTGTAGAGTTTGCAGCTGGAGAAGCTGTAGAGCGTCGCCTAACTACATTAGTGCCAACACGCGAATTTGTTGAGCGATTTCTATTTATAGTTGAAGAGTTTGAACCACCTCTTCTTGAAGCATAGTATCTAGAATTTGTAGAATTTACACCATTTGAACGCCTAGCTACGCTACCACGTCTACTAGCGTTATAAGCTATTCCAGAGCCATAATAACGATTGTTTCCATAATATCTGTTGTTTCTGTAATATGGATAACCATAGTATCCATAAGACCTAAATCTATATGGGTTGTAAAAAGCCCATCTATTGTTGAAGCCGCCATAGTAAGGAGGGCACCAAAAAGAATCATAATAACCCCAGTTATTCCAACCCCAATTATTCCATCCCCAGCGGTTCCAGTTATTCCAACCCCAGCCAAATCCGGCATTCCAACCCCAGTTATTCCAACCGTTGTCAATATAGTTTATAGTAACTTGATTATTGTCTTGACCCCAACCACCATAACCTTGATAGTTGTTGTTTATAGAATCATTTTCAACATAATTATTTCCAACATAAGAATCAATATCTGTAAATACTTCATTATCAGATAAATTTTCATATTCTAAAGCTTTTGTTTTAAAATAGTTTGTATAATAATCGTTTTGTGAATTGTTATTAGTAGCTACAACAGTTTCTTCTTGTTGCACAGGTTTTTCTGAGGCACCATAAATACCATCATTGTCAACTCCTACATATTGATAAGAGCCACATGATGATAAACCAAATAGCAAACCAAGTAATGCTAAAAGTGGCATTTTTCTTTTTAAGTAGTTATTAAATTGCATATCTCCAGAATTTTATTGTTGAACATAACAAAAATAGTTAGTTTTGCTGAACTATTTTTTTATTTAACATAGTCACAATATTTGTGCCAAAACATTGATATGAGCAAAAAACTTACAAGTAGAGCGGATGATTATTCAAAATGGTATAACGAACTTGTTGTTAAGGCTGATTTAGCGGAGAACTCAGCAGTTAGAGGTTGTATGGTAATTAAACCTTATGGTTATGCAATTTGGGAAAAAATGCAAGCAGAATTAGATAAAATGTTTAAAGAAACTGGACATCAAAACGCTTATTTTCCTCTATTTGTACCAAAAAGCTTGTTTGAGGCTGAAGAAAAAAATGCAGAAGGTTTTGCAAAAGAATGTGCTATTGTAACGCATTATAGATTACAAAATGATCCTGATAAAACAGGAAAACTTAGAGTAGACCCTGAAGCAAAATTAGAGGAAGAATTAATTATTAGACCGACTTCTGAAGCGATTATATGGAATACATACCGTGGTTGGATTCAATCATATAGAGATTTACCACTATTAATTAATCAATGGGCTAATGTAGTGCGCTGGGAAATGCGAACGCGTTTATTTTTGCGTACTGCTGAGTTTTTATGGCAAGAGGGTCATACTGCTCATGAAACAAAGGCAGAAGCAATTGCTGAAACTCAGCAAATGAATCAAGTATATGCTACTTTTGTTGAAAATTTTATGGCCATACCTGTAATACAAGGTGTAAAAACAGAAAGTGAACGTTTCGCAGGAGCTGAAGATACTTATTGTATTGAAGCATTAATGCAAGATGGGAAAGCATTGCAAGCTGGAACATCACATTTTTTAGGTCAGAATTTTGCTAAAGCATTTGATGTAAAGTTTGCTAATAAAGAAGGTAAGCAGGATTATGTATGGGCAACATCATGGGGTGTCTCTACTAGATTAATGGGAGCTTTAATTATGACTCATAGTGATGATAACGGATTAGTCTTGCCTCCTAGTTTAGCACCAAACCAAGTGGTTATTGTACCAATTTATAAAAGTGATGAACAATTGGAAGCAATTACTAATGTGGTTAATGGTATTATGAATGATTTAAGGGGGAATGATATTACTGTTAAGTTTGATAATAGAACGACTCACAGACCTGGTGCCAAATTTGCGCAGCATGAATTACAAGGCGTCCCTTTGCGTATTGCAATTGGTGCTAGAGATTTAGAAAACGGAACGGTTGAGTTAGCAAGGAGAGATACTTTAACGAAGGAGACAGTGGAACTGAGTAATTTAACAGAAATCGTTAAGGGATTAATGACTGAAATCCAAGATTCTTTATATAATAAAGCCCTAGATTATAGAAATAATCATATTACAGAAGTTGATACTTTTGATGAGTTTAAAACGGTTTTAGAAACTAAAGCAGGTTTTATTTCGGCACATTGGGATGGAACAGCAGAAACTGAAGATAAAATTAAAGAACTAACAAAAGCAACTATTAGATGCATTCCGTTAGATTCTAAGGATGAAGATGGGGTTTGTGTATATAGTGGAAACCCTTCTGAACGTAGAGTATTGTTTGCAAAAGCGTACTAATGTGATTTTTTTTAAAAAAAAATTATATAGTGCTTGCAACATTTAAAAATAGTTGTATTTTTGCATCCGCAATGGAGACATTGTAAGTTATTTGAAAAGTAATGCAAGTCTAAATTTTAATAATTTATTTGCATACTTAAAACAAATGGCCCGTTCGTCTATCGGCTAGGACGCCAGGTTTTCATCCTGGTAAGAGGGGTTCGATTCCCCTACGGGCTACAATATTTTAATAATAGAAAAGAATAAAATGGCAAATCATAAGTCAGCATTAAAGAGAATTAGAAGTAACGAAGCGAAACGTTTAGTTAATAAGTATCAGCATAAAACAACTCGTAATGCTATTAAAAAATTACGTGAGTTAACGAAGAAAAAAGATGCTGAAAAAATGTTTCCATCTGTAGCTTCTATGATTGATAGATTAGCTAAGAAAAATGTAATACACGCTAATAAAGCGGCTAACTTAAAATCTGGTCTAGCAAAACATATTGCTACTCTATAATTAGATTTAAAGTTTTAAAATATTTAAAAGCTTCTCAGTAATGAGAGGCTTTTTTTGTTGGTTTAAGTTAGTTTTAATGCACGTTAGCGATTGTAGAGGAAATCCTTTTTGAGAGGTACGAACAAAAAGATTGAAACGGAAAGCGCGACCCTTGGGTAACGCCCAAAAGATAAATATCCACTTAGACGATTTGATGAAGTGATGAAAATAAGTTCAATATATAAAAAAGGCCTTAGCAATATTAGCTAAGACCTTTTTTTAGTTTGAGTTAGTTATATAATTTCCTTAAACCTAAGTTCAGGATAAATTATCCATTCATTGAAATTAAAAATTCTTCGTTGTTTCTGGTTTGTTTAAAACGTTCGTTAATAAACTCCATAGCTTCAACAGGGTTCATGTCTGCAAGGTATTTGCGCATTACCCACATACGTTGAATAGTATTTGCGTCTAATAAAATATCATCTCTACGCGTACTTGATGATGTTAAATCGATAGCTGGGAAAATTCTACGGTTAGAAATTTTTCTATCTAATTGCAGTTCCATATTACCTGTTCCTTTAAATTCTTCGAAGATAACTTCGTCCATTTTAGAACCTGTTTCAGTTAATGCAGTAGCAATAATAGTTAAAGACCCTCCATTTTCAATATTACGTGCAGCTCCAAAGAAACGCTTTGGTTTGTGTAGCGCATTGGCATCTACACCCCCAGAAAGAATTTTTCCAGAAGCTGGTTGCACGGTATTATAAGCACGTGCTAAACGTGTTATAGAATCTAATAAAATAACCACATCGTGACCACATTCTACCAATCGTTTTGCTTTTTCAAGAACAATGTCGGCAATTTTTACATGTTCGTGAGCTTCTTTATCGAAGGTTGAGGCAATAACTTCTCCACGAACATTACGTTGCATATCGGTTACCTCCTCAGGGCGTTCATCAATTAATAAAATCATTTGATAAACTTCTGGATGATTTGCTGCAATAGCGTTTGCTACATCCTTTAATAACATGGTTTTACCTGTTTTTGGTTGCGAAACAATCATACCACGTTGTCCTTTACCAATAGGAGCAAATAAATCCATGATTCTAGTCGAAATGGTACTTTGGCGATCTGCTAAGTTGAACTTCTCCTGTGGGAACAATGGTGTTAAATGTTCAAACGCAACACGGTCTCTAACCACATTAGGATCTTGACCATTAATTTTACTCACTTTTATTAAAGGAAAATATTTTTCTCCTTCTTTTGGTGGTCTTACATGACCCAAAACAGTATCTCCTTTTTTAAGACCAAATAAGCGTATTTGAGATTGTGATACATAAATATCATCTGGCGATGATAAATAATTATAATCAGATGAACGTAAAAAACCATACCCATCTTGCATGATGTCTAAAACACCTTCGCTTTCAATAATAGCATCAAATTCAAAATCTGGTTCACGATAACGGTTTCTACTATCTTTATTACCCTTATCTATATTGCCGTTTTTCTGATTTCTGTGCTGGTTTTTATGCTGTTGATTATTATCTCTTTTTTGATGAGGCTTCTGCTGGTTATCCTTTTGATTATCGTTAGAAGGTCTAGGATTTGGTTTGTGGGCTTGCTTTCTCTCCTCTTTATTATCTTGAGTAACCTCTGTCGATTTTACATCTGGAGTTTTAGTTGCTTCCTGAGGTTTTGCTTCTAAAGGTTTTGTTTCCTGCTTTGCTGGTGTATTCTTAACAGGCTTTTGCACACGTTGCCTAGGTTTTCTTGGCTCAGCTTTTTTCTCTTTGGGTGCTTCAGTCTCTTTATTAGGTTCAATTACTGCTGTTACCTTTTTTGGGTCAGCAGCTTGTTGATCGAGTATTTGATAAACTAAATCTAATTTTTTTAATGAGCGGTATTTTGGGACCTTTAATTGTTTTGCAATCTCTTGTAAGTCAGAGAGTTTCTTTTCTTTTAATTGTGAAATTTCAAACATTGATGTTTAATTGAATATATGTTTTTTGAATATAATTTTAGATTTTATTCTGAAAATGATTTCTTTATTTTGAAGAATTAACAACCTGCAATAGTGGTTGTTGTGAATCATTACTGCAATTATACAACTTTATTTTAATTTTTAGGGCTTATTTTATAAAAGAAACTATTATTTTTGCTGTCTAGTTTTTTAAAGCTTATGTTACAACGTATACAAACTATATATCTTTTAATTGCCGCAGGAGTTTCGGCAGGATTAATTTATGTGTTTGAATTATGGATTACATCTGATGACTTAAAAGTATTTGCAGCTGACATTAATTACGTGTTTGCTGGCTTCTTAACATCAGCGTTTTTTTCAATTGTAACAATATTTAGATACAAAAACAGGAAGTCTCAATTTATGTTGGGGCGCCTTAACATCATATTAAACTTTTTTTTACTAGGATTTTTTGTATATCAATCTCTAAACATATCTGGAGAAACGGCGGTTTCTGAGAAAGGTATTGGGATGTTTCTCCCTATTGTTTCTATCGTGTTTTTGGCATTAGCCAATAAGGCCATCAAGAAGGATGAAGATCTCGTAAAATCTGTAGATCGATTACGATAAACCTAACATCTTAGTAGTATTAGTGCGTAAAAGCCCAAGATGAAAATTTTGGGCTTTTTTATTTTTGGGTGTTACCTTTGCATTTCAACTACACTCACTGTCAGCAAAGTAAAAACGCCAATCAAAGATAAACTACCTTTTATTAAATTCAATAACTTCTAAATTGTCAATTTTATTACCATCAATAGTAAAGCGTAACATAGTACGAGTTTTATGAAATCCATGCTTACCAACTGCACCAGGATTCATATGTAATAAATTTAGTTTTTTATCAGGCATAACTTTTAAAATATGCGAATGCCCACAAATAAAAAGTTTTGGAGGGTTTTGTTTTATTTTGTCTCTTACTCTAATATTATAAGCTTTTGGGTAGCCACCAATATGAGTAATCCAAACATCAACACCTTCACACATAAAGCGATTATGTTCAGGAAATTCTAACCTAATTTGAGCATCGTCAATATTGCCATAAACCCCGCGCAAAGGCTTTAGTTTTTTTATAGCATCAGTTACTTTTAAATCACCTATATCTCCTGCATGCCACACTTCATCAACTTGCTTTATATATTTTAAAATGTCGTCATCAATATAACTATGTGTATCAGAAAGTAAAAGAATTTTTATCATTTATATCCAACTTGTTTTTTAGTAGTTTAATGGTTGGTAAAGTTATTAATATTTGAACTAACCTATTCTAAATTTTGAAATAGGAATTTTATTGATTTTGTCAGAAAGATTGGTTAACTTCGTTAATCTAGGTAAATTGATTAAAACAGCACTTTATCTATACGTTACTAAACCTTTAAAGCGATAATATGAAAGCATGGAATTTTAAAGTAAGAAGTAATTCTCAAGAAATTATTAATAAGTTAAACTCTACGCTTGGTTCTGCTAAGGGATTTGTTTTTAATATGGATCATGATGAAAATGATTCAGTAACATTCAAAATACGTAAAAGAGGTTTGTATGCGTTTTACCTGATGTTTATTAACAAAGTCATTTTAAATGGAAAGATTTTAAAAACAGATATAGAGAACGAGACCAACATAGAAATCTCCTTTACTCAATACTTTTTATGGAAATTGTTAATATTTACTCATATGTTTTTGGGGTTTGGCTTTCTAATTGCGATATTCTCAGGAATGATCAACAATCCTTCATTATTCATGCTAGGAGGGGTCTTACTAGTATTAGGAATTGTACTATGGATTGCTGTGCAGAAAAAATTTGAAAAAGATGTTCAAGAATATAAAACATTAATTTCTAAAATATTAGAGTTTTAAAACAAAAGAGTTTTTAAATTAATTAAGAAGCTAAGAAGTGATAGATAATGACACCTTCCAACTTAGTATTGACATTTTAAAAGATGTAACAAGAACTCCAAACCAACAGGATAACACCAAAAAATCTTTTAATATATAATTAAGACATCTGTTTTCGTTAGGATAACAAATCTGTCTATCTTTGTTAGTTCATAAAAAATATTAAAAATAGATTGAGGTATTTTATAGAACTTTCTTATAATGGCAGTGCATATCACGGTTGGCAAAATCAACCCACAGCTATATCTGTTCAAGAAGTTTTAGAAAACACACTATCTACTTTACTAAAAACGCCTATTTCTATAATGGGAGCAGGACGTACCGATACAGGTGTACATGCATCACAAATGTTTGCTCATTTTGATTTTAATAATGAATTGAATGATACAAACATAATATTTAAGCTAAATTCGTTTTTACCAAAGGACATAGCCATTCATGATTTTTTTAAAGTAAAAGATGATACTCATGTACGTTTTAATGCATTAAGTCGAACGTATTTATATAGAATAACTTTAGAAAAAAATGTATTTACTTTTAATAATGCACTTTATGTAAAACAAGCTTTAGATGTTGAAAAAATGAGAGAAGCTTCAAAAATTTTATTTGATTATAAAGATTTTCAATGCTTTTCAAAAACTAATACCGATGTAAAAACGTATTATTGTAATATAATGAAGGCAGAATGGGTTTTTAAAAATAATGAGCTTCATTTTACAATTAAAGCCGATAGATTTTTGCGAAATATGGTGAGAGCCATTGTTGGAACCATTATTAATATTGGTTTAGGTAAAATAAATGTTGAAGATTTACACCAGATTATAAAATCTAAAAATAGAAGTGAAGCTGGTTTTTCTGTGCCTGCACATGCTTTATATTTAATAAAAATTGAATACCCAGACGATATAAAATTATAAATGAGTAAAAAGAAAGAAAACATTTTTGACGTAAAATTATTCACGCGTCTTTTTCAATATATAAAACCGTATAAAGCGGTATTTTTTGGGTTGATATTATTGGTTGTATTGCTTGCAGTTTTTGGTGCCGCAACTCCAAAACTTACTGAGTTTATTATAGATGACAGTATTGCTGGAGAAAACCCTAAAAAATTCTTGTTTTATATAACCTTAATGTTGAGTGTTTTAATTTTGCAAACACTATTTCAATTTGCATTTATATATTATGCTTCGTGGTTAGGTCAAAATTTAGTGATGGATGTTCGTGTAAAGTTGTTTAATCATTTACTTCGTTTTAAAATGAAATACTATGATAACTCTTCGGTTGGAGTTCTTATTACCAGAGCTGTAACTGATATGGAACGTATAGCCGATATCTTTGGTCAAGGTTTATTTATGATTTTTAGGGATTTACTGACTATGATAGTCGTATTTGGTGTTATGCTTTACTCTAATTTAAAGTTGAGTTTGATTGTCTTTTTAATGTTGCCGTTATTATTGTATGCAACTCGAATTTTTCAGAAATACATGAAAAAAGCTTTTGAGGAAGTAAGAAACGAAGTATCTAACTTAAATTCGTTTGTGCAAGAACGCTTAACAGGTATGAAAATATTACAGCTTTTTACTCGCGAAGTTACCGAGTATAAAAGTTTTAAAAAAATAAACGAGCGCCATAAGAAAGGCTGGTTAAAAACAGTTTGGTATAATTCAATATTTTTTCCACTTGCAGACTTATCTAGCTCTATAACTGTAGGTTTGGTGGCTTGGTACGGTGGATTAAATGTAGTACTTGAAGGTAGTGTAACCCAAGGAACATTATTTGCATTTATAATGTTTATTCCTATGTTATTTAGACCACTTAGGCAAATAGCCGATAAGTTTAACACACTTCAAATGGGTATGGTCGCCGCAAATAGAGTATTTAAAGTAATAGATACAACATCGCAAATTGATGATACTGGATCACATATAGCAGAAGGTTTTAAAGGAGATATAGCTTTTAAAAATGTTCATTTTAGTTATGTTGAAGACGAAGAAGTTTTAAAAGGGATATCATTTAATGTAAATGCGGGCGAAACTGTGGCAATAGTTGGCGCTACAGGTGCTGGAAAATCTACTATTATTAATTTACTAAATCGTTTTTATGAAATAAATAATGGCGCTATTTGTATTGATGGTATTGATATTAAAGAAGTTACTTTAGAATCATTGCGAACACAAATAGCAGTAGTTTTACAAGATGTGTTTTTATTTGCCGATACTATTTTAAATAATATTACCCTTAATCATCCAAAGATTACTGAAAATCAAGTACATCAAGCTGCAAAAGCTATTGGTATTCATGATTTTATAATGAGTTTACCAAATGGTTATCAATATAATGTAAAAGAACGAGGTGTGATGTTGTCTTCTGGCCAACGTCAATTAATTTCTTTCTTAAGAGCATACGTAACAAACCCAAGTATTTTAGTGTTAGACGAAGCCACTTCGTCTGTCGATTCGTATTCAGAACAGCTTATTCAAAATGCAACTGATAAAATAACAAAAGGGCGTACCTCTATTGTTATTGCTCACCGATTAGCAACTATTAAAAAGGCTGATAAAATTATAGTTATGGATGCTGGTGAAATTGTTGAACAAGGTACCCATGACGAACTACTTAAAAAAGAAAACGGGTATTATAAAAACTTATACGAGGTGCAATTTTTAAAGGAGGAAGTAGCTTAATTATTGTGCCTGTCTTGCTGCTTCAGCTGCAGCTTTTTGTGCTTCAAACATTTCATCAAACATTCCTGATTTTGCAGCAAATATTGCCCCAGCTATTATAAATAGTAACATAATAAAGCCTAGAATACCAATAAATATTAAGGTTCTTATTAACATTTGAGTATTGTTTAAGCCATAAACATGTTTTAAGCAATATGTAAAATATAATATTTGTAAAGGCATAATAAAAAAGCCCATTGCAGTAAAAGAAATTATGTTTAAAGGAACAACTATAATAGTTATCATGGCTATTGAAATAGACATTTGAGCCTGTGCATATAAAAATACAACAAGTAATTCTGTGTAATTTAATTTATTGATTTTAAAGAATACAATTCTTGCAAATAGTGCATAGAATGGTATGTAAAGCATCATAATTAATGATTGATAATCACTAGTGAGCTTAAATATTTTGTCAAACAATGCCTGCTGTTTCTGACCTATTTCTGTGGTAGTATCATAAAAAGTTAAATCAGTTTGAAATTTTTGAATGATAAAAATTTGTAACCCAGCCAGTGTAATGGCAAGCGCAAAATAGCTAATAACATTAACGTATTTTTTTCGAGTACCTCTTATATAACCACCAATAACATCATCTGGTTTCTTGAAAAGAGTTAAAAAAGTTCTTAACAGTTTATTATCATAATTAAAAAACGTTTCGCTTATATGTTCAAATAAGTTTTTAAGCGTAAGTCTGTTTCTTATCACTTTGCCACCACAAACATTGCAGTAGTCACTTTCAGCTGATAATGAAGTATTACAGTTTTTACAATTTATCATTTATGCTTTTTGAATTAAAGTTATAATTATCCCAATAATTACACATATTATAATTATTCCAAAAAATATAACTACTAATGCGATAATAGCTAACATAAAACGAGCTAAAGTATCAAGAAAACTATGATTAAAAACGCGTTTTAGAACATAAAACCAATATATAAACGTGATAATGGATATGCAGCTAGTAATTAGCATATAGTCCAATCCAAAGCATAAAAATATGATAGTGAGAAGACTAGTAACTATTATTATTTGAGCTGAATAATAAAGGTTTAGTACTAAATGTTCAGTAAAATTTAATTGCTTATCACCAACAATAACATAAGCTAGCCATGTTGATAATGCAGAAAACGGAACGGTTAAAACATAAATTAAACTTTGATAATTATTAATTTGATTATAGTCAAAGTTTGATGGCGAAAACGGATTGTCTTTTTGCTCTGCTAATTTCTTAAAAGAGTCCCCAAAGAGCGCATCCATATTTAAAGCGTCTTTAAAAAAAGTGTTCATTAAAAACAACTGAATCCCTACAAGTGTTAGAGAAATAGCAAAGTATTGAATAACACTTATATATTGTTTTCGTGTACCATTAATATAGCCACTAATAACTAACTCTGGTTTTGTAAATAAGTGAATAAAAGTCTTTAAAAAAATATTATCAATATTTATAAATTGGTCATTAATGTCTTCAAAAATGTTTTTTAAAGTCAACCTATTTTTAATCACTTTTGCACCACATTCAAGGCAGAATTTTTGATGATTTAAAAGCGAAGTATTACAGTTTTTACAATTCACCTATGCCAAATCTTTTTTAATTATATCATTAAGTTGACTAGTGTTTTCAAATACAACAAACTCACCATCTTTAAAATAAGAAATATGTCCAGTTTCCTCACTAACAGCTATAGCCAACGCATCTGTTTTTTCGGTAACACCAATAGCAGCTCTATGGCGTAGCCCAAAACGTTGCGGTATATTTTTTTCGTTATTAACAGGAAGAATAACACGTGTAGCTTTTACAACATTGTTACTAACTACGATGGCTCCATCATGTAACGGACTATTTTTAAAGAAGATACTTTCTATAATGGGTTGGGTTACTTTTATATTCATTTCGTCTCCAGAAGAAGATAAAAAATCAAGATTGTTATTACGCTCAAAAACAATTAAAGCACCAGTTTTTGAAGCTCCCATTTTAACACAAGCTGAAACTATTGCATCTACATTGGTTTCGTCTCCCGTTTCGTTTTTTATAAATTTAAATTGTTGCATAAACTTGCGCCGCCTACTAAAGTTTGTTGAGCCGACCATAAGCAAAAATTTACGGATTTCGGGTTGAAACACTACTATTAACGCAATAATTCCCACTTTCATAAAACCACCAAAAATACCGGTAAGAAGTTCCATATTTAAAAAGTCAGTTAACCTCCAAACTAAGTAAATGATTATGATGCCAATAAAAATATTGATGGCTACGGTGCCTTTTACAAGTTTATAAATATAGTAGAGTAGTAATGCGACAAGAATAACATCGATAACATCGACTACTGTAAATTTTAAAAGATCTTTAAAAATTTCCAAAGGCAGTGGGTTTTGGTAAATTTAATAAAATATGGTTAATTATGTAGAAACTCTTGATTAGATAATGTTGCATATTGTAAATCTGCTTTTAAAAGTAATGATTTATAAGTGATATAATCTTGAAAAAATAAACCTTCATTGAAATTTAAAAAAATAATGTTCTTACCTGAGTCTAATTTTTTTAAATCATTTAGTATAGTTTCTTTTGTAGATTTAATAATAAAAGGTTTTGAGTTAGAATTTAGAATAGAAATTTCACCTTTCAAATTAATACTGATTGGTTTTATGTTTTCTGAATACTTCAAATCAGAAATTTTTGAAATATATTCTTCAGAAGACTCTTCATGAAAAATCACATCTGTAAATTCAATAAATCCTAAACTCTTTTTACTCGTATCGTTACAAGTAAAATAATTTTTAGCATTTTCGTTTTTATGACTGGAATTTTTCTTTTTTTCTTGAAGAAATTTAATATGCGGAATCGCTTGTTTTAAGGTAAGACGTTTGTCTACATTAACTAACCAATTAGTCGTGCTAATTAAATTTTTCCTATTAAGTTCTACACTGTCAGTTTTAGTTTCATCGTAAAATAAATAAGCAGGAGAGACGTCCTTAATTTCTGAAATATTAGAATGATTTATCTCTGGAAGTAAAATTGTTTTTTCTTTTCCACAGGAAAAGAAAACAGATAAAATAATTAAGTAAAATATATACTTCATGACTTCTAACAATCTAATAATCTAGTTAATTTAATACATTCCATAGCCTCTTTAACGTCATGTACCCGTAAAATTGAAGTTCCTTTTTGTAAGGCTACTGTATTTAAAGCAGTGGTTCCATTTAATGCTTCCTTTGCAGAAGTTTCTAATGTTTTATAAATCATAGATTTTCTAGAAATTCCAGCTAGTACAGGCTTATCTAACATTTTAAATAATTCTAATTGATTTAAAACCTCAAAATTTTGCTCTAAAGTTTTTGCAAACCCAAAACCAGGATCAATAATTAAATCAATAATACCTAATTGTTTGGCAGCAAATATTCTTTCAGAAAAATACTTTATTATGTCTTTTGTTATATTATCATAATCGGTTAATTGTTGCATGTTTTTTGGTGTTCCGCGCATGTGCATCATAATGTATGGCACTTTTAGGTTAGCTATAGTTTGCAACATATTATCATCTAAATTTCCTGCAGAAATATCATTAATCATACTAGCTCCAGCCTCAATGCATGATTTAGCAACCGAACTTCTAAAGGTGTCAATTGAAAGTAGTGCTTTAGGAAATTCTTTTAAAACAAAATTAACAATAGGTAAAATTCTTTCCAATTCGTTAATTTCACTAACATGGTCTGCATTTGGTCGTGAGCTGTATGCACCAACATCAATAAACGTGGCACCTTCATTAAGCATTTTTTCTACTTGATTTAAAATGTCTTTTTCATTTTTATAAGTCCCTCCATCATAAAAAGAATCTGGAGTAATGTTTAAAATTCCCATTACTTTCGGAGATGATAAATCAATGAGTTGTCCTTTACAATTTATTGTCATTTGTACAGTTTTGCAAGGTGTTTGTACTAAGTTTAAAACTTTAAACCAGAAACCTTGAACTTTCTAATTATTTATGCGAAATTTACGCAAAATTGAATTTTATTTATGCAAGATACTTCAAAACAATATGATGCGGTAATAGATACTTGTAAAAGTTTATTTATTAAAAAAATGAGTGATTACGGTAGTGCTTGGAGAATTTTAAGGTTACCATCACTTACAGATCAAATTTTTATTAAAGCACAGCGCATAAGAGGGCTTCAACAAAATGCAGTAAGAAAAGTTGATGAGGGAGAAGTAAGTGAGTTTATTGGTATTATAAATTACTGTGTTATGGCGCTTATTCAGTTAGAAAAAGGTGTGGTTGAGCAACCAGATCTGTCTACTGAAAAAGCAACAGAACTATATACAGAGCAAGTAGCAATCACCAAAAAACTTATGGAAGATAAAAACCATGATTATGGCGAGGCGTGGCGAGATATGAGAGTAAGTAGTTTAACTGACTTAATCTTACAAAAATTATTACGTGTTAAACAAATTGAAGATAATGCAGGAAAAACTTTGGTAAGCGAAGGTATTGATGCTAATTATCAAGATATGATTAATTATGCGATTTTTGCGTTGATTCATTTAAAAGAATAATATGAAAATATTAGTAAGTATAAGTAGAGTTTTTGTTGGTGTATTATTTATATTCTCAGGATTTATAAAGCTTAACGATCCATTAGGATTTTCGTATAAGCTTCAAGAATATTTTAGTGCAGATGTTTTAAACATTCCTTTTTTAGAACCTTATGCATTACTCATTTCTGTTTTTGTAGTGGTATTTGAAGTGGTTTTAGGTGTGTTTTTGTTGATTGGTTATAAACCCAAATTTACAGTTTGGAGTTTGTTACTAATGATTATATTTTTTACATTTTTAACTTTTTATGCTGCTTATTTTGAAAAAGTAAAAGATTGTGGCTGCTTTGGAGATTTTTTAAAATTAAAACCATGGGAATCTTTTTGGAAAGATGTCGTGCTTTTAGTTTTGATAGTTATTTTATTTATAGGAGTGAAACATATCAATACTATTTTTTCAAAATTGCCAACAACAGTTCTAGCATTACTAAGTTTTATTATAAGTTTATGGTTTGGTTATCATGTGTTAATGCATTTGCCAGCTATCGATTTTAGAGCTTATAAAATTGGAAATAATATTTATGAAGGTATGATTATTCCAGAAGATGCACCTAAAGCAGTACAAGAATTTACTTGGACATTTAATGTTAACGGAGAAGAAAAAGAGATTATTACAAATGGAAGCTATCCAAGCGTTGAAGGCGAATATATAAGTGTAGATACTAAGGTGATTAAAGAAGGGTATTCTCCTCCTGTTGTAGATTTTTCTATAGAGTCAAATGACGAAGATTTAACTCAACAATTTTTAAATGAAGACAACCTAATAGTAATTGTATCTTACAGTCTAGAAAAAATAGAAAGAGAAGGTATTGAAACATTAAAAACCACAACAGATAGAGCTATTAAAAATGGTTATAAAGTTATAGGCTTAACAGCATCTGGGGAAGAAGCAAAACAAAGAATTAGCGAAGCTTATAATTTAAATTTTGATTGGTATTTATGTGATGAAAAAGCATTAAAAACGGTAGTGCGCTCTAATCCAGGTATTCTAGAGTTGGATTCAGGGACTGTTAAGCAAAAATTACATTGGAATGACATTGATGATTTGGAACTGCCTAAAGTTGAAAGAAAGGTTGAATTGATTAAGGACGATGGAATTTTATATTTGGTAGATGATAAAATTTCTTCAAAGGAAGCAGCAGATAGTATAGACTCTAATGACATAAAGGAAGTCAATGTTTCAAAAGATGGATCTGCTACAAAAATGTTAGATTCAATTAATCAAGCTAATAATAGTAATTACAATGGGCTTGTTGAGATTGTATTGAAAAAAGATTCGTGAATTCGTGGCAACTAAAAAAATAAACTGATAAACTATCTTTTAAATAAAACCGGTTACGCATTACTCACATTATTTGGAGTAGTAACTGTTATTTTCTTTTTATTTAACGTGCTTCCTGGAGACCCTGCGCAAATGATGTTGGGACAAAATGAGGACAGTGAGCAACTAGCCCTCGTAAAACAAAAATATGGATTTGATAAGCCTGTAAGCACACAATATTTATACTATTTAAACGATTTGCTTCCTATCTCATTTCATTCAAACAATAGTGAAGATTATACCTATTTAAGGGCTAACAAGTACTCAGCAACCAAACTATTTTCAATAGGCAACACTACAACAGTTTTAAAGTTTCCATATTTAAGAGAGTCGTTTACAAAGCAAGGTAAAAAAGTAAGTGAAGTACTTGCCGAGACTTTACCAAACACTTTTGTTTTAGCAGTATCAGCCATTGTGATTGCTATAATTTTAGGTATTCTTTTTGGTGTTATTTCTGCATTGTATAAGGACAAATGGCTAGATAAAACTATTCAGATATTTAGTACTTTAGGTATGAGTGTACCATCTTTTTTTAGTGCCATTTTATTCGCGTGGTTTTTTGGCTATATATTGCATCAATATACCAATTTAGAAATGACAGGTAGTCTCTATGAATTAGATGATTTTGGGGAATCCATGCATATTAAATGGAAAAATTTAATCCTTCCAGCCATTGTTTTGGGTATTCGTCCATTAGCTGTTGTTATTCAGCTAATGCGTAATAGTTTGTTAGAGGTTTTTAACCAAGATTATATCCGTACCGCAAGGGCAAAGGGATTAAGCGAATTTCAAATTATAAAAAAGCACGCTATAAAAAACGCATTAAATCCTGTGGTTACAGCAATTTCAGGTTGGTTTGCATCCATGCTTGCTGGAGCTGTTTTTGTGGAATATATTTTTGGGTGGAACGGTATAGGAAAAGAAATTGTAAATGCTTTAAATACCTTAGATTTACCTGTAATTATGGGGTCGGTTATAATAATAGCTACAATGTTTGTAATTATCAACATTTTTGTCGACTTAATCTATGTTTGGTTAGACCCTAAAGTGAAGTTACAGTAAGCATGAAAAAAATAAAATATTTATTAGTTATACTGCTTAGTGTTTTTAATTGCAATATAGAAGCACCAACTCAATTCTCTGAAGAAGCTTTAAATGATGTATTTACAACTTTAAGCGGTAATCAAGTTACCCTAAAATCTATTTTAGAAAAGCATGAGGGTAAAACTATTGTTATCGATATTTGGGCATCCTGGTGTAGCGATTGTATAAAAGGTATGCCAAAAGTAAAAGCAATACAAAAAAAATATAATGACGCTGTATATTTATTTTTCTCTTTAGATAGGGGAGATAAACCTTGGAAAAGAGGGATTAAAAAGTATCAAATTGAGGGAGAACATTATTATATGCCATCAGGTAAAAAAAGTGCCTTTGGAGATTTTGTAAAAATTAGATGGATTCCTAGATATATGGTAATAAATAAAGACGGAAATATAGAATTATTTAAAGCTACTGAAGCAGACGATAATAAGTTGGTAAACGCGCTAAAAAAGTAGTATTTTTGCAGTAATAAATAACTACAAATAAAGTCTTTCAAAAGAAAGTTTTAAGACCAATATTATGAGAAAACAAATCGTTGCTGGAAACTGGAAAATGAATAATGATTTATCGCAAACAGAATCATTACTTGCCGACTTAAAAAAACAAACTAAAACAACAGAAGCAGAGGTAATGGTAGCACCAACCTTTACTAATTTACACCAAGCTTTTGATACCTTACGCAATACAGATATTGAAGTAGTAGCACAAAACATGCACTTTGCTGAAAATGGAGCTTATACTGGCGAAATAAATGCAAGTATGCTTAAAAGTGTAGGGGTTAATACGGTTATTTTAGGTCATAGTGAGCGTCGTGAATATTTTAATGAAACGGATGAATTATTGGCTAAAAAAGTAGATACGGCTTTAGCGAATAACATGAGAATTATTTTTTGTTTTGGAGAAGAGCTAGCCGACAGAAAATCTGGAAACGAGGAAAACGTAGTTGGAAGCCAAATTAAAAACGCTTTATTTCATTTAGAAGCATCAGCATTCAAAAATATCGTTTTAGCCTACGAGCCTGTTTGGGCTATTGGCACTGGCGAAACTGCAAGCCCAGAACAAGCGCAAGATATGCATGCATTTATTAGAAAAACATTAGCCGATAAGTATGGAAATGAAGTTGCAAATACTGTTTCTATTCTCTATGGAGGTAGTGTTAAACCAGCAAATGCCGAGGAGATTTTCTCTAAACCAGATGTAGACGGTGGTTTAATTGGAGGAGCATCTTTAAAAGCTGAAGATTTTTTCGCAATTGTGAATGCGTTTTAAATAAAAAAATAATTAGGGCGTTACCCAAGCTTAAGGCATGGGTCGCGCTTTCCATTATATCTTTTTTTCGTGCCTCAAAAAAGGATGTCATTTCAATCGCTAACGCGAGTTTATCAGCTTAATTAATTTCCCAAGGCAAATGTCAAACATCATTTATATAGGTTATTATTTTAAAGTAAAACCACAGCAACCTGCAGTAGAAATTTTAATTGCAGAATTAGGTTATGCAGGTTTTGAAAGTTTTGTTGAAACCGACGAAGGAGTTACAGCTTACATTCAAAAAGATGAATGGAGAGAGGCTATTTTGGAAGATATTCAAATTCTAAATTCAGACGAGTTTGAAATCACATATACGTTTGAAGACATAGAACAAACTAATTGGAATGCAGAATGGGAAAAGAATTTTAACCCAATTATAGTTGATAATGTTTGTGCAGTTCGTGCACCATTTCATGATAAGTTTGATACGCAATACGATATTATTATAGAACCCAAAATGAGTTTTGGTACAGGTCATCATGAAACTACCCATATGATGATTCAACATATTTTAAATAACGATTTCAAAAATAAATCCGTTTTAGATATGGGTTGCGGAACAGGAGTTTTAGCGATTCTGGCAGAGCTTAAAGGTGCAAATCCCATTGATGCTGTAGATTATGATAATTGGTGTTATTTAAATAGTTTAGAAAACGTAGAACGTAATAACTGTAACCATATTACTGTTATTGAAGGCGATGCATCGGTTTTGAAAAATAAAAAATACGATATTATCATTGCAAACATTAATAGAAATATTTTGCTACAAGATTTAAAAACGTATGCCTCTTGCTTAAATAAAAACGGTATGTTGTTTTTAAGCGGATTTTATAATGATGATATTCCAATGATTAAAGCAGAATGTGAAAAACATTTGTTAAAATTTGAAGAAAAATTGGAAAGAAACAATTGGGTATCATTAAAATTTTTAAATTAGTAGAAGAATTGTCCCCAAAAAATTGAGATGATGAGTACTAAAGAAAAAACATCAGAAGAATTATTACTTAAAGAAGAAGTAAAAACTCAAAATGAGATTGTTTTATATAACGATGATGTTAATACTTTCGATCATGTTATAGAAACGCTTATTTATGCTTGTGAACATACAGCAGAACAAGCAGAGCAATGCTCTATTATTGTACATCATAACGGAAAATGTACAGTTAAAACAGGATTGTATGATGATTTAAAGCCACGTTGCTCCATGCTTCTTGAAGCTGGTTTAAGCGCAGAAATAATATAACAAAAAAGCTCCAATTAAAAATTGGAGCTTTTTTAATTTATTTACTCATTCTTCCTACGGCGCAACTAACAAAAGATTTTGCTTTTGTTGTTAAGATATTTTTTTCTCCAACTATTGGATAACCGAGTTTTGCTAATAAAGTTTTAATGTTTTTAACATCTTCGTCGGTTGAATAACCAAAAGATACAGAATCATTAGTATTATCAACGTTAATTTCTGTAATGTTATTTAGCTCACCTAGTTTATTAACAATAGTGTTAGCACAGCCTCCACATTTCAAGTTTTGTATTTTTAATGTTATGTACATAGTTACAATGTTGACGGACAAACAAAATTTGTCATTGGTAAGTCGGTCTTTTTAAGCGCCCCAAAACCACCAGCAACATCTATTACATCAAAGCCTCTAGCTTTTAAAATGGAGGCAGCTATAACTGATCTATAACCACCAGCACAATGTAAATAGTAAATTTTTTTATTATCAATAGAACTCATGTTATCATTAATATAGTCTAGCGCAAAGTGATGCACATTTGTACCTTCAATATGTTCAGACTTATATTCTCCATCTTTTCTAACATCAAGAGTTTCTACATTATTATTTTTAAATCTATTAGAAAATTCATCAGCAGTTATAGATTCTATAGTTTCAATATCTTTTCCTGCAGCTTTCCACGCATCAATACCGCCTTTTAAATAACCTAATGTGTTATCATAACCAACACGAGATAATCGAGTTACAGTTTCTTTTTCTTTACCTTCCGGGGTAATTAACAAAATAGGTTGTTTTAAATCGGTAATTAAAGCACCTACCCAAGGTGCAAATCCACCATGGATACCAATAGATATAGAGTTAGGTATATAACCTTTAACAAAATCTTTTTCGTTTCTAACATCAAGAACTAAAGCATCTTCTTGGTTTGCGACAGCTTCAAATTCCTCAGGGCTTAATGCAACATCACCTTTTTTAAGAACAGTTTCAAAATCATCATACCCAGACTTATTCATCATTGCATTTTTAGCAAAATATTGTGGAGGTGGCGCAATACCATCAAGTACTTCTTCTACAAACTCCTCTTTTGTCATATCTGATCTCAAGGCATAGTTGCTTTGCTTTTGTTCGCCTAAAATACCAACAGTTTCTTTACTTAAATTTTTTCCACAGGCCGAACCTGCTCCATGCGCTGGATACACAATAACATCATCAGCTAGTGGCATGATTTTGTTTCGTAAAGAATCGTATAGCATACCAGCTAAATCTTCTTTGGTAAGATCTGATTTTATAGCTAAATCTGGTCGACCAACATCACCTAAAAACAAAGTGTCTCCAGAAAATATAGCATAATCTTTACCTTTTTCATCAATTAATAAAAAGGTAACTGACTCTAAAGTATGTCCAGGGGTGTGTAAAACTTTAATGGTAACATTACCTAGTTTGAATTCCTCATTATCAGTTGCTATATGAGCTTTGTAATCAGTTGTGGCACTAGGGCCAAAAATAATGGTAGCCCCTGTTTTTTTAGCTAAATCTACATGGCCAGAAACAAAATCAGCATGAAAATGCGTTTCAAAAATATATTTGATTTTTGCATTTTCTTCATTGGCTTTGTCTACATATTGCTGTGTTTCACGCAACGGGTCAATAATTGCAACTTCGCCATTAGATTCTATATAATATGCACCTTGAGCTAAACAGCCTGTATAAATTTGTTCTATCTTCATTTTATAAACTTATTTTCATATCCGCATAGCGGAAAATATTTCAATATATAAATCATTCAAAAATATGAAACCTAAATGGTTTCGTTTGTGACTTTTGTCACATTATACTAATTTGTTTCCTTATAAATTATATATATGGCCATAATTAATGTGAAAAAACCAAAGCTTTTTTTTAGCTTTTTACCACTTATGAATTTTGAAAGAAATACACCTAATATAATTCCCAAAATGGAAATTAAAGTAAAAATTAGTAGAAAGCCCCATTCTATTTCGATGGTTTGAATATCGCCAGTAAAACCAATTAATGAATTAATAGTAACAATAATTAATGAAGTTCCTACTGCCTTTTTCATAGGGATATTTGCCCAAAGTACGAGTGCAGGTACATATAAAAATCCTCCTCCAGCACCTATTATTCCTGTAATTGTTCCTATTATTAACCCTTGAATAAATGTTTTGTAGTAAGCTTGTTTTTCTGAAACTTCGTTTGTTTCTTTTTTGTTTTTAATCATAGAAACAGAAGCTAAAAGCATAATTATGGCAAAAAATACCATAATACCCATTTCTTTTGTTAAAGTGAAGCTTTCAAAGCTTAAAAGAGTATCAGGAATTCCTGGGACTAAATATCTGCGTGATAAGTAAACTGCTATAAATGAAGGGAAAGAAAAAGCTAACCCGGTTTTAAAATCTACTAGACCTTTTCTGTATTTTTGATATGTTCCCACCATAGATGTGGTACCAACCACAAATAGCGAATATGCCGTAGCAATAATTGGATTGTACCCTAGTAAGTAAACCAATAATGGAACAGTAAGAATTGAACCACCACCACCAATAAGCCCTAAAACTAGACCAACTATTAAAGCGCCAATGTATCCTAAGAGTTGTGTGGTATCCATTTAGTGTGGTAGTTTGTCTTTTAAAACACCATAAATGAATGTACCTAATAAGGCAGCAGCAATTACAATAAGCATGCTTAACACGCCAGTACCTAATAAAATGTACATAGGCCCAGGGCAAGCACCAATGAGTGCCCAACCACACCCAAAAATGATTCCACCAACAATATATCTAATAAGTCCACGATCTTTTTTTGGAACAAAAATATCTGCGCCTTTAATACTTTTTATATAACCTTTTTTTGAAATTTGTAAAAACAGAACGCCAGTAGCTATTGCTGTACCAATAATACCATACATGTGGAAGGACTGGAAACGAAACATTTCGTATATGCGATACCAAGAAACGGCCTCAGATTTAACTAAGATAATTCCAAAAAAGATGCCAACGAGTAAAAATTTTAAATATTTCATTAGTTAAAAATTAAAGGTAAAAGAAGGTTAGTCATAATTAATCCGCCTATAAAAAAGCCTATAACAGCAATTAAAGATGGTTTTTGTAAACTACTTAATCCAGTAATGGCATGACCAGAAGTACAACCACCAGCATATCTTGTTCCAAACCCAACAAGTAAACCTCCAATAATTAATAAGATTAAGCTTTTTGAGTTTAGGGTTTCTAAATCAAATATCTCGTTAGGTACTAATGTTGCACCAGTATCTTTAAATCCCATTTGCTGTAATTCAGAAATGGTTTCTGGATTTAAATTAGTAATGGCATCGTTTGACAAATACTGAGTAGCAATAAAACCACCAATTATAGCGCCTAGTACTACAATTAAATTCCAAACTTGTTCTTTCCAATTAAACTTAAAAAAATCTGAAAATTTACCACCACCGCCTATGGCGCACATAGTTCTTAGATTTGATGACATGCCAAATGTTTTACCAAAATAGAGTAATAATGCCATAACTAAGGCTATTAGTGGGCCCGTTATGTACCAAGGCCAAGGGTTTAAAACGTATTCCATAAATGTGATTTAAAAGCACAAAGATAAATTTATGTTTTACTTAAGTTTGTAATAAATGTTACCTAAAGTTTTATAAAACTTCAATTTTATTTCTGCTTAACTTAATTTTTGTCTCGTTTTCTAATTGTTTAAGTAGTCGAGAAATAACAACACGAGAAGTGTGCAAATCTTCAGCGATATCTTGATGTTTTACTATTATAATTTTGGATTCGTTTAGCTTTACTTTATTTATTAAGTACTTGTACAAACGCTCATCCATTTTCATGAAGGCAAGATTATCAATGGTTTCAAGCATTTCGTTGAATCGTGTTTGATAGCTTTCTAAAATGAAATTTCTCCAGCTTTCGTTATTATGAAACCATTTTTGCATTACTGAAACAGGAATCATTACTAAACTTGAATCTTTTTCGGCAACAGCTCTAACCTTACTTTTTGATGTTCCCATACAGCAAGTAAGCGACATAGTACAGGTTTCACCAGACTCTAAAAAGTAAATGAGTAAATCGTTACCATCATTATCTTCTCTTAAAATCTTAATACTACCGCTTAATAATAGCGGAATATAATTTAATGTTTGATTTATATCTATAATAATATCGTGCTTTTCAAATGTTTTAAAAATACCCGAAGCATAGATTTCTTCAATAAGAGTATCATCTAAAAGGTGACTAAATTTTTGTTGCAATAATTCCTTTGGCATATTCAAAAGTAATGAATTTGAAATTTGAAATAAATATTTGGTAGAGTTTTAATAAAAATACTATATTTGCAGCCACTTAAAAAGGCCACGTGGCGCAACTGAATAGCGCACTTGATTACGGCTCAAGAGGTTGCAGGTTTGAATCCTGCCGTGGTCACGAATAAAACAAAGAATCCTAGTATTAAATCAAGCATGCTTGAATTTATAATCTAGGATTTTTTTTGTTTTTCAAAGCGGAGCTTTGTTAGGATATACAATCCTGCCGTGGTCACAGAAATACTTTCAATTAAATTCATTATCCCGCAGTTTGTAAGAACTGCTGGTTTTTTGTTTTCAGTTGATTTCAAAACAAATCGCTTAATGTTATCTTTTTGAGAGACTATTGTCTTATAAAAAGATTTTCTGTAGTACCTTTTCATACTTTATTAGTACTGCCTCGTATAAGTTAAGTACTGCCTCTTATTTAATGCTATGACTCGTTCCTGTATGTTTGTTTAGCATAATTTTAAGGTATACTCATATGGGATTACGAATATTTGATTTAAAAACAAAAGTGGTATTTGTGTCTTTGTTTATGCTTCAATATGTTTCCACAGATGCTCAAGAATCTTCAGTAGAGTTAAAGGTCCAAACGTTAAAAAAAGATATTGCCAAAGCTAAGAACTATGAAAAACTTGAGTTATTAGATAGTTTACATACGCTCGTTTTGGATAAGCCAGAATATCAATATGATTCAATAGCGAGGAAAGCAATAACTTATGCTATGGAGCTAGACTCTATTAATCTAGCTGGACAATATATGTCTGACCTTGTTTTTTACTACGCAAATAGTTCTGAAACACCAGAAAAAGGTATGCTGCTATTTAAAGAGTTTGAAGAATTAAACTTGAAAATAAAAGACAATATATTGCTAGCTAAATTGTATATGAATGGAGGCGATAGTTATTTTTTTTCGGGGGAGCTCAAAGAATCTATATCGCTGTATAATAAGTCAGAAATATGGGCTTTAAAAGCAAAAGATAGTGCGCTATATGCTCGAGCAAGAACTTATAAAGCTGGAGCTATTGTAGACATGGGTAATTATGCAATTGGATCACAATTACTTTCTGAAGTAGTAAAAATTTTAACAGTTAAAAAAGACACTTCGGGTTTACTAATTGCACGAAATACCTTAGCGACACTTTATAGTAAAATGGGTTTTTTTGAAAACGCTAAAAAAGAACGTGATGAAGTTATTGCTTTATCAGTTTTAGCAAAAGATTATAATAGTCTACAGTCTAATTTACATAATGCTTCAATAGATGCCGATAAAATTGGAGATCAGAAATCACGTATAGCTTATCTCAAAGAAGCTTATGCATATGGTTTTAAATCTAACGAAGGCTTCTCTCTTAAGCCTATAATCAGTTATAATCTCTTAAGAGCTTATGCCGATAATGATAGTTTGATTAAAGCTAAAACATACTATGAAAATATTCAGAGAACATACGGAACTAGAATTCCAATACCTTATGAAAGCACTTATAGATCTGCTTTAGCAGATTATTATATTGCAACGCATGATTATAGAAAGGCTTTGCCAGAAGCCCAAAAAGCTTTAAATATGTTCTTGGGTGCTAATTTGGCTGAAGAAGTTTTTGAGTCCTACAATAGGTTAGCAAAAATATATAAAGAGCGCAATGATTATAAAAATGCTTATACTTACACAACTAAGTATAATCATTATAGAGATTCTGTTAATAGCCTAAAAAAAGCAAGAGCACTGTCTTATTATCAAACACTATATGAAACGGAGAAGCGCGATTTTAAAATAGCAGAACAAGCTTCACAAATATCTTTATTAGATGCTGAAAATAAGATAAACAAACAATGGATGTTATTTGGAGGTACTGGTTTATTATTATTATTTTTAATCATCTATTTATTACGTTCAAGAAAATTTATAGCTTATAAGAAAGAACTACAAGAAAATTTTTCTCAAGATTTGTTACATGAACAAGAAAAAGAGCGTGTTCATTTAGCAAGGGAATTGCATGATAGTGTAGGTCAAAAATTAATGTTATTATCAAAAACGATTAAAAATACAGTACATACTAATGCAAAGCATTTGGTTGATACAACTTTAGAAGAGATACGTCAAATTTCCAGAGGACTGCACCCTTCTAATTTAGAACGCTTAGGATTGACTATGGCCATAAATGCTATGATATATGAAATAAATTCTAATACAGATTTATTTTTTTCTGAGGATGTAGATAATATTGATGGATTGTTATCTAGAACTTCAGAATTGCACTTTTACAGAATTATTCAAGAAACTTTAAACAATATTGTAAAGCATTCAGAAGCTAAAGCTGTAAAAATTAATATTAAAAAAGTATCCGAAACTATCGAGATGTTTATTAGAGATAACGGAAAAGGTTTTAGTTTTGATAAAAATCACAGCTATAAGATGAGTTTAGGGATGAAAACCATTGAAGAGCGTGCAAAAATTATCAATACCAATTTGAATATAGAAAGTTATCTAGGAAAAGGCACGGTAATAACATTAAGTATACCTTTGAAAAATGAATAAAATAGCGCATTTAAGTATATTGTTTATTACAAGTATGTATTTGCTAATACCTACTTTAACGTATTCGCAAGAAGCACTTACCAATCAAGTTAAAGAACTAAAAATTAAAATTTCTGAGTTAGAAGGTGGATCAAAGCTAAAACTTATGGATAGCTTATCTCGCTTAATTAATTATACTAATAATCCTAAATTAAAAGCAGACTCAATTATTAGAGCTACTATAGAGTATGCTTATAAAATGGACTCTCTTGAAATTGCTGTTGCTCGAACATCATCTTTAATCTTTTATTATGCAAATAGAGTTAATAAACCAAAAGAAGGAATAAACGTTTTTAATGATTTTAAAAAGAAAAAGTTAAATATAAGTGATAACGATATACTTGCAAGATTATATACGAATGCAGGAGATGCTTATTTTTTTTCAGGAACTATAAAAGAATCTATTCCAATATATGATGAAGCTGAAGCATATGCTTTAAAAGATAATGACAGCATATTATATGCTGAAGCAAGAACATATAAAGCATCTGCGTTTGTAGATATGGGAGATTATGCTACTGGGTCACAATTACTTTCAGAAACAGCTAAAATATTTACAATTTTAAAAGATACTACCCGTTTGATAGGGGCAAGAAATACATTAGCAGTAGTATATAGTAAAATGGGATTTTATGAAGAAGCTAAGAAAGAGCGTACCGAAGTTATTCAGATTAGCAAATCACAAAGAGATTACAGAGCTTTAATTCCTAATTTATTTAATGCTGCAATTGACGCTAATAAAAATGGTGATCAAGTATTGAGGCTTAAGTATTTAAATGAAAGTTATTATTACAATACGCCAGATGAGTCTACAACACCGCGTACAAAACTATCATCAATAATATCTTACGCTCTTTTGAGTGCTTATTCAGAGAATGATAGCTTAGTTAAAGCTCAACAATTTTTTAATAAAATTCAGAATAAATTTTCAAACAACAAACCTGTTCCCTTTGAATACGCATACAGGTCGTCTTTAGCAGATTATTTTATTGCTGTTGGAAATTATAAAAACGCATTAACTAATGCGCAAATGGCTTTAGACATTCATTTGAGTACTAACAATACCGAAGGGATTTATGAGTCTTATGATAAATTAACTGAAATCTACAGCGGACTTAATGATTTTGAAAAGGCTTTTACATATACTTCAAAATATAATCGATTTAAAGACTCTATTAACAGTATTCAAAAATCCAGAGCACTATCTTACTACCAAACCTTGTATGAAACCGAAAAACGCGATTTTAAAATAGCAGATCAAGCTTCGCAAATAGCTTTATTAGATGCTGAAAATAAAATAAACAGACAATGGATGTTATTTGGAGGTGCTGGTTTATTGTTAGGTTTTTTAATCATTTATTTAATACGATCAAGAAGATTTATAGCTTCAAAGCAAGAATTACAAGAAAAATTCTCTCAAGATTTACTTAATGAACAAGAGAAAGAACGTTCTCGTTTAGCTAGAGATTTACATGATAGTGTAGGTCAAAAATTAATGTTGCTTTCAAAAACAACTCAAAAACTGGGAGATGAAAATGCAGAGAAGTTAGCAACCAATACCTTAGAGGAAGTCCGTAGTATCTCAAGAGGCTTACATCCTTCAAACCTTGAGCGCCTTGGATTAACTGAAGCTATTAATGCATTGATTTATGATATTAATGCCAATACCGATTTGTTTTTTACAGATGAGATTGATAATATCGACAATGCATTATCTAAAGAGTCAGAATTACACTTATATCGAATAATTCAAGAAACTCTAAATAATATTATTAAGCATTCAGAAGCAAAAGCTGTAAAAATGAAAATTCAAAAAACAGCCAATGACATTCAAGTAATGATTAGCGACAATGGAAAGGGTTTTGATCTTGAATCGAAATATAAAAATATGAGTTTAGGCTTAAAAACACTTTTTGAACGCGCCAAAATTTTAGGTGCTAAAATGAATTTAGATAGTGTTGTAAATCAAGGAACCAAAGTAACACTAACTATAACACATTAAACTTATAAAAAACGATAATGAAAAATTTCATATCATATTCCATTGGCTTACTATTTTTGAGTACAACTTTTGCTCAAAATGACAGCCTTCAACTTGAAAACTTATATGAGAATGGAATCAAATATGTATCTATTAAACCTAACACATCACAATCAAATTTTATAAAAGCATTAGATATTGTTAATACTATTTTAAATAAAAAGCCCGCTAATTCGTACTTCTTACTAAAAAAGGCTTCTATTTTACAGTATTTATGTGAACAATATAGGCTAGATAAAGAGTATGTATCAGGTTTAAAAGCCATACAAGAAAGCTTACGAATAGGAGAAATTTTAAAAGATTCAAGTTCATTAACAACTACCTATAACCAATTTGGAAGGTTGTTTCAAAGTAAACGAGATAGTTTGAAAGCTAAAAAATATTATGACAAAGCTTTCGCTTTATTAGCTATATATCCAAATGATAAAGAAAAAATAAATCTACTTAATAATTATAGTAGTTTCTATATTATTTATGAAGATAATGAGTTATCCAAACTATATGCAGAACAAGCACTATCATATGCAGATTCAATTCATTATCTGAAAGGTAAAGCAAATGCCTTAGCTTTTTTGGCACGCTATGAAAGAGCTAAAAAGAACTACAAAAAATCTTTAAGCTATTCATTAAAGAATTTGGAGATTTCCAGTTTAATAAATGATAAAATAGGCATGGAAAGAAGTTATAAAAATTCTGGGTATGCGTATAGAAAATTAAATAATCCAAAAACTGCAATTCATTATTATAAAAAATCTTTGGATTTATTACAGGAAATGGAAATAACAGGTAGGTTAGCCAATAGATATTTGGCTTTAAGTAACGCTCATAGTGATTTAAAACAGCATGAAACTGCCTTCTCATATTATAGGTTATATAAACGACAGCAAATAAAAGATTTAAATGTAAAGAGTATCCGAGAATTTGCAGAATTAGATATCAAGTATCAATATAAAAAAGAAAAATTAAAAGATAGTTTATTATTTGTACAAGAAAAAAAACTGTCAGAAGCGAAAATAGAAACTTTATATGTGCAGAATAGAATAAAAAAATATTGGATATTATTTGGTGGAATAGGCTTATTGGCGCTATTTCTAATTATTTATTTAACGCGGACTCGAAAATTTGCTATGTCAAAACAAGCACTGCAAGAACAATTTTCACAAGAGCTTATCAATCAACAAGAAAAAGAACGCTCAAGATTGGCAAGAGACTTACATGATAGTGTTGGACAAAAATTAATGCTTTTGAGTAAAACTACAAAGAATTTAGGAGATAAAAACGCAGAACAGTTAGCCAATTCTACATTAGAAGAAGTTCGTACAATTTCCAGAGGCTTACATCCTTCAAACTTAGAACGCTTAGGGTTAACCGAAGCTATAAATGCTTTACTTTATGATATTAACGCCAATACCGATTTGTTTTTTACAGATGAGATTGAAAACATAGATAATTTACTATCTAAAGCCTCAGAATTACATTTATATCGAATAATTCAAGAAACTTTAAGTAATATTGTAAAGCATGCAGAAGCCAGAGCTGTAAAAATGAATATTACTAAAACTACTGAAAATATAAATGTTACTGTAAGTGATAATGGAAAAGGCTTTGATTTTAAATCGAAATATAGAAACATGAGTTTGGGCTTAAAAACCCTGCTTGAACGTGCTAAAATAATGAATGCTCAGATTAACCTTAATAGCAATAAAGGAAAAGGCACTATATTAACATTAAATATCCCCATTTAACATGAATAAAAAAGACATTACTTTAGTTATTGCAGATGACCATCCAATGCTTTTAAAAGGCTTGAATGATGAGTTAATATCTAATGGCTACAATGTCATTGCACAGGCTAATAATGGCATACAAGCATTGGAGCTTATATTAAAGTTGCATCCCGATATTGCATTACTAGATATAGATATGCCACTTCTCTTAGGGTTTGAAGTCATTAAAATGGCAAGAGAAAAAGGATCTAAAACCAAATTCATTATCTTATCATTTCATAAAGAAGCCTATTACATTGTACAGGCTAAAACATTTCAAATAGATGGTTACCTTTTAAAAGAAGATGGTTTTTTTGAAATAGATCATTGCATTGAAGAGGTTTTAAAGGGCAATATTTATTATAGTAAATCCATAGATGATAAACCTTTAAACTTAGCAACAGACGAACTAAAACGTCTAAATTTATTAACGCTTTCAGAAACAAAAATATTAAAACTTATTGCTCAGGAAATTTCAAATCAAGATATAGCTGAATCCCTATCTTTATCAATTCGAACTATTGAAAAACATCGCAGTAATATTATTGAAAAACTAGGGCTTAAAAAAGGGAATAACGTACTTACAAATTGGGCTTTGGTAAATAGAACTGTTATATTATCCCAATAGACTAAGTACCAATACGTAATAATTACGTATTAGTTCTTATGGTACACATTAACTTTTCAATATACATTGCATTTTTTGAATTATGATAGAAATAAAGGATGCAAATAGTATTAGCCCACAGTGATAAAGAATATGTAGAGCAATTAAAAATATTCTTTTTTAAAAACGGCTTTACAGATATTCATATTTTTTACGATGGCTTTGAAGTTTTAAGGCATATTATAAAAAATCGTAACCAATTAGTAATTGTTGAAGAAGAATTGCCAGGGCTTAATGCTGCAGACATAAAGACGGCATTGGTTTTTAAGCGTATTAGGTCTAAATTTCTAATATTGGGATCTAAAGACGAGATAGGTCAAAAAGCAGGTATTGTTCAATCCATCAGCTACAGTATGAGTAAAGATTTATCTGCTAAAAAAATATTCTCTAAGTTAAAAACAGAACTTAAGCTTCATGATGTAGGGTAAATAGGTTTAAGCAGTTATATTTTATACGTACTGGCACGTAGTATATGTGTGCCACCTCTTATTTTTTGATATATGCTTAGTAGGTAATTTTGTTTAATAACAAAACCCCTTTAAGTTATGTTAAAAAGAATATTCACCTTAATTTTTTTTATAACTATTGGTGCAAATGCATTATTAGCACAAAATGCGCTTAATGGTGATGGTAGTTGGCATACTATAAATTATACAGGTAATTATGAAGATTTTACAATTCCTACTACTAACTATACACATATAGAGTTTGAAATAATTGGAGCAGATGGAGGTAATGCAAGAGGTACTGCTTGCGATCGTATTGCTGGAGGGAACGGTGCCATTATTAATGCAACATGGAATATTGGTAATGGTATAGGCGAAATTTCAGAAGGTAAAACATTACGTTTTTATGTAGGACAAGCTGGAGCAGGAAGTGGAACAAATGGTGCTGGTGGAGGCGGTGGTGGTTCCGCAATAGTTGTTTTAGGAGGAGATAACTCTATTTTATCAGTAGCTGGTGGTGGTGGTGGCTCTTATGCAAATGAAAGTTTATTTGGTTGTGTTGAGAAATATGGTAAGGATGCATCTTTAACAGAAAATGCAAATTCTGGGGGTTCTGATGGGAATGGAGGTGAAACCATTTCTGGCAATTTTTATTCTTATGGAGGCGGAGGCGGAGGCGCTTTTGATTCTGCAAGAGATGATGATGGTTTAAATTATACTCATGGTGGTCAACGAGGAATTTGGTATGGGGGTATAGGTGGTATTTTAGAAAATGATCATGATGCATGGGCAGATAATGTAGGTGGTTGGGGATTTGGTGGCGGAGGTGCTGGTTTTGATGATTACGGAAGTTACGGAAACCCAGGTGGCGGCGGTGGCGGCGGTTATTCTGGCGGTGATCATGGTGGTGAGGCTGGGGCCGCAGGAGGAGGAGGGTCGTATATTAGAAACGATTATTATGATTATAACACTTCTATTAGAGTTTCAAATGTAAATAATAGAAATGGAGAAATAAAATATCGTTTTGTTAATAGAACAGATTGTACTCCAGAAATATCTGGTGTAAATGTGTTCGAAGCTACAGATTGTAGTGAACAAGGAAGAGTAGATGTGTTTTTAGCTAATGATGGTGGGTGTAATCCAGAGTATATAGAGATAAGATATGTTTTATATAGGTCAGACGATCCGGGTTGGCAGAGATATTCTAATAATGGAATTTACGAAAACTTACCTGTCGGGGATTATCAAGTTTGGGTTTTTAGAGATATAAATGCTTATACCAACCAGAGAGAATGGTATGATGATACTCATTTCTCAATTACTTCAAACCTAGCAGATAACGAATTCCCAACAGCAGTCTTAAAAGATCTTACGGCAACTTTAGATGCTAATGGTGAAGTTACTGTTCTTGCTGCCGATGCAGATAATGGTTCTTACGATGATTGTGCAATAGATAGAATTGTATTTCCATTAGATAATTCAGAAGGTGTTAGAGAGTATTTAAGCTCACGAACTTTTGATTGTACTGATTTAGGAACACAAACCCTTGTTGTATGGGTTTATGATACAGCAGGAAAAATCCATGGAGCAACTTTTGATTTAACTATTATAGACCAAGAAGCACCAATAATAAATGAAAATGTAAACTCGCCAGCTGAAGCTATATATGATATAGAAATTCCAAATAATGGCTCAATAACGTTAGATGAAGCTTATTTTAGTGAAGTTTTAACCTATTTTATTGATGCACCTTGCGCAAATGGTACATTAAGTTTAAACTCTTCGGTGATTGGTAGTTCTTTTACCTGTGCAGACGTAGGTAGTACGATGTCTTATCCTACCACAGTAGTGGATGAATTCGGAAATGAATCTCCTCAATTTCCAATTACCTTAAACATTATTGATACAGACATTCCAGTTATTGAATATAACGAAACTATTAATCTTTCTGTAAACGCTACTAGTGGAGATACTGTTTTAACGATTAATGATATTATTAGCAGTATAACTTATACAGGGTGTTTAACAGATGCTGAGATTCGTTCCGACTATAATTGGCCAGCAGGCGGCATTACATACACTTGTAATAGTCTTGGAAGTTATACATACGAAATAACACCCACAAATAATACAACATTCCCAACCTTAAACATAAGTGTGGCTATAGATGACGCTATTCCTACTAATGTAACTGTAAATGACGCAACGGTTCTATTGAACAATGAAGGATTAGGATATTTATCAATGGATGATTTGGTATTTAATGCACAAGCAAATCAATGCTATACATTAGAAGAAATTGCGGCTAATTATTCGTTGCCTCCTATATATACTACATTTAGTTGTGTGGACAAAGGCACAACACAAACCACCCTTTTAGATAAGTTAAATGAGAATTTTCCAGATATTAGCTTGGTTATACATGTTAATGATCCGGGGCCATGTATTGTTGATCCTAGCACTTATTTTATTACCACTTGGGAAACCACAACACCTAATGAAACCATTACCATTCCTACTACAGGCAATAATTATAATTATACGGTAATTTGGGGAGATGGCATAGAAGAACAAGGGTTTACAGGAAATGCTAGTCATGAATATTTTACACCAGGCATTTATGAAGTCATCATTATTGGTGATTTCCCCAGAATTTACTTTAATGGATCCGAAGATAGAGATAAGATTCGCAGCGTAGCACAATGGGGAACGAACCCTTGGGTATCAATGAAATATGCATTTGTAGGCTGCTCAAACCTAGATGTAACGGCCACAGATGTACCCGATCTCTCCAATGTAACGAATTTTGATAGTATGTTTAGAAACTGTCACAATCTTGTAGGAACATCTGCTTTTAATAACTGGGATGTGTCTACCATAGAAAATATGAGATGGTTATTCTATAAAGCTTATAAATTCAACCAAGATTTAAGCAACTGGAATGTATCCAATGTTACCGATATGTGGGTAGCCTTTGGTGAGTGTCTAAAATTCAATCAGGACATTTCCAGTTGGGATGTGAGTAACTTAGGACAAGCTGGTTATATGTTTGTCAATGCACATGAGTTCAATCAGGATATTAGCAATTGGGATGTGTCTAATTTAAGAAGTACATTCCACATGTTTAAAAATGCATATGCTTTTGATCAGGATATAGGAGCATGGGATATTTCTAATGTAACAAGCGCTGAAGAAATGTTTATTGGTGCTAAATTGTCTCAACAAAATTATGACAACTTATTAATAGGTTGGAGTACTTTAGATCCAGGTGAAACTCAAATCCCTTCAAACCTTGTTCTTAATGGAGGAAACAGTCAATATTGTATTGGAGAAAGCGCAAGAGATATATTAACCGATCCATCTGGATTAAATTGGACCATTACAGATGATGGAAGTAATTGTTCGGATGCATTTATTACAAAATGGAGAACTACCACTCCTTATGAGATTATAACTATTCCAACAACAGGATCTGGATATAATTATACTGTAGATTGGGGTGATGGTACAATACAAAATAATATAACGGGTAATACAAGCCATACTTATGCCGCTCCTGACATACATACAATAAAAATCTATGGCGATTTCCCAAGAATTTATTTTAATGCTACTGGCGATTATCAAAAGCTTTTAGAAATTTCTCAATGGGGAAGCTACCCTTGGTCGTCTATGGAATATGCCTTTTTTGGTTGTTTAAATTTAGATGTAACAGCAACAGATACACCTAATTTATCACAGGTAAGTTCTTTAAACGGGATGTTTTTTGCTTGTGAAAATTTAGTAGGAACACCTGCCTTTAATACTTGGAATGTTTCAACAATAACAAGCATGAAAGAACTTTTTTATGCAGCTTTGTTATTTAATCAACCACTGAACGATTGGGATGTATCTAACGTAACGACCATGTCAGAAATGTTTCGTAGTGCAATTACTTTTAATCAACCATTGGACAATTGGGATGTTTCAGCGGTAGAGAATATGTCGCATCAGTTTTTTGCAGCATCTTCATTTAATCAAGATTTAGGCAATTGGGATATTTCTAGTTTGAATTTTGCATCTGCAATGCTATCAAGCACATCATTATCCTGGGAAAATTATGATAGCTTATTAATAGGTTGGCAAACCTTAAGTGATGAAGAAACACAAATTCCTACCAATGTTACATTTCATGCAGGAAGCAGCAGTGTATACTGTCTAGGAGAAGATGCAAGACAAAGTTTAATAGACGATGCTTCTTGGACAATTTCAGATGGAGGAAAACAATGCCCTCAGATTAGTGTTCCTGATCTAACAGGAGATACCCAAGTTAACGCAGAAGTAGCATTAACGAATGTTGGATTGATGCTAGGTACTAATACTGAATTCTATAGCCAAACCATTGCTTTAGGCAATATTATTAGTCAAAACCCAGAAGCTGGTGTGGATGCAGATCTAGGTTCGGAAGTAAACGTTATGACATCATTAGGGCCAAGCCCTATAAAAATTACTGGTGTTATGTCTGCCAATACTGTGTTTACTAATACGATTGAATTGTACGTCTATGAAGATATTCCAGATTTAAGTGTTTTTTCCATTGGTATTGTGGGTGATGGCGGAGGTTCAGATGGTCAAGAATTTTACCTCTCTGGTTCTGCTACTGCAGGAGATTTTATTTATTTAACCAGTGATCTAGATACTTTTGAAGCGTTTTTTGGGTTTGCAGCCAATTTTAATTTAGGCAGAATCAATGATTTTAGAGGCTATTTTGCTATCGAATTATTTGTTGATGAAGTTGAGTCTCCTGTATTATTAGATAGTTATGGTGATGTTAATGTTAATGGAGGTACTGCATCATGGAATTTCACAAAAGGTTGGGCATACCGTATAAATAACACAGGGCCAGATGGAGGTTTTATAGAGTCTAACTGGCGTATACCTGGTCAAGATATTTTATTTGGTAACCCGCTAACAAATGCAACAGCTCCAGTACCTTTTCCGGTAGGCACTTATGACCTTCCATACGATAATGTACCTCCTAGTGCGGTTTGTCAAGATTTAAATATTACTCTGGATTCATCAGGTTTTTCAACTACTCCAGACCTTATTAATAATAATTCCACAGATGATGTCGGTATTGCTTTAATGCTCATAGATAACTCTTTTTTTGGTTGTACCGATGCAGGTGCGAATCAAATAACATTAACTGTTTATGATGCAGCAGGGAATAAAGACACTTGTATATCTCATGTTAATATTACGTTAGAAGATTCTCAAGTCTTGTGTAGAGATAAAACGGTAGCATTAAGTTTTAATGACCAAGTAACAGTTACCATAGATGATCTTTTTACTGGGTTTGAAGGTCCTTGTGTTAGTGAAGGTGCTTCTTGGTATTTAACAGATACAGCACCAGGTATTGGTTCTGGAACAGGAGAGGGGTTTAATGGACGAACAACAGTAAATAGCCCTACAGATGATGTTTTCGATAAAGGAACAGGAATATATTATGAATCATTCACGTTTACCGTGCCAGAAGATGGTAACTATGCACCACAGTTTAACTTTAGTACTTCAGAGGCAGATGATTTATTGTTTGTTTTTGTAAGTGAACAACCTGTTGCACCAAATACAGGAGATGTTACAAACAGACCAGGATTTTTAGATGGTTTCGTATACAATCAACCCAATAATTATCTTGGGTCTTTTAGCAATAATGATGCTGTGTTTTTAAGTAGTGGAACAACCTATTACCTTCAAGTTGTAGTCGAGTCTGGGGCACCAGCAACATTTAGTGGGGGTATAAATACAGGTGCAGGTTTTAATACTTTCGATGCTATAACTTATACCTCTGCAGATATAGGGGATAATACCATATATGTTGTTCTTATAGATGACCTTGGTCGTATGTCTTATTGTGAGTCTAAAGTAACAGTAACTACATCTAATCCATTTATAACAACATGGCAAACAGATAATCCTAATGAAACCATAACTATTCCTACTGCAGGTGGAGCTTATAGATATGATGTGGACTGGGGTGATGGTAACATTAATTATGGAGTTATTAGTAATATTAGTCATAGATATGCAATATCAGGAACCCATACCGTAAAAATTACAGGAAACTTCCCAAGAATCTATTTTAATAATGATGGAGATAAAAATAAGCTATTAACCGTAGAACAATGGGGTAATATAGAGTGGTCTTCAATGGAATCTGCTTTCCGTGGATGTCAAAATCTTACTATAACTAATGCAACTATTGATACACCAAACCTATCTCATACAACATCTTTAGCATCTATGTTTCATGGTTGTAATGCCTTTAATGGTAATATAGGTAACTGGGATGTCTCTAACATTACATCTATGGAATCTATGTTCCGTAATTGCACTGTTTTTAATCAAGATATAGCTAATTGGAACGTCTCTAATGTTACATCCATGGCTTCTATGTTTAGAGGTTGCGATGTATTTAATTACAGTATTAATAGTTGGAATGTTTCTAATGTTACAACTATGGAAGCGATATTTCGTAATTGTGAAGCTTTTAATCAAGACCTTAACAATTGGGATCTTAGCAATGTTACAAATCTTACGGACGCTTTTAGCTATGCACATAATTTCAACGGAAATATAACTTCATGGAATGTGGGTAATGTAACGACCATGGCAGATATGTTTCTAGAAGCAACGGTTTTTAATGGCGATATTTCATTATGGAATGTTTCTAATGTAACTGACATGTCTGGGATGTTTCATCTTGCAACCCATTTCAACAGCGATATATCGTCCTGGGATGTCGGTAATGTACAGTATATGCAGTCCATGTTTGAAGAAGCTTCTAATTTCAACCAAAACATCAGTAATTGGAATGTGGCTAATGTTATCAATATGAGCGGTATGTTTGATGGTGCTATTAACTTTAATCAAAATTTAGGAAACTGGAATGTAGCAACTGTCACAGATATGTCATTTATGTTTGCTGGTGCAGAAGTTTTCAATCAAGATATATCTGCATGGAACGTAAATCAGGTAACAAACATGGCTGAAATGTTTCATGAGGCTTATAATTTTGACCAAAACCTAGGGGATTGGTATATTAGTAGTATTGTTGACACTGGAAGTAATTCAGGTCTAAGGGGCATGTTTAAAAATGTCGGATTGTCACTAGAAAATTATGATGCTACACTCATAGGTTGGAGATTTATGACCAGTTCTATGGGGTCAAATACCCCATCTAATCTTGTTTTTGATGGAGGTTCAAGTAAGTATTGCATTGCTTCTTCTGCTAAAGCGTGGTTACTAAATAATAAAGGGTGGTCCATTACGGATGGAGGGCAACAATGTTCGTTTGATGATGCTTTTATAATGACTATCAATACAGAGAACCCGGGAATTACAAATAATAACTCCATTTCATTATTTGTTTATGGGGACAAATTAATTGATTGGGGAGATGGTAACATTCAGGCACCATCTGGAATAGGAACTCATACATATGCAACCCCAGGAATATATACCATAAAAATAATTGGCAATTTTTATTTTAATCAGGATAACAATAGTGACCCTACGGATAGTGCTAAATTTGTAGATATACAGCAATGGGGAAATAACAAATGGACTACGATGAATTCGGCTTTTTCAAACTGTGTTAATTTACAAATTACTGCACCAGACACCCCTGACTTGTCTGAGATTAATAATATGGGTGCTGCTTTTTCGGGGTGTACATCTCTAGGGAATACCGATGTCTTTACTAATTGGGATTTAAGCAATGTAACGAATACGACTTTTATGTTTCTAAATTCTAGTTTTAATGGCGATATAAGTAATTGGGATGTTTCAAATGTTAGTTATATGGATGGTATGTTTCTAAATGCATCAAACTTTAATCAGGATCTTGGGGATTGGGATATTAGCAATTTACGAGACGCCTATAATATTTTTAAGGGTGCAGCTTTGTCTGTTGAAAATTACGACACTATTTTAATCGGTTGGAGTACAGATTCAAGCGGTATAGATGGCGATGGTATAGATGATATTCCAGCTAATCGTTATTTGGGAACTATAAGTGCTCAATATTGTGCAGGACTTGATGCACGTACAGCATTAATCAACACTCATGGATGGAATTTTAACGATGATGGCTTAGATCCAAATTGTTCAGAAGCTTTTGACAATGCTTTTATAATGACCATCAATACAGAGAACTCAGGAATTACAGATAATAACTCTATAGATTTATTTGTTTATGGAGAGAAAGTAATAGATTGGGGAGATGGTAATGTAGAAGAAGCAAACAGAACAGGTACACATACCTATACAACTCCAGGAATATATACCATAAAAATAATTGGCGATTTTTATTTTAATCAGGATAACGATGGTGACCCTACAGATAGTGCCAAATTTGTAGATATACAGCAATGGGGAAATAGCAAATGGACTAGGATGAATTCGGCTTTTTCAAGCTGTGTTAATTTACAGATCACAGCTAGTGATATCCCCAATTTATCTGAAGTTAATAATATGGGTAGTGCTTTCTCGGGGTGTACATCTCTAGGAAATACAGGTATTTTTGCTAATTGGGATGTAAGCAATGTAACGCGTATGAATTTTATGTTTATGAATTCTAGTTTCAATAAAGATATTAGTAATTGGGATGTTTCTAATGTATTAGAAATGGACGGTATGTTTCGAAATGCATCATATTTTAATCAGGATCTTGGGGATTGGGATATTAGCAATTTGAGGGACGCTTTTAATATTTTTAATGGAACTGCTTTGTCTGTTGAGAATTACGATGCTATTTTAGTGGGTTGGAGTACAGATTCAAGCGGTATAGATGGCGATGGTATAGATGATATTCCTATAAACCGTTCTCTGGGAACTATAAGTGCTCAATACTGTGCTGGTGCTAGTGCTAGAGAAGAATTGATAACTACTCACGGATGGTCATTCAATGATCAAGGACAAGCAGATGGTTGCGCTATTCAAGTTTCCCCAAAAGTTTATTTACAAGGCGCAAGTTTAAATCCAAATACAGGGGAAGAAAGTTTAATGCGTGATGATTTAAGAGTGGCTAACTATATACCTACGATGTCTCCCTATGGAGATGGATTAATAGCAGATGTCTCAGTGTTCACTGTTGTGGGCACTGATGCCATCGTAGATTGGGTTTTTATAGAATTAAGAGATAAGACCAATAACACTCTGGTAATTGATAGTCAATCAGCCTTACTGCAACGTGATGGTGATGTGGTAGGAATAGATGGTATTTTACCATTGTTTTTTGACTTACCAGAAGATGATTATCATGTGGTTGTAAAACACCGTAATCATTTAGGTATTATGAGTGCTAGTGCTATAGCCTTAAGTAGCACAGCTACAACAATAGATTTTACAGATGTAGGCATGAATACATATGGTACACATGCCCAGATAGATGTATCGTTTACAGGTGCAGGTCCTATGGCTATGTTGGCAGGAGATGCAGATGGTAATGGTTTTGTTAATATTTCAGGAACAGGCGATTCAGGAAAGCTATCTACAAAACTATATTCAGAACCAGACAATACAGCGTTTAGTTTAAGTTATACAGGAATAGAAGGTTATTATAACGAAGATCTAGATATGGATAGCAAGGTGCTTTACAGTGCAGGAGGCGATTTTACCCAATTGCAAACCATGCTTTATACCCATCCAGGGAACACAGGGTTTAGTTTGTCATTTTCAGGTTACACCACACAGTTACCAATAGGAGGTACAATATCTAAACTGTTGACAACAAAAGAAGTTGAGAAAACACCAAAAACAATAACAGTAGAATATATAGAGATAAACGATAAGTTAGAGAAAGTATCAACGTTTATTAAGTATCCTGTTAAGCATTAATAGGATTTTTTCTGGTAAATCACACATAATTTATACTATTTAAAAGCGTATATAAAAGCCTCAAGAAAACTAAACTTGAGTCTTTTTTGAGTAAAACGATTACTAGTAGAAGAATTATTTATAAGTACCACTACGTAGTATTTACGTGCTGTCTCTTATTTTTCAAAACTAACACTCAAACTACCTTGCACATGATTTAAATTTTAAATAATCATGAAAGCAAAAACCCCTTTAATTACCCTAGTACTATTCATTCTCTTTTTTAGTCTGCAAAGTGTTAAAGCACAATGTGGTCCGGTACATGATATTGTACAGTCAGGCGCCAATGATCGTGATGAGGTCATCGATATAATGGGAAATTCATTTATAGCAACTTGTGATGGAGAAATTGAAGGATTCTCCTTTTGGACTCATGAAGTTTTACAAGGACAAAATGATGTAACAGTAGAGATGTACAAAAACCCTTTTAGTACTAATCGTGAGTTATTGGCAACCGGAACAAGAAACATCGGTACCCATTCTGCTTCTAATCAAGGAGTAGAGCAGTATGTTTTATTTAATAACCCTTCAGAAGTGGAATCTGGAACAGAGTATGGGATTCGAATCATAAAAGATAGTCCTAATAGTCATATAGATATAAAATATGATGATAGGAACCCATATACACAAGGAACTATGTTTATTTTTTCTGATTTTAGAGTACCAAATGCTTGGATACCCAGAGATTTGAAGTTTCATATACATTATAAAGATGAACCTCCAATAGCTCGTTGTAGAGATCTTACAGTGATATTAGATGCTAATGGTGAGGCAAGTATAAACGCATCAGAGGTTAACAATGGTTCTACTACTCGAGGTGGCTTTATTATCTATGACGGAAATATTAATTTTGATTGTTCTCACCTTGGAAGTAATAATTTTATTGATTTAAGCATTAGTGCTAACGGTCTTACTGATAGTTGTACTGCAACAATAACTGTTATTAGCGGTAACTATGCAGACATTCAATGCAGTGATTATATTGTTGCTAACGATCCAGGTCAGAGTTTTGCCATTATTCGTCCAGCAGACTTTGATGGGAGTAACATAACCATTAATGATAATGGCTGCCCTAGTGATACATTCACAGGTTCATATAGAGCCTCTGGTTTTGGTTTTACATATTTTATAGGTCAACCAAGACAAGTTACTTATACGTATACTAATAATTACGGAGAAGAACAATCGTGTACCTTTAATGTCATTGTAAATGATACAGAAGCACCTGTACTTGGTGGATGTCCAACAACAGATGTTGTGTTACTAGAAGGCGAAACATTACAAGAACCTAGTACTAGTGGCAGTAGTGACAATTATGATGCTAACAGTCAATTGGTTATAGAACGATTAGATGCTGGTCCTGCTTTTGGTACAGTGCCTACTTCAAATTTTACAGTACAATATCGTATTGTAGATACTAGCGGAAATAGAAGTAGTATTTGTAGTTATAATGTGGTTATCGACAACGCACCCGTAATTACTTGTTCATCACCTTCTGTTATAGTCGATGAAAATACAAGCACATCTGAGTTTACACTAAATGAACTTGCAAATGCTACCAACGATTTATCAGCAACTGCTAATCTTGCTTTTGGAACAGGAACAGAAGTTCCGGTTGTATTAGATAATAATAGCCCTACAGATCAAATTCTTAATTTACCAACAGGTTTTCATTATCAGTTATTTGAGTTAATACCACCAACCACAGGAAGTTACACATTCACTTTGTCTGGTAATAATTCGAGTAATTTATTTATTTGGGAAGATAGTTTTAATCCAAACACAGGAGATTTTGCTTTAAGACCAGGTTATGTTGGGTTTGCAAGTTTTAATGCAAATGGATCGCTAGCTCAAGGAAGTAACAACAATACCTTTAGCTTACAACGAGGTAAGACCTATTACATGTCTGTGTTAGAAGATGGTGAAAATCTATTTTTTACAGGAACACTAGCTTTTAGTTCAGAATTAATTTATGTAAATGGGCCTTCTTCAATTACCTTAGATTTAGATTGTTCTGATGCGGGAACTATTATAGCAACTAATAGCGTGTATGCATATGAAGATAATGGGCAAAATACTAGTTGTGTACCAAGTATAAATGCTACCGAGAATGTAGCGCCAGAATTTATAGATTGCCCAACAGATATTACTGTTGATATAGATCCAAACAGTGCAGGTGCTATTGTTAATTTTGTTATTAGCGCTACTGATAATTGTACAGCGACAGAAGATTTACAAATTTCTCAAACCAGTGGATTGGGTAGTGGAGAATTGTTCCCAACCGGTGAGACCATCCAAACGTTTACGGTTACAGATGCTAGTGGAAATACAGGTGAGTGTACATTTACAATAACTGTAGAAGATACAGAAGGACCAATAATTAGTTGTCAAGATGTTACTGTTCCAGAACTCCCAACAACAGATATTGGATATACCATTTTACCTTCAGATTTTGACAATGGCTCTACCGATAATTCTAGTCAATTAAATTTTTTAGCAGAGTATGATCAATTTTACGTTAATATAGACAATACAAGTCCTGTACATTCAAACTTATACCATCAATCTTCAATCTTCATGGTGCCATCTAATGGAGCGTATACGTTTGATTTTGACCTTATCAAAAACGATGGAGGATCAGGAACGTTCGTGTCTCAATTTAGGTATAGTATATGGAATATTCCGCCAACAGAAAATGGAGAAGGTCTTATAGTCGATACAACAATTGATATTGCTACAGGTCAAGTTGTAAGTGGAAATACAACCACGACCTTAAGTGCAGGCATAAAATACTATATGCATATATATGCAGCATCAAGTACAAGTACAACTTTTGAGAATTTAACAGGAATAATGTCTGTAGAGACAAGCATAAGCTCGTCTTTACCAATGTTTATTGATTGTAGTACTGTAAATATTGATGATGTTACAATTACTGCTGTTGATGGAGTAGGTAATACAGATACTTGTACGGCATCAGTATCAGTATCTAATATTAGTTGCCCAATAGAATTAATTATATCACCTACAGCAAACCAGGATTTTCAGTTGCCATTTATGCCATATACAGGTGAAACATATACTGTAGATTGGGGAGATGGAACATCTACAACAGGACATACAGGATATACTAACCATAATTACGCTCTTGCAGAAGAGTATACTATAAAAGTATATGGAAATATTTCATATTTCAGATTCTCAGATGTAGATCTAAATGATGCAAATGCTCCAATATTAAAAAGTGTAGTAAGTTGGGGAGATAATGTTTGGGAAACCATGTTAGAGGCATTTAATGGGTGTAGTAACCTAGAATCTTTGCCAGTCACGCCACCAAACTTGTCTAACGTTACAAATATGAATCATATGTTCGCTAGGGCAAGTATATTCAATCAAGATATAAGTAACTGGGATGTATCTAATGTGACTGATATGGAAGGGCTTTTTGCTGCCACAATATTTAATCAACCCTTAAATGGCTGGAATGTATCTAATGTAACTACTATGGAAGGAATGTTTTTCTCCGCCACAGAATTTAATCAACCTCTTAATAACTGGAATGTATCTAATGTAATTAACATGACTGGAATGTTTTTAGATGCATATGCGTTTAATGGAGATATTACTACTTGGAATACATCAAATTTAGTTAATGCTAATGGTATGTTTGCTACTGCATCATCATTTAATCAGAATCTTGGAACTTGGGATATCAGCTCATTAAATAATGCTTTTGCAATGTTTAGTAATACTAGCTTATCAACTACTAATTATGATAATTTATTAATAGGTTGGGCAAATTTAGATGCAGGAGAAACGCAGATACCTACAGGTACAGCTTTTGATGCACCTCAGAGTCGCTATTGTAATGGAGAAGCTGCAAGAACCGAATTAATGAGTACATACGGTTGGGCTATTAGCGATGGTGGCCGAGATCCATTTTGTGGTGTTTCTGAAGAAGAATTATTTATTACCGAATGGAATGCAAATGGTAATAGAATTATAGAAATACCTACAAATGGAAATGGTTATAATTATAGTATAGATTGGGGTGACGGTACTTTTAGTTATAATCAAACAGGTAATGTTTCTCATGAGTATACGTCTACTGGACAATACGATGTGAAAATATATGGAGATTTCCCAAGAATTCATTTTGGAAGCTCAACATCTGCAAATCGAACTAAAATAAGAGAAGTTAAACAATGGGGCGCTATAGAGTGGTCTTCAATGGCAGGTGCTTTTTTAGAATGTAGTAATTTAAAAGTTACAGCTACTGACATACCAAATTTATCTAATGTTACAAATACGTCATCTATGTTTAAAGATTGTACTTCTTTAACAGAAAATGATATGTTTAATAATTGGGATATGTCTAATGTTTCAAACATGAATAATATGTTTGAATCAGCAACTAATCTTGATCAAAACGTTGGTAATTGGGATATTACAAGTTTAGTTACCGCCAATAATATGTTTACAGATACAGCACTCTCTTATGATAATTATGATGCGCTCTTAATTGGTTGGTCAACACAAGAAGCAGGAGAGGGTTCAATACCAAATAGCGTTTCATTCAATGCCAATGGCTATACATATTGTAACGGTGAAAATGCTAGATTAAATTTATTGTTTAATAATTTTTGGAACATTTTTGGTGATGGTCCAGATGAGTTTTGTGGTTTAGGAAGGCCTTTTATTACCGAATGGCAACTTACAGGTGATTTCCAAACTATAGAAATACCAACAACTGGTAGCGGATATGATTATGTAATAGATTGGGGTGATGGTAGTGATTTTGCAGATGCTACTGTAGAATATGATCAAACGGGTGATGCTTCTCATCAGTATGACATACCAGGTACATACGTAATTAAAATTTATGGCGATTTTCCAAGAATAGATTTCAGTAGTTCTACTGGAGTAAATAAAAGTAAAATAAGAAAAGTTACCCAATGGGGAGATATACAGTGGTCTACTATGCTAAATGCTTTTACAGAGTGTAATAATTTAAGTGTAACCGCTTCTGACACGCCAGATTTGTCTAATGTAACCAGCTTACAAGGCATGTTTAATTCATGCACATTTCTAGTAGGAAATGATTCGTTTAACAATTGGGATGTCTCAAATGTCTCTAATATGATAAACATGTTTAATAATGCAATCTCTTTTAACCAAAATATAGATAATTGGGATATCACAAGTTTAGATAATGCTTCTAGTATGTTTGGAGGTGTAACACTTTCAACAGAAAATTACGATGCTTTGTTAATAGGTTGGTCTACTCAAGAAGCAGGAGAAGGCCCAATACCAAGTAACGTTAATTTCGATGCAGGAAATAGTCGTTATTGTAATGGAGAAATTGAAAGAGCGCGTTTAATAACAAATTTTAGTTGGTCTATTAATGATGGTCTACAAGACCCAACATGTGTTAATCCTGAACCCTTTATAACAACTTGGAATACAGATGTTTCCGGAACACCTAACACTTCTTCAATTATAATACCAACATTTCCTGGAGAAGTATATAATTATACGGTTCTTTGGGGAGACGGTACCTTAGACGAAGGCTTAACCGATAACGCCACTCATGAGTATGCTACACCGGGTGTTTACGAAGTGAAAATTTATGGTGATTTTCCTAGAATTGATTTTAATAGCTCAACATCTGCAAATCGAGCTAAAATAATAGAAGTTACTAATTGGGGAATTAATGAATGGACATCTATGGAAAATGCTTTTTCAGGTTGTGATAATTTAATTGTAACCGCTTCAGACGTACCAAATTTATCTAATGTTTCTAATTTGAGTAACATGTTTTTTCAGTGTTCAAATTTTAACAGCGATATCAATAATTGGGATGTCTCTAATGTTACCAATATGCAAGCAATGTTTTATGGTTGTACAGACTTTAACCAACCCTTAAATAATTGGAATGTCTCTAATGTAACTAATATGTCTGGAATGTTTATTTTTTCTAGTTCATTTAATCAACCTATAAACAATTGGGATGTATCTAATGTTACAGATATGAAATTTATGTTTAATAATGCAGTTTCTTTTGATCAAAATCTAGGAGAATGGGATATTACAAGTTTAGATTTTATAAATAGTATGTTCACTGGTGTAACACTCTCTACAGAAAACTATGATGCTTTATTAATAGGATGGGCAACTCAAGAAACAGGGGAAGGACCAATACCAAGTAATTTAGATTTCGATGGTGGTGATAGCAAATATTGTAATGGAGAAGCTGCAAGAACCGAATTAATGAGCACATACAGTTGGGGTATTAATGATGATGGTCGCGATTTTATTAGTTGTAATTTTTTACCTTTTATAACAAAATGGATTGTAGAAGATGATCAAAGTATAATTATACCTACTTCCGGAACTGGCTATAATTATAGTATAGATTGGGGAGATGGTACCATTGAACATAACTTAACAGGTGATGCTTCTCATACATATGCCATTGGAGGGGAATATGAAGTGAAAATCTATGGAAACTTCCCAAGAATTTATTTTTGGGAAGTCTCAAGTGTTATTACAAAAGAGCGTATACGAGAGGTTGTACAATGGGGAGATATAGAGTGGGCTTCAATGGAGCAAGCTTTTTCTGGTTGTAATCGTTTAAATGTAACAGCAACAGATATACCAGATTTATCTCAAGTAACTAATGCTCTTGGAATGTTTAATGGTTGCCATACGCTTATAGGAAATAGCTCATTTAACAATTGGGATGTGTCTAACATTACCAATATGCAAGGTATGTTTGCTGGTGCAGAACCATTCAATCAAGATATAGGTAATTGGAATGTATCAAATGTTACCAATATGGCCTTTATGTTTTTTGATGCTTATAATTTTAATCAAGATATAGGTAATTGGGATGTCTCTAATGTTACAAACATGGGTAAGATGTTTTATAGTCAATATACTTCTGTTATATTACCATTTGATCAAGATTTAAGTAATTGGGATATTACAAGTTTAGAATTTGGAGCAGGAGATATGTTTAGAAATCTTGCATTGTCTACAGAAAACTACGATGCCTTGTTAATAGGTTGGTCTACCCAAGAAGCAGGAGAAGGACCGATCCCTACAGGTATTACATTTAACCCAGGTCGTAGTCTTTATTGCAATGGCGAAAGTGCAAGAACAGAATTAATGATGACTTATAATTGGGTTATTAATGATTCTGGACTTAGTCCTATATGTGGTCTTACAGAATCACCATTTACTACCAAATGGACTGCTGATATTAGAGAAACCATAACCATCCCAACAATGGGTGATGGTTACAATTACATTGTAGATTGGGGAGATGGCTCATTTGACACAGGCATAATAGGAGATGCTTCTCACGAGTACGACACATTTTATCTTAATGATGATCTTTCTGACCAACAACGTATAGTAAAAATCTATGGCGATTTTCCTAGAATTGACTTTAGCAATTCTACAGATGAAATTAAAGCCAAAATAAAAGAAGTTGTACAATGGGGAGATATAGAGTGGACATCTATGGAAACTGCTTTTTCTGGTTGTAGTAATTTAATTGTAACCGCTTCAGACATACCAGATTTATCTAATGTTACCAATACAGAAGGCATGTTTTCTGGCTGCCAATTGCTTGTAGGAAATGATTCGTTTAACAATTGGGATGTGTCTAATGTTATTAATATGGAGAAGATGTTTCTAAACGCATCAAACTTTGATCAGAATCTGGGAGATTGGGATATCACAAGTTTAGTTTCTGGAACTGAAATGTTTAGTGGTGTAACACTTTCTACAGAAAATTATGATGCGCTGCTCATAGGATGGTCTACTCAAGAAGCAGGAGAAGGACCAATACCAAGTGATATAAATTTAGTGTTTGATGCTGGTAATAGTAAATATTGTGAAGGCGTACATGCCAGAAATCTTTTAGTGGCATCAGTATCTAATGGTGGTTATGGATGGACTATTAATGATCTAGGCATAGAAAACCCAATATGTGGTTTAGGAAATCCTTTTATTACTAAATGGAATGTCGGAGCTAATGAAAGCATAACCATTCCAACTACCGGAACTGGCTACAATTATAGTATAGATTGGGGTGATGGAACTATACAAAGTGATTTAACAGGTAATACAAGCCATACCTATGCTACAGCAGATACTTACGAAGTTAAAATATATGGTGATTTTCCAAGAATCTATTTTTACTCTTCAGACCAGAGTAATAGAAACAAGTTAGAAACCATAGAGCAATGGGGAGATATTGAGTGGACGTCAATGAATAGAGCATTTTATGGTTGCGAAAATTTAAAGATTACTAACCCTGATATAGACGAGCCAGATTTATCTAATGTTACAATTATAGAGTCTATGTTCGTTGACTGTATAAATTTTGACAGTGATATTAGTAATTGGGATGTATCTAATATTATTTATATGGATCATATGTTTAGTGGTTGTATAAATTTTAATCAACCTTTAAATAATTGGGATGTGTCTAATGTTATAGGAATGAGTAACATGTTTTCTGGAGCGACTAGTTTTGATCAAAATCTAGGTGATTGGGATATCACAAATTTACAATATGGAGCAGAGATGTTTACTAATGTAACACTTTCTACAGAAAATTATGATGCGCTGCTCATAGGATGGTCTACTCAAGAAGCAGGAGAAGGGCCAATACCAACAGATTTAGAATTAAATGCAGGTGGTAGTCAATATTGTTTATCAGAGACAGAGAGAACGCTGTTAATGACACCAATTGTTGATGGTGGTTTTGGGTGGACAATCACTGATGGTGATCAAGATACAAATTGTGTTAGAGTTTTATTATCCCCAAAAGTTTATTTACAAGGTGCAAGTTTAAATCCAAATACAGGGGAAGAAAGTTTAATGCGTGATGATTTAAGAGTGGCTAACTATATACCTACGATGTCTCCCTATGGAGATGGATTAATAGCAGATGCCTCAGTGTTCACTGTTGTGGGCACTGATGCCATCGTAGATTGGGTTTTTATAGAATTAAGAGATAAGACCAATAACACTCTGGTAATTGATAGTCAATCCGCCCTGTTGCAACGCGACGGTGATGTAGTAGCTGTAGATGGAGTATCACCATTAACTTTTGATTTACCAGCAGATAATTATCATGTAGTTATCAAACACCGTAATCATTTAGGTATTATGAGTGCTAGTGCTATAGCTTTAAGTGCTATACCAACAATGGTAGATTTTACAGATGTAGGCATGAATACATATGGTACACATGCCCAGATAGATGTATCGTTAACAGGAGCAGGTCCTATGGCCATGTTGGGAGGAGATGCAGATGGTAATGGTTTTGTTAATATTTCAGGAACAGGCGATTCAGGAAAGCTATCTACAAAACTATATTCAGAACCTGACAATACAGCGTTTAGTTTAAGTTATACAGGAACAGCAGGTTATTATAATGAAGATCTAGATATGGATGGCAATGTGCTTTACAGTGCAGGAGGCGATTTTACCCAATTACAAACCATGCTTTATACCCATCCAGGGAACACAGGGTTTAGTTTGTCATTTTCAGGCTACACCACACAGTTACCAATAGGAGGTACAATATCTAAACTGTTGACAACAAAAGAAGTTGTGAAAACACCAAAAACAATAACAGTAGAATATATAGAGATAAACGATAAGTTAGAGAAAGTATCAACGTTTATTACGTATCCTGTTAAGTATTAATATGATTTGTTTTCTGGTAAATCACACATAATTTATACTATTTAAAAGCGCATATAAAAGTCTCAAGAAAACTAAACTTGAGGCTTTTTTGATTAAAATAATAGCCCAACAAGTAAGAAACGATACTTAATATAAGTACTACTACTAGGTATTTACGAGCCGTCTCTTATTTTATAGAGTAAACATTCAAATTACCTTGCACACGATTTATAACTATATAGTTATGAAAGTGTCTCCCTTTAATTATGAAAAATATTTTCTACATGATAAATCTTATGTAAAGTTTCAATATACAATGCTAAATGAATTATTAAAAACCAAATTATAATTAACTATGAAACAACTTTATTTTTTTACAATAATACTTTTAAGTTTAAAATTTTACGCCCAAAACTGTAATATTGGTAATGACGAATTTATTACTCCAATACCAGGTAATTTTATAGCTAATAACTTGTTAGGGACAAAATATACGCTTTCAGAAGAAGGTACATTAAAGTCTATCAATATGATTGGTTTTGGTACTGGTTCTGGAGTGCAAATGGCTGTTTATGATGATAATGCAGGTGTGCCTAATAATTTAATAACTTTTAGTGATTTTGGTACTGTTGGAAACGGAGTAATATCGTTACCTGTAACACCTATTGTTCTTTCTCCGGGTGATTACTGGGTTATGGCAATTTACGAGATTACTAGTGAAGCTACAGACTATGCTAATATAATGGGAAGTACAGTTTATTATAAAGCGTTAGATTATGGTGGGGCCCTACCGACTAATGCTTCAGGGTTTGACAGTTTTCCCAATCGAGATTTTTTGTATTTTTTAGAAATAGAGTGTGGTAACACACTTTCTAACAATAATCATGATTTTAGAGAAGAAGTTTCAATTTTCCCTAATCCAAGTTCAGATTATATTACAATTTCAAATTTAGAGTTTTCTAAAAACTATACTATTATAAACTATTTGGGACAAGAAGTAATGGACGGTACAATTAGTAATAATGAAAAAATTGATATTAGGAGTTTTAATAATGGTCTTTACTTCTTGAAATTTAATAATGAATATACAGTTAAGTTCATAAAAATAGAATAATGTGTTTTAAAGAAATTTAGCTACTAAGGCTAATCTTAAGATGTAAAATAAAAAACACTAATTAATAGCAATCCCCAAAACAAAAAAAAGATGTCATTAAACCTTCTAATAAAAAAGATTAGGAGGTTTTTTTATAAAAATAGTACAATATAAGTACCGCTACGTAGTATTTACGTGCTGTCTCTTATTTTTCAAAACTAATACTCAATCTACCTTGCACATGATTTAAAAATTAAATAATCATGAAAGCAACACCCCCTTTAATTTACATAGTACTATTTGTTTTTTCTTTTAGTATACAAAGTGTTAATGCACAATGTACTCCTATAAATGACATAGGACAATTTAATCAAAATGATACAAGAAAAACAACTTTAGCTTCAGGTGTTCAAGGACAAACCTTTATCGCATCATGTAGTGGTAATATAGTAGGTGTTACCTTTTCTACAGACTATGCAGAAACAACTACAACTGCAAGAGTAGCTGTTGGTAATGATACCGATGGTCAAAGAACAAAATCATTTACCCTATTTGCATCAACAAACGAAAGAAGGACATATACGGTGACATTTGGTGGATATGCTGTTACTGCAGGTGAAATGTATTTCTTTAAATTATTTGATGGAGAAGGTGCTAATTTAACCGAGAAAAGCGGTAGTCCATATCCATCAGGAAATATGTTTGAGGGCAATGAAGATTTTACAAATAGCGACTTAAAATTTATAGTGCATTATGAAGGAGCAGATACCTTTGCTCCCGTTGCGCAATGTAAATCAATAGAAATAAATCTTGATAGTAATGGACAATATACTTTGACCCCAGAAGAAATCAATGATGGCTCGTATGATATTGGAATTTCAGGCATTGCTTCAATGGCAGTATCTCCTAACACTTTTGAGTGTAGTGATATAGAAGACCAGCATAACGTTACCTTAACAGTAACCGATGGTAATGGATTAACAGATACTTGTACAACCTTTGTGTACGTTAGAAGTAAAATATCACCAGGCTTACAATGTAGCGATATTATAGTTAACGCAGCCCCAGGTGCATGTAGGGCAATTGTTGATTTAGAAGCTTATAATAATATAACTTTCAATAACACTATTTGTGTCATTGCTTCCGAAGCATATACAGGAATGCCTTTTGGAGGATACCCGGTTGGAAGTACAGCTATTACTTATGAAGTAGAAACGGCTGGGGGTATTAACGAATCATGTACCTTTAATGTGATAGTAGAAGATACAGAGGCACCAGTTATCAATAATTGCCCAGGAGCTATTACCTTATTAGAAAATCAAATTTTACCAACACCTAGTATATCTGCAGATGATAATTGTTCTGCCAGTAATGAATTAACTTTAGTACGTATAGATAATGGACCTGCATTTGGAACAGTACCAACAACAAATTTTACAGTACAACTGGCTCTTGAAGATAGTGCGGGTAACCAAAGCTCAGTTTGTAGCTATAATGTTATTGTAGATACGGCACCCGTTTTAAGCTGTGAGTCTAGTATAACCATACCTGCAGAAGGAACTTTAAATGTAACGCCAGAAATAGTAGGACAAGCCACAAATGATTTATCTGAAGCCATAAGCTTTGCCTTTGGTACAGGAACGGAAGTTTCAGTAGTGCTTGACAGCAATAGCCCTACAGATGAACTTATAAGTAGTTTCCCCGTTTTTGGTTATCAATTATTTGAATTAAAACCACCAGCAACAGGCAATTATACATTAACTGTTTCAGGAGACCAATCGAGCACATTATTCATATGGGAAGATGCCTTTAATCCAAATGCAGGAAATTATTATGATAGAGACGGATATCTAAACGTTGTAGAATTTACCTCTAATGGTAACATAGACACGCCTAATGGAACTAATACCCTTATGTTGCAAAGTAGCAAAACCTATTATGCCTCTGTCATTAGAAACGATGGTAATAATACAGGGAATTTTAACGGTACATTAGCATTTAGTTCAGAGATGATGTATCTAAACAGCCCAGATATACCAATAGACTGTGCAGATATAGGCTCATCTATACCCATAAATTTATATGCTTTTGAAAGTAATGGGCAAAGTAGCAACTGTATGGTAGATTTGGCTATTGAGGCGTCTGGACCAATAATAAGTGGTTGTGAAACTATTAATGAATCTATTGATGAAATAAGCATAGTACTCTCAGATGGAAGTTGTGGTGGTATTTTAGAAGGAATTGTGCTTACAGCAGAACCAGGTTCGCCTTGTACTACCATACCTGATGGTCTTGTACAAACCTCTGCATTAGGAATTGGCGATGTGTTTCCTGTAGGAAGATCGATTGTTAGCTATACAGCTACAGACAATTTAGGCAATACCACAAGCTGTAGCTTTGAAGTTCAAGTCATAGAAACCGTAGCGCCAGAATTCACAAATTGTCCAGAAGATATCACAGTACCAATAACACCCGGAAGTGCGGGAGCTGTAGTAACGTTTACAGATTTGGTTGCTACAGACAATTGTGGTTCCTCAGAAGATTTAGAAATAACACAAACGTCAGGCTTACCTAGTGGTAGCTTTTTTCCTGTTGGAGTAACGCAACAAACTTTTGAAGTGACAGATGGCTTTAATAAGGGAGTATTATGCTCTTTTACCATAACGGTAGAAGATACTAATAGTCCTGTTATAAATTGTCAGGATGTTGCAGTAGGAGAATATCCAGATGTTGCAACAGGATATGTTATTACACCTTCAGATTTTGATAATGGCTCAACCGACGATTCTGGTCAACTTCATTTTTTAACAGAAAATAATACGTTTTACCTCAATATAGATACCTCTAATAATGAAGATTTAGGTAAATACTATGAGCCATCAACATTTACGGTGCCATTTACCAGGAATTACACTTTCGATTTTGATATAGAGATAGAAGATAACGGTGTTACAGGAGCGGAGTCTCAATTTACCTATCATATATGGGATTATCCACCTACTGCGGATGAGTTGGCAGAACGACAAGGCTATATAGGAGGCGCAACAATTGATAGTGAAACAAATACCATTGTAGGAGGTAGCAATACATATTTTATGTATCCTAATACGGTATATTATTTATATGTATATGGCGCAGATGTTACAAGCTCAACTTTTCAATCTTTAACAGGAACAATAACAACAAATACCAATAATATACGTTCTTCATTACCTATAATCATTGGTTGTGATAGTCCTTCTACTCTAGATGTTACGTTGTACGCTACCGATGCTGCGGCCAATACGGCAACCTGTTCGGCGAGTGTATCTAATATAGATTGTGCAGATCCAGTAGTATTACGTATAGAAACCGCTTCCGATAATCAAAATTTTAATCTACCCTTAGACCAATATTCAAATGAAACCTATGCGGTAGATTGGGGAGATGGTACCTATGTTACAGGATATGATGATTTTACGTCTCATGTTTATTTTGGAGCAGGAGAATATTTTATAAAAATTTATGGTAACATAGGTGGTTTTCGATATGATTTCTCGAGTACTAACGATAGAGAAGCCTTAAAGGCTGTTGAGAGTTGGGGCAATAATGTATGGTTGTCTTTTCAATTTGCATTTCCATCATGTAATCTTACATTACCTGAAGCACCACCAAACCTTTCCAATGTAACTAAGATGGGTTCTGCGTTTAGTAAAGCGGTCATCACCAATCCGGAAGTTTTAGGCGATTGGGATGTGTCCAATATTATTTCTATGGGGAATATGTTTAAGGAGGTAGTTAATTTTAATCCAGATATTAGTACTTGGAATGTATCTAAAGTAACAAATATGGCTAGCATGTTTGAAGGTGCTATTGGATTTGACCAAGATTTAAGTACTTGGGATATTTCTAGCTTAGAACAAGCAGCTAATATGTTTAATAATTCTGGTTTATCTATAGAAAATTACGATGCCCTATTAATAGGCTGGAATACCTTAGATACTAATGCAGTAGAAACAGCCATACCCCAAGGTGTAACCTTTGGAGCTGAAGGCATTAATTATTGTATTGCAAATGAAGAACGCGATAACTTAATACAAAATCAAGGTTGGACAATTTTAGATGATGGTAGAGTAAATTGTGCTGCTATGGACCCATTAGTAACTAAGTGGAGAACCAATAATGATGGAGCATCTAATGATAATCAAATAACAATTCGTACAATACAAGGAGAAACATACAATTACAATGTAAATTGGGGAGATGGTACTACAAGTACTGGTCTTACAGGAGATTTTCTTCATACCTATGCACAACCAGGTGTATACGAAGTGTCAATTACAGGAGATTTCCCTGGATTTCAATTTAATAACGATGCTGAAGCTCCTAAAATAATTGAAGTTTCAGACTGGGGAGATATTATCTATAGGTCTTTCGAAGGTGCATTTTGGGGCTGCATAAATCTACAAATAACTGCAACAAATGCACCTAATTTAAGTCAAGTTACTTCTATGAAAGGTACATTTTATAATGCTGGAGGTAATTTAAATATTGAAAATTGGGATGTTAGTAACGTAGAAAATATGTCGCAATTATTTAATGAAAATAATAGTTTTAATAGAGATATTTCATCATGGAATGTTAGTAAGGTGACAAATATGAGTGAAATGTTTGCTTTTGCTTCTGCTTTTAATCAAGATTTGAGCAATTGGAATGTTAGTAATGTAACAGATATGACTGCTATGTTTGCTTTTGTTTCTACTTTTAATCAAGATATAGGCAATTGGAATGTGTCAAGTGTTACAAATATGAGTGAAATGTTTACTGAAGCTTATACTTTTAATCAAGATTTGAGCAATTGGGATGTAAGTAATGTTACTGGCATGAGTGATATGTTTGCAAATGCATCATCCTTTAATCAAGATTTGAGCAATTGGGATGTAAGTAATGTTACTGACATGAGTAGTATGTTTGCAAATGCATCATTCTTTAATCAAGATTTGGGTAACTGGGATATTTCTAGTTTAGAAAACGCTGCTCGCATGTTTGAAAATGTAGCATTATCTACAGAAAATTATGAGGCCTTATTAGTAGGTTGGAGTACGTTAGATACTAACGAAACACAAATACCACAAGATATAACTTTTAGCGCAGGTAATAGTACCTATTGCGAAGCATTAGATGAGCGAAACACATTAAAAAGAGAATTTGGCTGGAATATCACAGATGGAGGGGTTGAAGATCCAAGCTGCTTTTTAAATGGAAGGCCTTTTATAACAAAATGGAGTATAGTAAGAGCTAGAGGAATATTCATAAGCATACCGTTACCAATAGATCTTCCGGGACCTTATAATTATGTCATTGATTGGGGAGATGGTTCGGCTTTAGAGCACTATCAAGGTCGTGGTGCACGCCATGGGTATCCCAATAGAACTGCCACTTATGAAGTAAAAATCTATGGTGTTTTTCCAAGTATTGATTTTTCTACTTCTGATGTCTTCGACCAACGTAAAATTATTGAGGTAATGCAATGGGGAGATATTGAATGGACAACAATGGAAGGTGCTTTTGCTGGATGTACTAATTTAGAATATACAGCAACAGACATACCAGATTTATCGAAAGTAACTAGTATGGAGGACATGTTTTCTGGTTGTACATCTCTAGTAGGAAACGACTCGTTTAATAATTGGGATACAAGTAATGTAACAAATATGAGAAATACGTTTGCTTCAACTAATTTCAATGAAGATATAGGAGGCTGGAATGTATCTAATGTCACAGATATGTATCGTATGTTTGTTTCTTCTAAAGCTTTTAATCAAGATATAGGAGGCTGGGATGTTTCTAATGTTACAAATATGGCTTATATGTTTACTTTTTCTAAAGCTTTTAATCAAGATATAGGTAATTGGGATATCTCCAGTTTATCAGATGCTACTGGGATGTTTTCGAATAATACGACATTCTCTACAGCCAATTATGATGCCTTATTAATTGGTTGGAGTACTCAAGATTCTGGTGAAACCATAATACCATCTGGAATCACTTTTGATGCGCCAGAAATAAGTTATTGCACGGGAGAATCTGGTAGAAGTCAGTTACTAAGCCAAGGATGGACTATTGAAGATGCTGGTTTAGATTGTAGTAATGTTGCTTTTTTTACTACCAAATGGGATGCCACTAACGGGATGAATATAACAATCCCTACATCGCCAGACGAGGTTTATAATTACATAGTAGATTGGGGTGATGGTACTTCAGAAAGTAATATAACAGGAGATGTAAGTCATACCTATACTACACCAGATACTTACGAAGTTAAAATCTATGGTGTTTTTCCAAGAATTGATTTTAGCAATTCTACTGATGAAAATAAAGCCAAAATAATAGAAGTTGTACAATGGGGAGATATACTATGGACTTCTATGGAAAATGCTTTTTCTGGGTGTAGTAATTTAATTGTAACCGCTTCAGACGTACCAAATTTATCTAATGTTTCTAATTTGAGAAACATGTTTTTTCAGTGTTCAAATTTTAACAGTGATATCAATAATTGGGATGTCTCTAATGTTACCAATATGCAAGCAATGTTTTATGGTTGTTCAAATTTTAACAGTGATATCAATAATTGGGATGTCTCTAATGTTACTCATATGAATTCTATGTTTTATGGTTGTGCAGACTTTAATCAACCCTTAAATGATTGGGATGTGTCTAATGTTACTCATATGAATTCTATGTTTGCTTTTGCAACTTCTTTTGATCAAAATCTAGGCGATTGGGATATTACAAGTTTTGATCAAGTATTTAGTATGTTCGATGGTGTAACACTCTCTACTGAGAACTATGATGCTTTATTAATAGGATGGGCAACTCAAGAGGTAGGAGAAGGACCAATACCAAGTAGTCTAAGTTTCAATGGTGGTGGTAGCAAATATTGTGATGGAGAAGCTGCAAGAACCGAATTAAGTAGCGCATACGATTGGAGTATTGTTGATGGTAACCAAGACCTATTATGTGGTATTGAACCTTTTATTACAACATGGAAAACAACCACACCTTTTGATATTATAACCATTCCAACTACAGGAAGTGGATATAATTATATTGTAGATTGGGGAGATGGTATTATTAGTACAGGCTTAACAGGTGATGCAAGCCATACCTATCCTACACCAGATACTTACGAAGTTAAAATATATGGTGATTTTCCAAGAATCTATTTTTACTCTTCAGACCAGAGTAATAGAAACAAGTTAGAAAGTATAGAGCAATGGGGAGATATTGAGTGGGCGTCAATGAATAGAGCATTTTATGGTTGCGAAAATTTAAAGATTACTAACCCTGATATAGACGAGCCAGATTTATCTAATGTTACAAGTATAGAGTCTATGTTCATTGACTGTATAAATTTTGACGGTGATATTAGTAATTGGGATGTATCTAATATTATTTATATGGATCATATGTTTAATGGTTGTATAAATTTTAATCAACCTTTAAATAATTGGGATGTGTCTAATGTTATAGGAATGAGTAACATGTTTTCTGGAGCGACTAGTTTTGATCAAAATCTAGGTGATTGGGATATCACAAATTTACAATATGGAGCAGAGATGTTTACTAATGTAACACTTTCTACAGAAAATTATGATGCGCTGCTCATAGGATGGTCAACTCAAGAAGCAGGAGAAGGACCAATACCAACAGATTTAGAATTAAATGCAGGTGGTAGTCAATATTGTTTAGGAGGAGATGCAAAAACTCTTTTAGAAGGATTAGGATGGGATATTTATGATAATGGTCTTGATTTTACATGCCCAAGTTCTAATTTTTCGCCCTTTATAACAAAATGGAATGTAGAAGCTGGCGAAAGTATAACCATTCCAACAGTAGGTGATGGTTACAATTATACTGTAGATTGGGGAGATGGTATTATTAGTACAGGCTTAACAGGTGATGCTTTTCATACATATGTTTCTGAAGAAGAATATGAAGTAAAAATCTATGGAGATTTTCCAAGAATATATTTTCCAAACAGTGACGAATCAATAGATAAAATAGTAGATGTTATACAATGGGGAGATATACAGTGGACTTCTATGGAAGAAGCTTTTAATAATTGTAGTAATTTAAACATATCGGCAACAGATGCCCCAGACCTATCCAATGTCACATCAATGTCAGTTATGTTTAGAGGCTGTTCTTCATTGGTAGGTACACCAGCATTTAATAATTGGGATGTGTCGGGTGTTACAACTATGAATGCTATGTTTGGTCTAGCTGCAAGTTTCAATCAGCCTTTAGGAAATTGGCAAACAGGTAATGTCATAAATATGGCAGGAATGTTTCTTGGTGCTACTAGCTTTAATCAAGATATAGGGCATTGGGACGTGTCTAATGTTACTGATATGTCTGCAATGTTTCTTGGTGCTAATAGCTTTAATCAAGATCTAGGTGATTGGGATATTTCTAATATTACTAATATGGGTAACATGCTTTTAAATGTGCAATTATCCATAAGTAATTATGATGCCTTATTAATAGGTTGGGCAGAAGATACAAGTGATGGAGGAGCTGGAGATGGTATAGATGATGTACCAAGTAATGTTATATTTGGCGCTAACTTATCTAACTATTGCCTTGGTGAAGATGCACGAACGGAGTTATTAAATTTGGGATGGACTATTAATGATGGTGCAAAAGAGTGTTCAAACCTTAGTTTTGTTACAAGATGGGAAACAACCGCTCCAAATCAAACCATAACCTTACCCATAGTACCAAATGGTAGTGTAATAATTATTTGGGGAGATGGTTCTGCAGAACCTGTTTCTAACAACAATCCTACACATCAATATAGCGAGGTTAGAGACGATTATATTATAACAGTTATAGGTAGAATTGAATCTATTAAATTCGGTAATACAGGTAGCGAATCCAATATTTTAGAGATCATGGCATGGGGAGATAACCCATCATGGAATACTATGGAAGAAGCATTTTTTCTGTGCCAAAATTTAGATATTACAGCTACAGACACACCAAACTTGTCTAACGTATCTTCTATGGAACTTATGTTTGCAGGGTGTGAAAACTTGGTTGGTACACCTGCTTTTAACGATTGGGATGTATCTAATGTTACCAACATGAAAGACATGTTTATTAGCGCTATATTATTTAATCAGCCATTAGACCAGTGGAATGTTTCTAATGTATCCAATATGTCCAGTATGTTTTTTGGAGCAGAAACCTTCAATCAAGATATAGGTAATTGGAACGTGTCTACAGTCTCTAATATGTCTAGTATGTTTTTGGGAGCAGGAGCCTTTAATCAAAATTTAGGAGCTTGGGATATTTCCAGTTTATCTAATGCTTCTAATATGTTAACATCGGCGCAATTATCTATAGAAAACTATGACAACACTTTAATCGGTTGGGCAACTTTAGATGTAGATGAGGCACAAATACCACAAAATGCTACCTTTTCAGGAGGTAGTAATCAATATTGTTTTGCTGAAGACGCCAGAAATGATTTAGAGATTATGTATGGTTGGAATATTACCGATGGTGGCCAAAACACACAATGTTCAGGAGAAGAAGCCTTTATTACCAAATGGCAATTAGAAGATGATGATTTAGAATTCACATTCCCAATAGTAGAAGGTGAAACCTATTATTACCAAATAGATTGGGGAGATGGGTCGCCAGTGCAAACAACTACCGAAGCTTTAACCCATGATTATGCGTTAACAGATGGTAACGGTGGTGTAAAAACCATAGCCATAAAAGGAATTTTCCCAAGAGTGCGTATTGCGCCTTATATAGATTCTGGATTCGGTCCAGAACTAGACACATCATCTGCTATTTTAGAAAAAATAGTAGAAATAAGTCAGTGGGGTAATATCCAGTGGAGCTCCATGGAAGAGGCCTTTGCCTTCTGTGAAAATTTAGACGTTACTGCTACAGATACACCAAACCTATCTCAGGTAACAAGTATAAAAGCTATGTTTCAATCATGTAATTCTCTTGTAGGTACTAGTGCTTTTAATAACTGGGACACATTTAATATTATAAACATGGAAGAATTGTTTTTAGACGCATTCTCATTTAACCAAGCCATTGGCAATTGGAATGTTGGTAATGTAGAACTTATGTCATCTATGTTTTCAGGAGCTTTAGAATTTAATCAACCTATAGAAAACTGGAATGTTTCCAATGTTACTAGTATGGTTTCTATGTTTAGAAGAGCTTCTAATTTTAACCAACCCTTAGCAGATTGGAATGTCTCTAATGTCATCGAAATGGAGCGGATGTTCAGTACTAGTACCAAGTTTAATCAAGATTTAAATGATTGGGATGTCTCTAATGTTAAGAATATGGAAGGTATGTTTAGTGCGGCTCTTGCATTTAATCAACCTCTTAATAATTGGCAGACTGGTAATGTGTTGAATATGAAAGGTATGTTTGAGTTTGCGGAAAATTTTAATCAAGATTTAAATGATTGGGATGTTTCCAATGTTTCTAATATGGCATTCATGTTTAATTCTGCTAGTAATTTTAATCAAAGTCTTAGCAATTGGGATTTATCGAGCATTAACATATCGTTTAATGGTATATTTCTCCATACTAACCTAGATCGCAGTAATTATGATGCTACATTGATAGGTTGGGCAGAAGATACAAGTGATGGAGGAGCTGGAGATGGTGTAGATGATATTCCACAATCATCCAATACAAGCTTCATATCACTTAATTCATCACCATTGATTTATTGCGATGGGGAAAGCGCTAGACAAGCCCTTATAGATGATTATGGTTGGTCTATTACAGGAGATACTAAGGATTGTTCTGATTTTGTTGTAGTTTCTCCAAAAGTATATTTGCAAGGAGCTTCATTAAAACCAAATTTAGGAGAAGAAAACTTAATGCGTGACGATTTACGAGTTAATGATTTAATCCCAATAACTAGCCCTTATGCTGACATGTTGCAAGGAGGTTCGGTACTTAATGTTGCAGGAAGTAGAGCCATGGTAGATTGGATTTGGGTAGAGTTAAGAGATGTAAGCGACCCAACGATAGTCGTAGCCGGAAAATCAGCAATATTACAACGTGATGGTACTATCCAATCAGAAGAATATTTTGAGAAGATTCCAGATGTTCGTTTTGATAATGTACCAGCTGGTGATTATTATGTGGCGGTAAAACACCGTAACCATTTAGGTATTATGAGTGCGAACACAGTAGCTTTGAGTGTTTCGCCAACAGAGGTAGATTTTACCGATGGTAGTGTACCAACTTATGGTATTAATGCTCAGATAGATTTATCGTTTACAGGCGCAGGACCTATGGCGATGTTGGCAGGAGATGCAGATGGCAATGGTTTTGTTAATATTTCGGGGACAGGAGATTCAGGAAAGCTATCTACAAAACTATATTCAGAACCAGACAATACAGCATTCAGCTTAAGTTATACAGGAATAGAAGGCTATTATAATGAAGATTTAGATATGGATGGCAAGGTGCTTTACAGTGCGGGAGGCGATTTTACCCAATTGCAAACCATGATGTATACCCACCCAGGAAACACAGGGTTTAGTTTATCTTTTTCAGGCTATACCACACAGTTGCCAATAGGAGTTACAACATCTAAATCTTTGACAACAAAAGAAGTTGTGAAAACACCAAAAACGATAACTGTAGAATATATAGAGATAAATGATAAGTTAGAGAAAGAATCTACATTTATTACTTACCCTGTTAAGCATTAATGCAATTTACTTTTGTGTAATTTTGTATAAGAGTAATTAGTATAGATAAGCCCCAAATTTCACAAAATTTGGGGCTTTTTCTATGCAATAAATAGCTATTAAAAATAGGATTAAGGTGATAACACTTAATTTATACGTACCAGTACGTAATAATTACGAGATGGCTCTTATTTTAATAAGTAACCTATCAAAGTACATTGCAATCAAATAATTAAACATAACATATACTTATTAATACAAAAACCAGAGAGTTATCATGAAACGAAATCTACATTTTTTACTAATCCTATTACTGTCTAGTACAGCAATAATAAAAGCCCAGACTCTTACGTATGCTCTGGAATGGAATGCCACCGAAAACTACTATGAGGTATGGGCAACACCAAACTTTTCGCCAAATGAAATGGTTCATAATACAGCAGGATCAAGAATATCAATAGCTGTTAGTGCCTTAGATGCACCAAGAACTTTTACACATACAAGTCCATCAGGAATAACATATACCGCTGAATTCTTTAGTATCCATAAACCAGGAGCTGCCCCAACAGAAGAGTTTTTCTCTTGGGCAGATAACGCAGGGGGTACAAGTATAAAAACACCATTTTTTACAGATGGTGTACCAGTATTATTATTAACCTTTACCCTAAGTGATGGAAAGAACGATTGTATAAGGTTATGGGATAATACATCAGATCCAGAACCAACAGAAGCTGATATGGCTGGTAGACAATTTGATAACAATTTTACGTCACAAGCTTTTCCAACTTTTGTAGGGGTTGAGCGTTACGATAGTAATACACCATCAACAACATTTACTTTTAGTTGTTCAACTTTAAGTAATACAGATATTACTAGCTTAAATGCATTCCGTTTATATCCAAACCCTGCAAAAGATAAGGTGTATATAAAAGGAGATATTAGTCAATTAATAGGTGTAGAAATATATACAATGACGGGGCAGTTAGTAAAAAGACTAGACGAAAATTTCGAAACATTGGATGTTAGTGATTTAGAATCTGCCGTATATTTTGTAAACCTCTTTAGCAGTAATGGTCAAAAAACCATCCGATTGGTTAAAGAGTAAGTAATAGAAGAGTAAGAGCATTAAAGGTATTAGCACTGCTTCTGGTTGATTAGTGCTAATAATCCCTCTGGGTTTTTATAGGTAGCCCTGAGTTCTAATATATACTCAGGGCTTTTTAAGAATAATTAGAATTACTTATTTAAAGAATGGTGTTGTTTATAAACCTATTAAAGTATTATTTGTTATTGTTGACAAACAATGATTATTACAAAAGGGGTGTAATCATTGTAATTAAGCCTTCTGGTGAAAACTAAGAAGGCTTTTGCTTAAAATAAACAATTTATATTAAGTTTTATAGGTAGTGGGGCTTAAAAAATACGTACTGCCTCTAATTTACTTTTTAAATATATAGTTGTTGTTTTGTATTGTAATTTAAAAAGATTAGCACGCTTTGGTTGGTTAGTGCTAATAATCCTGTTAGGGGTTTTTTAATAGTGATGCCCCGAGTTAGATTTGGGATGCTCGGGGCTTTTTAAAATTATTTATTTAGTAAAAGCGGTATTAAAGTAAATATAAACTTTTAAACTATTTTTTATGAAAGAGAGAACAAGATTTAATTTAAATTTAAGGGAACGTTGTGAGATCATTAAGTTAGCTAAAGAAGCATCAAAAGAATTGAATGCAAGTCAATTGATTGATTGGTTTGAAGAAAAAATTGAGCAAAAAAAAGAAAGTGATTTAGTCAATCAACTTCAAAATCAAGATGAATTTTTTGAAGTACTTAAGGTGTACAGATAATTAATTTTCATATTAATTGGTTTTAACCAGTATTTGGATTCTCCACATGAAATTTAAAAGAATAAGCATTCATAGTATATTAGAAAAGTTATATGACTTTATTTTTGTTCTTACAATAGCGATGATAATTGTTTATTTTATATTAAAAGATTAACAACATTATATCTATTATGAATAATAAATGAATTTCTTTACTATAATAAATACTGCAAGGGGATTTTTTTTTTGAAAAAAAATTATGTAAAAAGCTTACATGTACAACCCTTGACTTTATAAATTTAAGGATTATTAAGATGGGCTTAAATATCATAATTTCTGCTCTTATTTTGATTGTCAATGATAGGAGGATAGCTTTAATTTATTTTTATTCATTTGTACTGTTTTTGTACTCTATGTATTTAAATATTTATAACTAAAGAATAGTTACTTTTTGTATTAGGAAGTCTGCTAAATATTATTCAAAGATTAGTAAAGGTCTTTGAATTGCTTTAATCCCTGTATTAATGAGTTTGATATTTTTCCTGTACGCTCAAGAAATAAATAAATTAGTCAGATTTCAAAGTTAGTTTAATATCTTCCAAAAAGTTTGAACTTTTCCCACTTTGGGTCACAAATAAAACAAAAAGCAAGCTTAAAATGTAGCTTGCTTTTTTTGTTTTTATGTGCTTTTTTAAAGTGTATATTTATAGAAAACCTTGATTTTTGTTAAAAAAAATAGATTAAGACCTGACTTTTTTCTGTTTTCTAAAAAGTAAAAACAAAAACCCATCAACCTTATCTCTTATTCTTTTTCTTATCACAGAAAAAGCTTTAGTAATATGCGCTTCAACAGATTTAACAGAAATATTTAAATAATTGGCTATCTCAATATTAGTTAGCCCTTCTTTTCTGCTTAATAAAAACACTTCTTTGCATTTGGGAGGTAAGTTTTGTATTTCAGATGTAATACGCTCAATAGCTTTTTTGAAAAAGCTGTCATCCTCTTCCGTTGCCACTTTTTCTAGAGCTGCATAATATTTTTGTTCCAAGAGTAAATGAGACTTGTTTTTTTTGTACTGGTTAATAAACTCATGATATACAGATTTGAATAAATAATTCTGCACTGATTTTTTGATAGTAATTTTTTTTCGCTGCTCCCACGTTTTTAAAAATACATTTTGCAGAATGTCCTGTGCCATGGCTTCATCATTTGCCAGCGAAAGCGCATAGGCAAAAAGCGGTTTGTTATAAGTTTCTAATGCATAAACAAAAGCACTCTCTTTGCCTTGTTTTATAGCTTCAATTAAATCATTTTGATTCTTATAATGCATGATTTTAACTCAAATAAAAGTAATTCATTAGCTAAATTAGGTGATGAAGGTAATTAAAAAAGATAAAAAAAAAAGAATAAAAAAGTTAGGGTTTTTAAAATGAGGTTTGTCTTTCTATAAATTAAGGTCTACAAATGAGTTTTAAAATTATAGAAAAAGCAATTATAAAATACCTGATACAGGAGGCAAATTCAGAAGATTTGAACACCTTATCAGATTGGATTCAAACCCCAGAAAACCAAATAATTTTTGAGGATTATGTTAAAACTTATTACAAAATTAATCTAGCTATGTCTAACCCCGATGTTAATAAAATTAAAGGAAATTTGCTACAGCAAATAAATAAAGATAAAAACAAGACACGTAAATTAATCATACGAAAAAATGTTATTAAATATGCGGCTGCTGCAGTTCTGGTAGGCGTTCTTGCAACAAGTTATTTCTTTAAAGACAAATTTTTTAATAATAGTATTGAAGACCCAACTCCAACAATTGTAGATACTAAAACTATTGTGCCAGGTACAGACAAAGCAACATTAACCTTAGGGGATGGCTCTATTGTTGTGCTGGAAAAAGGCAATACATACCAAGGGCAAAATGCGAATAGTAATGGCGAAGAAATAGTTTATGAAGCCAGTAAGCAAAGACCAACAGAAATAGTATATAATTATTTAACGATTCCAAGAGGGGGAGAATATTATGTTGTCTTATCTGATGGCACTCGAGTTTGGCTAAACTCAGAAACACAACTAAAATATCCAGAAAGTTTTATAGAAGGAGAAACGCGAGAAGTAGAACTTGTATATGGTGAAGCTTATTTTGATGTATCTCCAAGTACAGAACATAAAGGGTCTAACTTTAAAGTGTTTAATAAATCTCAAGAAGTTGAAGTGTTAGGAACAGAGTTCAATATTAAAGCTTACAGAGACGAAGTTAATATTTATACCACATTAGTAGAAGGGAAGGTTGTTGTAGATAACGGTATTTCAAAACAAAATTTAATTCCAAATCAGCAATCTAATTTAAATCTTGAAAAAAATAGTATTAAAGTAGCTGTGGTTGACGTTGAGGAGGAGATTTCATGGAAAAACGGAGTTTTTAGTTTTAAAGGGAAGTCTTTAAAAAACATTATGAGAGTTGTATCTAGATGGTATGATGTTGATGTTATCTTTTTAGATAAAAAATTAGAAGAATTAAAATTTAAAGGTGTTTTGGGTAAAAATCAAAGCATTGAAGAAATTTTATCAATTATGAAGTCTAGTACAATAAGTGACTATAAAATTGAGGGAAAAACTATAATTTTAAAATAGACCATTCATTTTGCTAGATGAATCTTATCTAGTGAAAATGAAAAACCTTGTATAAGAGGATGAAAAACAACTGTTTAATAAAATACAACTAATTGCTTATGAAATAAAAAAACAATTACAAAAAAGGAGGATAAAGTTTAACCGGCAAAAGTATATAACTCTATCCCCTAGGATCATTATCTATTAATTAATAGTGTTTAACTAACAAATAACAAACAAATTTATGGAAATTAAATTAACTAACGCTTGTTTTCAATATAGAAAACGGCTCTTAATGATTATAATGAGAACTTTCATTTTTCTATGCTGCACAATGGTTTTTGCCTTAGCACCTAATAATGTTATTTCACAAAATTCAAAAATTAAAGTTAAAGAAGATAAGGTATTAACTGTTGATGAGGTATTTGACCTTATAATGGAACAGACAGATTATAAATTCTTTTATGAAGAAGGAATATTTAAAGATTTTCCCAAGGTACATTTAAAGAAAGGGGCTTTAAAAACTAATAAATTATTAAATAGAACCTTGTCTCAAGGTAATTTAAATATTATAGTAACTGATAATAATGCCATTTTAATACAAGAAAAACCTAGAGATTCTATTATTCCTGAACAACAACATAAAATTTCGGGAGAAATAACAGATGCTTCTGGCCAACCTCTGCCAGGAGCTAATATTCTTGAAAAAGGTACTACTAATGGCACACAAACAGATTTTGATGGTAAATTTTCATTAAATGTAAGTAATGAAAATGCAGTTTTAGTTGTATCTTACATTGGCTTTTTATCACAAGAAATATCAGTTAATAATCAAGATAACATTACCGTAACTTTACAAGAAGATGCAGCAAAATTAGCAGAAGTAGTTGTAGTGGGTTATGGTACAAGTACTAAAGAAAAGTTTAATGGGTCTGTATCTAAAGTAAATAATAAAACTCTAAACAATTATTCTTCTGCTAACTTTGAGCAGGCTTTATCTGGTACAATTTCGGGTGTTCAAGTATTAGGTAATAGTAAAAACCCTGGCGATAATTCTGTAATTCAAATCAGAGGCCTTAGTACATTAACTGCTGGCACTAATCCATTAATTGTAGTAGATGGAAACCCACTAAGTGAGGGGTCTTCATTAAGCTCTATAAATACAAATGATATTGAGGCCATTAGCATATTAAAAGATGCTGCTTCGGCTGCAATCTATGGATCTAGAGCATCAAATGGCGTCATTTTAATTACAACTAAAAAAGGAAGTAAGGGTAAACTTAAAGTTAGTTATAACGGATATGTTGGCTTTCAACAGCGAATTGATAAATTTAAAGTTACTGATGCATATGATACCGCATTATTTGATTTAGATGCTCGTAACTTTGGTTATATATCTGGTGGACCTGGGAGAAGTATTACAGATGATAATGCAACTAGAGACGCTAATGGAGGAGGTAAACGAAGTCGAATTCAACCATTTCTTCAAGACTATATTAATGGCACGCCTGGTTTAACTAATACAAATTGGGCTAATGCGATTTTTAGAGATGCAATGCAACAAAACCACTATTTAAACCTTAGCGGTGGAACTGAAAAGAGTGACTACTCTATTTCATTTGGACATCTTGATCAAGATAATATTATTATTGCATCCGATTATAAAAGATATACTAATAATATCAGATTCAATTCACAAATTAGCAATCGTATTAAGTTTGGCATTAATACAAATATCTCTATCTCTGATGCAAACCCAACAGGAGAACGCGCATGGTCGCAAACCCTTTTAGGAAGAGGCAGACAAGCCGATCCTGCTTTTACAATTACATTAATGCAGCCATACTATCCAATATACAACCCTGATGGTAGTTTAGCTATTGCTCATCAAATAGATGATAACAACCAAAATTGGGATGGTCCAATTTCAGAAAATACAATTGCACACGTATTATTGTCAGATTTTACTAAAAATACTTTTAGATTGTTCGGAAATGCATTTGTAGAGGTTGAGCTTATAGAAGCTCTTAAATTAAAAACATCCTTTGGTGGAGACTACAATACTAGTGTCGAAGAATTTTTTGCACCTTCAACTTTTGGCAATTATAGAACACCAGTAGCTAATAACCTTACACAGGCTGCAAAATATGATACAAAGCGAGAAAATTTTATTATCGAAAATCTTTTGAGCTATAAGAAAAAAATTAAGTCGCATACATTTGATGTATTATTAGGTTACAGTTATCAACAAGAATTTAGAAATCAAACAGATCTGGAAAGTAGAGATTTCGCAGATGATAATTTAAGAAACGTTAGTGGAGCAACATCTATTACTGCTACTTCTAGAAGTAGTAAATGGGCTTTAGAATCATTCTTTTCCCGCTTGCAATATGATTTTGATAACAAATATACGTTGTCTGCTTCTATAAGAAGAGATGGCTCATCGCGTTTTGGAGCTAATACAAAATACGGAAGTTTTGTTTCTGCATCTGCTGGCTGGGTTTTGAGTAATGAATCTTTTTTTCCTGATGACAAAGTAGTTAATTATGCAAAGCTTAGAGCAAGTTTTGGGCAAACAGGAAACAATCAAATTGGAGATTTTGGATCTGTTGCATTGGTTTCTGCTGATAATTATGTTTTAAACGGAAGTTTAACTTCCGGGGTATACACTAGTACATCGCCAAATGCTGATTTGTCATGGGAAACTAATTCTGCTTTAAATTTTGGTTTAGACTTAGGGTTTTTACAAAGCAAATTATTATTTACTGCAGAATATTACATTTCAAAAACAACCGATTTGTTACTTGATGTTCCGGTACCACAACAATCAGGCTTTTCTGAATCTTTGCAAAATATTGGTGAGTTAGAAAACAAAGGTATTGAGTTTGAATTAAAAGGGAGAAATTTTAATATTGGTGATTTGAAATTAGGATTCAATGCTAACATATCTTCTTATAAGAATAAAATACTAGCGCTTGGTAATGGACAAGATCAAATAATATTTGGAAGTGGCGTAGATTTTATTACCAAAGTTGGTTACCCAGTAGCTCAGTTTTACAATTATAATGTTACAGGAGTTTACAAGTCGCAGTCGGAAATTGATAATGATCCGGTAACACCACTATCTGGTACCGAAGTAGGTGATTACATTGTACAAGACACCAATGGAGATGGTAGAATCACATCTGATGACAGAGCAATGCAGGGAGATTTTAATCCGGATTTTACTTATGGTTTTGGGTTTACAATGGCCTACAAAGGCTTTGATTTATCTGCACAGTTTACTGGGGTTGAAGGTAGAAAAGTTTCCGATAATATAATTAATCGTACAGAGAGTGGTGAAGGTTTCTTTGTCCCATCTCAATATTATTTTGATAACTATTTTAACGATCGCAATCCAGATGGATTTTTTAGAAGGCCAGATTTTTCAAGTTTTTCGTCTGCCGGAAGATTAACAAGAAAATCAAATCTTTCCGTGCTTGATGGTGATTATTTTAGATTAAGAAGTCTACAATTAGGGTATACTTTACCTAATGAAATAATCGAAAAATTAAATATAGACAATTTGAGATTGTACTTCACAGGAAATAACATATTTAATATCACAAAATTCAGGGGGTATAATCCTGATGGAATAGATACTAGATCAAATGAAAGGCAATCGTTGTCCCGAGGTTATATTGATTCTTCAAGTCCATTGACTCGATTTATAGCCATAGGAATGGATATCAAGTTTTAATTAATTAAAAAATACTAAAAATGAATATCAAATTTAATATTATAACTATAGCTTTAGTGTCATTGGTTTTAGGGTCTTGTTCAGAGAAGTTAGACCTAGCTCCAATAACTGAAAAAGCAGCGAGTAACTTTTATTCTAGTGAATCTGAAATAGAAAGTGCTATAACAGGAGCATATGCTCAGCTTCAAACAGGAGGGCTTTACGGGCTGGATTTAATAGGAGTTGGTGAAATACCAGGAGAGGATACTTTTGAGGAAATTGCCGCAAACGATGGCGGTCGTTTTGGTCAATTAGATGATTTTTCAACAAATGCAGGAAATGATTTGGTGGGAGATATTTGGAGAGAGTCTTTTGAAGGAATTCAAAGAGTTAATATTGTTCTTAATCGAATTGATGCTATAGAGTTTGAGGATAGTAACTTAAAAAGCATTAGAATAGGTGAAATGAAGTTTCTACGAGGGTTGCTATATTTTAACCTAGTGAGATTGTATGGAGATGTTCCATTGGTAATTGAAGAAACAACTAATCCGTCAGATTTTTTCGGGCAAGTGCGTACACCTTCATCCGAAGTTTATGTTCAGATTATATCAGATTTGAATGGAGCAATACAAAGCTTACCAACTGCCAAATCCTCAGGACGACCGGCAAAAGGAGCTGCTCAATCTTTATTAGCGGATGTGCAAATGAATATGGGAAATTATAGTGAGGCCGTTACTAATCTTGCAGCTGTAGTTAACTCAAATATTTATAGTTTAATGCCTACAACTTCACAAATCTTTGGAGTAGCAAATGAAGGTAATTCAGAAACTTTGTTTGAAGTTCAGTATGCCAGTGGTGTTGATGGTAATAGCGAGGGAGAATCAGCAGCCTCACAATTCAGACCTTCAGGAACAACTGCAAATGCAAAAGGGCATAATTTGCCCTCAGCAGAATTTGTGGCACTTTATGAATCAGGAGATACGCGTAAGGATGATTTTGTTGGTTTAGACGTTGTTGCTAACCCATTTTATTTTTCTTTGAAATATGAAGTGTCAGCAACTGGAGCAAATGATGGCGGTTCTGACCATATTGTGATTAGATATGCAGATGTATTGTTAAAATATGCTGAGGCATTGAATGAATCTGGAGGAGCAAATGCAGCTCAGTACCTCAATATGGTAAGAAACAGAGCTGGTTTAGCAAATACAACTGCTACTTCACAGAGCGAACTGAGAGATGCTATAGAAATGGAAAGGAGACTCGAGTTTATAGGTGAAGGACATCGTTGGTTTGATTTAAAAAGAACAGGTAAAGCAATTCAAACAATGAATGCATGGTTTGCAGCCAATAGTATAAATGTAACCATAGATACTAATAATCTTATTTTACCGATCCCACAAAGTCAGCTTGATACAGACCCAGCATTAACTCAAAATTCTGGGTATTAAAAAAACAAGAATAGTTTTTTGAATTTAGTTTATTAGTGAATAAGGGGAGAAATCCCCTTGTTCATATTAATTTAATTGACTCTTTTTTTCAATATCAAATTTCTGAATAAGGTAATTGTGTTTGTGAATTTAGAATAAATTACTATTCAGAAAACAGAGATAAAACAATTATATAATGAAAATATATTTTTATGTGCTTCTTTTTATTGTGGTATTAATGTCTTGTAATAAAAAGACATTAATTAAAAAAGAAAAAATTGAAGAGGGATATAAAATCTCATCAATTCAAGAAAAGATTGCAAATTTCAAAGACTCAAAAAACAAGGAAATCATTGTGGTAGCACATCGTGCAGATTGGCGTAATGCACCGGAGAACTCATTGCAAGCTATACAAAATTGTATAGATATGGGTGTAGATATGGTAGAAATTGATGTTCGAAAAACAAAAGACAATCAACTAGTTGTTATTCATGATATAACAATAGATAGAACCACAACAGGTAAAGGCTATGTTAAAGATTGGACACTAGATTCATTAAAAACCCTACAATTAAAAGATGGGTTAGGGGTGGCAACACAACACAGAATACCTACCCTTAAGGAAGCATTGTTGGTTACTAAAGATAAGATATTAGTCAATTTAGATAAGAGCTACGATATTTTTGATGAATGTTACAAAATCATCAAAGAAACCCAAACCCAAGACCAGGTCATTATTAAAGGAGTTATAAGTAAACCGCAAGTCGAGCAAGAGTTCGGGCAGTATTTAGATAAAGTTCTTTTTATGCCTGTAGTAAGACTTCATAAACCCGGAGCAAAAGAGATAGTAGATCAATACATGCTATTATCACCTCCCGAAGCTATTGAGTTTACTGCTAAATATGATACGCTTCAAGGGATAAACAGATTTAAAAAACTAAGAGAACTAGGAACAAGTGTTTGGGTAAACTCGCTTTGGCCACACCACAACGGTGGGCATGATGATGAAAAAGCTGCTATAAACCCTTCGGTATATGATTGGTATATAAATAATAACGTAGATATCATTCAAACCGATAGACCTCAATTACTCTTAAATTATTTGAGAAGTAAAGGACTTCACAATTAAGAATCGTATTTTTTTTCATATATGGTTGAATTAGTTTGATAAGCGCAGTTGAGTGGCTGCGCTTATTTTTTAATAAAAATAGAATACATGATAAATTATTTTAAAAAGTCGCTGCCTCATGAATCTAATAAAACAGCTGAAGAAAAAAAAGCACTTTATAAGAAATTAAAATGGCAAGTCTTTATTTCTGCTACTTTAGGATATGGGTTATACTATGTGTGTCGTTTAAGTTTAAATGTGGTAAAAAAACCTATTGTAGATAGCGGACTTTTAACCGAAACAGAACTTGGTATTATTGGGTCTGCGTTATTTTTTTCGTATGCCATCGGGAAGTTTATAAATGGTTTTTTAGCCGATCATAGCAACATAAAACGGTTTATGTCTATGGGGCTTTTAGTGTCTTCGTTAGCAAATTTAATTATGGGGTTTACTAGTAGTTTCTTGTTTTTTGCTATTTGTTGGGGAGTTAATGGTTGGGTGCAGTCTATGGGAGCACCATCAAGTGTAGTTTCTTTATCACGGTGGTATAAAGATAAAGAACGTGGAAGCTTTTATGGGTTTTGGAGCACGAGTCATAATATCGGTGAAGCTATAACCTATATATTTACAGCTGTAGTTGCTTCTTATTTTGGATGGCAGTGGGGGTTTAGAGCTGCTGCTATAGTAGGAGTATCAGGTGCTTTAATGGTAGCTGTATTTTTTCATGATACGCCAGAAAGTAAAGGATTACCAACAGTAAACAAAGATTTTAGTGAAAAGAAACTGTCAACTTGGAATGAGCAAAAGGGAGTTATAAAAAATCCTTATGTATGGTTGCTAGCTTTGTCTAGTGCTTTTATGTATATATCTAGGTATGCGGTAAACAGTTGGGGGCCTTATTACTTTGAAGCTGCAAAAGGATATACACTTACTCAGGCAAATAGTTTAGTAGCTATAAGTGCCATATGTGGTATTTTAGGAACAGCATCTTCAGGGTTTGTATCTGATAAATTTTTTAAAGGAAGAAGAAATGCACCAGCTCTTATTTTTGGGCTAATGAATGTATTTGGAATTTCACTTTTTCTTCTTGGTCCAAAAAATGCTTGGTGGATTGATGTAACTAGTATGGTGATTTTTGGATTAGCTATAGGAGGGTTGATTTGTTATTTAGGAGGCTTAATGGCTGTAGATATTGCGTCAAAAAAAGCATCAGGTGCAGCTTTAGGCATTGTTGGAATCATGAGTTATGCTGCCGCAGGCATTCAAGATATTGCTAGTGGGTATCTTATTGAAAATAATAAGACAATTGTTGCTGGAGAAACTTTGTACAATTTTGATATGATTTCCGTGTTTTGGATTTCTGCTGCTATACTTTCTGTATTATTAGCTTTGTTCACTTGGAAGAAAACTTAAAAAAAGATGAATAAAATTAAAAATATTGTTTTTGATTTAGGAGGTGTTATTATGAATCTTAACGTTCCTAAAACTATTGAAAAGTTTGAACGATTAGGAATAACTAACATTGTAAATAGTACTGGACACCATTATACAGATTCTGTTTTTTATGATTTTGAAATTGGTGTAGTATCAGAAGATGAATTTGTAAATAAGCTTTTAGGGATGTCAAATTCCAACGTAACTTATAAAAACGTTAAAGAAGCTTGGAATGCTATGATATTGAATATGCCTAAAGAAAGAATTGAACTGCTTATTAGTTTAAAAAAGAATTATAGATTATTCCTTTTAAGTAATACAAATAGTATACATCAAGAAAAGTTTGAAAGAGAATTCATAATTAACAATGGTTATAATTTTAAAGATTTATTTAATAAAGTATATTATTCTCATCAAGTAGGAATTAGAAAACCAGAAGAAAAAATATTTCGTTTTGTTCTTAAATCTAGTAAAATAGAAGCAAAAGAAACTCTTTTTATTGATGATTCATTTGAAAATATAGAAGTTGCTCAAAAAGCTGGAATACAAACGTATCATATAAATAGCAAAAACACATTAAATAGTTTGTTTAATACTTAATAACAGTAGTTATGAAAAATATAATATTCGTTTCATTATTGATGATTGCTTTCACCTCTTGTAAAGGAGATGTAAAAGAAAAAACAGAATTTAAAATATCTGAAAATAAGAGTTCTAATCTTATTTTAAATAAATTAAAGAACCCTTCTTCAGAATATATATTAACAGTTGCTCATAGAGGAGATTGGAGAAATGCACCAGAAAACTCTGTTGATGCAATTAAAAGAGCAATAGATATGGGAATTGATATTGTCGAAATTGATGTTAGAAAAACAAAGGACAATCATTTAATTGTAATGCACGACAAATCTGTTGATAGAACCACAACAGGTAAAGGTAAAATAGCAGAAATAGTATTAGATTCAATTCAAAAGTTTGTACTTAAAAATGGAGCTGGGATGCCTACAAAACATAAAGTACCAACATTAAAGGAGGTGATGAATTTTGTAAAAGGTAAACCTGTATTACTTAATTTGGATAAAGCCTGGGATAACTTACCAGAAAGCTATGCTATTTTAAAAGAAACAGGGACAATAAATCAAGCTATTTTCAAGGGTAATGACCCATTGCATGTCATGAGAAAAAAGCATGGAAAGCTAATGGATAGCATTAATTATATGCCTATGGTGTGGCCTATTAACTATAATATTTATGGAGAAACATCAGAAGCACCAGATGTTTATGCTAAAGGGTTTATTGATAAATATAATCCAATCGCATTTGAGGTTATTTATGATAAAGAAGATTCTCCTGTAATAGATGCTATAGCATTGATGAAAAAAGAAAATATTTCGGTTTGGGTCAATACATTATGGGATGAACTATGCGCAGGCCATACAGATGATAAAGCTATAGAAAATCCAAGTGCACATTGGGGATGGATTATAGAAAAAGGAGCCAATGTTATTCAAACAGATCGCCCTAAAGAATTGATTGAATATTTAAAAAGTGAAGGCTTACATGATTAATAATTGATTATCAAAAACGAGAATTTTAAATATTTGATAATTCGTGTTAAGGTTTTCTTGTTTTATTTCTGTTTTGTTATGTTTAGCTTTAAATTTGCATAGCACTAATCAATAACTAAAAAGAAGATGCCGAAATTATTTGCTCTTAAAGGAAAAATTCAAAATTATGCTTGGGGCGGAACCAGGTTTATTCCTGAATTATTGGGGATTGAAAGTAATAATGATAAATGTGCAGAATATTGGTTAGGTGCGCATGCAAATGCCCCTTCTGTAATATCGACATCAGATGGCGATCAAAATTTAGATAGCTATTTAGCATCTCATAATTCTGAAAGTTTAGGAGATGAGGTGGTTGAAAACTTTGGTAGATTGCCCTTTCTATTTAAAGTGTTAGATGTGTACGATATGTTATCTATTCAAGTGCATCCTACCAAAACTGAAGCTGAAAAAGGTTTTAGACACGAAAATGAATTAGGAATACCTTTAACAGCACCACATAGAAATTATAAAGATGATAACCATAAACCAGAAATTATGGTGGCTCTTAGTGAGTTTTGGTTATTGCATGGCTTTTTGTCTAAAGACAAACTTGAAGAAAGATTGAGAAATACTCCAGAGTTTATCGATTTGTTGTCTGTTTTTAACGAAGCTGGTTATTTTGGTTTGTATAAAAGAGTTATGGAGCAATCTGTTGATGAAACAAACCAGACGCTAGCACCTTTGGTAAATCGTATAATGCCATTGTACTTAAAAGGGAAGTTGGATAAATCTAGTCCAGATTATTGGGCAGCTAAAGCCGTAGATTCTTCAACAGATAAAAATGTTTTAGATAAAGGTATTTATTCTATCTATTTTTTCAATATCGTTAAGGCTAACAAAGGAGAGGCAGTTTTTCAAGATGCTGGAATTCCTCATGCTTATCTTGAAGGGCAGAATATGGAACTTATGGCAAATTCAGATAATGTTTTACGTGGAGGTTTAACACCAAAGCATATCGATGTGTCTGAGTTATTAAAACATGTTGCTTTTGAAGAAACTATACCAAATGTTATGAAAGGTAGCCTACAAGAGGATGGCATTGAAAGAATTTATAAAACTCCAGCACCAGATTTTGAGCTTAGTAAAATAGATTTAAAAAAATCAGATATCTATAAATCTAAAACAAAAACAGCTCAAATTTTAATAGTTATTGATGGTGAAGCAGAAATTGTTACAGATAGTAATAAGTTACTTGTTAGTAAAGGCGAATCAGCCTTTTTAAAAGCAGATTGTAAATATATAATATCTTCTACCTCTAGTGCAACAATATATAAAGCTACTACGCCTTAGAAATTATATAAAACTAATCCAAAGCATTTTTTGTTACAAACCATCTCCAGCCTATAATAGCCATTTGTAGTTTTGTGGCTTTAGCTAAGTCCAATTGCTTTTTAGAATAACTTGGTAAAACCATTTTATTTACCCTTGCTAAAAATTTAAATACTTGCTTTTTCATTTTTATAACCTTGCTTGAAGGTAAAAATAGTAAAACTTATTCTAGACTAAGCTTTACATTTTTTTTGAATTTATATAATCGAGAATATAATGAAGATAATATCGATTATAAATTTGGCAAGTGTCATCATAATTTTAGGTTTTAAAAGGTTAGTAATTGGTTTAATTTTATCAATGTTTTTTGAAGATATATATTTGGGAATATGTTCACCAAATGTTTTTACATATATTAATAAAATTGAATATATATTTGTAAGTAAAAAAATGATTTATATTTCAATATTTTAGTGACTCTCTTTATTGAAGTTTTATATTGTAATTTTAAAATGATATAATTGTTTTAATTTGTAATATTTGTAGGCTTTTTTTAGGGCTAATTTTAAAAACCAAGGGAGTTTTTATTAAAAAAATGAAGATTTTAGGCTATTTCATCTTTTTTTAATTTAAAGCACAAAAAAAAGGCACTCATTTAATGAGTGCCTTAAAGTTTTATTTTAAATAGGTTTAGTTTTTCTTTTTGGTGTTAATTTCTATTACACCATCTTTTCCTTTTTTACCATATTTTTTTTCAGCAGACTTGTCTTTTAAAACAGTTATGCTTTTAATATTATTAGGTTCTATATCTTCTACGTTTTCTTTTTTAATTTCTTTTCCATCTAGTATGTATAGAGGTTCTTTTCCATTATCATCACTAATAATAATTTTGCTATTACTACTCTTTCCTAATGTTTTTACTTTATAAGAGCCTTTTGCATTAGCATTCTTTAAAATAATGACATCTTCCTCTTCCTCGTTATCGTAATCACTTTCAACAATAACTTCAATATCTTCATCATCATCTATAATTGTTTCTACATTTTTACTTATTGATATACTACGATATTTTCCCTTTTTCCCGTGCTTATTAAAATTAATTGTGTCTTCATGTATTATTTCATAATCCTCATCTTCGCTAGAAAAAACAAATACATTGTTTCCTTTTCCAGATTTACTAATTTTATGTTTACCATCTTTGGACTTTATGTAATAAGAATTAGCACTGTAGATGTGTTTTGAGCTACCACTTCCTATTGAAATGGATTCTTTATCTTCATCAAAAGAAATTTTTATTGGTTTAATAGCTTCATCTGAGCTTACACTATAATTTGTGCTAGACTTTTTTGAGCTAACATCTATTTTAATAGCTGTAATTTCATTTTCATCATTTCTTTTAATGCTTTTAAATTTAACTGTAACTCCTTTTTTCTTAAAGTCACTAACAACTTTTTCAAAATCAGCTTCAGTGAAATTTTTAGTAATTATAATTATTTCTAAATCACCAATAGCTTTTGTTTTTTTAGTGTTTTTTATATTTGTTTTTTTAGGTTCTACTTTTTTTGCATTAGTTTTTTTAGTGTTTTTTGTTGCTGTTGATTTGCTAACGCTTGTTTCTTTTTTATCCTCTTCAAAAATATTCTCATTTTCTATTAGCGCTTTTTCTATTACAGGATTGTTTATTAATAGATTTTCTAAAACGGGTACTTCTTTTTCAACATAGATTTTTTTTGTATTAAAACTCATTAAAAAAATAACAAGTATAGGAATGACTAATACATACTTAAGTCGATTAATTTTTTTTGATTTTGATTTGTGTAACATAACGATTCGTTTTTTGATTAATGAATTATAAAAATTATTGGTTAAAGCCAATTGATGAGTTGGCATACTTGTTTTTAGTAATGTATATTGATAGCTTTTTTTACATTCAGATTTGTTCTGAGCATTTTGATCAGCTATAAATTCTAAGTTCTGTTTTAAATCTTTATTATAAAACCATACAAAGGGATTAAACCATAGCACAATACACGATAGTTGAGTTAGTAAAATATCTATTGAATGGTATTGGCGTGCATGTACTTTTTCGTGTGTTATGACTTGTTCTAATTCATTTTGATTAAATAAATCTGGATTATATACAATCCAATTAAAAAATGAAAAAGGAGAGACTTGACTATTTGTTTTTATGTAAGTATATAGTCCCAGTTTTTCTCTTTCGTTTAAAAATATCATTTTAGCTAAAGAGAATAACTGAATTAAAAACCGAATTGAGAAAAATATCACACCTAATATATATATGATATATAAAAACTGTATAAAAGTAATGGATTGCTCTGGTTTTGTATTTAAAGAAGTTGCATCACTAAATACATAAGTGTCCATCAATACAGGAGTGTGTTCAATATAAATTGGAATTACAACAAAAGGTAGGACAAAAGCTGTAAATAAACCAACTAATAAAAACCAACGATTAGATTGAAAAAAAGTATCACGCTGTAAAAACAATTTGTAACACAAGTAAAAAACAGCAATAACGGTACTCGTTTTAAGTAAATATTCCATAAGTTATTTTTGTTTTTCAATTAATGCAATAATCTCTTTTAGCTCATCAACACTTATTTTTTCTTCTTTAGCAAAAAATGATACCATATTTTTATAAGAGTTGTTAAAATAATTATCAATGGCCACATTCATAAACCTTTTTTTATACGCTTCCTTAGTAACAATAGGGTAGTATTGATGTGTTTTGCCATAAGCATTATAGGCTACAAAGCCTTTTTCTTCTAGGTTTCGTATAATAGTTGAAAGCGTATTGTAATGTGGTTTATCTTTAACTATTTGATTTAGTACATCTTTAACAAAAGCTTTTTCAAGCTTCCATAAAATGTGCATTATTTCTTCCTCCTTGTTTGTTAACTTTTCCATTTATACATTGTTTGGACATTACTTTGCTTTTCTGTAGTACCTAATAGTTATGTTTATAACAAATTAGAGAGGCTACGTCTATAGCATAAAACAAACCTATAACTATTTTTATAGTTATACAACTATTTTAATAGTTATTTAACGAAATTTATAGTTTTTATTGCATTAAAAAATAAAATCCGATTCTTAAAACAAGAACCGGATAGTGCTAAATTGGAGTTGTAAAATGCTAATCAATAATAAGTTCACATTTAAATTTATCTTTATCAACTCCAATACCACATTCCCAGTCAGATTCAGGAGGATAAACCCCATTTTGTTCAATTTTGTAATATAATATGTTATTTTTCATTAAGCCCCACATATCTTTACCATTGTCAGCTAGATAAGTTATTATACGTTCTGTATTATCATCGGCATTAACATACTTTAGCCCTTTAGTATTGGCTTTATCAAGCATATAAATTCCATTAAGGCTATTGGTTCCACTAATTTCAAGACCAATAACTTCTATTTCATCCTTAGAACAAGATGTTAAGGCGAAAACAGAGAATAACATAAAAAGTGTTAGTTTTTTCATAGTTAGTGTTTTTAATAGGTTTGGTTCATCAAATGTTGCAAATTTTATTTTTAAAGCGATGTAGTTAATCTGTTTTTCGATGAACGAACTGAAATTGATGTAGTTAATCGATTATAAAAGCCTTTGAGTTAAGACTTTGTTAAGTAAGTAGATAATAAACTTTGGTCTTCAATGCTCTAAAATCTAACTTTATAATATCTTCGCAAAAAATATTAATTATGAGTTTACTTTGGGTTATACTTGGTTTTATACTACTAGTAGTTGGAGGTGAGTTTTTAGTGAGGTCGTCTGTAGCTTTATCATTTAAGTTTAATATTTCTAAAATGATAATTGGTATGACGGTGGTTTCTTTTGCTACTTCTGCTCCAGAGTTGTTGGTGAGCTTACAGGCAGCCCTATCTGGTTCGCCAGCAATAGCCATTAATAATGTAGTAGGTTCCAATATTGCTAATATTGGTTTAGTGCTAGGTATTACAGCAATGGTTGGTTCTATTTCGGTTGATAAATCATTTTATAAACTCAATTGGCCCGTGATGATGTTGTTTTCTGTAGTGTTATATTTCTTTCTTAAAAATGATAGTATGTTATCAGCTTATGAAGGAGGTATTCTTTTTACTGGTCTTATTTTATTTTTATTCTTATTAATAAGAAAAACAAAAAAGAATACTAGCATTGAAGAGGTTGATGAAAGCTTAGCAGTAGTTTCAAACTTTAAAATATTTATTTGGCTAGCTATTGGTGCAACATCCTTGTATTTTGGTAGTGAGTGGTTAGTGTTTGGAGCTAAAGAAATAGCTGTTGCAATTGGTGTTAGTGAAGCCGTTATAGGTGTGTCTTTAATTGCTATAGGAACTAGTGTTCCAGAATTGGCAGCATCAGTTATTGCAGCAGCAAAGCAAGAAAAAGCGATTTCTTTGGGGAATTTAATAGGCTCAAATATTTTTAATATAGCTTCAGTTTTAGGATTAACTTCTATGGTAAAATCAATTCCAGTTACAGAGCCTCAAATATTATCAAGTGATATTTTTTGGATGCTTGGTTTTTCTGCAGTTTTATTGCCAATGATTTTTATTCCTAAAAGGTTACAAATAAGTAGAGCAAAAGGGTTTTTCTTGGTTTTTGCTTATGGGATATTTATGTTTTTAGTATTTACTTCCGGGAAATTTTAATCTGTGTTAGTAAAAGTTTCACCCAATTTGTGTCATTTCATTTAATATAACTTCAGTAATAGCACCATCTGTTACTTTTTGGAAGTTTGCCAAATGTTTGCTATTCATATGCATTTGCCATAATGCTCTGCTTTCCCAATTTTCATAAAATAGAAATAGATTTTTATCTTGATTATCTTGGTGTAAATCATAATTAATACATCCTTCTTCAGCTTTTGTTAAATCAATTAATTTGAGTAGTTCCTTTTTAACTAATTCAAGCTTTTCTGGTTTTACTAATATTTTTGCAATTATTGTTAACTTCTTATTTTCCATTTTTAGGTAATGTTTTATACTTTAAAATAAGTGATATTTCACTTCATGATATAATTTAATGGTATGTTTTGATGCTCTTTTCTTGTAAGCTGTATTGTAATCAATAACTAAAACTAAAAAACGCTAACAAATAATTTGCTAGCGTTTTTTTATGAACAAAATCTAAGCTAAATTATTAAATTTTAGCAGATTTAACAGTTTTAATAATTCTTGCAGCAATTTTATAAGGATCTGCATTTGATGCTGGACGACGATCTTCTAAATATCCTTTCCAACCATTGTCAACAGTATAAATTGGTATTCTAATTGAAGCTCCTCTATCAGAAACTCCATAGCTAAAATCTTTTATAGATGCAGTTTCATGTAACCCGGTTAAACGTTGGTCGTTAAACTCACCATATACATCAATATGCTCTCTAGTAACTGGTCTAAATGCTTCACAAATGGCTTCATATGTTTCTTTAGAACCACAAGTTCTTAATGTTGTATTAGAGAAGTTTGCGTGCATACCAGAACCATTCCAATCCCCTTTTACAGGCTTAGGGTGATATTCTATATAGTATCCGTATTGTTCAGTTAATCTGTCTAGTAAATATCTAGCAATCCAAATTTCATCACCTGCTTTTTTTGCACCTTTGGCAAACAGTTGGAATTCCCATTGTCCACTAGCAACTTCTTGGTTAATACCTTCAAAATTTAATCCAGCCTCAATACATAAGTCAGCATGCTTTTCAACAAAATCTCTACCATGAGTGTTTTTTCCACCTACAGAGCAGTAATACATACCTTGAGGCCCAGGGTATCCACCGATAGGGAATCCTAAAGGTAATTGCGTATGTGTATCCATAATGAAATACTCTTGCTCAAAACCGAACCAAAAATCATTATCATTATCATCAATACCAGCTCTTCCGTTAGATTCGTGAGCAGTTCCATCTGCATTTAAAACTTCAGTCATTACTAAATACCCATTAATACGAGCAGGGTCTGGATAAATTGCAACTGGTTTTAATACGCAATCCGATGATCCTCCTTCAGCTTGTTGTGTCGACGATCCATCAAAAGACCAGTTTCCTATTTCCTCTAAAGTTCCTTTAAAGTTTTCATGCTCTTCAACCTTAGTTTTACTTCTTAAGTTTTGAGTTGGCTTGTAACCATCTAACCAAAGGTATTCTAATTTAATTTTTGCCATAATGAATGTTTTATAAATACGATACTAATAATAATTCAGCAAATATAAAATTTTATGTATATACTATAAATATTATGGGGGTATTTTAATTAACATTGGGGTTGTTTTTGTTTAACCCCCATTTTTTTGAGGTTTATTTTGAAAAAAGGAAATAAATTTGTGTAAAAATTGAAAAATTGTTAATAATAAGCGCTTCTGTTTTATGCATTTATTATTTTTGGTACTTACTTTTGTAAAAAAATATTGTTGAAACATCTAAAAATTATTTTAAAATGTCAACCTTAAGATTTCATGCTATAAAAAAATCACTTGCATCTGAACCTATCGCAGTAAAAGAAAAAGAACGGCGTTCTGATTTATTTGGTAAAAACGTATTTAATGAAAATACGATGCGACAATATTTGACTAAAGATGCTTTTGTTGGGGTAATGAATGCTATTCAATATGGCAAAAAAATTGATCGATCTATTGCAGATCAGGTGTCTTCTTCAATGAAAGATTGGGCATTGTCAAAAGGCGTAACACATTACACACACTGGTTTCAACCATTAACAGGTGCTACTGCAGAAAAGCATGATGCTTTTTTTGAAACTATTGGCGGAGGAATGGCTATTGAAAAGTTTGGAGGTGGTCAATTGGTACAACAAGAACCAGATGCTTCAAGTTTTCCAAGCGGTGGTATTAGAAATACGTTTGAAGCTCGTGGTTATACCGCTTGGGATCCAACATCGCCTGCTTTTATATACGGAACAACCCTTTGTATCCCTACAATTTTTGTGGCTTACACAGGTGAAGCTTTAGATTATAAAACACCACTATTAAGAGCGTTACATGCTGTTGACGATGCAGCAACAGCAATTTGTAAATATTTTGATAAAAACGTAAAAAAGGTAACCTCGTCTTTAGGTTGGGAACAAGAGTATTTTTTAGTCGATAAAACATTGGCAGCAAGTCGTCCAGATATTACTTTAACAGGAAGAACATTATTAGGGCATTCTGCTGCAAAAGGACAACAATTAGACGATCATTATTTTGGTTCAATTCCAAGTAGAGCTTTAAATTTTATGCGAGAGTTAGAAACAGAATGCATGCTTTTAGGAATTCCTGTAAAAACGCGTCATAACGAAGTAGCACCTAACCAATTTGAGTTAGCACCGATATATGAAGAAGCTAATTTAGCGGTTGATCATAATTCTTTATTAATGGATATTATGGGACGTATAGCGGCAAAACATAATTTTAAAGTGTTAATGCACGAAAAACCTTTCGCGGGAATAAATGGTTCGGGTAAACATAATAATTGGTCACTTTCAACAGATACAGGTGTAAATTTATTGGCTCCAGGAAAAACACCAATGAGTAACCTTCAGTTTTTAACCTTTTTTATTAATACCATAAAAGCGGTAAATGAACACGAAGCACTTTTAAGGGCGGCAATTGCATCGGCAAGTAACGACCATAGATTGGGTGCTAATGAGGCTCCTCCAGCTATCATCTCAGTTTTTATTGGAGAGCAATTAACTAAGGTTTTAGAAGAGTTGGAAGGGGTTACTAAAGGTAAATTATCGCCCCAAGAAAAAACAGAATTAAAGCTAAATGTTGTTGGTAAAATACCTGATGTTTTATTAGATAATACCGATAGAAACAGAACCTCTCCTTTTGCATTTACAGGAAACAAATTTGAGTTTAGAGCGGTAGGATCTACAGCAAATTGTGGTAATCCTATGACGGTTTTAAACACTATAGTAGCTAAACAATTAAAAGATTTTAAAGTTGAAGTTGATAAACTAATCGATAAAAAAGATTTAAAGAAGGATGAAGCTGTTTTTAATGTTTTAAGAGAATACATTAAATCGTCTAAGCGCATTTTGTTTGATGGGAATGGTTATGGAGAGGCTTGGGAAAAAGAGGCTAAAAAAAGAGGGCTGAGTAATAATAAAACAACGCCCGAGGCTTTAAAAGCTAGAATTTCTAAAGAAACCATAGCCTTGTTTGAGGAAATGAATGTGATGAGTAAAATTGAAACCGAGGCGCGTTACGAAATTGAAATTGAAGCCTACATTATGCATATTCAAATAGAGGGGCGTGTTTTAGGAGATATTGCTAGAAATCATATTGTGCCAACTGCAGTTAAATATCAAAATACGTTAATTGAAAATGTTAAAGGGTTAAAAGCCATTTTTGATAAAAAATTTAAAACAGTTTCTAAAGAACAAATTAATTTAATTGAAGAAATATCAAATCATATAGAAGGTATTAATGCTAATGTTACAAAAATGACTAACGAAAGAAAGTTAGCAAATGCTATTGAAAATGCAGAAAAGAAAGCACACGCGTATTGCTATAATGTAAAGCCTTTATTTGAAGATATTCGCTATCACTGCGATAAATTAGAACTGCTTGTTGATGATGAAATTTGGCCATTAACAAAGTATAGAGAACTATTATTTACAAGATAGATTTTTATTTGGGCGTTACCACAACCCTTCGACTGTGCTTAGGGCAAGCGGTCGGGCTTTCGGCAGTCGCTTTTTTTGAGAAAAACAAAAAAGAGCTTCAACAAATGCCTCAATCCCTAACGCACTTATTTACTAGTTCATATTTTTAAAACTGAAAGTTGTTTTGTTTTTGGAAAGGTTCGTTTAACGTTTAGTGTAAAATGCGTTTTAATACACTTTTACACATTGTTAGCGGCTGGCATATAATTAAATACTAGCAATACATTTTTTATAAATATTAATCCCTTTTTATAGTACCACTCATTTACAATCCGCATTTATAAAATGTGTTATCGACTTGCTTTTTCTAATTTGTCTTTGATTAATTCTTTTTCATTTTTCTTATTAGCAAGTCCAATCGCATTATTTAAGTACTCTATTTCTTTTTCGGTATCGTTATTCATTCGATAAAGCTCAGCTAATAAACAGAAATAGTGGTGGTTATCTTTTAATTTTAATTTATGCGCTTCTTGAATAGCTTCATCAATTGAATTTGCTTGTGCAAGAGCGTATGTTCGATTCATAGCTATTATAGGTGAATATTCTATAGTGAGTAGCTTATTATATAATAGTAATATATTATTCCATTTTCCCTTTTTTTCTTCAGTATGCCAAAAAGCGATTGCAGCTTCAAGATGATACTTGCTAACAACATTTCCTTCAGTAGAAAGGTTAAGATATTTTCTGCCTTTTTGAATTAGATTTTTATTCCATTTTCTTTTATCCTGTTCATGGTATAAAAGATCACCTTTCTCTCCAGACGTCCTTGCATCTAATCTCGAAGTGTGGAAACACATTAAGGATATCAGGGCATATATTTTTTGCTTTGGAAAGATTTTTTGCTCCGACAAGAAAAGACTAAGTCGCATTGCTTCCCAACATATTTCATATCGGATATTTTCTTCACTAACACTGCTATAATAGCCCTCATTAAATATTAAATAGATAACTCTTAATACATTGTCAAGCCTTGAAACATATTGGTTTGATGTAAGATTCGTTTCAATCCGATTTCGTTCTTTAATAACCTTCTTAGCTCTATATATTTTTTTATTAATCGTTTCTTTATTTGATAAAAGTGCTCTTGCTATCTCTTCAATACTAAAACCACATAAAATTCTTAAAACAATACTGAGCTGATATTCTCTATTAAGTTCAGGGTCGCATAGCACAAATATCATGTGAAGCTGGCTGTCTTCAATTAGTTTATCGGTAATTTCTATCTCGCTAATTTGCTGAGTTCTTGCTTTTAATTCAGGAGTGATTTTTTCCACAAAAGTCTTCTTCCTCCTGAAATGTTCAAACATTAAATTCTGTGCTACCTTTCTAAGCCAAGCTTTTGGAAATTTGGGAATGCCCTTATGAGACCATGCTTTCATGGCTTTTAAAAAAGTTTCGGAGACAATATCTTCTGCTAATTGCAGGTCTTTTAATCCATAATAGTTGCTGAGTACAGCAATCAAGTTGCTGTACTCAGACTTAAATATTATAGATAATCGTTTGTCGTCCATAAGACTACATTATCCAGATAATCTGAATATTACATTCCATCAAAAACCATAATATCTCTGACTTCTACTTTGCCACCACTACTTAATGCTGGACAACCATTAGCCAGTTTGATGGCTTCTTCAATGGAGCCAGCTGATACAATGATAAAACCTCCAATAATTTCTTTCAGTTCTGCGTATGGTCCATCTGTTATAGTTCCATTGGCATGCATCGTTTTTCCTTCAAAACCCAGAGCTTCTCCTGGATTTTTTAGCTTGCCTTGTGCGTCAATACTTCCCATCCAATCTTGCCAGGCTTTAACCTCTTCTTCTATTTGTTTAGGAGTAGGATTAAAATCAGGATTGGGTTCACTGTGAAATAACATCATAAAATCTTTCATGTTTTTTGTTTTTTAATTATGAATAATAAACTTTCATACTCTTAATGATTGAAAAACTTAAAATAGGACAATAATCTGATTTTTTCTCACCATGACTAAACAATTAACATATAATATATGTTGTCTTATTTACTCCCTGCTTGCCGCTAATGCTTTTTGAGTATATCGGTCTGTTTTAATGATTGATATACTGCGTTAAACGAAGGTCGACATTTTTTCTTACTAAGTCAAGTAAGTAGGTTCTCTGCATTTGGTTATATTCAATTAATGTTTTAGTTGAAAAACCGTTAATAAAACCTGTTTCATATTTTACTGAAAAGGCATCAGTTTTAAAATATTACTTTACTTTTGCATCACAATACAACACAATGAGTCAAGAAGTTTCAAAACGATACGCACAACGGGGTGTTTCTGCATCTAAAGAAGATGTGCACAATGCGATTAAAAATATTGATAAGGGGTTATTTCCTAAGGCCTTCTGTAAAATAGTACCAGATTATTTAACAAATGATGATGATTATTGTTTGATTATGCATGCTGATGGAGCGGGAACAAAATCATCATTAGCCTATATGTACTGGAAAGAAACTGGCGATGTTTCTGTTTGGAAAGGCATTGCTCAAGATGCATTAATTATGAATATTGATGATTTGTTATGTGTTGGTGCAACTGATAATATTATGTTGTCATCTACTATTGGGCGTAACAAAAATTTAATTCCAGGAGAGGTTTTATCAGCTATTATTAATGGAACAGAAGAATTACTTGAAGATTTAAAATCTTTTGGCGTTACCATACATTCAACAGGAGGAGAGACTGCAGATGTTGGTGATTTGGTACGAACTATTATTGTAGATTCTACAGTAACTGCAAGAATGAAACGTAGCGAGGTTATTGATAATGCTAATATTAAAGCGGGAGATGTTATTGTAGGCTTAGAAAGTTTTGGACAAGCTACTTACGAGACAGCATATAATGGTGGTATGGGAAGTAATGGATTAACTTCTGCCAGACACGATGTGTTTCATAAATATTTAGCAAAAAAATATCCAGAAAGTTTTGATGCTTCAGTACCAGAAGATTTAGTGTATTCAGGTGGTGTAAAATTAACAGATGCTGTTGATGACTCACCAATAGATGCTGGCAAATTAGTACTATCTCCTACGCGAACATATGCTCCAATCATAAAATCTATTTTATCAAAATACAATGCTGAAAATGTACATGGAATGGTGCATTGCTCAGGTGGTGCGCAAACCAAAATTCTTCATTTTGTTGACGAGTTTCACATTATTAAGGATAATATGTTTTCAATACCACCGCTATTTAAATTAATACAAGAGCAAAGTAAAACAGATTGGAAAGAAATGTATCAAGTTTTTAACTGTGGGCATAGAATGGAGTTATATGTAACTCCAGAAATTGCGGAGGATATTATTTCAATATCTAAATCATTTAATGTTGATGCTAAAATAATTGGTAGGGTAGAATCTTCTAAGACTAAAAGGCTTACAATAAAATCTGAGTTCGGAGAGTTTAATTACTAATTCTCATTCTTTTTTGTTAAATTGGAATGGTTTTTGATAAAAAACATATTTTAATTATATCCAACCAAACAATGAAAAAAACACTTATTGCTGCATTTTGTATGTGTCTTCAATTTGTATTTGCACAACCAGATTCTTTATTTATAAAACCCGATACTCCTAAAGAAGATATTGTAAAACCTCAATGGGTTCAAAAAAACAAAGCCACAATAGATTTGAGCGAGGTTGCATTTGTTAACTGGAACGCTGGTGGTAGTAACTCTATCTCTGGATTAATTGGTATACGATCTGAAGCAAACTACAAAGACAAATACTTTTTTTGGAATAATAATATAGCGACGCGCTATGGTATTAATAAACAGCAAAGTAGAGAGGTTAGAAAAACTGACGATTTGTTTGAAGTAAACTCTAACATTGGATATAAACCAAATGAAGAATCTAACTGGTTTTATTCAGCTCGACTTAATTTTAAAACCCAGTTAACAAACGGATATAAATATCCAAATAAAGATAATCCTATCTCTAGACTTATGGCTCCTGGTTATTTGTTTTTTGGAGGAGGAATGGAGTATGGGAAAGATATTGAAGAACTCTCTTTTTATTTTTCGCCAATTACTTTAAAAGCTACTTTTGTTTTAGATGAAGAGTTAGCAAATGCTGGTTCTTTTGGGGTTACTCCAGCCGTTTTAGATGAAAATGGGAACATAATTATGGAAGGCGACCGTGTTAGAAATGAAGTAGGTATTTTAGTTACTAATAGTTATAAAATGCAAGTGGCTGAAAATATTACAATGATGCATCAGGTAAATTTATATACCGATTATATAAACAATTTTGGTAATGTTGATATGGATTGGAGAGTAGATTTTGATTTTAAAGTGAATAGTTTTGTTAGAGCAACTCTTGGTTCACATTTAAAATACGATGATGATGTAAAAACATCTAAGCCATCAGAAATTGAAGGCGAATTGGACGAAGCAGGCGCTAAAATACAGTGGAAACAATTTTTAGGTGTTGGTTTTGCGGTAGATTTTTAAACAATAAAAAAAGTATTAAAACCTATGTTCATAGGCTTTAATACTTTACTTAATATACTCTTTTTTATTTTTTTATAAGTTTAAAAACAGTTCCATTTTCTAAACGAATAAAGTAAATACCATTTGTGTAATTTTGAACATTAATAGTTTTATTATTATTTAACTTTCCTTCAGACACTTTAGATCCTAATATATTATAAATAGCGTATTGTTTAATATTTTGATTATTGCTTATTAACTTTACATAATCTGTAGTAGGATTTGGGTATAATTTAGTTTCAAAAGCATCAGTTTTATTAATTCCTAATACAGTCAAATTGCTAGGAATAAAAGTAAATTCCGAAGACCACAAAGATGTTAATAAATTTGAACTACAAATGGCATTTACTCTAACATAAGCATCATAAGTGGCATTTAATGTTAGCCCCGCTGCTATTGCATTTGGGGTTGTAGTATTTCCATTGTCAACATAATCTAATGGGTTGTCTGGGTCACCACCTTGATTAACTACTACCCAATCGTAGCTATCTGAGCCTGTTTGGTTGTCCCAAGTAAGATTTACAGATGTGTCATTAATTCTTGTGGCAGCAAGATTATCTGGTGGTGAAATGTTACTAAGCTCAACTGTGAAATTAAAGTCTAATCCAGATAGAGTAGTATTATCTTGCCATGCTACCCCGTCATTGAAAACATTACTTAAAGCTGCTCTCATTCCCATGTTAAATGACCAACCTCCAGCGCCGTGAACATATGCTGTATATGTTGTCTCTGGATTATATGCAAATGGTGTTGCTAATATAAATGTTAAATTCTGATCAGCATTTCTAACCCTTATAGGTTGGTTAACCACCAGTGTGCCAGTATTTCCAGAACCTTCATAAATTCTTATACTGTATTTGCTAGGTGTATCAAGATTTGGAGTCATGTCAGTTAACCAAAATCTAACAGCTGAAAAAGACCCAGGAACACTAGGTGTTATAAAGGATTGTCCAAAAGATTTCTCATTGGTACCGGGGCTCAATTGATATGATGCAGCAGTAGTGCCAGATGTATTCTCAACTTTGCTTGTTGTACATTGAGCCGGTAAAGCTTCAGCAAAAAAAAGAATACCTAAAATGATAATAAAATTGTATAGTTTTTCCATAAAAAATAAGTTAAGATTATTGAATTTACTACAAATGTAAGTGCGTAATTACCCTTTTTAAACTGTAAAGTTGTAATCGTGCCTTATAGGTTATAATCGGTATTATACACTAATAAACGTAAATTAAGAGGAAAGAAATATTACTTATTGACTTGCTATGTTAAGCAGTTATGGGGATCAAATTATAGCGTTATATGGGGTGATCTAGATTATCTATTCAAAGGTGTTCATGTTTAGGTATTTATAATCTTCAAGTTCTTTTAAATCTTTAATAAGTTTTGAGCTACCTCCTTTTAAAAAATAAATATTATCAGAAATATCAATAATCTGCCTGTACATATGATCAGTTATAATGATTGCTTTATTTTGTTTTTCTTCAGAAATTAAAGCTTTTAATTTTTCAATATGTAAAGGAGCTAAGTGAGAAAAAGGTTCATCCAACAAAACAATTTTACTGTTGCTTTTTAGGATAATATAAGTTTCTATTAAACGACGTTCGCCACCTGATAGTTTATTAAATTTAGAATTCATATAAATGCTAAATGAATCAAAATCATTTATAAAATCCTTCCAAGAGACTTTGAAAATTGTGAAAATCGTTTTTAATTTTAGCGCTCCTGGAATAAAGTTGTGTTGAGGTAAATACGCTACTAATTTTGTTTGGAATAAAGGCTTTAAAATGGGTTTATTATTTATTCGTACTAGTTTGTATTTAGGTTTTAAACTTCCAAAAATAATATTAAGTAAACAGCTTTTGCCACATCCATTGCTTCCTAAAACCCCTGTAACTTCGCCTGTTTCTGCCTTTAAATAAATACCATTTAGAATACGTTTTTCTTTAAAATAAAGTTCAACATTATCTATTTCTAAAATCATATAAATTCTCCCAAAATTAAAAGAAAAGGAATACTAAAAAGTAAGTCAATAATATACAAAAAAGAGAATAGTTTAAAACTTGAGATGCCTAAATTTTTATAAAAAATTAATTTTCTTTTTGCATTTGTTTCATTTAAAAAATACCACAAAAAGGCAACTAATAATAGCTTTACAATTAAAATTGGAACGATTTCATATTTTAAAAAAGAAAGCAGTGTATTAATTCCAAAAGACCATAAAATTAGTGGTCTGTAAAATATGAATATTGAAAATAACTGCTGCATAACTACTTAAATAACGCATTTGGTATAAAAATATTCTAACTATTCATTTATAAGAGTGTCAGGATAGTATTAAAAATTCATAAATTATCGTATTTTCGCTACCTATAAAAAAGGTAGATGTTAGAGAAATTACAAATAGTAAAACAGCGTTTTGATGAGGTTAGCGATTTAATTATTCAACCCGATATAATTACTGACCAAAAGCGTTATGTTGAACTTAATAGAGAGTATAAAGACTTGCGAATTCTTATGGATAAGCGAGAACAATATATAGAGCTAACCGACAATTTAGCTGAAGCAGAATCTATTATTGCAGATGGTAGTGATGAAGAAATGGTAGAAATGGCTAAAATGCAGTATGATGAAGCTAAAGAAGGCATTCCTAAATTAGAAGAAGAGATTAGAGTGCTTTTAATACCAAAAGACCCTGAAGATTCTAAAAATGCTGTTGTAGAATTAAGAGCAGGAACTGGCGGAGATGAAGCGAGTATTTTTGCTGGAGATTTGTTTAGAATGTATACAAAGTATTGCGAAAGTAAAGGATGGAAAGTTAGTACTGTAGATTTTAGTGAAGGTACAAATGGTGGTTTTAAAGAAATTCAATTTGAAGTTTCTGGCGAAGATGTTTATGGTACTTTAAAGTTTGAAGCAGGAGTGCATCGTGTACAGCGAGTGCCACAAACCGAAACTCAAGGACGTGTGCACACAAGTGCTGCAACTTGTATGGTTTTTCCTGAAGCAGAAGAGTTTGATGTAGAAATTAACCCAAAAGATGTGCGTATTGATTTTTTCTGTTCATCTGGTCCTGGAGGGCAATCGGTAAATACCACATATTCTGCAGTACGATTAACACATATTCCAACAGGTTTGGTAGCTCAATGTCAAGACCAAAAATCGCAGCATAAAAATAAAGAAAAGGCTTTTAAAGTATTACGTTCTCGTTTATATGATAGAGAACTTGAAATAAAGAATGCAGAAGACGCTGCAAAACGAGGTAGTATGGTGACCTCGGGCGATAGAAGTGCTAAAATTAGAACCTATAATTACCCACAAGGTCGTGTTACTGATCACAGAATTGGTTTAACACTTTACGATTTAAGTAATATTATAAACGGTGATATTCAAAAAATAATTGACGAATTAATGTTAGCTGAAAACACTGAAAAGTTGAAAGCTAATGATGATGTGATTTAAATATTTAGCCTCTTTTAAGAGGCTTTTTTATGAAGAAAATTGGTAGAAATATATTAATTGGCGTTGCAATTTTATTTGTGCTTTTAAAACTTTTTGGAGCTTTAAGCTTTTTTAATATCCCTTCTACATCAAATGAGCCGAATTTGAAATTAGGATCGCGGTTTATTGGATCAAATTTAGTGAAGCCTAAAGCTTTAGACTTTGCGTATTTTAAATTTTCTGATAGTTTAAGAGGTTATACAATTGTTAAAAGGCTAATTGCATTACCAAATGATAAACTTGAATGTAAAAATGGAATCATTTATGTTAATGATGTAAATATAGATGAAGGTTTAAATTTAAGATACAGGTATTTAGTTGATAAGGCTTTTTTCGAAACCCATATTAAAAATGAATTTACTAAAGACGAATCTTTTTATTTTTATGAAACTTATAAAGTAAAAGACTCAGTTTATGTGTTTCTAGATGAAGATTTTGCTGAAAATCTTCCAATTAAAATGAATCGTTCTTTAAACTACAATACAGATAATTTATCAAAAGATTTATTTTCAGGTGTTTTGGGTTGGGATGAAAATAATTTTGGCCCAATTTTTTTGCCAAAAGGCAAATACTTTTTTATGGGTGATAATAGAGATAATTCTTTAGATTCAAGATATAGAGGTTTTGTTGACGAAGAAAATATAAAAGGAACATTAATATTTCAATTTTAGATGACTACAAATCAACTAGTTCAAGAAATCAAAAAAAAGAAATCTTTTCTATGTATAGGATTAGATGTTGATTTAAATAAAATTCCTGAACATCTTTTACAAGAAGAAGATCCAATATTTGCATTCAACAAAGCCATTATTGATGCTACACATCATTTATGTGTGGCGTATAAGCCCAATACGGCATTTTACGAAGCTTATGGATTGAAAGGTTGGAAATCTTTAGAAAGAACAATTCATTATTTAAACAAAAATCATCCAAAAATTTTTACTATTGCTGATGCAAAACGTGGTGATATTGGTAATACGAGTACGATGTATGCTAAAGCTTTTTTAGAAGATTTGGCGTTCGATTCTGTTACGGTTGCCCCATATATGGGAAAAGATTCTGTTGAGCCTTTTTTGACTTTTAAAGATAAACATACCATCCTTTTAGCACTGACATCAAACCAAGGAGCTTTCGATTTTCAGACCAAAACTATTGATGGAAAGGAGTTATATAAGCAAGTTTTAGAGATCTCAAAAACTTGGGAGAATTCAAAAAACTTAATGTATGTAGTAGGAGCTACAAAGGCTGAATTCTTAGCTGATATTAGACAAATTATTCCAGAAAGTTTTTTGTTAGTTCCTGGAGTAGGGGCGCAAGGAGGAAATTTGCAAGAGGTTTGTAAATATGGTATGAATTCACAAATTGGATTACTTATTAATTCATCTCGCGGTATAATTTATGCTTCAAAAGAAAAAGATTTTGCAGAAGCTGCAGCTATAAAAGCTGAGGAGCTTCAAAAGCAAATGGCTGTTGAACTGGATTGCCATTCCAAGTCTTGAGAATAACGTGGGAGTCTACAAACGATTGTAAGATTACCGTAGAAAATTATAAACTTTCTTCACAATGGCAATACAAATCCAAGACCAACTAAACAGAGTGCTTCATTTTAAAAGCCTTCCTAAACGTATAGTGTCTTTAGTGCCTAGTCAAACCGAACTACTTGTCGATATAGGTTTAGAGAATAATATTGTTGGTATTACTAAGTTTTGTGTACATCCTATTCATTTAAAAAAGGAAAAGCAGATAGTTGGAGGAACAAAGCAAATTCATATTGATAAAATAGTAAGTTTAAAACCAGATATTATTCTTTGTAATAAAGAAGAAAACACTAAAGAAATTGTTGAAGCCTGCAAGCAAGTTTGTAATGTTCATGTGTCTGATATTTTTAATATAGAAGATAGCCTTGAGTTAATTAATCAATACGGAAAAATTTTTAACAAAAAGAAAGAAGCAATAAAAATTGTAACTAAAATTAATGAGGAAATTAGCGGGTTTAAAGCTTTTATTTTAAAGAAACCTACGTTAAAAGTAGCTTATTTTATTTGGAGAAAACCTTGGATGGTAGCAGCAAATGATACGTTTATTAATTATGTGCTGAATTTAAATAAGTTAGAAAATGTTTACACAACCAAAAAGCGTTATCCAGAAATTGAACTTATTAATGTGCCAATTAATAAAAGTGTAGATGTAATTTTATTATCGAGCGAACCGTTTCCTTTTAAAAACTCTCATAAAAGAGAATTGCAAGAGTTTTATCCCAATGCAACCATTGAGTTGGTAGATGGAGAAATGTTTTCTTGGTACGGGTCAAGACTTACAAAAGCTTTTGCGTATTTTAAAATGCTCCGTTTAAATCTTCAGAATAATGCACTTTAGTAGCATCATCTACAAAATTTGCAATTTTATTTTCTAATTCTTTTAAGCTAATTAATTTACTTAAGTTGGGCTTAATTTTACCAACTCTACAAAAATGTGGACTCATAACGTTCTTTTTTATATATAAAGTACGTGTATGTCAGTCTTTTAGATGTGATGGAAAAGTTAAAAAATTGCTAAATTTATATAACGGGTTGACTTAACTCTCTAGATAAATATTTTAACCTGTTAAGTTTGTTTAGAAGTTTTATAGCTCTGTATTCAGAAATATCACTTAAAGCAGAATCAGTTTGACGAAAATTATAAGCCTGCTCAACAAGTTCTTTATAGCGTTTGCTGAGTTTTGTTTGATTGCTTTTTATAATATCAATTCTGTCCATTTTACTATTTGAAAATCAAGCTATTAAAGATACATTTTTTATTTAAAAATAAAAAGTAGCTACCAACTATTTTTTTAATGAACTAATACAGATGTAATTATTGTAATGTTTTGTTAATATAGATTTATGTTTAATGAGTATTTAATAACTTTAAAACACTAACTAAACTATATTAACATGAAGACTTTAATAAATACAGTAGCGCTTTTATTTTTTGTGATCTCTAGCTTCTCACAGAATAACAATTGTGGGTGTTGTACCGAAAAACATTCTGAATTTGATTTTTGGATTGGCAATTGGAATGTAACTAATCCAGATGGAACAGCAGCTGGAACAAATAAGATTGATAAAATTCAAGATAACTGTATTCTTCGTGAAAACTGGACAAGTGCTAAAGGAAACTTTACAGGAACAAGCAACAATTTTTATAATGCAAAAACCAAACAATGGGAACAAATTTGGATTGATAATAAAGGAGGAAGTTTACATTTAAAGGGCAATAGAGCTGGTAATCAAATGATTTTAAAAACTGATGAGGCCAAAAATAAAGATGGGAACCCGTTTTACCATCGTGTAACTTGGACTTTAAACGATGATGGTTCAGTACGACAGTATTGGGAAACTATTACCAATGATAAAGATATTACTGTGGCTTTTGATGGGTTGTATAGGAAGGTTGAATAGTTGCTTCCTTTTTTAAAAAGTATTTTATTTTTGAATGTATTTTATTTACAATCAAACTGGACTTTTTTGTTTTTCCATTGAATCCAATATTCTTGTAACCCTTCTGGGGTAGTTTTTAAGTCGCTAATATTTAACTTATGGTCTTTCATTAAAGCCTTTTTTAACTGTAATTCCCTCTCAGATAGAGCTGGACTATGATTCCAACCACCAACATGATCGAAAGATGTATATGCATTACATTTTTCTTGAACAGAAATAAATGGAATAGATAATTTGTAAATAACATGCCCAGAGCCCATTCCTTGAGTCGTCATGTCGATTTTTGAAAAATCTACTTTTTTGTATTTTTTAGAGTTATATAACTCTTTTAATTTATTACCTACTACATTAGACATTTTATTAGAGAACTGGTGAGCAATGTCTGACCCATTTATAAATTCAGCTCCTTCGTAAAGTCCTTGACAACCATTCTCTGAGCATTTAATTCCAGTTTCTTGAGTGGCATTATATGCTATTTTTTTTTCAGACTTATTACAACTAATAAAGCATAAACTAAAAATTAGTAAAGTAATTATTTTTTTCATTTGTGTTAACTATAGTTAACTAGATATATAAATAACCTCTAATCTTGTAACGCAAAAACTTTCTTCAATAAATCAGTTGTTCTAGACGATAGTTTTGTACGTATTTCTTTTTCTTCAACAGCAATCATAGTGTAAACGCCTTTTAAAGCTTCTCCAGTAACATAATCAGTTAAGTCTGGGTTTACATTATTTGTAAAAGGAATGCTATTGTATTTGTTTATTAAGTTATTCCAAATTTCATCAGCACCAACTTTAGCAAACGAATTCTTTATAACAGGATTAAATTTATTGTATAAAGCGGTTTGAGTTTTACTCGTTAAATACTGCGTTGCTGCATCATTGTTTCCCAGTAAAATATTTTTAGCATCTGCAAACGTAATTCCTTTAACGGCGTCAACAAAAATAGGCGTTGCTTCTTTTACAGCATCTTCAGCGGCTCTATTAAGAACTTTTAAACCCTCGTCAGCTAATTTGCTTAAACCAATATCTCTAAGTGCTTTATCAACTTTTTGTAATTCTTCAGGTAATAATATTTTAACCAGTTCATTTTTAAAAAAACCATCGGTTTGCGTTAATTTAGTAACTTGTTTGTCTATACCAAAATCTAAAGCTTGTCGTAATCCAGATGCTATTTCGGCATTTCCAATACCTCCGCTTTGAGGTAATTGTTTCGCTATTTCTTGTAATTCTGCACAAGCAGTAAGGTTGAATATTAAGAAGACTGCTAAAAATTTACGAATCATAATTTATGTTTTATATATTTAACAAAGATATATTTTTACAAATGAAGTTATTTCAAATACTATGCCTAATATTTTGTGTTGCATTATTTAATTGTCAAGATAATAAAAAGGAAAGAGAAGGGGAGTTAATAGAAAAACCAACACAATATATAACAGTTTTAGGCATTGCTCAAGATGCTGGTTTTCCTCAAATTAATTGCAATAAAGATTGCTGCAAAGCTTTTTACAATGAAAAAGAATCAAAGAAATTAATTTCATGTTTAGGTTTGGTTGATTTAAAGACCAGCAAAAAATGGTTGTTTGATGCCACGCCTGATATTGCTGTACAAACCCAGCTACTTAAAGAAAATCATATAGATAATCATAAAGTTATTGATGGTGTATTTTTAACCCATGCACATGTTGGGCACTATACTGGGCTGATGTATTTTGGAAGAGAAGCTTTAGGCGGAAATGACATTCCTGTTTACGCCATGCCAAAAATGAAAGCTTTTTTAGAGAACAATGGACCATGGAGTCAGTTAGTAAGTTTAAACAATATTGATTTGAAACCTCTTAAAAACGACTCTACTTTGGTATTAAATTCAGAATTAAAAGTGACTCCTTTTTTAGTACCGCATCGTGATGAATATTCAGAAACAGTTGGTTATAAAATTGAAGGACAAAACAAATCAGCTTTATTTATTCCAGATATTGATAAGTGGCATGTTTGGAAACGAGATATTATTGAAGAAGTTAAGAAAGTAAATTACGCTTTTTTAGACGCTTCCTTTTTTAGAGATGGAGAATTGGACAGAGATATGAGTAAAATACCGCATCCGTTTACGGCAGAAACCACAACGCTGTTTGAAAATGAATCAAAGGAAACAAAAAATAAAATTCACTTTATTCATTTTAATCATACCAACCCTACATTAAAAGATAATCACAGATTAAAAGATAGTATTCAAAATTTAGGCTTTCGTTTTGCTAAAGAAGGTGCTATTTATGGGTTGTAGCTACTTAAAAAAGAAAGTATTTTTAATAAAATACTATTTTAGCATAATAATTGTTATATGTTTAATAAATGATTAAGAATTAAATAGATGCAAATTAAAAAACTCTCGATTTATTTATTATGTTTTTTATGTCCCATGATTTTTTTAGGACAAATAAAGGTTTCTGAAAAAATCCAAGACTCCTATATAACTACACAAGATGAAAACGCACTATATTTTATCGATTTTTGGGCCACTTGGTGCATGCCTTGTATTCATGTGTCTAAATATTTAGAATCTCTACAAAGACAATATCCAGATAACTTTTATATTCTGTCGTTATCACAAGAAAACCCAGAAGTAGTTAAGCGTTTTATGAAAAAGCATAAAATGGATTTAGCTATTGCAATTGATTATCAAGGAGAAACGTTTCAAAAAAACAATATACAAAGTTTACCATATGGTATTTTATACAATGCTAAAGGTGAAAAACTTTGGGAAGGCCACCCAGCAGAGTTTAAAGCACACCATGTCAAAAAGTTTTTAAGAGAAAATAAAAAGAAGATTGCAGTAGGTAAAATGTTTAAATCTCAATCTTATAAAAAAGAATTCGTTTCTAATACTGAAATACTCAAAAAGGATTTTGAATACTCAAAAATAAGAGCAGATAAAGTTGCAGAAATTCAAGCTATAAAAAAGCGTACACATATTGAATTACAAGGAACACTACAGGATATTTTGGCTTATTCATTTAATGTTTTTAAAGATCAGATAAAAATACCTTCGGCTTTAAATAAATCTTATAAAATGAGTTTTAAGCTTAAAAGTGATGCTTATTTAAATATGCCTAAAACTATTTTAGAAGCTTTAAAATTAAACCAGTTTAATTCTGAAACTGAAGGTGAAGCCTTGATTTTTAATTTGAAAAAACCAACGTTTTGGGATACTAGACAAATAGATTGGGGAACAGATTCGCAAGCTTTTTTAATTGGAGATTCTGATATACAAGCGGATAATGTTACGCTTAATCAAGTAAAATATCAATTGGCCACACTTTTAGAAACACCTATTGTAATTAATGAAAAGGATTTAGATAGTAAGCTGCATGACTGGCAAATACATTATAAATATTTCGATTTGATGGCATCTAGTTTTAAAGATAATTATGGCATTCAAATTGAAAAGAAAACTGTTAAATATCCTCAATATATAATAACAAAAAAGACACCTTGAGAGAAAGGTGCCTTTTAACAATCACAAACTATAAACTAATTAAATCCCTCTTTTAGTTTCCTAGTACTCTAAATTCTGTACGTCTGTTTTTTTGATGCTCAGATTCAGCACATTCAACACCATTAGAACAACGGTTAACCAATCTTGTTTCTCCATAACCTCTAGCAGTTAAGCGACTTCTTGAAATCCCTTTTGATACTAAATAGTTAACTACAGAGTTAGCACGTTGTTGCGATAAAGACATATTATAATCGTCATTACCTCTAGAATCTGTATGAGACATTAATTCAATGCTTACAGGCTTACTTTTAAGTAGTGGTAACAAAGTTTCATCAATAATTTTCTTTGATGCTGGTGTAATACGAGCACTTGCTAATTCGTAAAATATAGGTAAAACGTTAGCATCTAATAAACCACAGTCTACTTCTTCCCATGTTGTAATACCTCCTTTTTTAGCTAAAACAGTTCTAGTAACTGTTTGCATTTTTGCTGGTACAGTAACACTTCTTGTTGAAGCAGGAGTTGCAACTACTTGACGTTTGATGGTTTTATACTCTGCAGGAATATCTATTTGATCCATTCTAGCAGGTGTTTTAACTACACGTTTTTTGTATGTTGTTGGAATTTCTGCAACAGGAACATTACTTGTGTTAGCATCATTTGCCAAAGTTGTATAACTCACATCTCTAAACTGTGCTGGGTATTCAACAAAACATGCTACTACACAATCTTCTTTATTAGGAGAATCACAAGCTGTTTCTTTATACTCCCATCCAGAAGTTTTTGGATAGGTTTCAAAAGTTCTTGAGTTCGATCCAAAAGTAGCAGGGTTAATACTTAAATCTGTTCTTCCTTCTTTTTTAATATAAGAAACATCAACAGTTTCATAAACAGCAGGAACATAAACAAACTTTTTAGTTGCTTCTTTTACTAAAACAGTTTCTTCAACAGTTTTGTAAGTAGCAGGAACAACAGTTAATTTGTTGTATGCAGGATAAACCTCTATGGTTTCTTGAACATCCTTAAATTCGTCTTTTGTAATACATTTAACGTAACATTTTCCAGGTTCTGGATTGTCAGGTAAGCTTTGTGCCTGAGTAAATCCGATGCCTAAAATAAATGTTAGGCAAAAAAATAAATTTGTTTTCATAAAAATTAAAATTTAGTTAATGGTTATTTTTTCCACTGATTTTGTGACACGAGAAAAAAAATAAAGTCACATTTTTAGTTTTATAATTTTTAGATAACTTTAAATATTGAAGTTTTTAAAGCTTTAGATAATTCAATATAAATAGCGTGTTTTTTTGAATATTCCGTAAATTTGCTTCATAAAATCCAAGTTTCTTTAAGAATGATACAAGCAAAACCATATAGTCCAAAGTATAAAGTAAGAATAGTTACTGCAGCATCGTTATTTGATGGGCATGATGCCTCTATAAATATTATGCGCCGAATTATTCAAGCAACAGGAGTAGAGGTTATTCATTTAGGTCATGACAGAAGTGTTGAAGAAGTTGTGAATACTGCAATTCAGGAAGATGTTAATGCCATTTGTTTAACATCTTATCAAGGCGGTCATAATGAGTATTTTAAATTCATGTTTGACTTACTTAAAGAACGAGGAGCAGAACACATTAAGATTTTTGGTGGTGGAGGTGGTGTTATTTTGCCTTCAGAAATTAAAGATTTGATGGATTATGGAATTGCTCGTATCTATTCCCCCGATGATGGTCGCGAAATGGGATTACAAGGTATGATTAATGACTTAGTTGAACAATCAGATTTTGCAATTGGAGATAAATTGAATGTTAACGCTAAAGAGCTATCAAATAAAAATCCAAAAGCGATAGCACGCGTTATTTCTTCAACTGAAAATTTTCCAGAAGTAGCAAAAGAGACATTAGATAAAATTCATATAAAAAATAAAGCATCAAAAACTCCAGTATTGGGTATTACTGGTACAGGAGGAGCAGGAAAATCGTCTTTAGTTGATGAGTTGGTGCGTCGTTTTTTAATCGATTTCCCTGAAAAAACAGTAGGAATTGTATCTGTAGATCCTTCTAAACGGAAAACAGGAGGGGCTCTTTTAGGAGACCGTATTCGTATGAATGCTATTAACTCATCACGAGTATATATGCGCAGTTTGGCTACCCGTCAATCTAATTTGGCTTTGTCAAAATATGTTAATGAAGCTGTAGAAGTTTTAAAAGCAGCTGAATATGATTTAATTATTTTGGAAACTTCTGGTATTGGTCAATCTGATACTGAAATCATTGAACATAGTGATGTATCATTATATGTTATGACACCAGAATTTGGAGCAGCAACTCAGTTAGAAAAAATTGATATGCTCGATTTTGCTGATTTAGTGGCAATTAATAAGTTTGATAAACGAGGTTCGCTTGATGCTTTGCGTGATGTGAAAAAGCAATACATGCGTAACAATAATCTGTGGGATATTCCTCAAGATGAATTACCTGTTTTTGGAACTATTGCCTCTCAATTTAACGATCCAGGAATGAATACGCTTTACAAAGCGATTATGGATAAATTGGTAGAAAAAGCGCATGCTAATTTAAAATCGACTTTTGAGATTTCTAAAGAAATGAGTGAGAAAATTTTTGTTATTCCACCAAACAGAACACGTTATTTATCAGAAATTGCAGAAAGCAATCGGGCTTATGATAAAAAAGCGAATGAACAAGTTGAGGTGGCTCAAAAGCTTTACGGAATATATAAAACACTTGAATCTGTATTAGATATTTCGAGCAAGGAAAACCAATTACTTCTTGATAAATACGGACTAAATAATGATGAAATACTGAAACAAGTTAAGGATGGAAATAAAGACTTTACTAAACTATTAGTTGCAGAATTTGATCGTGTAAAATTAAATCTCGATCCTTACAATTGGGAAATGATTATTGGCTGGAATGAGAAAGTTAATAAATACAAAAACCCAATATATTCTTTTAAAGTTAGAGATAAAGAAATTAAAATTGAAACCCATACAGAGTCATTATCTCACATACAAATTCCTAAGGTAGCTTTACCAAAATATGAAGCTTGGGGAGATATTTTAAAATGGAATTTGCAAGAAAATGTTCCTGGTGAGTTCCCTTATACTTCAGGGTTATATCCATTTAAAAGAACTGGGGAAGACCCAGCAAGAATGTTTGCTGGAGAAGGCGGACCTGAACGTACCAACAGGCGTTTTCACTATGTTAGTGAAGGTTTACCAGCAAAACGTCTATCAACTGCTTTCGATAGTGTAACATTATATGGAAGCGACCCAGATTATCGTCCGGATATCTATGGGAAAATTGGAAATGCTGGAGTTTCTATTTGCTGTTTAGACGATGCCAAAAAATTATATTCTGGATTCGATTTAGCACATGTTATGACTTCTGTTAGTATGACTATTAATGGGCCAGCTCCAATGTTGTTAGGCTTTTTTATGAATGCTGCTATTGATCAGCAATGTGAGGTTTATATCAAAGAAAATGAGCTGGAAGACGATGTAGAAAGTAAAATTTCTAAAATTTATAAAGGTAAAGAACGACCAAAATATAATGGTGATTTACCTAAAGGAAACAATGGTTTAGGCTTAATGCTTTTAGGTGTTACTGGAGACCAGGTTTTACCAAAAGGTGTTTATCAAGATATTAAAACAAAAACAATAGCTCAAGTAAGAGGTACCGTTCAAGCAGATATATTAAAAGAAGATCAAGCGCAAAATACATGCATTTTTTCTACTGAATTTGCATTACGTTTAATGGGTGACGTTCAAGAATATTTTATTGAAAATAATGTTCGTAATTTCTATTCGGTTTCAATATCTGGATATCATATAGCTGAAGCTGGTGCTAACCCAATTACGCAACTAGCTTTAACCTTATCTAATGGATTTACTTATGTTGAGTATTATTTAAGCCGTGGAATGGACATTAATAAATTTGGTCCAAATTTATCATTCTTTTTCTCAAATGGTATCGATCCAGAATATGCAGTTATTGGTCGTGTCGCACGTAAAATTTGGGCAAAAGCCATGAAACACAAGTATGGAGCAAATGCTAGAGCTCAAATGCTGAAATATCATATTCAAACTTCTGGACGTAGTTTGCATGCACAAGAAATTGACTTTAATGATATTCGTACAACACTTCAAGCCTTATACGCAATCTATGATAATTGTAATTCATTACATACCAATGCCTATGATGAAGCGATAACAACTCCTACCGAAGAATCGGTTAGGCGTGCTATGGCAATTCAATTAATAATCAATAAAGAATTAGGTTTAGCTAAAAATGAAAACCCTATTCAAGGCTCTTTCATTATTGAAGAGTTAACAGATTTAGTTGAAGAGGCTGTATTGTTAGAATTTGATAGAATTACTGAGAGAGGTGGTGTTCTTGGAGCCATGGAAACGATGTACCAGCGATCTAAAATTCAAGAAGAGAGTTTATATTATGAAACATTGAAACATAACGGGAAGTTTCCAATTATAGGAGTTAATACATTTTTAAGTTCTAAAGGTTCTCCAACAGTTATTCCTGCGGAAGTAATTCGAGCTACAGAAGAGGAGAAACAATTTCAAATTAAAACATTAGAGAACCTTCATAAAGCCAACGATACAAAAGAGTTACTAGCAAATTTGCAGAAGAAGGCCATTAATAATGAAAACATTTTTGAAGCCTTAATGGATGTTTGTAAAGTATGTACTCTTGGAGAAATTACTTCAGCATTATTTAAAGTAGGCGGGCAGTATCGGAGAAACATGTAATTTTAATTTTTTTAACAGAGCATACTATTAATTGCTTAAAAATCAGACGAATGTAATCTGTCTGGTTGTTGTTTTATCGTGTTTTTTTACATAAAAAAACAGGTTATGGACGTATGTAAACCATTGAACTAAAATATTTTAAGAAATAGTAAAATTTTAAATTCTAAAAGTAAATTCATATCAAATAACCCAAATATATTAGATATGAAAACTACTTTAAACTACAAATTTAGAAGGAAGTCTGAAAACCATTTAGATTGGTTGATTAATATTATTAAATCTGAAAAGTATTATCTTATAGAAGCTAATATTATTAATACAAATCAAGGAAGTCAGTATTCATTATAAAAAGTTTATTCGGTACCAATTTGATCAATTAATGACAAAGATTTGTCTACTTTTTTTAATGATAATTCAAATTTTGTTATTTTTTGAATAACAATTACAGCTAACGCTATAGATAAAATATCTACTAAATCTGATATTATATAAATATTATTAGCATCTATAAACTCATCAATTGTTATAGCTCTATTCATAGCTTTTGAAGCAAAATTACCAACAACTCCATTTGCAATATATATAATCCACCAAATTGCAATAAAATTTAGATTTTGGTCTAAAACTAGTGTAGAATCATACTCTTTAATTGCTTTTTGAGTTTTAATATATATTTCTTTCATTGTTTTTATTGGTCTTACCCAATTTATAAAAGGAATGAAGTACCCCCAAACCGCACCGTTTTCTGTATAATCCATCCTTATTTCTAAACGAATTAAATTTCCATAAGCTCTTCTAAACCATTTAATAAATAGCACAATTAGAGTTATAATACATATAAATTGCAATATTCCTAGAAATATGGTGGCATAGTCTAGATTGGTTATAAACTCTTCAGAATAATCATTTTGTTCATATGATTTAAATACCGAATTCTGATAAAAAGTTAGCCCAACTGATAGTACATCTACGCCAGCAAGAACTGCAAATGCAATTAAAGTATACTTACTCCTTAAAGTGTTATCCTTTATTAACTCGTTATTCATAATTAATTTTTTGTAAATATAGAATTCTTGAGCACTTTTAAAAGAAAATTATTACAAAACCTTTTAACTTTTTTGAAGCAACCATTTTTATTTTTTGCATCTTTATAATATAAACCCAATTAGTATATTAAAAAAATGAAAAATTCTATATTATTTCTATTTGCTTTAATTTTAATTAGTTGCACATCAGATGATAATAAGGTCTTAATTGAAAACGAAGCGTTATTGGGGAAATGGAAAGTTATTGAAGTGCTAGTAGATCCAGGAGATGGAAGTGGTACTTTTCAACCAGCTACATACAACAGAACAGTTGAGTTTTTTAGTAACGCAATAGTAACAGCAAGTGGAACTTTGTGTTTTCTGGGTTCAGAAAGTAATCCAAGTACTGGAACGTTTAAGTTAATTAGTACTAATGAAACAGATATTAATCATGATGGAGAAATAAAACCAAATGATTGCGGGTTTAGTGAAGCTAGAGTTTATTTTGATATTACTTCAAATAATGAGTTAATACTCTGGTATCCTTGTATTGAAGGATGCGGAGAAAAGTTTGAAAAAATATAAGAAGCTTTAAAGAGTTAACAACCAATTACGTTGAATTTTTTTAAATTTCTTTAACTCCTTGCGCAAAATTGGCAAAAAATCTTTTCCATTACTGTTAGAACGTTCTAAACGATATGAATTTTTATAAAGCATATTAGTAATACGTTTTAACGAAGCAATGTGCTTATGTCTTCTATCTGAATAACGTTCTAATTCTACATTTACAATTTCTGGAACTAAAGACACCGATTGCTGAACAATATCACCAGAAAAGTAAATATTTATATCTTCAGATCCATCATTTTTTAAAACAGATAAATCATAATTTAAATATGTAGATATGTTTTGAGATAGAGCAAAAATCTCCAGTGCTTTTTTATAAACCGGTAATTCCGATAGGTTTTGTGGGGTATTAGATAACATGTTTCTTTTTCTAAAGCAATTTTATCAAAATTACTCACAACAATTCTAATTAGTCTTTTGATTTTAAAGTAAATATGTATATTTGCTTTAAATATTAATGTTCTGTAGTTTGATTTCTTTAAATGAGTATAGATAACCTAAATAAGAAGATTTTAAAGTGTTTACAACAAAACGCAAGGCAATCTAATGCAGAAATTGGAAGGCAAGTTGGGATTAGTTCTCCAGCTGTATCCGAACGCATAAAAAAAATGGAAGATATTGGGGTTATTGAAGATTATAAAGCGATGGTTTCTCCTTTCGATTTGGGATATCAATTTAAAGCCATAATTACTTTACGTGCCTTTATGGGTAAATTAAAACCGTTCTTAGAAAAAGTAAAAACCTATGACGAGGTTATAAATTGCTATCGTATTACAGGTGATGAGAACATTGTTATGGAAGTAGTTTTAAAAAATCAAAAACACTTAGAAATATTTATAGATCAGCTTATTAGTTACGGCGAAACAAAAACACAAATTGTTTTATCTCGTGTGGTAAAGCAGAAAGAGATTAAACCAATTGAATAAATCACTCTTTATGAATTACTAAATGGGGTACAGCTTCTAAATCCCAATCAATAACGAGTCCACCAGCTAACGATTGTGCTATTTTTTTGCCATATAAATATTCGCATAAATATAAAGACGCTTCAAAACTTTTTGCACCACCAGCTGAGGTTATATATTTTCCATCATGTACAAAAAGTACATCTTTTCTAACATCTAGTTTGGGGAACATTTTGCGCATGGTATCAATATCGCTAGGGAAGGTTGTAGACACACTATTATCCAACAGGCCAGCTTTAGCAAGCACAAAGGCACCATCGCAATGCGAGGTTATAAATTGTGCGCCTTTATCTACTTGTTTCACAAAATCGATCATAGCTTTATCTTCTAAATCTGTGTCTAAATGATGTTCGGCACTTGGCACAACTAGGATGTCTATTTTTGGCAGTGTATCTTTTAAATAATTATAATCTGGAATAATTCGCATACCTTCAAAAGTAGTAATCGCTTTATCTGTATTGGCTACAGTAAATACATTCATAGCCTTAATACTATCTCTAAAAATAGTGTGCTGAAAAATATCGAAAGGCGCTGTAAGTTCTGTGTTATAAACGCCTTCCATTATTAAAAACGCTACATTGTATCGATTAGGTTCTAATTTTGGGAATTGCTTTTCAATTGAAGACTCTACATTATTCTTTCCTTTTCTTTCTTCTGAAAAATTACAACTCACAAACAGCATTGCAATTAAAAAATATAGTGTTTTTTTCATGTTTATTGTACGCGCCAAGGCGGATTTTTCCTGTTGTTACCAGCTTTGTAAAGTATAATATGGTTTCCGTCCAAATCATTTAAGTGTGCTTCTCGCCACAACCACATTTTATCTTCAGGCTCACTTGTAAATATAATGCCTTTTCTTTTTAGTTGTTTTACTAATTCATCAAGATTATCATCTTCAAAATAAATTGTAATACCATGACCTTTAGGTAATTTATTTACTTGATGAATTGAAAATGTACTATTGCCATTAGGGCATTCAAATCTAACATACCCTGGAAGTGCATCTACAATTAGATGCAACCCCAAGGTTTGATAGAATTTAGTTGCGTTTACAACATCTAACGATGGTATAGTAATTTGATTTAAATCCATAAAATTTCTTTTTCTTCTTTTCTTTCTTTTTCTTTTATCCTCTTTTTTGCATTTAGATATTGTCTTAAAAAGAACAAAAGGAAAACACAAAGTGCAGCAAGACCAGTAATTATATACCATGTGTTTTCAAAGCCTAATTTATCTGTCATTTGTAAGCCAGCATTATGACCAAAAATATGAGCAATTGAAAATGAGATAGAATATAATGCCATATACTCGCCTTGATTTCCTTTTTTAGCTCTATCCATGGCAAAAGCATTAGAAAAAGGAAACGCTATCATTTCTCCAAACGTCATTAAAAGCATTCCAATTATCAATACGCCTGTCCAAGACGTAAAGTTTAAAATAATAAAACTTAATCCCGTTAAAATGCCACCGAAAAGCATTAATCCAGTTTTAGTAAATGTTGTATTTTCTAACCATTTTATTAGAGGCATTTCAAATGCAAAAATTAAAAACCCGTTCAACCCCAAGAGGACTCCAATTTCTGTCACGGATAAATCATGTACATCTTTGTAATAGATTGGCATTGTTGAGAAGTATTGTAAAAATACCACTCCAAAAAGCACCATAGCTATTAAAAATATTAAAAAGGCTTTGTCGTGGTAAGCCGATTTTGGGTTCTCAACTTTTATGTCATCCAATGTTTTTGTTGTTTTTGGATTCAATACATTTATTAAAACTAATGTTGCTAAAATACATGTAATACCATCTACCCAGAATAACCCGCCATAGCTTAAAGTTGTTATTATAAGACCTCCAATTGCAGGACCAGCTGAAAACCCAAGATTAATAGCTAGTCTAATTAAAGTAACCGACCGTGTTTTGTTTTCTGGTTTGCTATATGCGCTTAATGCTACAAACATGGCTGGTCTAAACATGTCTGCCACCAACATTACTAAAAATATACCTAAACTAAATGATACAAAGGTTATTAAAAATTGTAATGCAATAAATAACAAACCAGTAGCTAGTAAACTAAATGTCATTACTTTATAATAACCAATTTTATCAGTTAATTTACCGCCTAACCAAGATCCAATTACTGAACCTAAACCAAAAGCACTCATTATCCATGCTACATTGCTTAAAGAAAAATCAAGACTTTCTTTAAGGTAAAGCGATAAGAACGGAATTACCATAGTCCCGGCTCTATTGATTAGTGTTATTAAAGCGAGCCACCACACTTCTCGAGAAAGGCCGCTAAATGTGTTTAGATAATTGTTAAATAGTGTTTTCATTAGTACTGATTGTTCAAATTGTTTCTACATATTTTGATTTTAAGTTAAAGTCTTTAATAGACTAAAAATAAAAAGTCCGACTGTGAAGTCGGACTTTTTAATATTGTAATATTTTATAATCATATCACCACAATATATAATAAGCCCAACATCTTGTCTTTAAACAAGAGGTCCATTGCTTTCTATAAATAGTGACGTTATTACGCATTTTTTCTTTTTGTATACCACAAAGCTATATAAAATATTCTTAAGTTGTACTTTTGGAATAGAAATATTTTAAAAAAATATTTTAATAATGATTTATATTTTAGAGCTAAAATATTTATGCATCGTAAAGAGTTAATTAAAATAAAGGATTTATCATCACCTAAAGGACATTCTATATTGGGGCATTTACCTCAATTTAATACACATAATAAACATCAGGTTTTAGAGCGTTGGGTTGATGAATGCGGTGATTTATTTAAAATAAATTTTGTAGGCAAAGAGTTTATTGTTTCGGCTAAACCATCTTTAAATAATACAATTTTAAGATTACGACCAGAAAAATTTAAACGTTTCTCCAAAATTGATGAGATTTTAAAAGAAATGGGAGTTTCTGGAGTTTTTAATGCCGAAGGAGCTCATTGGAAACGACATAGAAAACCAATAGCAGAGGCCTTAAATATGCAACATGTAAAAGGGTATTATCCTATTATTTTAGATAAAACGAATAGTTTACTTGATAAATTTAAAACATATTCAAAAGAAAATATTGCTATAGATGTTCAAAAAGAGCTTATGCTTTTTACTATTGATATTACAACTGAAATAGCATTTGGACATAAATTAGATACTATAAATAATGCTGATAATAGTTTTCAAAAACACTTGGAAGTTATTTTTCCTATGATAAATGAACGTATTACAGCACCAATACCTATTTGGCGATTTATAAAGCGTAAAAAAGATGAGGTTTTACAAAAATCAATAAATGCTATTGAAAAAATAATTTATGAGTTTATTGATGAATCAAGAAATAAAATAAAAAATAATCCAGAATTAAAAGCGCAACCATCAAACTTTTTAGAAGCCCTTTTATTAGCAAATGAAAATGATGTTTTTAATGATGAAGAAGTTTACGGAAATATTTTTACTATGCTTTTAGCAGGAGAAGATACAACGTCGAACTCTATATCATGGACTTTGTTTTATTTATCTCAGCACCCCGAAGTAGTTAATAAAATTAGAGAAGAAGCTAATACGGTATACTTTAATGATGATGCTCCAGCAAGTTTTGAAAAGCTTTCAGAATTGAAATACACTAATGCGGTGGTACAAGAGGCTATAAGGTTAAAACCAACAACTCCTCAATTGTATTTTGAAGCAAATGAGGATATTGAAATAGAAGGATTGCTTATACCCAAAAACGGTAAAGTGATTTTACAAAATAAAGTGGCTCAAACTAGCGAAGCGTATTTTACAAACGCTAATTCGTTTGAACCAGAACGATGGTTGGTTAGCGAGTGCCCAATGCATAAAAAACATTCTCCGCAAGTTATAAAAGCTTTTGGTGGAGGGCCTCGTTATTGCCCTGGAATGTTTTTGGCAATAAACGAAATGGTTACACTGGTTTCTACACTTTGCAAACATTTTAATTTCAAATTAGCGGTAAAACCTGAAGAAATTGTTGAGCAGTTCGAGTTTACAATGTATCCTAAAAATCTTTTAGTCGAGTTTATAAATATTAAGTCTAAAAACTAATTCTATATAAAAATGAAATCATTATTTGCTCTAAGTTTTTGTGTTATCTGTTTTACAAGTTGCGCTCAAAAAAAGCAACCATTAAAAGGAGAAACCGAGTTTCAACGTGAAATAAATGCTGAATATAAAGATGCCACAGCATCACCTTTAAAAGATAAGGACAGAAAAAAGTTTGAAGGTTTAGATTTTTTTAAGTTCGATTCTACTTATGTAGTAATTGCAAGTTTTAAAAGAACTCCAAACGAGAAAGTTTTTAAAATGAAAACCACAACAGATAGAACTCCAGAATATGTTAAATACGGTGTATTGAATTTTAGTTTAAAAGGAGAAAACTTCACCTTAAATATATATCAAAATCAAGGGTTAATAGAAAAAGAGGGCTATGAAGATTATTTGTTTTTACCTTTTTTAGATGAAACCAATGGATTAGAAAGTTATGGTGGCGGACGCTATATTGATACAAGAATTCCTGAAGGTGATACTATGGTAATAGATTTTAATAGAGCCTATAACCCTTATTGTGCTTATAACGATAAATATTCTTGTCCAATTGTACCAAGAAAAAACTATTTAAAAACAAGGATAGAAGCTGGTGTTAAAGCTTTTGATAAGCATTGAAGTATGTGAAGTTCGTTTAACGTTTATATATGGAATGTTGCGTGTTATTGTACGAGAATTTTTCCGAATGAAAATCAGAAATTAATAACGAGTAACTAACTTTGGTCTAGCTAAAACTAGTAAATTTTTATATAGGGTGTTGTAGGTTGGCTTTTCTCAATTCAGTTTTTTAAGTTCGTTATCAATCTGCATATGTATTTGTTCTAATTGTTGAGCATATCTATCTGTATCTTCTTTAATTGCTTTTCTGAATAGTTCAAATGCTTGGACTCTAAGTTTTGAATATTTTAGTAAAATTTCGTTTTGTTTTATTAGTTCAGATGGTAAACCTTCAAACTGATTTGTTTTATTAATTATCTTAATATTTTCCTTCCACTTTGGAATTGTTTTCTCGTCCAACTCTTTAAGTAAAGAATAGTTTGTTCCCGTATTTAAATTATCGTAAAAGATTAAAGTTTCATTTTCATTTTTTGAAAATTGAGCAAGTTTTGCGTCATATTTCTCATATAACTCGTTATCTGTAGATAAGAAAGCATAACTGAATATTCCAATTCCAAGTATTAGTAAGGAAATGAATCCTATTCCAGCAGCTCGCCAACCAGAAAAAAAAGAGTTATTATGTTCTTTATGAGATTTAAGAATATCTCCTTGTTTCCACTCAACAATTCCCCAAATAATTCCTGTGTATATTATTGGAATTAATTGTTGAGGAATTTTGTCAATTATATTTTCGGGAATCATAAATATTCCGCCAAAAAGTATTATTGTAGAAATAATTCCAATAATTAAAGAATAACGTCCTTCAGTTGGTTTATCTATTGCTTTAAAATTTTCACCTATTAAATATCCTGCAGCAAGAGGTCCGCCTAAGAATGTTGCACCACTAATTGCTTTTGAGGAATATAACTTAACGTCTTTTGTGTTATTTTCTATTTCGAATTTTGTTTCTATCATTTTTTAGTTTGTAGATAATGTTTTTCAAGTATATGAATCTGTTTTAACAATTTATATATAACATTAAACGTTTTTCTAATAAAGTCAAGCTTTACTTCACCAAAAACATTCCTAAAAACACTGCTAAAAAACCAATTACAAAACTGGCAATAGTGTATAAAGCAAAACTTGTAAAGTCCCCAGATTTTAAAAATACATGGTTTTCATAAGCAAAAGTAGAGAAGGTCGTAAAGCCTCCACAAAATCCTGTAGCTAATAACAAAGTTTGGCTTTGAGTTAGTGAATCATTTTTAGCAGCAAACCCTAAAATAATTCCAATAAGTAAACTGCCTATAATGTTTGCAGCAAAAGTGCCGTAAGGTATTCCAGTAGTAGTAGAGTTTAAATATTTACCAATTAAAAAGCGTAGTACGCTACCAAAACCACCACCAACAAAAACCAATAAAACTTGCTTCATTTATGGAGTTATTCTTTTATTGGAATATAAATTTCGGTTATCCAATCTGCAGGATTCGGTTTGCTCATTGGATCTGTTAAATATACCTCAAGAGCTGGTAAATCATGCACTTCTTCTAAACCATTATCATTTATATATTTAGTTGCTGTTTCCCAAGTTTCTTTTAAATTAGTATAATCTCCATTTAAAGTTGTTTTAATTGCTTTAAAGGGCTGTAATTGTCCTGTTAAAATATCACTATCTGTAGTAATTATTTTTTCAGTAGTAGGTACGCAACAAGAAAACATGACAGCATTATTTTCTTCATCCCATTTATGGTAAGCAACAAAAGGAGCTCCAGCCATAGTTATATTATTTTTCATGGCGTACTCACCAACTTTAGGTAACATTTCAATCATTTTGCTTTTTAAATCACTTATTTTACAAGACGTTGTGTTGTATAAATAATAACCACCACTATGATTGGTAGGTCCATTAACAGTAACACTGTATTTTTTCATACTGGCAACAACAATGCTATCTAGTTTTTCAAGGCTTCTCTCATAATGTGGTCCAATTTGTTTTTCCATACCACCCATTAAAACAGAAAACATTTTAAAAACAAAAGGTAAATCTTTCCCAGAAATGGTCCATGTGGCATCTGTAGAACCATCCTCGTTAGGTGTGAATTTCCAATTTACATCTGATGGAGGAAATTCAGCAAATTGCATATGTTGTTGTATAGATGTGTTTGGAGAAGCTTCAGTAGTTTTCATAGTACCAATACCATCTTTATCTTCCCAAGAATATGACCCATTTACACCCTTTGTTTGGTCGGATAATGTAATTTTCATATCTGGGTCTGCTTCTACCCAAGACGACCATGATTCCCAATTTTTAAAATCGATAACATTATCATAAATAATTCCAGCAGGTGCTTTTATAGTTCGCGTTCTGGTAACTTCAAATTCATTGGGCTGTACAGCAATATAAATAGCAGCGCCAATAATACCTATCAGTAATAAAAACAGAATATATTTTAACGTTTTCATCTTAAATAAAATTATAATAAATATTGAAAATCAAATATAATCATTTTAATCTTTGATTAATAAATTATTACATTTGCTACTCTAAAATTAAATATTTAACAATTGAACTTGTTTATTTTGAATAATCACTAATTTTTCAGGTATAACGAGTCCAATTTTTATAGAAAAACTAAAACTAAAATAAATGAAATTAAAAACCGTATTAAGTTTTGCTTTTGTAGCAACTTTTTTATTATCCTGTGGAAACGATAAATCTGAAAAGCAAAGCGATAATATAAAAGAGAAAGAAGCGACTGCATTTAATTTTAACGTTGAGCAATTTGCAGACATTAAAATATTGCGTTATCAAATTCCAGGCTGGGAGCAATTGACTTTAAAAGAACAAAAACTTGTGTATTATTTAACACAAGCTGGTTTAGCTGGAAGAGATATTATGTGGGATCAAAATTACCGCCATAATCTTAAAATTAGAAAAGCTTTAGAGCATATTTATGCAAATTATAAAGGAGATAAAACTACTGCTAATTGGAGCGCTTATGAAACTTATTTAAAACGCGTTTGGTTCAGCAATGGAATTCATCATCATTATTCAAATGATAAGTTGAAACCTGAGTTTTCTTCAGATTATTTAAAAGAATTATTAGCAGAAACTAATGCAACTTTAGAAGGAGAAGCTTTTGATGTTATTTTTAATGATGCTGATTCTAAAAAAGTAAATCAGGCAAAAGGAGTTGATAATGTAGCACTTTCTGCAGTTAATTTTTATGGACCAAATGTTACTAATGCTGATGTAGAAAGTTTTTATAAAACTAAAACATCTCCTAATCCAGAAAAGCCTTTATCGTATGGATTAAACTCTCAGTTAGTAAAAGAAAATGGTGAGTTAAAAGAGCGTGTTTATAAATCTGGTGGATTATACGGATCTGCAATAGATGAAATTATTAAATGGCTTGAATTAGCTAAGAGTGTTGCCGAAAATGAAGCTCAAGGAAATGCACTTGGGTTACTAATTGAATATTATAAAACAGGTGATTTACAAATTTGGGATGATTATAATGTAGCCTGGACTGCTGCTACTAAAGGAAATGTAGACTATATTAATAGTTTTATTGAAGTATATAACGACCCATTAGGCTATAGAGGTTCTTATGAAAATATTATTCAAATTAATGATTTTGATATGTCTCAAAAAATGAAGGTTTTATCGGATAATGCACAATGGTTTGAAGATAACTCGCCTTTAATGGATGCCCACAAAAAGAAAAATGTGGTAGGAGTAACATATAAAGTTGTTAATGTAGCTGGCGAAGCTGGCGATGCATCACCAAGTACGCCAATTGGTGTGAATTTACCAAATGCCAATTGGATTAGAGCTGCTGTAGGAAGTAAATCTGTATCTTTAGGTAACATTATTAATGCTTATAATAATGCAGGAAGTTCAGGACGTTTAAAGGAATTTGTACATGATGAAGATGAATTAAAATTAGAAGAGGAATACGGACAATTAGCTGATAAATTACACACAGCATTACATGAAGTTATTGGGCATGCTTCCGGGCAATTAAATCCAGGTGTTGGAGAAACTAAGGAAACATTAAAAAATTATGCATCTACGCTTGAAGAAGGTCGTGCAGATTTAGTAGGATTATACTATTTATACAACCCTAAATTACAAGAATTAGGATTAGTTAAAGATTGGAAAACTGTTGGAAAAACAGCTTTCGATGGGTATATTAGAAATGGTTTAATGACCCAGTTAATTCGTTTAAATTTAGGTGATGATGTTGAAGAGGCGCACATGCGTAACAGGCAATGGGTTTCTGCTTGGGCTTTTGAAAAAGGAAAAGCTGATAATGTTATTGAAAAAGTAACTAGAGACGGAAAAACCTATTTCAACATTACAGATTATGATAAATTACATAATTTATTTGGGCAATTATTACGAGAAACACAACGCATAAAATCTGAAGGCGATTATGCAGCAGTTGAAGCTTTAGTAGAAGGCTATGGTGTAAAAGTAAATCAAGCAATTCATGCCGAGGTTTTAGAAAGAAACAAACAGTTTACGTCTGCTCCATATAGTGGTTTTGTTAACCCTGTTTTGGTTGCCAAAAAGGATGAGACTGGAGAAATTACAGAAATTAAAGTTACACAACCAGAAACATTTCCTGGTCAAATGCTAGACTATAGTAAAAATTATAACTTTTTACCGGAAGTAAATTAAGTGTTATATAATTCCGTTTTTAAGGCAGAGCTTTTTAATTAAGGCTCTGTTTTTTTATTTACACTAAAAACTAAAAGAATTAGGTTAACAACAATAAGAGCAGCAATAATTAATAGTATTTTCATGATTCAGGTTTCTCTAGTTATTATCTAGATGCAAAATTTTACAATTGGTTGCGTCAAATCTTACATCTATTTATATAACAGTTAAAAACCGTTTTTCCCTAATACATTTTTTCGAAATTTAGCTTGAAGGCTTAAAAAACTATGTAAATACTACTTTAAAAAGAATTTAATAGCAACAATAAATAATATAAATGAAATAAAAGCAATTAAAACCCATACACTACCAGCATAAAAACGTTTATGTAGTTTTAAATCTTTTCGGTAAGTAAAACCAATAATGATAGCAAAGGCAATAAAAAATAAAACTCCGAAAATGATTTGACCGTTACTAAACATATGGTTATTTTTATGCAAATTTAATGAAAACACTAAAGATTTCCTTCTTCAAGGAAATGAAAAAATAGTTTATTTATGAAAAATAAAATTGAAGCCGTAAAAGCCTTCCATACAGCATTTAAAATAGGTCACAGAGAAACTCCAAAAGCAGATTTAGGCAGCGAAAAGAATACGTTGCGTTTTAATTTAATGAAAGAGGAAAATGAAGAGTATTTTGAAGCTGCTAACAATAATGATTTGATTGAGGTTGCAGATGCATTAGGAGATATGCTTTATATTTTGTGCGGTACTATTATTGAGCATGGCATGCAATATAAAATAGAAGAGGTTTTTAATGAAATTCAAAGGAGTAATATGAGTAAATTAGGTGAAGATGGACAACCAATTTATCGTGAAGATGGTAAAGTGCTAAAAGGACCAAATTATTTTAAACCTAATATTGAAGCTATATTGGATAAATAAAAAAAGGAAGCTATTTGGCTGCTTCCTTTTTTTTTTTTAAACATTATATCTCCATCCAAAAGGATCTTCAGATTTGTTAGTTTGAATATCTGTGATGCGTTTCTTTAAAGAACTTGCATAGGTGTTTTCCAATTCTGGTAAATCAAAATCTTCGTCTTTATAGCCAAAACCAGCTATTGGAGAAATTACAGCAGCAGTTCCAGCTCCAAACATTTCTTTTAAAGTACCATTTTTAGCAGCAGTAACAACCTCGCTAACAGATATTTTTCTAACTTCTACAGGAATACCTTCAGCTTCAGCTAATTCTATAATACTTTTACGTGTAATACCATCTAAAATTCTATCGCTAGTTGGTCCAGTTATTAGGGTATCATTTATACGAATAAAAATATTCATAGCACCAGCTTCTTCTATATATTCATGCGTATTATCATCTGTCCAAATGACTTGTTGGTAACCTTTTTCAATGGCTAATTGAGTAGGGTAAAATTGTCCAGCATAATTACCGCCAGCTTTAGCAAAACCAACACCACCATTAGCAGAACGAGAATATTTCTCTTCTATTAAAACTTTTACTTTCCCTGCAAAATACGATCCAGATGGAGCAGTTGCAATCACAAATTTATATTCGTCTGCAGGTGAGGCATGAAACCCTTTTCCTGTAGCAAATACAAAAGGTCTTATATATAAAGAACTACCATCATTTTTAGGAATCCAATCGCTATCAACTTTTAATAGCGCTTTTAGGCCTTCCATAAAATACGCTTCAGGCAATTCTGGCATTGCAAGACGTTTTGATGAAATATTTAATCGTTTGAAATTATCTATAGGACGAAACAATAATACATTATCATTTTCATCTTTGTAAGCTTTCATTCCTTCAAATACAGATTGCCCGTAATGAAAAATCTTAGCAGAAGGATCCAAAGAAATTGGAGCATAAGGGACAACCTTAGGTGCTTGCCATTTTCCATCTTTATAATCACATTCTAACATATGATCAGAAAATGTTTTCCCAAAGCTTAAATTATCAAAATCTACATCATGAATTTTTGTTTTTTTTGTTTTTATAACCTCTATGTCGTTGATTAAAGTATCCATAATTCAAGTTGTTTATGGTACAAATTTAATTAAAAACGGTATTAAAAATGATATATTTGTAACAAATCGTTTAAAATTGAAAAATTCATATTATGAAGTCAATAACCTTAATAATTATTTGCGTATTCATGTTAAATTCTTGCAAAAATAAAGATGATAAACAGCAAGAAAAACCAGTTGAAGCTGAAAAAGTAGAGTATGCTTCTTTTGGAAACGTTATAATTGCTGATGATGCTATTGAAGCTGCTTCTATGGCGTCGCATTATAAAACTATGAATGTTGGAGATAGTATTAATTCTAAAATGATTGCAACAGTGAACAAAGTTTGTCAAGCAAAAGGGTGTTGGATGACTTTAAATTTGGGTGATGACAAAGAAGTTATGGTTAAGTTTAAAGATTATGGATTTTTTATGCCTAAAGATATTGGAGGAAAGGAAGTTGTTATAAATGGAAAAGCATATGTTAAAGAGGTTTCAGTTGATGAACAACGTCATTACGCTGAAGATGAAGGTAAAACAGCTGAAGAGATTGCAAGTATAACCGAACCTAAAAGAACATATTCTTTTGAGGCAGATGGTGTATTGTTAAAACAATAGTTTGAAGAGAGAAATTGTAATAACTGCTGATGGTTCGTCAACTATTCATTTACCAGAATGGGATGAGCAATACCATTCAAAACACGGTGCTATACAAGAAGCATATCATGTCTTTATAAAGCATGGCTTGCACTACTTTTGTAATTCAGAACAAAGCGAAGAATCTCAACGAAAAATAATTGATGTTACTTCGAGCTCCGTAGAGAAGTATCGTAATATTTCAATACTAGAAATTGGATTTGGTACTGGCTTAAACGCGTTTATTACTTTGTTAGAAGCTAAAAAATTAAAAATTTTTGTTGATTATTTTGGTGTAGAAGCCTATCCAGTTTTAATGGATGAAATAAATCAACTAAACTATTCAGAAGAATTAAATGTTGAAGATAAATCATCACTTTTTAATAAATTGCATGAAGTTTCGTGGGAGGAGTTTCATAAAGTAACATCTTACTTTTCTTTAGCAAAGCAAAAAAGATTCTTTTCAGAAATAAAAGAAGAGAATTGTTATAATATCATCTATTTTGACGCTTTTGGAGCACGCGTACAACCAGAATTGTGGACAGAGAGTATATTTCAAAAAATGTACAGTGCATTAAAAATTAAAGGTATTTTAGTTACATATTCTGCAAAGGGTAGTGTTAGAAGAGCTATGGAAACTGTAGGATTTAAAGTAGAGCGATTACCAGGACCACCTGGAAAACGAGAAATGTTACGCGCTACTAAAAGTTAAAAACCAGTTAAATCTGTTAAACCAAGTATAAATGTGTAGCTATTAAAACTTGCATTTTGTATTTTTATATAAAAAGTAACTATGCGAGTTTTAATAACTGGAGCGACAGGATTAGTAGGGCAAGAGGTTGTTAAACTTTGCCATGAAAAAGATATTGCTGTAAACTACCTTACAACTAGCAAATCTAAAATTAAAGGCCAGAAAAACTACCAAGGTTTTTATTGGAACCCAAAAACGCAAGATATAGATAAAACCTGTTTTAAAAATGTTGATGCTATTATTCATTTAGCAGGCGCAACAGTTTCAAAGCGATGGACAATAGATTATAAAAAAGAAATTCTTTCTAGTAGAATTGAAGGTACACAATTGTTGATAAATGCTCTAAAAGGAGAAATGCACACCATTACACAAATAGTATCGGCAAGTGCTATTGGTATTTATCCAGATTCTTTAATTAATTATTATGACGAAGCTTTTAACGATTTTGATGATTCTTTTTTGAGTGATGTCGTACAAAAATGGGAAGGGGTAGTTGATGGGTTTTCAAAGTTAAACATAGCTGTATCTAAAATAAGAATTGGTTTAGTGTTATCAAACAACGGAGGTGCATTAATAGAAATGGTTAAGCCTATAAGGTTTGGTTTAGGTTCTGCTTTCGGTAATGGAAAGCAATGGCAATCGTGGATACATATTAAAGATTTGGCACATTTATTTTTATATGTTTTAGAATATAAATTAATTGGTGTTTATAATGGCGTAGCGCCAAACCCTGTTACTAATATGGAGTTGACAAAAAGTATTGCTAAGGCGTTGAAAAAGCCTTTGTTTTTACCTAATATTCCAAAATTTTTCATGAAACTTGTTTTAGGAGAGATGCATACCTTACTTTTTGGTAGTCAACGTGTAAGTTCTAAAAAAATTGAAAATAAAGGGTTTCAATTTAAAGAGTATCACTTGCAATCTGCTTTAAAGGATTTATTAGATTGATAAATAATAACATTAGAGAATTCACTTAAAGTTTTTAAGTATATCAGTCCATTCTGTTTAATAATTAATATAATGTATAAGAAGGCAGATGATTTTTTATAAATTCAAATTTCAAAATTGATGCAACTAACTACTTTTTAAGCGCTGCTATTTCGGCAATTTTACAAATCACTTCGGTAGCTTTTATCATGCTTTCTACTGGTACATATTCATAGCGTCCATGAAAGTTATGACCGCCAGCAAAAATATTAGGACATGGTAATCCCATGTAGCTTAATTGTGAACCGTCTGTGCCACCTCGAATGGCTTTAATTAAAGGTTCTATCCCTAATTGCTTCATAGCTTCTTCAGCAATATCAACAATATGTATAACGGGTTCAACCTTTTCTTTCATGTTGTAATATTGATCTTTTATTTCTACTACTATAGCTTCGGTTCCGTATTGCGAATTAAGCTCGTTTGCTAATTTGGACATAACTTCTTTCCTAGCTTCAAAATGGCTTTTATCGTGATCACGAATAATATATTCTAAAATAGTTTCATCAACATCACCATTTATATTATGCAAGTGAAAAAAGCCTTCATAGCCTTCAGTATGTTCAGGCGTTTCTAATCGTGGTAACGAGTTAATAAACTCGGTAGCGATATACATAGAATTTATCATTTTTCCTTTGGCATAGCCTGGATGGACAATTTTTCCTTTTATTTTTACTTTTGCACCTGCAGCATTAAAATTTTCGTATTCTAATTCTCCTATTTGGCTACCATCCATAGTATAAGCCCAATCGGCGTTAAATTTTTCAACATCAAACTTATGTGCACCACGACCAATTTCTTCATCAGGTGTAAAACCTACACGTATTTTTCCGTGTTTAATTTCTGGATGATTAATTAAGTATTCCATTGCCGAAACAATTTCGCAAATACCAGCTTTATCATCTGCTCCTAAAAGAGTTGTACCATCTGTAGTAATTAAAGTTTGCCCAATATATTGACGCAAATCATCAAAATAATCTGGAGATAAAACAATGTTTTCTTCTTTATTTAATAAAATGTCTCCACCGTGATAATTTTCAAAAATTTGTGGATTTACATTAGCACCGGTAAAATCTGGTGAGGTATCAAAATGAGAAATAAAACCAATGGTAGGTGTGTCGTGTTCTACATTACTTGGTAATGTAGCCATAATATATGCGTTTTCATCAATAGTAACATCTTGCATACCAATAACTTTTAACTCTTCAAATAATTTATTGGCTAAATCCCATTGTTTTTTTGTACTTGGAGTGGTGCTTGAATTTGGGTCAGACTCCGTATCGATGGTAACGTAGCCTATAAAACGTTTTATAATGTGTTCTTTTGAGATCATGAGCAAATAATTAAATACTTTTTAATGGCTAAAGTTACAATTTATAAGTTTTTTACTTTAGAATTGCTCAATTTTTTATTTAGAAGTATTTTTGCATAAATAATACTGATGTACAAAATATTACTTCGCCCTTTATTTTTTTTATTCGACCCTGAAAAGATTCATTATTTTACTTTTTCGTTAATAAAATTTATTTCTAAACTACCTGGGTTTAATTCAATATTTAGAAGTTTATATGTTATAAATGATAAACGACTAGAACGCAAACTATTCGGTTTAACTTTTAAAAACCCAGTTGGCTTAGCTGCAGGGTTTGATAAAAATGCAGTATTGTATAATGAGTTAGCAAACTTTGGGTTTGGTTTTATTGAAATTGGTACGGTAACTCCAAAAGCGCAAGCCGGAAATCCTAAAAAACGCTTGTTTAGATTGAAAGATGACCAAGGAATTATTAACAGAATGGGATTTAACAATGAAGGTTTAGAAGGTGCTATCTCTCAATTAAAGAAGAACAAAGGGAAGCTGATTATTGGTGGCAACATTGGAAAGAACACCCAAACAAAACCAGAAGATTATACAAATGATTATTTGGATTGTTTTAATGCGCTACATCCTTATGTTGATTATTTTGTGTTAAATGTAAGTTGTCCAAATGTAGGTAGTCACGCAAAGTTAAATGATAAAGACTATTTGGAAGAACTGATAAATGCCGTTCAAAAGGCTAACAAAACTTTTGAAAAACAGAAGCCAATTCTTTTAAAGATAGCTCCAGATTTAAATACAAATCAGCTAGATGAAATTATTCAACTTGTTACTGACACTAAATTAGATGGTGTAATTGCTAGTAACACCTCCATGGATAGGAGTGATTTAAAAGCCACTAAAGAACAATTGGAAGCTATTGGAAATGGTGGTTTAAGTGGACAGCCCATAAAAGAAAGAAGTACACAAGTCATTAAATACCTTTCTGAGAATAGTAATAAATCCTTTCCTATCATTGGTGTTGGAGGTGTGCATTCAGCAAAAGATGCTCTAGATAAAATTAATGCTGGAGCAGATTTAATACAGATTTACACTGGCTTTATTTACGAAGGACCAAGTTTAATTAAGTCTATAAATAAAGCAATTTTAAAGAAAAGCTAATTTTTATTTGATTATTTTTTTTAAAACTCTTGAATTACCATTATTTAAAACTAGCAGGTAAGTTCCTGAAGGTAAACTACTCACATTAATTGGTCGATTAGATACTGTACCAGATAAAAATGTTTGACCAACTAAATTGGAGATTACATAGTTGGAAATTAATTTTGAATCATTAGCTTTTACATAAAGCAAATCACTTTTAACTGGGTTGGGGTATACTTTATATGTGTCGTCAGATATGGGTGTGTAAATCGTTTTAATAAAAACATCATCAATGGCGATATCACCTTCCCAACTAGAACCTCTGATAGCTCTAAATCTAACCTTTATAGTCTGATTTGTGTAAGAAGATAAATCAATCGATGCTGTTAAAAAAGCATCATCTTGATTGTTTTGTTGACTTCCTATAATTGCAGGTATAACGTCGTTTATATAACCTGTCTCTGTTTTTAAATCAATATGTAACTCGCCAATACCATTTCCAAACATATGGTATGCAAATTCAAGTTCAGAGTTTTCTTTATTAATAGTAAAACAAGGCGAAATAAATTCGGCAATATCACCAGATTTGGCGCCAGAAGCTTCAACATAAATATATTTACCTAAAATTTCATCCGAATTATCATTATTGGGGCCTGTATTATCAGTAGCTGTTTTTCCAAAATTAGAATACCAATTGTATCCGTTTTTTGATACATCGTTGGCTGTCCATCCTTTATCTCCTGCTATTTCAAAACTATCAAAATTCTCATTTAGCATTTCTGGTTGTGTACCAACTTTAATATATTTAGAATAGGTTTTACTTATAGATTTTGATTTGTTTGAAACCTTAAGTGTTACATCGTAAACCCCAGAATTATATGTATGCTTTGGGTTTTGATCTGTATAATCTATAATCCCATCAGAATCTATATCCCATTCCCATTGACTTATGTTATTACAATCACTTTTGAAATGTACAGTCAAATTTTCATCACAAGTTTGACTAATATCTGCACTAAAATCCGCGTTAAACGAAGAACAGGATAAGTAGTTTTTTGTAGTCATATAGAAAGCATACATACGTGCCAATTGTTGTTGTGAAAAATGAGCTCTACATCCTTTTTTAGAATACGACATTATGTTTTGTGTATCTGGATTAAACTCTTTTCCATGTGCATCAGTTTCTATGCCAATGTATTCACAAAAATTGTTGACATTTTTATCTGTAAGTTTAGGGTCTGCTGGTGTATCACAAATGCCATCACCATCAGTATCACAATTACTACCGTCAACTAATTCAGTAGTTAAGGAATCATTTTTTGGTCCATGTGTATGTACCAAAGAGAAAAAATGCCCTATTTCGTGTGCTAATGAAGAATCATTTGTAACGCAATCGTTTTTCATAACAATAACATCTTGTCTTCCAGCATTATTACTATAACCACAAATGCTTTCGTTTGAATCATTTTTAATAAAATCTGTAAAATAAATATTTATTAATCCTGCAACATTATTATTTTCTGCTAATAGATTTTCTTCACTTTTATTAAAATGACATAATTTATCATCATCAATATAATTTATACCATCACATAAGAAAAATTCCATTAAGGCATCTTTATAAATTTCGTTAAGATTAGAAATAGCACTATTAAGCTCAGTAAGGCTAAGCCCTCCTGTTCCATTTGAGTTTCTAATAATATGCGCTTTTATAGGAATTGCGTTTACATTTTTTACAGGAATATCACCTTTACCAGATTTAGCATTAAAAAACTCTTGCTCAAAGGCTTTAAGTTGAGGTTTTATAGTTTGAATATATTTTATAGATTCAGTAGAAGTTATTGTGCCACAATCTGATGTTATGCTTTGACTATACAGAATATTTGTAATAGTAAAGCATACTAAGAAAAAAAGAAATTTAAATCTTGATTTGAAAATATTCATTGGGGCAAACATTTACTCAAATGTATACCTAATTGAATATTATGAATAATAAAAACGTTTAAGCGTTATATTTTATCGGTTAGATTGAAAAATCAACTTAAAATCAGTTAATTACTAGTTTCTTGGTAGTGTTTTTATCGGCAGATTTTAAACTTAAAAGATAAACACCTTTGTTTAAATTAGATAAATCTATATCTAATTTAGATAGACCTTTTTCAACTGAAATTTCTTTTACTAATTTTCCTAAAACATTATAAATTTTTGCTGATAGCAAATCGATTTTTTTAATATTCGTAATCGTAATTTTTCCTTTAGTAGGGTTTGGATAAACTTTTACATTTTCTAAAATTTCAATATCATTATTGCTTAACACAGAACTAACATAAGTGAAAGTTACAGTACCAATTTTATTAGCATTAAAAGGTGTAGTATTTGAGCGATTTGTTATAACACCTATTGGATTAGTATCTGGATTACTTCCTGAATAACCTGATCCGTCTTCAGTACCAGCATCATAAGGGTATACGTCTACGGTAAAGGTATCTTTCCAACCATTGTTTACACCATTATTCCCAGATCTTAGGGTTAAACCGTCAATGCCTATAAACCAATCAGGGCTTGGAGCAATCATAGATGCTAAACTTACTAATGGAAAATCTTCGCTTACCTGCACTCCATTTCTAGTTATAGTACCCTTAGCTGACCCTAAACCACCAGCATTAATATACTGATTTGCATCAGCATTATTGTTTACTTCTGTTTGAAAAGTAGCAGTAGCACCAGTTTCTGCAACCGATTCAATTCCAGGAGAGGCAGCGGCTCCCATCATTAAAAATGTTCCTGCGGTTTTATGAGTTGTAATAACTAAGCCTGACCAATGTGCACTCACTGGCAAAGCAATTGTGCTTTGCCCTGTAGTTGGATTATCAGCAACCGATTCCCATATACTTTCAAACTCAATATTATATGTAGCTATACTTTGTCCAAACACTGTAAGTACAGAGAAAAATGTAAATAATAAAAATAGTGAAGAAGTAATTTTTTTCATGAGTTTAATAGCTTAGTGGTTTAATAAATATTTAAGTCTAATTAAATTACAATCCCTTACAAAATAATAGTATTTTTATCGTTCAATTTTTATTTGTTAAATGCCTAGTAAAGTAAAAATAATTGAATGCCCACGTGATGCCATGCAGGGTATAAAAGATTTTATTCCAACTGCGAGTAAAGTTCAATATATTCAATCGTTACTGCGTGTTGGATTTGATACTATAGATTTTGGGAGCTTTGTATCTCCAAAAGCTATACCCCAGATGGTTGATACTGCCGAGGTTTTATCACAATTAGATTTAAGTAAAACTACTAGTAAATTATTAGCAATTGTTGCCAACCAGAGAGGAGCCGAAAATGTTTCAGTTTATAATGAAATAGATTATTTAGGTTATCCATTTTCAATTTCCGAAAACTTTCAAATGCGTAATACTCATAAAACTATTGCGCAATCAGTTTTAATTTTAGAAGATATTTTAAATATTGCAGATAAAACCAACAAAGAAGTTGTTGTTTATATATCTATGGGATTTGGTAACCCTTATGGAGACCCTTGGAATGTAGATATAGTAGGTGAGTGGACCGAGCGATTAAATAAAATGGGAGTTAAAATACTTTCATTAAGCGATACTGTTGGTACATCAAACCCTAAAAGTATTGATTACTTATTTTCTAATTTAATACCTCAATATACAAATATTGAATTTGGAGCACACTTGCATACAACACCAACTACTTGGTTCGAAAAAATTGATGCAGCTAACAAAGCAGGGTGCATGCGTTTTGATGGTGCTATACAAGGGTTTGGTGGCTGCCCTATGGCAAAAGATGAGCTTACTGGAAACATGCCAACAGAAAAATTATTATCATACTTCACTTCTCAAAAAAATAATAGTTTAAATGCACTCAGTTTTGAGAGTGCTTATAACGAAGCTTCTAAAATATTTAATACTTACCATTAAAATTTTTACACTTATAATTCTGATATTCAATAAGTAATAATTTTTTGTAAAAAATTATTTTAATTTATTCTAAATAAGCTTTGTGTAAATAATAATCTGTTTTATATTTGCAGCTTCAAATAAACAATTATTTATAATCAGTCTAAATAAAAACAAGACACAAAATGAAAAGACTAACCTTACTTTTTTCAATCTTATTAGTATCATTAGCAAGTGCCCAAACACAGCAAGATTCAATCACTTTTGATCCTCAAAAACAATTAAATGCAGCACAACGTTTGCTTTCTGGTAACTATGGTAAAGCAGTTACAGTTGGTGCGTATGGCGAATTAACGTATAATCAGCCAGAGGCTAACAATGGAGAATTGGATGTTCAGCGTTTAGTATTGCTTTTTGGTTATAAATTTAACGATAAAACCCAGTTTATTACAGAGGTTGAGTTTGAACATGTGGAAGAAGTTTTTGTAGAGCAAGCCTTTGTAAATTATGCTATTGCTCCAAATGTAAGTTTACGTGGTGGTTTAATGTTGATACCAATGGGTATAGTTAACGAATTTCATGAGCCAACTACATTTAATGGTGTAGAAAGACCAGCAATAGACAATGCCATTGTGCCAACTACATGGCGAGAAATTGGTATTGGTGTTACAGGTAGATTTAACGAAATATCTTTAGGATATCAAGCTTATGTATTTAATGGTTTCAAATCAACTGCTTTTGATGGAGAAGGAGGAGTAAGTGGCTTTTTAAAAGGTTCTAACGGATTACGAGGAGGGCGACAAAAAGCAATAAAATCAACAGTTGATAGCCCTACACTTTCAACAAAGTTTGATTACTATGGTATTCCTGGATTACGATTAGGACTTGCAGGATATTTTGGTAAAACACAAGCAGAAGATGATGTAGAAGAAATTGATGGGGCCAACATCGGTATTTCAATGATAGGTTTGGACGCACGTTATGCATTCCAACGTTTTACAGCACGCGGACAGTTTATCCATGCAACTTTAAGCGATACAGAAGCTTATAATAATTTAACAGGGCGAGATTTAGGTAGCGCACTTCAAGGATGGTACCTAGAAGGGGCTTACAATTTACTTTCGCAAGAAAAACAGCAAAAACTGTTTGCGTTTTTGAGGTATGAACAATATGATACACATGCTGATACTGATGGTGCTTTAGTGCAAAATGATGCTTACAACCGTACCGATGTTACGACAGGATTAAGCTACCATATTGCCCCAGGAGTAGTGCTAAAAGGAGATTACCAATTTAGAGACAATGCAGTATCTGGCGGTGATGTGCCAAACAGGCTTAATTTTGGTATTGGCGTTTGGTTCTAAAAAAAATAGTTTAAGGCGTTACCCTTTTAGGGTCGGGCTTTTGGCAGTCGCTTCCCGATAAAAAATCGGAAGAGCTTCAACAAATGCCTCAAACCCTAACGCACAAGTACAAGTACCAAGTAGCTTATTCGTAAATAATATTATTACCAATAAGCTATTTGGCATTTTAATTGTTAAAAGAATAAAAAACAATACTTTTACAATATGAATTTAAAACAGGTTTCATTATTAATTTTAGCTTTAATTATGATGTCTTTTGGTCTACCAAAAAACATTCAGAAAAAAGTAAATAAAGAAATCGTAAAAACTTATGGTGTTGAAACTTTCGATTTTACCGAAGTTATTATTGCTTCAGATGTAGCAAAAGGGTTACCATCAAAGTTTGAAACCAATAATTTATTTAAAATTGAAGCTAATGGCAACCTTTTAGGTTATGCTTACTTATCTAAGGCACCAAGCAAAACAGCACTTTTTGATTATTTAGTATTATTAGATAAAGACTTAATTGTTTTAAAATCAAAAGTTTTAATTTACAGAGAAGAGTATGGTGGCGAAATTGGGAGTAAGCGTTGGTTAAAACAATTTATAGGTAAAAAAGGCGGAGATCAATTGAAACACGGCGATAATATTATGGCTATTTCTGGAGCTACTATTTCTGTACGTTCTATGACAAATGCAATGAATGATTTTCTTGAGTCTTTAAGAATACTTCAAAGTAAAAACATCTTGTAAATGCAGTTAAACGGATTAATATTTACACTTCCTAAAGAGATTAAATTATTAATCGGTGCTTTTATAATTGTATTAAGTATAGGTTTTTATACAGGTTTATTGTTTGTTGGCGAAACATCATCAGCTAATCCTAACGGTATTGAAGAACAATATTTAGGTAATGAAGATGATGAAAATGCTACAGTAATGCGCTTTAAAAAAAGCGAAAGGGAAATGCTTACATTGGTACATAATCATATATTATCAATGTCCATTATTTTCTTTTTAATAGGTCTTTTAGTTGCTATTACAAAGCTTAATAATAAGCTTAAACTATTTTTAATCATTGAGCCATTTGTATCTGTTATATTTACCTTTGGAGGTCTTTATCTACTTTGGACAGGTATCTTGTGGACAAAATACATAGTTATGTTTTCTGGTATTTTGATGACACTCACTTTTTCTCTTTCAATTTTAATTGTATTAAAACAATTACTTCAAAAAAGATAGCTTAAAATATATTTTCTCGTACTTTTATAAAGTTATGAGATGGATTTTGACATTATTAATCTTATTTATTTTTAATAATTCGGTTTCTGCCAAAGAATGGCGAAGTTTAAATACCTATCAAAAAATTACTCAAAAGCAAAATCTATCCCCATCCGATTGGTTAAAATCTGACCGGATAAAAAATACTTTGATTTGGCAAAAAGCTAACAAATACAACCTAATTAATAATTTACCTCAAGAATATACTAAAATTAAAGAACGAAGAGACTTTTATAAATGGATGTATAATGTACTTAGTAAAAAAGGACATGAAATGGTTTGGATAAAAATGGCGCATTATATTTCTATCAAATTGCGTAAAATGGAATCTCTCCCATTTTCAATATTTTCTAGTAAAAAAATTCTTGAACATGCCAATACAGGCAGTGAAATAGTTTTTAATAATGCATTTTTAGAATTAAGCGTAGTATATAAATCTGATAAAATTTATAAAGGAGGCAGAGCAGAAAAGTGGGATAAAGATATTTTGTATAAAGAACAATATAAGTGGATTGATAATATTTATAAAAAGATGGATGAGAGAAGTTTAAAAAAGCTGCATCGTATTGCAAAAGGCAGGTTTTTATATGGATTAGTTGTTCCTAGAGCAATTCGTTTTAAAGGCAATCTCTCAAATGCTGAAACACGATATAATTATGCTTTTAATAACCTTAGGGAGTATTGCTTAAACAGATACGAATAATTAACACTTATTTTATATTTAAGTCGTATATTTGCACGCAATTATAACGTAATTGCACAATGACTTCACATCAAAACAAATTAGTAGGAGAAGGTTTAACTTACGACGACGTTCTTTTAGTTCCAGCATTTTCAGAAGTACTTCCTCGCGAAGTTAATATCCAAACAAAATTTACTCGTAACATTACGATCAATGTTCCTATTATTTCGGCAGCCATGGATACCGTTACAGAGAGTAAAATGGCAATAGCTATGGCTCAAGAAGGAGGTATTGGTGTGCTGCACAAAAATATGACTATTGAGGCGCAGGCTACGAAAGTTAGGAAAGTGAAACGTGCAGAAAGCGGAATGATTATCGATCCTGTTACTTTGCCATTAACAGCTATAGTCGCAGATGCTAAGCAATCTATGGCAGAAAATGGTATTGGAGGAATTCCTATTGTTGATGAAAATGGTATTTTAAAAGGAATAGTAACCAATCGAGATTTACGTTTCGAACATGAAAATAAAAGACCAATAACAGAAGTCATGACAAGTGAAAACTTGGTAACATCTTCAGTTGGAACTTCATTACAAGATGCAGAAAAAATTCTTCAGCAACATAAAATAGAAAAGTTACTTATTGTAGACGATAATTTTAAATTATCTGGGTTAATAACCTTTAGAGATATTACAAAAGTAAGTCAGAAACCTATAGCAAATAAAGATAAATATGGTCGTTTGCGTGTTGCAGCTGCTATTGGTGTTACAGGAGATGCTGTAGATAGAGCAGAAGCTTTAGTAAATGCAGGCGTTGATGCTGTTGTTATTGATACAGCACATGGGCATACAAAAGGTGTTGTGTTAGTCTTAAAAGAGATAAAGACTAAATTCCCAGAATTAGATGTTATTGTTGGTAATATTGCAACGGGTGCTGCAGCTAAGTATTTAGTTGAAGCTGGTGCAGATGCTGTTAAAGTTGGCATTGGTCCTGGATCTATTTGTACAACTCGTGTAGTTGCTGGTGTTGGGTTTCCACAGTTTTCAGCAGTTTTAGAAGTTGCAGAGGCTATAAAAGGAACCGGTGTTCCGGTAATTGCTGATGGTGGTATTCGTTATACTGGTGATATACCAAAGGCTATTGCTGCTGGTGCAGATACGGTTATGCTAGGTTCGCTTTTAGCAGGTACTAAAGAATCACCTGGTGAAACTATTATTTATGAAGGAAGAAAATTTAAGTCTTATCGAGGTATGGGGTCTGTTGAAGCCATGAAGCATGGTAGTAAAGACCGTTATTTTCAAGATGTTGAAGACGATATTAAAAAATTAGTGCCAGAGGGTATAGTAGGCCGTGTGCCTTATAAAGGCGATTTATACGAAAGTATTCATCAATTTATTGGTGGTTTACGGGCTGGTATGGGGTATTGTGGAGCTAAAGATATTGATACTTTAAAAGAAACGGGGCAGTTTGTTAAAATTACTGCTAGTGGTATTAACGAAAGTCATCCTCATGATGTAACAATTACTAAAGAATCGCCTAATTATTCGAGGTAGTTTTATTTAGTTGATTTTAAAAAAAAATATAATAAAAAAGCGCATAATATATGCGCTTTTTTTTAGCTATTAATCACAGGGATTAATAATTTAAAATATGATAATCTCTCAACTATTTTACAAATTTATAATGATAAATCAATATAAAAATTGATGTATGGTAATAAATTTAATTGTTTGACAATTCCTTTCTAATCCGACTTAAGCTTTCTGTAGTAATTCCTAAATAAGACGCTATGTGGTAATTCTTTAAATTTTGTTCAATGTTAGGAAATGCTTTAATAAAGTTAGTATATCTTTCAGTAGCAGATTGTGATAAACTTGCCAGAATACGTTTTTGAAAAGCAGCAAATGCACGTTCTAGTTTTATTCTAAAGAAAGTCTCCACTTTTGGTATTTTAGAATATAAAAACTCCTTATCTTCTTTTGATATTCTATATAGTATTGCATCTCGTAATACTTCAATAGTCATTATAGATTTTGAAGTAGAAAAAAATGCTGTGTAATCACTAATCCACCAGTCATTATAACCAAATTGTACTGTGTATTCTTTACCTTGCAGGTCTATATAAAAAGATCTTAGATATCCACTTTGAATGTAGTATTGTACATCTACTTTATCTCCTATATTTAATAATATTGTGCCCTTTTTATGAGTTTCTTTATGGAATACAGAATTTAAAATCATAACCTCATCACTTGAAAAAGTAAGACCTTTGAATATTTCTGTTACCATGTAGCTATTAGCACTCACTTGAATTTATGTCTAAATAGTTAAAATACGATAAACCTCTTACAAAACATCTAATGTTCGTTATTTTGTAGGATAAATTAGTCAATCTGTTTAAAAAAGCAAAACCACTTTGTTTTTTCAAAGTGGTTTTTTTAATATATTAGTTACTAAACGAATTTTATGTTAATAAAAGTTTGCTTTATCATACCTAGCTATGCTTAACAAAGTTTGTTAACGCTTCACTTTTATGTAAGCTTTGAGAATCTAGCCAGATTAATACTTTCATATATTTTTTTGAAAAAGAAGGTTTTGTCTTATCTAAATCTAACGTAATAGGGGTATTCACTAGAAGGTAAGATATGAGAAGTGCCTTGCGGTTTATAAACTCTTTCTCTTTTTGGGGAATTTATATAAAAAGGAGTAGAGGTTTTTAATACCTTAAAAAGATATTCATTATAGTTAGAAAAAGAGGCATAATCTTCGGCTATGGTCTGAACCAGTCTTAATTGACCATTATTGATGATGCTAGTTATGTTGTCTGGTAAAATTCCGGTAGGGATTTTTGGCATCAGAACTTCATTAGAAGTGCCATCAAAAATTAATCGGATATTAATTCTATTATTATAATTATCAAGCATAATTCTTCCAACTTCATAACCTGCGACTCCAGAAAAAGTTAATTTCCCGTCTAAATAACTACTATCTATATTCAAGTTTGGTACTTCTATAGAGCTTGGTGGTATCCCAACATTGAATAACGAATAATCTGAAAAAGAAATAGAATAGGCAGTTTTATAAAAGATATTAGGAAAAGAGTAGTAGTGATTACCTCCAAAACCAAAGGGCGGGATGTCTGAACCGTATAATTGGTGTCCAGAAACTTTATTGAACAATGTTTCATTTTCAAATCCTAAGAAATCTAGTAGAGGTGTCTCAGTAGGTCTATTGGTGCTAAGTTGATGATATTCAACATGCTCATGTGAAAAGCTACTGACTTCTAATTTGGATAAAGTAGATATATTATCTGTTAATAACCATTTGTAACTGTCATTTAATACACTATGGGGGTCAAAATATTTAATTAGAATATTATTTGGTCCTAAATTTTCATTAAAGTCATCTGTATAGTGACCAGACAATCTATTGTTAATATTTACCATAGAATACCCATGACCTTTAGCATTTAAAACTAAACTGTTATCAAGATCTAGAGCATCAATCTTTAGGCTTGGGGTACTTTTTGAATACCCTCTAGGCTTTAATTCAATTTTACCATTTAATGATTTTATAGTTACGTTATGATAAATATTTAATCCAAAAATGTCATGATCACTGCTAGAAATAAATGCTAAAGAAAATTGGGTTTCATCAGAAAATTCATTTTTAGTATAAAAAGTCAAAGTTTCTTTTAAGTTTGACGAAGGTTTTGTGTCTAAAATTTCTCCATAGCTGTCAAAAAGTACTATATGTAGATTTTGATCTTCTCTCATGAAATTCTCGGGGATGTCAATACTGATTATTTCTTTGCCTAAGTCAATTTTTGGTTCTTCATTTGCCAATTCAACTTTATCGCTATCACATGAAATAATAATAAAAGTTAAAAGACAGGCTAATAGTTTTATTCTTGGCATAATTTTAATCCTGAAACGTAAAACATGGATATATAATAATTTTGTCTTACAATAAATTTCTCACGAAAATAAAAAACCACTTTGAGAAATACAAAGTGGTTTCTATATTTTGTAATGTGATTTATACTTTATAATAAAAAAGTTACTTTATCATATCATAACTACGCTTAATAAAGTTTGTTAGCTCTTCACCTTTAAGTAACCCTTGAGATAATCTTGCCAAATCTAAACTTTGATTGATTAAGCGTTCTTGCTTCTTTTTAGTTTTTGTTCCTAAAATTTCGCTTACTAATTCAGAATTAGTATTTACAACTAGGTTGTACATTTCTGGCATGCTCCCAAACATGTTCATTCCGCCTCCGCCACCTGTAGCTTGCATTTCTTTCATTCTACGCATAAATTCTGGTTGCGTAATCATAAATGGAGCTGCATCACTATCCATAGGCTCTAATTGTACAATAAATTTTTCAGAAGATATAACTTCCTTTAACAATTCATCTAAAACTTTAGTTTGATCTTCATCTAACTTAGAAATTTTAGTTTCGTCTTTCTGAATTATTTTATCAATATGGTCTGCATCAACACGGGCAAAAGATATTTTTTCTTTTGTAGTTTCTAGTTTTTGCATTAAATGTGAAACTATTGGCGAATCTAATAAAAGTACTTCATAACCTTTAGCTTTTGCAGCTTCAATGTAACTGTGTTGCTCATCTTTATTTGATGCATAAAGAATAACCATTTTGTCATCTTTATCGGTTTGATTCGCTTTTATTTTATTTACTAATTCTTCGTATGTGTAGTAAGTTCCATCTACTGTTGGGTATAGCGCAAAAGCATCAGCTTTTTCGAAGAATTTTTCTTCTGAAAGCATACCGTATTCAATAACAATTTTAATATCGTTCCATTTTGCTTCAAAATCTTCACGGTTATTATTGAATAACGATTTTAATTTATCGGCAACTTTTCTGGTAATATAAGATGATATTTTTTTAACTGCTCCATCAGCTTGTAAATAACTACGTGATACATTTAAAGGAATGTCTGGAGAATCAATAACACCGCGTAACATAGTTAAAAACTCTGGTACAATACCTTCAACATTATCAGTTACAAAAACTTGGTTTTGATACAGTTGAATTTTGTCTTTTTGAATGTTTAAATCGTTTGTCATTTTTGGGAAATATAAAATCCCAGTTAAATTAAACGGATAATCTACATTTAAATGGATATTAAATAATGGTTCCTCAAATTGCATTGGGTACAATTCTCTGTAAAAACCACTATAATCTTCATTTTTTAATTCTGCAGGTTGTTTTGTCCATGCAGGATTTGGATTGTTTATAATGTTATCTACCGTAATTTGTTTGTGAGGTTCTGTAGTTTCTTTACCATCTTTATCTTTAGTAGTTTTTGGCTCGTGTTCAGGGTCGTTTATTTCCTTAGTTCCAAACTTGATTGGAATAGGCATAAACTTGTTGTACTTCAATAATAGTTCACTAATTTTACTTTCTTCTAAAAACTCAGTAGAGTCTTCTGCAATATGAAGTATAATCTCTGTACCTCTATCTGTTTTTTTAGATGGTTCTAATGTAAACTCTGGTGATCCATCACAAGTCCAATGTGCTGCAGGTTCGTCTTTATAAGATTTTGTAATAATCTCTACTTTTTCAGCAACCATAAAAGCTGAATAAAACCCTAAACCGAAATGACCAATAATTCCAGAATCCTTAGCTGAGTCCTTATATTTGTCTAAAAATTCTTCAGCTCCAGAAAATGCTACTTGATTAATGTACTTTTCAACTTCATCAGCAGTCATTCCTAAACCTTGGTCTGTAATATGAAGCTTTTTACCATCTTTATCAATTTTAACTTCAATTTGTGGATTGCCATATTCTATTTTAGCATCACCAACATTAGTTAAATGCTTTAGTTTTAAAGTAGCATCTGTAGCATTACTAATTAACTCACGTAAAAATATTTCGTGATCACTGTATAAGAATTTTTTAATGAGAGGAAAGATATTCTCTACCGAAACATTAATATTTCCTTTTGTCATAATAAATAGTTTATTTGTTATTCCTGTAAAGTCAGGAACCTGATTAATTTTAGTTTTTAACTTACTTTATGAATTTAGACAAAAAAAGTACCAATAGTTAAAATGTGACAAACTGACACACCTTGATTTTGATACAGTGAAAAACTTTTAAAAAAGTTATATTCAAAACTCAAAAAACTAAGGAAGAACTTAGAGTGCTTGTGAATTTGTGATTTGAAATTTGAGAAATTAATTCAGTTGTTGTATTTTGGTTTTATTAAAGGATACATTTCCATGCAATGTATGTTATATAACTAAAGAAATTTTATGTATAATTCAAAGATAATAGGTTTAGGTAAGTATGTTCCAGACCATGTTGTAACCAACGATGATTTGTCTAAAATGATGGACACTAATGATGCTTGGATTCAAGAACGAACTGGTATAAAAGAACGAAGATGGATTAAAGAAGGAACCGATGATACTTCTGCAGTTATGGGTGCTAAAGCATCAAAAATGGCTATTGAACGTTCTGGATTAACTAAAGATGATATTGATTTTGTTGTATTCGCTACTATGACACCAGATTATTATTTTCCTGGTTGTGGTGTTCAGATTCAAGATTTATTAGACTTAAAAAACGTTGGAGCGATTGATATTAGAAATCAATGTTCAGGATTTGTTTACGCCATTTCTGTTGCTGATCAATTTATAAAAACGGGAATGTATAAAAACATTTTGGTAGTTGGGGCCGAATACCACTCCAATGGATTGGATAAAACAACGAGGGGGCGTGGTGTAACTGTTATTTTTGGAGATGGTGCAGGTGCTTGTGTTTTAAGCAGAGAAGAAGATACGACAAAAGGAATACTGTCTACACATTTACATAGTGAAGGTAAATACGCAGATAAGCTTATTGTTGAATCGCCAAGTATTAAACATTGGGTGCCACAAATACTAGAATCTGAAGAGGAGGATTTATCATATTTCCCTTATATGGATGGTACTTTTGTTTTTAAACATGCTGTTGTTAGATTTAGCGAAGTTATTATAGAAGGCTTAGCTAAAAACAATATGTCTAAAGATGATATAGATATGCTTATTCCGCATCAAGCAAATTTGCGTATTGCTCAATTCATTCAGAAAAAATTTGCGCTAAGGGATGATAAAGTGTTTAATAACATTCAAAAATATGGTAATACTACAGCAGCCTCTGTAATTATTGCGTTAACTGAAGCCTGGGAAGAAGGTAAAATAAAAGCGGGAGACAATGTTGTGCTAGCAGCTTTTGGAAGTGGTTTTACCTGGGGAAGCGCTATTATTAAATGGTAATTAGTTTAAGAATATAAAAAAAGAGCCCAAAACAGTAAGTTTTGGGCTCTTTAGCTATTAACCACCTTAATTTGCGTTAACCACACAAATTATTATATGTAGACGTTTAAAAACTAATATTATTATATTTTTTAACATCTTTAACATAAGAAACTCGAAATTAAAATTTCGAGTTTCTGTTTTTTATACACTTAGCAACTCATATGTTTTTTTTTGATGACTAATTCAAATAAACAATACTTTTATGGCTCGTGTTAATGTTTTGACGTATAAATTGTAACTTCATTACATATATTGTTGATATTTTAAATTTTTAACAAAAAAAAACTCGAAATTTTAATTTCGAGTTTTACAGTTATACGAATCTTTGATTGACGAAATTTTGTTAAATGAAGGTGACTAACTCTTAAAATAATTACTTTTTCGTATGATTGTATGTCTATATAACGTTTGGTTTTTGATTTTGTTGCACTAAATGTTGTTTTTTTAACATTTTTAACATTTTTTTTTCAAATGTGTTAACAATTTAGCAAACAAAAACCCAAAAGATTAATCTTTTGGGTTTTCTTAATTTAATAACCGTGCATTAACACTAACCATCAACTATTATGCAGGTAATTAAATTGTATTTATAGGAAGCCTCCGCCTCCAGATTTTTCATTATTATCTCTACGCTTACGAGATTTTGCACGATATTTACCGCCACCAAATCTATAAGATAAACTTGCTTGTACTGTGTGACTTTCCCAGTTAAATTGACCAACTTGGACAAAAGGTTTTGTGCCCTCGAAAGCAAAGTTCATTGTGTTTAAAATATCATTAAAGTTCAGACTAAAGGAACCTTTTCCTTTTGCAAAACTTACTCGAGAACCTATATTTACAAAATACATAGGTTTCATATCAAATTGTAATGTTCTGTTTTTTCCTCTGTAAAAGCCAAATGCTGTAAGACTTATGGTTTTAGTTACCTTAAAATTATTAAACATTCTCAGGTTCCAAGCAACATTATCTATTTCATCTATATTAGTTTCGATATCATTAATCGTAGCAGTTTCTATTGGGGCAGTTAAATTTTCCGCTATACCTTTTTGGGTTTGCGAATACAAATCAAAACTTCCGTTTATACTCCACCATTTTGTTGGTCTATAATTTGTTGATAATTCAATACCATATGCTGAGGTGTCGTCAAAATTATCATGAGTTAATATAATACGCCCAGAATTTACATCCGATCTATCAATAAATAGAGCTCTATTAATTTCATCTGAAATTATTCTGTAAAATACGCCTCCAGTTACACTTCCTTTTCTGTTGTTTAAAGTTCTTGTATAATTTGCTTCAATAGAATTTGTAAATTGAGGTCTTAAGTCAATATTTCCGAAAGAAGAAATTAAAGGTGTACTCCATTCTTTTATTGGGTTTACTTGCCCTATCCCTGGACGGTCTACTCTTCGGCTATAACTAAATTGATATGAATTTTTTTCTGATGGCGAATACGTTATAAAAGCGGAAGGGTAAAATTCGAAATAATCGTTTTTAAAAGTTTGAGTACTAATAGCTTCAGACGATAATGCTAAGGCATCTTCTTTTACGTTTTCTGTACGCAAACCTATTTGATAAGTCCATTTTTCGAACTTTTTACTAAACGTTGCGTAAGCAGAATAAATATCTCTTGTATAATCAAAATCTGTACTTGGTGTTGGTCTTAAAACACCTAGATCATTTAAAGTTTCGCCTGTAGAAGAATATGCAATATCAGAATTGAATAAACGAGCTTGTAAACCAAGTTCTAATTTTGTGGTTTCAGATAATGGGTTTACATAATCTAAATTTACAGTAGTACTTTTTCTATCAGTATTATTAAAATCTTTGTAATCCTCGTTTGATCCTAGTAGAAACTTAAAATCTACTGGCGTGTCATCTTCAAAAGTATTGTAGTCTACTTCCAATTCTATATTATGCCCATCTTTAGAGAAATCATGCTTATAATCAAAATTGTACTGAGAAGAGGAGTTGTCACTATCGTTAGTAAAAAGTTGTCTTTGGTTGAAAGAAGAATTACTATAAAATAATGCTTCAGTGCTACCTTCGGTACTACTGTCAGAAGTGTTTTGAGTAGTGAAAAAAGATATGGTATTCTTATCATCTAAATAAAAGTCTAATCCTACTTTATACAAGTGAGACTGTCTTTTATCTAAAAATTTAAAGAATTGCTCCGAATTATTTTCTGGTCTTGCAACATTTCCATGATTTCTGTTTTTTGAAATGTTATTACTATAACTTCCATATAAATTAAATTTACCGTTGCGATAATTCATGTTTAAGGCACTATTGAATTTAGCTTCTTTCTCATGAGATAAACCTATATTAAAATTACCATTAAACCCTATCATGGTATTTTTATGAAGTACGATATTTATAATACCGCTCATACCTTCAGGGTTATATTTTGCTGAAGGGTTAGTGATTAGTTCTATAGATTTTATAGCCGTAGAAGGAATTTGTTTAAGTAATTGAGCCGTTGGAATGTTAGATAACTTTCCATCTACCATAACACGAACATTTTGATTACCACGCAAGCTAATATCACCCGTTTGAGCATCTACACTTACAGAAGGTATACCAATCATAAGTTCTGAAGCACTACCCGAAGCTGCTAAATCTTTACCAATGGTAATAACTTTTCTATCTACCTTTTGCTGTATTGTTGAAGTTTCAGCAATAACTGTAACGGCATCTAAACCTTCGGCTTCTTCTTCTAAAAGAATATTGCCAAGATCTATTTTATAGTTGCCTTTACCAATGGTAATATCCTTAGTAATTGTTTTGTATCCTATATATTGAATACTTACTTTTACATTGCCCTCTTCTACCTTTTTAATTTCAAAAGAGCCATCTTCTAAAGTAATGCCACCTGTTAAGGTTTCGCCAGCATTATTTTTTATAATAACATTTACATAAGGTAAGGGTTGTTTTAACTTTGCGTCTAATACTTTTCCTGAAATTGTACCAGTCTTGTCGGCACTATTTTCAGGATCTGTGGTGTTTGCTTGTGTAGTTATTGAAAATAATAATAAGCACACAAAGAATAATTGTTTCATTTTGATTGATTGTTTTTGATTGATTAATTGTAATATTAAGTAGACGTCTAAATTTAATTTCTGTTACTATATTTGACATGAATTAACATCTTTTTAACATATGAGTAAAAAAACACTAGTACTAGGTGCTTCTCTAAAGCCAAACAGATATTCTAATTTTGTGATTAAAAAGCTTGTTAATCAAGGCTTTGAAGTTGTAGCTTTTGGTCTAAAAGAAGGAGAGGTAGTAGGTGTTAACATTGATGTAGTGTTGAAACAATATAAAAAAATAGACACAATAACTTTGTACCTCAATTCTAAAAGGCAGAAAGACTATTATGATTATATCATTTCTTTAAACCCAAAGCGTGTTATTTTTAACCCTGGAACAGAGAACCCAGAGTTCTATAGTATTTTAAAAGAAAACAATATTTATTTTGAAGAAGCTTGCTCTTTAGTTTTGCTTTCTACTGATCAATATTAAACCAATAAAGGTAATTATGCCATTAAGTGGTAAAATTTCCCAATGAAATTTATAGGTACCTAAAACACTTTCTGGTAAAGAGGTTATTACAAAACTTAATATTATAGATAGTAAAGCAACAACCCAAGCATATTGATCTTTAATTTGTCGTTTTGTTAAAATACCAAATGCAAATAAGCCTAGTAGTGGTCCATAAGTATAAGTTGCAAATTTAAATAAGTTACTTACAACATTACCTTCAAGGTTATTAAATAGTATAACTACAAATATTAATAATATAGAAACACCAATATGTACTTTTTTACGAAGCGGTTTTTGTTCTTCACTTGGCTTCTTTTCTATGTTTAAAAAATCTACAGAAAAAGAAGTAGTTAATGATGTTAACGCGCTATCTGCACTACTGTAGGCTGCAGCAATTAAGCCTATAAGAAAAGTTATAGATAAAGCACCGCCCAAGCCTTGATTCATAGCAATTTCTGGAAATAGCAAATCGGTTCTTGTTATATCGTTTACAACTGGTATTTGTAAATTAAACTTATCAGCATAAATAAACAATAAAGCGCCAAGGGATAAGAACGCAAAATTTACAATAATGACTAAAGTCGCCATTGTAAGCATGTTTTTTTGAGCTTCTTTTTTATTCTTGCAGGTTAAGTTTTTTTGCATCATATCTTGATCTAAACCTGTCATAGCAATAGCAATAAAAATGCCTCCAATAAAGTATTTCCAAAAGTAAGTTGTAGCATTTGGGTTATCAAAAAAGAAGATTTGACTTTTTGCAGAAAAGGATTCAGATTTTAACATACTAATTAATGAGAAATCTAATTTCTGATTGATTAAATAAATACCAACACCAACAGATACTAGCATTGCTAAAGTTTGTAAAGTATCTGTCCAAATAATTGTTTTTATACCGCCTCTGTTAGTGTATAACCATATTAATAAAATAGAAACTACAACAGTTAGCCAAAAAGGGACACCAAGTTTTTGAAAGACTATATACTGCATAGATAAGGCTACTAAGTATAGTCTAAATGAAGCACCAGTAACTCTAGAGAGTAAGAAAAAAAACGCTCCAGTTTTATAACTTACTTTGCCAAAACGCTGTTCTAAATATTGGTAAATAGAAGTTACATTAAGCTTATAATAGAGAGGTAGTAATATTAATATTATAAATAAATATCCCACAAAAAAGCCAAAGACTCCTTGCATATAAGCAAATTGTTGTCCACCTATCATTCCTGGAACCGATATGAATGTGACTCCAGAAAGCGAAGCGCCAATCATTCCAAAAGCGACTAAATACCATGGAGATTGCTTTTTAGCTTTAAAGAAAACCTCATTACTATCATCTTTTCCCGTTAAATATGATATCAAAATAAGTACTCCAAAATAAGCAGCAATAAGAAGAAGAATTTGTGTAGCAGTCATAAAAATATTTTTTCAAGCTTTCAAATTACAAATATTAAACTTCAATTTCCAAATGTAGAGAGCGTTATTTAAAAGTGTTATTTAAAATTAGCGAAATTCATGTCTAAATAGTAAATTCGCAACCATGGAGTTTTCTTCGAAATTGCTAGAACGTGCTGTTAACGAAATGTCTCAATTACCAGGTATAGGTAAACGCACAGCGTTACGTTTGGTATTGCATATGCTAAGACAGTCTAAGGACCAGACAATGGCGTTATCTGAAGCTTTGCAATCAATGCGAAGCAATGTTAAGTTTTGTAAATCTTGTCATAATATTAGTGATATTGAGCTTTGTGAAATTTGCTCAAACCCAAACAGAAATGAAACTATTGTATGTGTAGTTGAAGATATTAGGGATGTTATGGCTATTGAAAACACAAGTTCTTTTAAAGGCTTGTACCATGTTTTGGGCGGTAAAATATCACCAATGGATGGTGTAGGGCCCCACGATTTGAATATTGAATCGTTAGTTTCAAAAGTAAAACAAGGGATTATAAAAGAGCTTATTTTTGCGTTAAGCTCGACTATGGAAGGAGATACAACTAACTTTTATATTTACAAACAAATTCAAAAATATAAAATTGTAACATCAACTATTGCACGAGGTATTTCGGTTGGAGACGAACTAGAGTATGCCGACGAGATTACTTTAGGGAGAAGTATTGTTAATAGAATTCCGTTTGAAACCTCTCTAAAACTATAATTTACAAATTATTTAAAGTACGCTTAAAAAATAGCACATGATTTTTAATATTGAATAATGATTTCAGTTTGCATTCCTATTTATAATTTTAATGTTACAAAGCTTGTAAAAGAATTGTCTAGGCAGTCGTCTATTTTAAATGTTTCATCTGAAATAATTCTGATAGACGATTGCTCTAAAAGTTCTATTAAAAAAGTAAATGAAAGTATATGTTCTAACGAGGTGTATATTAAGTTAGATAAAAATATAGGTAGAGCAGCAATACGTAATAAGTTCCTTAATTATGCCAAATATGAAAACCTTCTTTTTTTAGATTGTGATGTTATAATTAATTCTAAATCTTTTTTAAAAACTTATATCGATATTATTAAAGCGAATAATGCTCAAATTATGTGCGGAGGAAGAACCTATAAAGCAATACCTCCAAAAAGAGATAGGTTATTAAGATGGAAATATGGTGTAAGTAGAGAAAGTAAATCACACGAAATTAGAGGTAAAAGCCCTAATAAGTCTTTCATGACAAACAATTTTGTCATCACTAAAAGTACATTTCAGCAAATAAAGTTTGATGAGCGGTTGAATCAATATGGGCATGAAGATACCTTATTTGGTTTTGAATTAAAAAAAAGAAATATTAAAATTCTTCATATTGATAATACGGTATTAAGTGACGGCTTAGAATGTAATAATAGTTATATTTCAAGTACAGAAAGCGCAGTTGATAATTTAATTAAAATACTTAGATTTATAAATTATGATAAAAAGTTTATAGAAGATGTTCGATTATTGCGAATATATTATAAGTATTTTAGATTAAGACGACTAATAGTGGTGTCTTTTATTATATTCAAACCAATAATAAAATATTTTCTTTCAAAAGGATATGTAAGTCTATATTTATTTGAATTTTATAAATTAGGAACATTGTGTGTAAAGATGAAATGCGCTTAAATGCTTTTTATTAGATTATATGAAAGTAATAACACTTAATGCTATTGATTTTTTTGAAAAGCTTGATGAGTTGTCTGGTAAAATAGATATTGTTCCGGACATCGTTGTGGAAGTGTTAAGCGCTGGTGGTTATCTAGGGAAGGCGATTAAAGTTGATAAAAAATTTAATAAAGCGCAGTATAAACAAATAAAAATTCAAAGACGGAGGGAATACATAAAGCAGAGTATTGTTTTTAGAACTTTGCTTAAAATATTACCTTATATAATTCTTGACAGGTTAAGACTTTATGAGTCTAAAAAAGCAAAGAACTCTATTAGCGCGTTGAATTTAGATGAATTACAAAAAGATAATATAAGTTTTGGTCATTTAGGCTTTTTACACCAAAAAAGCGTTAAAAATATTCTAATTGTAGATGATGCAATAGATACGGGTAGAACAATGTTTATTATAAAGAATAGCTTGCAAAAACAATTCCCAAAGGCAAACATAAAAACGGCTATTATATCTTGGACGCTTGAAAATTCAATTATTAAACCCGATTTTTACATTTACAAGAATGTTTTAGTAAGATTTCCGTGGTCTAAAGATTATAAAGGTAAAGATTTTGAAAAAAAAAGTTTTAGTAGTTGATTTAGATAAAACACTGTTTAGTATAAATACGTTTCATCATTTTATTAAGTATCTTACTTTTAAATCTATTAAAGAAGTTAACGTGTTGTTTTTGTTTAAGTTAGGTTTAGCTCTTTCTTCTCGACTATTTCTAACACATGCAAAAATGAAGTTTTATGTTTTAAACATAATAAAGGATAGAACAGATATAGATTTTAATCATTTTGTAAATACTATTTCTACAAAAAAAAGAGAATTATCAATATTACAAGATTCTAGTTTTGATATTAAAATATTAGCCACCGCTGCTCCATCTTGCTATGCAAATATTATTGCAAAGAACAATAGTTTTCATATATGTTTGGGAACCGATTTTTCTAATTCTACTTTTAAATCATCTTTCGAGAATAGTAAAATTACTAAAAAAGAAAATGTCATGGACTATTTGTCAAAAAGTAATATAAATCACATAGATGTAATGGTAACGGATAGCATAGATGATATGCCTTTAATAAAACTCGCCAAGCGAAATGTAATAGTTAACCCTAGTGAAAACTTTAAAAAACAATTAAAACAAAAATCAATTTCTTTTGAAGTAATACAGCAAAGGTCTTAACTTTGCACAAGGATAAACAAAGAGCAATAACGAATTTTAATTTAATAAGAATAATTTAAAAAAATCAATGCTTTTTTATTAATTTTGCAAAATAAAATAAAAAAACAAGGATTACATTATTGATATGGCAAAGTTTGAACTTAAATTACCGAAAATGGGAGAAAGTGTTGCTGAGGCAACGATAACCTCTTGGTTAAAAGAAGTTGGAGATACTATTGAGCTAGATGAGGCGATTTTAGAGATTGCTACAGATAAAGTAGATAGCGAGGTGCCAAGTGAAGTTGATGGTGTTTTAGTTGAAAAGCGTTTTAATGTAGATGATGTTGTTCAAGTTGGACAAGTCATAGCCGTAATAGAAACTGAAGGAGAAGATGTTTCTGATGATCAGCCATCTCATGCTGAAATCGATAAGCCTAAACCAGCAGTAATTGAACAAGTAGCACAAACAATAGTTGTAGCGAAAGAAACTGTTGCTCCAGTAAGCTCAAGTGACGAACGCTTTTATTCACCATTAGTCAAAAATATAGCTAAGCAAGAAGGTGTTTCTCAAAATGAATTAGATGCTATTATAGGCTCTGGTAAAGATGCACGTGTTACAAAAAACGATATTCTAAATTTTATAGAAAATAGAGGTTCTGCTAAAAAAGAAGAAGGGCATGTAACTGAAACTATAAAGTCTGTTGTAAAAACTGAAGCGCAACCTAAACCTGTGCAAGCACCAGTAGTTTCAAATGGAGAAGATGAGATTATAGAAATGACAAGAATGGGTAAGCTTATTGCTCATCATATGGTAGAATCGGTACAAACATCAGCGCATGTTCAAAGTTTTATAGAAGCCGATGTAACTAAAATATGGAATTGGAGAAAGAAAGTTAAGGCTGACTTTATGAAAAGAGAAGGCGAGAATTTAACCTTTACGCCAATCTTTATGGAAGCCATTGCTAAGGCGTTGCGTGATTTTCCAATGATGAATATTTCTATTCAAGGTGATACTATTGTAAAGAAGAGGAACATTAACTTAGGTATGGCAGCTTCGTTAGCCGATGGCAATTTAATTGTGCCAGTTATAAAAAATGCTGATCAACTTAATTTAGTTGGAATGACAAAGCAAGTCAACGATTTAGCTAATCGAGCAAGAGCTAATCAGTTAAAGCCAGATGATATACAAGGTGGTACTTACACAGTTACTAATGTGGGAACATTTGGTAGTATAATGGGAACACCAATTATCAATCAGCCACAAGTAGGTATTTTGGCTTTAGGAGCTATACGTAAAGTGCCTGCGGTTATTGAAACTCCAGAAGGAGATTTTATTGGTATTCGTTACAAAATGTTCTTGTCGCATTCGTACGACCATCGTGTTGTAAATGGAGCACTTGGTGGACAGTTTGTAAAAGCAGTTAAAGATTATTTAGAAGCTTGGGATAGTAATAGGGAGATATAATGCTTATGAACAAAATGGCCTCTTTTTTTAAAGAAATTGGATTGACAATTTTGTATTATTTAGTAGGTGTTTTATTCATTTTTTTATTTTTCTACGTTATATTCTTGTTTGTAATGATGTTAATTTAACATTATTTAATATATCTATTTTTAATAAAAAACCAACCTTTTAAAACGGTTGGTTTTTTATTTTTTACAGGTTTGTAATTTAGTATCTTTACGCTTCAATTAAATAAAGTAAATGCAATTAAGCTTAACAAAACCCATCTGTTTTTTCGATTTAGAAACCACAGGAATAAACATCACAAAAGACCGTATTGTAGAAATTTCAATACTTAAAGTATACCCTAACGGAAAAGAGGAAAGCAAAACGTGGTTGGTAAACCCTGAAATGCCAATTCCTAAAGAAGTAATAGAAATTCATGGTATTTCTGACGCTGATGTTGCTGATAAGCCAACGTTTAAAGAATTAGCCAAAGAGGTATATAATATGATAAAAGATTCTGATTTAGGAGGTTTTAATTCTAACCGATTTGATATTCCGCTTTTAGCAGAAGAAATGTTACGTGCAGAAGTAGATTTTGATATGAAAAATAGAGTGTCTATTGATGTACAAACTATTTTCCATAAAATGGAGCAACGTACATTAAGCGCTGCGTATAAATTTTATTGTGATAAAAATTTAGAAGGAGCTCATAGTGCAGAGGCAGATACTAATGCAACTTATGAGGTTTTAAAAGCTCAAATAGCCAAATATGATGAAGTAGAAAATAACACCAAATTTTTGGCAGAATTTAGTTCACGTAAAAAGTTTGCAGATTTTGCAGGTTTTATTACATATAATAGTGAAGGCGTAGAATGTTTTTCTTTCGGAAAACATAAAGGTAAATTGGTAACTGAGGTTTTAGAAAAAGAGCCAGGATATTTTGGATGGTTACTTAATGCCGATTTTCCTTTATACACCAAAAAGGTACTAACAGCAATAAAATTAAAAAGCTTTAATAATAAATTGGGGTAACCTTGTCATTTCTGCGAAGGCAGAAATCTCATTAATAAAAGTTATGAAGTTAATCTGCATCGGAAGAAATTACACCGAACATATTAAAGAATTAGAAAATGAAAGGCCATCAAATCCAGTTGTTTTTCTGAAACCAGACACTGCTATTCTTCTTAAAAAGCAACCTTTTTTTATTCCAGATTTTTCAAATGATGTGCATCACGAAGTTGAAATTTTGGTTAAGATAAACAGAGTAGGGAAGTATATCGATAAAAAATTTGCACATAAATATTATAAAGAAATTGGATTAGGAATAGATTTTACAGCTCGCGATTTACAAAGCCAATTAAAAACAAAAGGATTGCCTTGGGAAAAAGCGAAAGCGTTTGATGGATCAGCAGTTATAGGTAATTGGCTCTCGACTGAGGAGATTAAAAATGTTGATGATATAAATTTTACTTTACAAAAAAATGATGTAATTATTCAGCAAGGGAATACAAGTCATATGCTATGGAAAATTGATGAATTAATAGAATATGTCTCAAAATATTTTACTTTAAAGATTGGAGATATTATATTTACAGGCACGCCAGCAGGAGTTGGCAAAGTTATTGCAAATGATAGATTAAAAGGGTTTATAGAAGACAAAGAAATGTTTTCAATAATAGTAAAATAAATGGAACAACATTACAAATTATTTAGAGTGCGAGAATTAGCTGATAACGACGAAGACTTTGTTACAACATTGGCAGAAACTTTTATAGAAGAAGTTTCGGTTGATGCAGACCGACTAAAAAAGGCAGTAGCAGAAAAGGACTATCAAGAAGCATATCAAGCGGCACATAAAATGAAACCTACAGTAGATTTGTTTGAGTTAGGAGTGTTAGATGTCTTAATTGAAGTTCAAGATTGGGGAAAATTCACTAAAACAGAATTAGACATCAAACCTCAATTAGATATTGTTATAACTGCAGTTGATAATGCCCTAGCTGAAATTAAGTCTGATTTTAATTTATAATGCTAGCTGAAATAATTACCATTGGTGATGAATTACTTATTGGACAAGTAACAGATACCAATTCCGTATTTATAGCCAAAGCACTTAACAAAATTGGCGTTTCAGTTTATCAAATCACTTCCATCCAAGATGATAAAAAACACATTCTAAAAGCTTTAAAAGAAGCTCAAGAAAACGCAGATATTATTATTTTAACAGGTGGTTTAGGCCCAACAAAAGATGATATTACTAAAAAAACTATTGCTGAATATTTTGGTGATACCCTAGTGCGTGATGCTTCAGTTTTAAAAAATATTGAGCATTTATGGGAACAATATATTAAACAACCGCTTGCTCAAGTAAATAAAGACCAAGCATTGGTGCCATCAAAATGTATGGTGTTGATGAATAAATTAGGTAGTGCTCCTGGGATGTGGATTGAAAAGAACAATAAAGTTTTTGTTTCGCTTCCTGGTGTGCCTTTTGAAATGAAAGCGCTAATTGAGAACGAGGTTATTCCAAAATTAAAAGACACATTTAATTGCCCATTTATATTACATAAAACATTATTAGTTTATGGTGTTGGTGAAAGTTCGCTTGCAGCAAGAATTGAATCTTGGGAAGATGCATTACCTAATTATATTAAACTAGCTTATTTACCAAATTTAGGAAAAGTAAGATTGCGATTATCAGCAAAAGGATTTGATAAAGACATTATTGAAAACGAAGTAGACCAGCAAATTGAAAAGTTATTGCCTTTAATTAAAGATGAATTTTTTGGTTTTGAAGATGACGATGATTCTATTGAGGTGGTTATTGGTAAACAATTAGTAAAATTAAAGCAAACATTAGCAGTAGCTGAAAGTTGCACCGGAGGTAAAATTGCACAACAAATTACATCAAATGCGGGATCATCAGCATATTTTAAAGGCGGATTAGTGACTTATGCTACACAATCAAAAACAGATGTTTTGGGCGTTTCAAAAGGCATTATTGATACTCATTCTGTTGTAAGTGCCCAAGTGGCAGAGTCTATGGCAAAAAATGCATTGCAGTTATTTAATACAGATTATGCTATTGCAACTACAGGAAATGCTGGTCCTGAAAAAGGAGATTCTGATGCCGAAGTAGGAACAGTTTTTATCGCCATAGCAACAAAAACAGATGTTTTTTCAGAAGTATTTAATATGGGAAACCATCGTGTAAAAGTTGTAAATAAGGCAGTAAATAAAGCATTCGAAATGCTTCAAAAAGAAATTTTAAAAAATAGATAAAAATTAGGTTGTCATAATATAAAGAATTTGTATATTTGCACCTCGATTTTAAGCAACAAAAAATTTAAAGTTATAAATAATGTCAAGAGTTTGTGAACTTACAGGAAAGAAGGCAATGGTTGGAAACAACGTGTCTCATGCAATGAACAAAACTAAACGCAAGTTTAACGCGAATTTAGTAAAGAAACGTTTTTACATTCCAGAAGATGAAAGCTGGGTAACTTTAAAAGTTTCTACATCTGCTTTAAAAACTATTAATAAAATTGGTATTTCTGCAGCAATTAAAGAAGCAAAATCTAAAGGATTTTATAAATAATAGCTGTATTTAATAAGTAAAAAGACATGGCAAAGAAAGGCAATAGAATACAAGTAATATTAGAATGTACAGAGCACAAAGAGTCTGGACAACCAGGAACTTCTCGTTATATTACTACAAAAAATAAAAAGAATACGCCAGATAGAATGGAGATTAAAAAATTCAATCCCATCCTTAAACGTATGACAGTTCATAAAGAAATTAAATAATTAGAAATTTTAAGAAAGCAAAATTTCAAATAACGCATATAGGTCATGGCAAAAAAAGCAGTAGCATCGTTACAAACAGGATCAAAAAGATTAACAAAAGCTATAAAAATGGTGAAGTCACCTAAAACAGGAGCTTACATGTTTGTTGAATCAATTATGAGTCCAGATTTAGTAAACGACTTTTTAAACAAAAAGTAAAACTAATAATACAAAATATTATAAACTGCTTTCCTTACGGAAGCAGTTTTTTTGTGCTTATATTTTAGTAAATTTACTGCCATAATTACAGTAAAAAATTGTGGTGCGAAAATTGACATAAATAATTTGAGCGTTACCACGAGGGTCGGGCTTTCAGCAGTCGCTCTCTGCAAGGAGCTTCAACAAGTGCTTCAATCCCTAACGCAAAAGGAAGATTAAGCTTCAAAATAAATAAATAAAAATTTTTTAATGAGTTTTTTTAAAAAAATATTTTCATCAGAAAAAAAAGAAACACTAGACAAAGGTTTAGAAAAATCTAAATCTAGCTTTTTAGGTAAACTGAGCAAAGCAGTAGCTGGAAAATCAAAAGTAGATGATGAAGTTTTAGATAATTTAGAGGAAGTTTTAGTTTCTTCTGACGTTGGTGTAAATACAACACTAAAAGTTATTGACCGTATTGAGGAGCGCGTATCTAAAGATAAGTATTTGGGCACTGACGAGCTCAACAAAATTCTTCGTGAAGAGATTGCTGGTTTATTAAGCGAAACAAACTCTGGTGAAGAGACTGATTATACTATTCCTAATTTACCAAAACAAGAAAATGGATCGAAAACCCCATATGTATTAATGGTGGTTGGTGTAAATGGCGTTGGAAAAACAACAACAATAGGAAAGTTAGCTTATCAATTTAAAAAACAAGGCTTAAAAGTGGTTTTAGGGGCCGCTGATACATTTAGAGCTGCAGCTATAGACCAATTACAAGTATGGGCAGATCGTGTAGATGTACCAATGGTACGTCAAGACATGGGTAGCGATCCAGCTTCAGTAGCTTTTGATGCTTTAGAATCTGGAGTTAATCAAGATGCCGATGTTATTATTATAGATACAGCAGGAAGACTTCATAATAAAGTGAATCTAATGAACGAGCTTACCAAAGTTAAGCGTGTTATGCAAAAAGTTGTTGGAGATGCTCCACATGACGTACTTTTAGTATTAGATGGCTCAACAGGGCAAAATGCATTTGAACAGGCTAAACAGTTTACTGCAGCAACAGAGGTTACTTCATTAGCTGTTACAAAACTAGACGGAACAGCAAAAGGTGGTGTTGTAATTGGTATTTCAGATCAATTTCAAATACCTGTAAAATACATTGGCGTTGGAGAAGGTATAGAAGATTTACAAGTATTTAATAAATATGAGTTTGTAGATTCGTTTTTTAAATAACAAATTCCTGCGAAGACAGGAATCTTATAAATAGAAGTAATGAGCTATAGCATCTATCATAACCTTCTAATAAAAGCTTCACAGAAAGCAGTGTTTGATGCCGTGTCTCAACCAAAGCATCTTGATAATTGGTGGACTTTAAAATCTTCAGGGAAACCAGAATTAAATACAGAGTATAATTTGAATTTTACCGATGATTATAACTGGTTTTGTAAAGTATCAAAAATAGAAAACAACCAATCATTTTACTTGAAAATGACAAAATCTGATGAGGATTGGAAACCAACCTCTTTTGGGTTCGATTTAGAAACTAAAAATGATGAAACATTAGTTAAATTTAGCCATATAAATTGGCAAGAAGATAATCATCATTTTAAACACTCTTCATTTTGTTGGGCAATGCTTTTAAATGGGTTGAAAAATTATTTAGAAAAAGGAATAATCATTCCTTTTGAAGAAAGAAACTAAGCCATTAAATTAATTATGTATTTTTATTCAAAATACTAATTATGAGGTTTTCTATTTTTTTTCTATTGCCCTTTTTTATTCTTTCTTGTAAAAACCAAAATTCAAAAGATTCTACTACAGAAACAGTAGTTGTGGAAGACACTATATCTATAAAAGACTTTAGAGAGTTAAAAGTCTTAGACTCTAAGTATATTGATAATAGTGAACTTTGGAATACTTTTAATAAAGCCTTGGAAAATTTTACTGATGAAAGTTATAATGCATTAAAGCCTTTAATATTAGAAACGAATATTCCAACACTTCAAAAGCATATCTCTAACGGTAGGCTAACTTATGAGTTATTGACTAAATTCTATTTATATCGTATTAGAAAATTTGATAGAGAAAATGATTTGTCCCTTAATTCAGTTATTTCATTAAATCCTAATGTAATTAAAGAAGCAATAAAAGCAGATAATACAGATTTTGAGGTTGAACCACATCCCATTTATGGAATGCCAATTCTGTTAAAAGATAATATTAATATTTCCGGTATGATAACTACTGCGGGGGCTGTTGCATTACAAAAAAATATAACTGAAGATGCTTTTGTTGTGAAGCAATTAAAAAATCAAGGAGCCATAATTTTAGGAAAAGCTAACCTTAGCGAATGGGCCTATTTCTTTTGCGGAGATTGTCCAAGTGGTTATAGTGCTATTGGAGGTCAAACTCTTAATCCATACGGACGAAGAACAATTGATACAGGCGGTTCAAGTTCTGGTAGTGGTGTTGCTGTGGCTGCTAATTTTTGTGTTGGTGCAGTTGGTAGTGAAACATCAGGTTCTATTTTGTCTCCTTCAAGCCAGAATTCTGTAGTAGGTTTAAAACCAACAATTGGTTTGCTAAGTAGAAGTGGTATTGTGCCAATTTCATCTACTTTAGATACCTCTGGTCCAATGACCAAAAATGTAACTGATAATGCCATTTTATTAGATGCTATGTTTGGTTTTGATAAAAAAGATTCAAAATCAATTAATGCAAAATGGGGAAATGGTTATTATTATGACAACATGCCATATGATGATTCTTTGATTGGAAAGCGATTTGGTGTATTTAAAAGACTATTAGAAGATTCATTATATGTTCAAGCTATTTCTGATTTAAAAACTAAAGGCGCTATAATTGTTGAGGTTGAAGAAGAAAAAGTTGACCTACCCGATTTTTTAAGGTTACTAAACTTAGATATGAAAAAGGACTTACCTATATATCTTTCAAGTTATGGTAGTAATGAAGTTATGGTGAAATCTGTTAAAGACGTTATTGACTTCAACAAAAAAGATTCTGCAAATATTATGCCTTATGGTCAAAAGCTATTTGAAGGTATTGTAGCAGATAATGCAACGAATACAGAGTTTCAAAATATAAAGAATACACTAAAAACAAACGGAAGAAGTTTTTTTGATAATCCAATAAACAAGCATAGTCTGGATGGATTCTTATCTATAAATAATTATCATGCAGAGTTTGCTGCTGTGGCTGAATATCCTGCTATAACTGTACCTATGGGTTATACTGAAAAAGGTGCTCCAAAGGGTTTAACGTTTATAAGTAAACCCTTATTTGAAAAAAACTTATTGTATTGGGCTTATATTTACGAGCAAGTTTCTAAAAGACGAAAAATGCCTAAAAATTATAACTAGTTAATTAGTTTCTTTTTCAAGACTCGACGATAAAAGTTAAATTTAACTTAGTTAAAGCGATATTATCGATTTTTTATAATAAGGTTCGAATACGCGAATCAGAACGGATAAATGATTTTAAAATAGAATATTTGTTAATGTATACATAAAAGCGTAAAGCTGAATAAAAATTAATTAATAATTAAAGTAACTTAGCTTCTGCGGCTTTCAAAAGACAGTTGAAAATGTACTCTTTAACGAATATAGTACAAGTAATAATTATTTTTCAAGGTAGTTTGCTGGCTCTGTTTATATTAGCTTATAATAAACCAAAATCCAGAAACGACTTCTTTCTTGCGCTATTAATAGGAGCATTAGTGCTTCAGATTACTGGAATTTTCTTAGTGAATCGTAACATTCAGACAAATTTTTTCAATAAGATTAATAGTGTTTATTTATTCCTTTATGGTCCTTTACTATATCTCTATAGTAAAGATATTACCTTTTCAGATTTTAAATTTAAACTTAAAGATGCTGTTCACTTTCTTCCATTTATTTTAATACTTACTACTTCTGCTTTTTTAGAAGAAAGAATTCCGCAAGTCATTCTGTATATGGCTTACGCAATGCATATTCTCAGTTATATTTTGGCTTGCTTTTGGCAATTAAAAATGTATAGAAAGGTATTAATGGACAATTATTCAAAACTGGAAAGCTTGAATGTAAAATGGCTTAAGTGGACTTTAATATTATTCTCTTTAATTGTAATAGTAGATGGTATTCAAATTGGTTCGATTTTAGTATTTCAAAAATTATTAAGATTAGAAATAATCGTTTTTATATTAATATTAGCAGTTATCAATTTGTTATATTTTAGTGGATTTAACCAACCTAAGGTTAAAAGATTTAATACTGAAGAGCTAGAACTTTCAATTTCAATAAAATCAAGAAAACGGCGCAACACTTCGCTTATAGAAAATAAAACCTTAATTAATCGTTTAGAAAAATATCTTGCCGAGACAGAATCATATAAAAATCCTAATATAACAATAGGTTCGCTATCAGAAGAAATTGATATTCCAAAACGAACTCTCTCTGAATTAATAAATGACCACTACGATAAAAATTTTGTTGATTTTATTAATACATACCGAATTAAAGAAGCAAAAGTAATGCTAATGAATATGGTTGACCCAAATTTAACCATATTAGAAGTGATGTATGAGGTTGGTTTTAATTCAAAATCTTCTTTTAATTCAACTTTTAAGAAAAAAACAAATCTTACTCCTTCAGAGTTTAAATCTAAATACAAATAGTATTAATTCATGCTTGTATAAATCGGAACTAATTTTTAATTATAAAATAAGTTCGAATTCGCGTTTTCAGTCGATTGTAGTTTAATGCTTGGATATATTTGATGAAAATAAAATAAACTCATGAAAACAATTAAACTATTCATTTATACTATTTTTTTAATTTCTTGTATTCAGAAAAAAGAAAAATCAACAATAACATTTAATGTTATAAATAACTCAAAAACCATACAAAAAATAAAGCTTTCTAAGTTTAATTTTGAGTTGGATAGAATGGTTGAGATCGATACTTTATATGAAATTGCACCCAATAATTCAAAGGTCTTCACTTCTCAGTTTTTAGAACCTTCAATATTTTCTTTTAGAACAAACTCTATAAAAGAAGTGAAAATAGCAATAGAGAAAAGTGGTTTTGTAAATATTGAATTAGATGAAACAATAAAATTAGAATCGGATGTTGCAAATATTTCAAATTTCGAAGTAAAAATTCAAGAGCTAAATAGAAAGCATTTTCAAAAAATGATTCAAAAATTTGACAAGGCTCTCAAAGAAGATGATAAGAAAACATTGATAGAATTGGAAAAAAAGAAGGACAGTGTTTTAAAGGAGTTTACTAAAGATATAGAAAATGCTGTGAGAGATATGGGAGTAACAGCTTTAGCATTTGATGCATTACAATATTTTGATATGAATAAGAATTATGCTTTTATAGATGAAACTGCAAGAAAATTTAAAGAAGAATATCCTGATGGTGAAATGAGCAAATCTTTACAAAGAAGAATTGACGTTGCAAATAGAGTTTCAGTAGGCAAAAAAGCATTAGAATTTAATGCGAAAAACTTAGAAGGCTCTGAAGTGAAATTAACAGATTTTACAGGAAAGTATGTGCTTATAGATTTTTGGGCAACATGGTGTAGACCGTGTAGAGTTGAGAACCCAAAGCTAATGCTTGTATATGAGGAGTTTAAAGATTTAGGGTTTGAAATTATTAGCATAAGTATTGATAAAGATTTAGGGCAATGGAAAGAAGCTATAAAAGCTGATGGCTTATTAAGTCATCAGCAAATTCTGGACTCAAATTTATCTATATATAAGCTTTATTCATTATCTACTTTGCCATCAAATTTTTTACTAGACAAAAAGGGTTTAATAATTGAAAAAAATATTGATGCAAAACAGCTAAGTAGCCAGCTTAATTTATTACTAAAGCAGCAATAGTTATGATAAAAATTCAATTTTTTTATAAACGAATTTTTCAATTATCGTTAAGCTGTTTTTTATATTTTTCTAAATCGAATGAAACATAAAAAATATTGAAATACTCTTCTTTGTCTTTTTCTTCTGGATGTCTACTGCTGGTAAAAATTAAATATTTATCATCAGAAGTTACATAAGGACTCCCATCAAAACCATGAGAGTTTATAGGTTTACCTAAATTTATAGCTTTGGACCAACCGTTTTTTAATTTAAATGATATATACAAATCACTCTTTCCATAGGTTTTTTCTCTTTCAAAACCTGCAAAAATTAAGAACCGTTCGTGACTGTCTATAAAAGGGTCACCTTCAAACTTTTCTGAATTTATATGAGGCGGTAATTTCACAGGCTTTTCGTAAGCTTTATTTTTGAATTTTGAAGTAAAAATATCCATGTTTCTGGATCCATCGTCTGGCAAGTATGCAAAATATAAGGTTTTGTCTTTAGTCATTGTAGGATATCCAAAACCACCTTTATAATCCATCTCTAAAGTTAAAAGCTTTGGAGTGCCCCAATCATCTCCTGTATGTTTGAATTGCCATAGATTGCTATAATTACTTGTAGTTTTATTAATATTTGTAGGCCTATTACTTGTTAACGTAATAGTTTTTCCATCTAGCGAAATACTTGCATCTGCATAAGAATGTATTGTATCATTAATAACAAGTTCTGGCTCAGAAAACATATCACCCTTAAACGTTTGGTATACTACTCTTCCAGGTTTCCCTTTACTTGTTATAGTATAAACTAAATGCTTACCATGTTTACTAAACGATGAACCAAAATGTACAACTCCTCTTTTTGAAACATTTCCTGGCATAAACAATTTCGGAACATTTGTATTTTCTAATTGAGAATAGAAAATAATATCATTATTTTTTTCATTAGTACATGATGTCATTATTATACCTACGATAGCAAGAACTAATTGTGCGAAGCGTTTTTTCATTGTTTTCGAGTTATTTAGAGTGAAAGCTTTCATAAGTTTATAATTTGTGTTTTGTATCAATATAACTTTCGATGGTTTTTATGAAGTAACCTAATGATGCAGGTTCAAAAATCATTTTGTTTTCTTTTTCGTTAAAGTATCCCATCGATACTAAGCCTACTAGTTTACCTTGTTTGTCTAAAACCGGGCCTCCACTGCATCCGTTGTAAGTACCCTTAGGAACATTAAGCCTTAGGTTATTGTCTTTGGTTAAGCCAATGTATGTTCCTTTAATATTAATTGACTTTTTACTCTTATATGGATATCCAAGAAAATAAACTTCTTCACCTAATTTCAATGGGTCTTCTCTTAGTTGATAAATTGCTACATTTTTTGGTATGTTTTTATTGGTTTCAAAAATTAACCAATCGCCTTTTGGTGGCATTTCTATAAGTTCATTTGAATTTTCATTGATTAGTTTTCCAGCTATAATTTTTTTATTTGGTAAAACTTTTGAATTGAACTCCCAAAACTTTAAATCGCCATTAAAACTGACGGTTTTCATACTATCGGTTTTAGCGAAGAATAGAACATGTTTTGCGGTGATTGCATATATTTTATTTTTATACTCTAATAAAAAACCGCTTCCTGCATGTGGGTTATTGTACTTTGCATTATTAAATTCTACATTACTTACTAAAACTGAATCTACTTGTGCATTACTTTTTGAAAAATTTAGTAGTAATAGTAAAAGAAGGATAGGGGTGTGATATGTTTTTTTCATTGTATTTTATTTGAGTTATACCGCAAATCGATAGGTTAATTTTAAGATTATAGATTTGTTATTTAAGTTAAAGTTATGTGTATTATTGTTTTGATTGTATATTAAAAATATATCAGACAAAGGCGAGTATCTCCATTGTAATTTTGAGAATACACTAAAATTTTCGCTTTGAGAATTGTACTGAATGGTATTATTGAAAAACAACTTATTTGTAAAACTAAATAAGCCACGAGCACTTAATAAATGTAGGTTTACTTTTCCGTAGCTATTAGGTAAATTGATTTTGTTGTAGTTATAAGTAAGGCTAAATTTGCCCCAGTACCCAAATCTAACATTACCTGTTAAGTCCCCAGAAAACCTATAGCCGTTATAAAAATGGCCATAGGTAACCGATGAATCATAAGTAAAAATTGATCTAGTATCTGCTGAATAACTTAATGTAGCACTTGTGAAATTATAATTTCCTATGGGTAAATTATCGTACTCATTTCCTAAAAAATTGGTTGCAAAACCTAGATTTACTTCTCTATTTGAAACTATAACAGAAAACTCAGAAGTATTTTTGAATCTTAAATCATACGCTAAGCTATTATCTCGTTCATTAAGGCTTCCATCTGAATTTAAAAAGATGTTATGGAAAAATCTAAACCCTTGAAAAATAAGCTTACTACTTTGTTTTTTTGAGAAAAATTTATAGGTAACATAAGGATTCAAAAATATGTAACCTTTCCTAATTACTGATTGATTGTTTGCATCATAATTAAATATTCTAGGTGTAAACCCTAAGTCTGCTTGATAATCTTTATCTATAGCATCTAGGGTCCAACCTGCACTAAACCTTCTAGTGGCATAGCTTCCATTTATTCCAAAATAAGATCCTTTGGAGTTCTCATCGTTAATTGAAGCATGGTATTTTATGCTATTATTAAAGTTTCCTTTTTTAGAAATATATGTAAACTCACTTCCAAAATTCCTAGCATAGTCATTTACATTATTATTTCCAGTTTCCTGCCTATTAACAAATAAGCCTCTTAATTGTGATCTATTTAAAACTTTATAATTAAATGCAGCAATAGTATTGTTTTGAGCATCTATACCATCACTTTTCTCTGTTTGCAAATTCATAATACCAATACGCAAATCATCACTAATATTGCCTGTTACTCTTGCTCCGTAAACTATAGGAGTATTTAGGCCTACTCGTCTTGAAAAAAAGGGGTTTATTGAATAACTTCCAAAACTTGAAAATATGTCTCCATTCTCTATAAAAAATTCACGTTGTTCTGGTAGAGAAATATCAAATCGAGTAATATTTGTTACTTCTGCGTCGACATCAGCATTTGAAAAATCTGGATTATAGGTAATATCTGCATTTAGAGATTTTGTAATTCCAACTTTAAGGTCTATTCCTGCATTTACATTTGTTTTTGTACTTGTGTTTTCTGCTTGATTGTCTTTAAGTGAAGAAAGTGTAGTATAGGGTTTAATAAATGCAATGTTGTTTTTTATAACAGGAACTTTTGGCCATTGTAATGTGCCCATATAGTTTACATCTATACCATTAAAATTTATTGGAAAAGGAGTCCATGTGTAATAAAAGTTTTCAGTTTTATGCCCTCTTATAAAATTAATTCCCCAATGTAGGTTCTCTGGGTTATACCTTAAACTACTAAAAGGAATAGCCATTTCTACTAACCAATACCTATTGTATTGTTTTGTTGATGAAAACCAACGTTGATCCCAAGTATCTGTATAAGTAGTTCTTGAAGGCTGTATTAGTAAGCTTCCATCATGTTCTGCACCACCAGCATTAACGCCAAATAAAACACCGCTTTGTTTTTTATTAATAGGGTCAATTGCTACAGTAAATGATTCGCTGCCCCAATGTGCATCATCAGAATCCCTTTGTAATGACTGAACAATTCTTTTACCATCATCATAATGCTTAGCAATAATGTATAGGTACTTATTGTCAAAAGTTAATTTGATTTCTGATTTATATTTTGAAACACCAACATCGCTCGGATTATGGTTATAAAAAGTGTCTATTGTTTGGTAAGCATTCCATTCTCCATCATTTTCAATACCATCAACCTTTATAATAGAAACAGCTTCTTTAATACTATATTTATAAGTGTTTCGAATAGTTTTTTCTTGCGATACAAGAAAGTTTGAATTTATAAGTAATAGCACCAATACTTTGATGGATATTTTCATTTCTTTAATTTACTTGATGCTAGCTAAGCAGATGTTCTTATTATCAAATAAAACTAGGAACAGATTATAGTTAACTAACTCATTTAAGGTAGTCATCAACCTTAAAAGATTACCATTCCTAGTTTATTGCTAAGAGTAGTTTATTTGATAAAGCGAAACTATAACTAGAATAGCAGTATTAACTCCTTATTATTGAAATGTAGAGATAGATTTAAGAGCATTTTAACAAAACACCCATGGTTATTAGCAAAATTTATGAAAAGGTTAATTACTCAGATGCAATTATTTCTTGTAATTTGAAGATAATTATTTGTTTTTACAATTTCATATTTATACTAAAGTGAAGATAGTACGTATAGATCTGAATTATACGTTTTGTTATTAAAGCCGAAATAGAGATAGTCTAAAAAATTAATTAATCAACTTATTAATTTCTCCCCAAAGGTCGTTGTCAAAACTTGATGGACCTAATAACAAGTCGCCAGCATCATCACCCATTCTGACAATAACTAGGTTTTGACTAGGGACAATGTATAATTTTTGGTCATTTTTACCTAAACCAGCAATTAAATCATCTGGAGCATTCGGAATCAATTTTCCTTGAAACTCTAAAGTCAAACCGGGGCTTCTATAATTGCTCTTTCCGTTTAACCACCATAAATACCCATAGGCTTTATTTAGGTCTTGAGAAGTGTTTGTCATGGCTTCAAAATAGCTGTTGTCATTTAAAACATCTGTTCCATTCCATTTCCCTTTATTTAAATTTAATAACCCAAACCTAGCCATACTTCTAGCATTACTATAATATAATTTATAATACCCAAAAGGTATCCATGTACCTTGCATGCCAATTTTATTTCTCAGCTTATCATTAAAATAACTATTAAAATCAGTATTTACAGCTTTGGCTACAATATCATGCAAAATAGTGTATGCCCCATTATGATAATACCAAAAGCTATCTGGCTCATTTTTATAAATAAAGCATTCAGGGTCTGTACAATTATTATTAGATACCGTATAGTCTAAACCAGTAGTCATAGTTAAATGATTCCAAATACTTATGGCTTCTTCTTGTTCCTGTGTTAAGTTGGACCATCCATTACCTAAATAATCTTTTGATGCATCATTTATATTTAAGTAACCTTCTTGTTGAGCGATACCAGTTGTATATGCTACTAGTGTTTTAGCCGCAGAATTCCATGCTAAATTTGAAGTTTCATCTTCACCGTTTCCATACCATTCTACTACTATGCAACCATTCTTTAATATAAGAAATGCTTTAGTGCCCTTGTTTTCAATGAAGCTTAAAAGCGGTTGTAGTGCACTTTCATTCCAATTTAAACTACTTATAGACTTTGTTTCCCAAATATCTGAATTTATAGGAGGAAAATAGAGTTCATTTTCTGTAAGATTTTCATCAATTGGATTGTCATTTGATGAGCAATTAAAAAAAGAAATAATCACCAATAAAACGGGATAGAGTATCTTTTTCATAGTGGTAGGTTTTAATTTAAGACATATAAATATAATAAAGGTTTAATTAGTATACGGAAATTCAAATTGTAATTTGGGAATCAATTATCTTAAATCATTAAGTATTACGTATCTTTGCGCCCAGATTTATAGAACGTATGCGCACAAAAACTCTTAAAAAAAATAAGATAAACGTAGTAACCTTGGGTTGTAGTAAAAATGTTTACGACAGTGAAGTGTTAATGGGGCAACTTAAAGCCAATAATAAAGATGTTGTACACGAAGAGGAAGGTAACATTGTTGTTATTAATACCTGCGGATTTATTAATAATGCTAAAGAAGAAAGCGTAAATACTATTTTAGAATACGTTAAAAAAAAGGAAGAAGGAGATGTAGATAAAGTGTTTGTAACAGGCTGTTTAAGCGAACGTTATAAACCAGATTTAGTAAAAGAAATTCCTGATGTAGATGAGTATTTTGGAACAACTGAATTACCAGGTTTACTAAAAGCTTTAGGTGCAGATTATAAGCATGAACTTATTGGTGAGCGCTTAACGACTACTCCTAAAAATTATGCTTATTTAAAGATTGCTGAAGGTTGCGACAGACCATGTAGTTTTTGCGCTATTCCTTTAATGAGAGGAAAACATAAAAGTACACCAATTGAAGAGATTGTTACTGAGGCTGAAAAATTAGCTGCTAACGGTGTTAAAGAGTTGATTTTAATTGCTCAAGACTTAACTTATTACGGGTTAGACTTATACAAAAAACGAAATTTAGCCGAATTACTTGAAGCCTTAGTAAAGGTAGAAGGCGTGGAGTGGATTCGTTTACATTATGCATTTCCAACAGGGTTTCCAATGGATGTGCTGGATGTAATGAACCGAGAACCTAAAGTTTGTAATTATTTAGATATACCATTGCAACATATTTCTGATGCTATTTTAAAGAGTATGCGTCGCGGTACTACAAAAGAAAAAACTACAGCATTACTTAAAGAATTTAGAGCAGCTGTTCCAGATATGACGATACGTACCACACTTATTGTTGGATATCCTGGAGAAACGGAAGAAGATTTTCAAACTTTAAAAAGTTGGGTTCAAGAAATGCGTTTTGAACGCTTAGGATGCTTTACATATTCTCATGAAGAGAATACCCATGCTTATAATTTAGAAGATGATGTGACTGAAGAAGTGAAAATCGATAGAGCTAACCAAATCATGGAAATTCAATCGCAGATTTCTTGGGAATTAAATCAGCAAAAAATTGGGCAGGAGTTTAAAGTAGTTATTGATAGAAAAGAAGGTAATTATTTTATTGGTCGTACCGAATTTGATTCGCCCGATGTAGATAATGAAGTACTTATTGATGCTACTAAAACCTATTTAAAGACTGGTGAATTTTCTACTGTTAAAATTATTGAAGCAGAAGATTTCGATTTGTATGCTGAGGTTTTGAATTGAAGAAGTTCGTTTAACGTGTTCGTGTATGGTTTTGTTATTCCTTGATTTTATCTAAAATTCTAAAACCTATTTTCATACAGAAGTAACCTAGAATTGGTGTAATAATAAAAAAAGCTATTAAAAAGAATCCTTCTGTATATGTAATATTTCTAAATGCGCTACCATTAGAATAGCGAAAAGATCCGCCCCCAGTAATCAAAAAACAGAGTAATCCAAAAAGAATTAAAATGTAAGCAAAATATTTTCTAATCATTCCATTTTTTAAATTGTACACAACTTTTTGAGTATTTCAGTCTGTTTTAATGAGTGAGATACTCCGTTAAACGAAGTTATATGAAAACTTTCACAATATCAAGTGTCAAATTTTATAGTTCAACAGCATTATTGTTTACAAAGAAAATTGCATTTACTAAAAACAATTTTCCGTTTTCCCAAAAGCTTCTAAACATAACATCGTCTACCATATAAATCATACTCCCTTTTCCAATACGTTCTTCTCCAAAAACTAAAGAGTTGTTTAGTTTTTTTAAAGTATTACTTCCTGCAAAACCAGATACTTGTGTTGGATTATTTTCCAAATAAGTCACATTAAAATTATTGCCACCCAATAATTTATAAGAACTACTTCCCAACTTGAGCGAAAAGTATGTGTTGTTATAACCAAAAGCCATTGGATGCGTATTATCTACCTTTGTTTTAAAAATTGCGCCAGAAATCAAGTTTTTAATACCCTCACGTTCTCTGTTGGCATACGCAATTAAGTTACTTGTATCTTTATTTTTTTTGTTAGTTTCATTCTTTTTTAATTTAAACCCTTTTTTACCTGCAAAAGCATTTAATGCATTACGTATTGCAATTACTTTTCCGCCTTTTGCAACCCAAGATTTTACTTTTTCAAGACTTTTATCATTTAAAACACTCTTGTAACTCCCACTAGGTACTATAAGCACATCAAATTTGCTTAAATCTAAGCCACCAAAATTTTCAGTATTTACAGATGTAACAGGGTAATGCAATTGCCTCTCGAAAAAGTGCCAAAGCGCCCCATAATTTAAAGACGATGTACCTTTACCCGAAAGCATTGCAATTTTTTGTTTGTTAACTAATTTAATTTCTGGTGAGCCAAAATCTGGCCCGTCAGTAGAAAACCCTGATTGCACAGCATGTAATACTCGGTTGTATTTGCTAGCAGATTTTAAAATGATGTTATCAAAATCATCAATTTTTTTATTATCTCCTCTAACTATAATAAGAGAACCTCTATTAAAAGATTTCCCTCCAGTTTTTAATGCTTTTTCGGTAAATCTAATTTTAATATTTTGTTTTAATAAATCAGCTAAAAACTCAGCATCTTTTAAATGATTCCAATCTATTATATAGCCTGTAGCAGTTTTGCTAATAGTATTGTTTATATCATGTTGTTTTAATATGCTATTTGATTTTACTAAGCTTTTGCAAGCCATCGCATTTAAACCATAAGCATAGGGAATACTCCATGCAGTAATATCATAAGTTATTGAATCGCTTAATTTGGTATTAGGTTCAAAAAGAACTTTAACCATTTTTCCTTTTGGTTGATTAGTGCTTACTACCAAATCTTTTGATGATGTATTTATTTGTCCTTGCGAAGATGTCATGTAATTATATCCGCTAATCCTTCCACTTTGAGCGAAACCATATTTAATCTCGTGTTTATCAAGCAGTTTTTTTAATGATTCAATTTTGTCATTATCACCTTGCATTACATAGCTTTTATATTTCAAGTTTGAATTGTTAAAGAATTTTTTAAACTCAGTATTCAATTTTTCAGCATTTTTTGAAGCTATTTCAACAGTAGATAACCCTGTGGTTGTGTGATGTGCTATTCTATCAATAAGTGTTAAAACGTCTCCTTCATCATTTAAAATACCCAATCCAGCTCGACCATGACCGGCTTGCTCGTAAGTCATACCAATAGCTCCCATGTATGTTGGGTAGGTGTCGCCATAACTAGGGTAGAGTAGGTCGAACCTCTCTTTTGTAAAATAAAGCCAGCCAGCTGTATCGAAATATTTAGCGTGATTTTTTCCAATTTGTGTTTGAAAATCACGTTGCCAATTGGTAATTATTTCATGAAAAGGTTCAGCTGCTGGTGCAAAATAATAAGGTTCATTAATCCCCTGTTCATGAAAATCGACATGAATATGCGGTAACCATTTGTTATATATTTTTAATCTTGAAGCAGACTCAATTTGTGTAGCCCAAGCCCAATCTCTATTTAAATCAAAAAGATAATGGTTTGGTCTTCCCCCTGGCCATGGTTCATTATGTTCACTAGCTTGTTGATTAATATCATAAGGTACACTCGCCGTTTCGTTAAACCAGTTAGCATATCTATCGCGCCCGTCAGGGTTTATACATGGATCTATAATAACTATGGTGTTTTTTAACCAGTCTTGTTTTTCGGTTAAAAGCTTATAAAGTGTTTTCATCGCTGCTTCAGTGCTCGATGCTTCGTTACCATGTACATTATAACTTAGCCACACAATAGCGACATTTGTATTAGATGAAGTACTATTGTTTACATCAGTATTATTTAAGTTGTTTTTTCGAATAGTTTCAAGGTTATGTATGTTTTCTTCAGATGAAACATAGGCTACCATTAATGGTCTACGTTCGTAAGTTTCGCCATATTTTTCAAGCTTTATTTGATTTGGTTGTTGATTGGCAGAATACTTAAAGTAATCGACTACTTGGTGATGTCTTGAAAATTGAGTACCTAATTTATAGCCTAAAAATTCAGAAGGGCTTTTAAGGTTTTGAGAGTTAATATTAATCGTAAATACTATAAAAGCAAAAAAAAGAAAACTATTTAAATAATGTTTCATTTGTTAATATTTATTGTTTTTTAAGACTAGATGTAAAGCCGTAATTTTTATTCTGGTTAGTACCTATATACTGGCTATAACATTTCATAAAAAGAAATTAATGTAGAGCACTAATTTACTCAATTTATGGATTCATATGTTATAAAAAATCCCGATAAATTTATCGGGATCAAAAAGAGTTTATGTTTTTAAAATATTATTTAATTAATTCCAGACGTCATTTACCAACCAATCTGCGGCATCTTCTAAATAAGAGGCGTATTCACAAGGCTCGTTATGAGTTAAATCTGGAGCAATAACCATAGTAATATCACTGCCAGAGTCAATACTTGCGTTAACCCAATTTTCGACATTGCCCACTGGAAATAGTGCGTCTTCTTGCCCATGAATAACATATACTGGTATAGGGATTAGCCTACCAACACCACTGTTTGTAGTGTTGTATTGACTAGCCATAGGAATAGATGCTGAAAATAAACTAGACTGTGTCTCTGAAAAAAACCAACTTCCATTACCTCCGTCGCTATAACCGTGTATTACAATTTTATCTGTATCTACAGGAAGGTAAGTAGAAGCCAAATCTACTAAAGTAATAACTTGCTCATTGTTTTCTAATGTAGGCCATAATTTACCATTACTATTTGGGCTTAAAATGATGGCATCAAGAGCTCTAAATCCAGTTTCTGCTAAACATTCCGTGAATTTATGTGAATCTGGTGATATACCACATGAGGCACATCCGTGTAGAGAAATAATTAGAGGCCTGTTATTATTTGTAAAATCTACATCGGGCATTACTACTCTAAACTTCCAAATTTCATTTTTAAGATTTTCTAGTTCTACATCATTATGCCCAGGGGTAAAATCAAATCCTTCAAAATCTTTTTGAATGTCTTCGTAAGTTCTTGGTCCTGGCTCAGCAATATCTGGTTCTTCAAAAACACCAGATTTATTACAACTCAATAAAATAAGGAGTAAAAATGAATAGGTTAAGATGAATTTTTGATTTTTCATGATTGATTTATTTTGACGACGTTGTGTGAAATTAATAAAAATTACATAAATCAATCGGTTTTTTTGTTAAAAATCGATAAAACCGATATTTTAATTAAAGAATCATAAAAGCATATATTCGTATGAGAGTTTTTAACTAATAGTTATCTGTAAGTGTCTTCATAAATGCAATGATTGATTCAATTTCACTTTCGGACAAATTTAAATTATCAAAAGGCAAAGTTTGATGTGGTAAGTCAAAACCTAAACCTGCACCGCCCCCTTCGTTATAAAAATCCATAACTTCTTCCAAAGTATTGTAAACGCCATTATGCATGTATGGGTTAGTTATGGCTATATTACGTACTGTAGGTGTTTTAAATGAACCTTTCCTTTCTTCTACATTAAACAAATGATATCTACCATAATCATCGTCTAAGTTTTTATTTTCCTTAGTTTTTGGTACTCCAATAATCTCTAATTCGGTATCATTAAAATTAGGAGGAATAGTTCCATTAAATAATGGAGGGAAATGACATGTAGCGCAAGCAGCTTTGCCCATAAATAGGTTGAAACCTCGTTTTTCTTTTTTTGTTAAAGTATTTTCTTTACCATTAATATTGTTATCAAATTTTGAGTTAAAAGGGTTTAAGGTCCTAACATAAGAAGCTATTGCATGCCTTAAATTAAAGTCATCTCTTTCATTGTTATATAGTGAATCTAATAAAAAAGAATACTTTGTGTTTTTTCTTACTCTTTTAATGATTGAATCCATAGACATATTAAATTCATCATGATTATTAACTACACCAACTATTTGACCTTCAAGGCTCCCAGATCTAGCATCCATAAAATAAAGCTGCTGGTAAGCCGCATAACTTAAAGTAGGGGTATTCCTTTTCTGCCTATTGTCAAAAGTAGTTTTGCCATCAGTAAACCCTTTTTCTTTTATGTGGCATGTAGCGCAAGACATGTTACGTTCTTTGGAAAGGTTTACGTCTTTAAATAGCTTTTTTCCTAAGATGATTTTTTGTTCAAGTTTGGTTGTATCGCTTTTATAATCTGAGAAGTGAAGCTTGTTAAACATGTTTTCACTAAATAGAGAATTAAAATCATTAGATAAAGCTATTTCAAAAGGAAATTCTACCTGCCAGTTTTTAACTGTTTCATTCCATAACTCTAATTGTTTGTGTGCATGTGTTTTAATGTATTCATACCTATCAAAAGTGTCAAAATCTGTTTTTAGCGATATGATAGAGCTGTCCAATTCGTCTTGCCATTTATTATAAAGAGATTTATTGCTAAACTTAGATTCATAAATAGCTAAAATATCTTTTAAAGTATTTAATGCATAACCAGATTCTGTTAAAGATTGTCCTAACACAGGAGAATCAAAATTGGATAACCCAGTAGTTGTAATTCTAATTAAAGCATCTCTTATTAGCCATAGTAAATGATATTCTTTTAGTATTGTTTTGCTATTATTTTTTATAAGCTTAAGTCTAGCACTTGTTATATTGATTGCTCTTTTCAATGCCATTGTATCCATTGATTCTGAAAACAAATTTTCTTCGATAACTTGGTAGCCAATAGGTTGATTTATTTTAATATCCGTAGGATCTTCTTCATGAACCTTAATTATGTTAGGAGCATTTAAAGATTTAAAGTTTTCTTTTTCTAAAAAAGAAAGAATAGGCTCACTCCTTTTAAAATACTCTCTTGAATTTATATAGTATGATTTATTAAGGTCGTGATTGTTTTTTAAACTGATACTGTCTAAAAAAATATAAGCTTTAGTTAGATTATGTTTATATAACTTTTCTAATTGATTTAGGCTTTCTTGGTAATCGATTTTTTTATATTCTTTATCTAAGCAAGAAGTGTAGAAAAGCAAAAAACATACACTTAATATGCATGTTTTTGCTTTGAATGTAATAAAATTCAAATATGTTTTCATGGAATTACCTGTCTAAACCTTTGATTACATATAAAGTAGAACCCTCTTTTCTGTTGGCTAAATCAGGATTAGCATTTGGGTCTGTGAACGAAGTCCCGTCTGCAGGCTCCCATCCATGGTTTTGTGTAATTAATAAGAACGTATTTGTTCCATTATTTACAACATCTGTAACATCAATCATACCAGTAATTTCCCAGTTTCTAGTGATTGAACCATATCCTAAGGAAGCTGCTCTATCTTGGTCACACTCTAAAACGGTTTTAATTTCGCCGTTTGTTAAATTGTACTGGTATAGTTTTGCGTAGCCATTAGTTGCTGTGTCTAAATAACCGTTTGGATCTTCTTGGATATAGGCGTAGTTTTCTGTGACTAAAATATTATCTGGAGAATGAAATCCTTCTGCTTTACCACCAACTTTATCACCATCTAAAACACATGTAATTTTACAAGCTCCAGTTGGATCAGTATCGTTTAATGTTACTTTGTAAATTCTTCCTAAAATAGATCCTTTCCCAACTAAACCTGATTTGTTACGTCCAGTTACAGCAAAATAAATTTCTCTTTGATTTGCAGCTGAACCTCTTCTCCAATCTATATCTTCTAGTCTTGAGAACCCCATAACGCCTTTAGTTTTGCATTCTGTATCTAAAGCAGATATTTCTCTTTCAGTTAATTCAACAAATTCAGCATCATATTCAATACCCTCAGTCATATCTACTTCATAAGTTATACTACTAGAAGTTACTTTAAGGCCATATAGTTTTCCATTATTTAAATCTCCTCTATCACCAACATACATGCCTAATTGACCAGAAGGTACAGAATTATCAGAGTGATCATCACCAATAAAAGCAACAGTTTTATTTGGGTAAGCATCTTTGCCTATTGCTACAGCATTTTCAGTTGACCATTGGCCAAAAGCTGATAACATTTGACCTGTACCAGCGTCAGTGGTTTCTTTAAAAGGGTCTGTAAGGAAAACTCCCTTAGAAGCGCCTCCCCATTCTCCACCAGAAAGGTATAATGGACCAAACCCATGCTCTTCTGGAGATATTAAGGAACCAGAGCATTGTGCTGTTTCTGCAGTAGCTTGAGCATTTAAAATATACTCACCAGAAACTGGTCTTAAGTTTTTGTTTAAAATAATACGAGCAATTGAATAATCTGCTTCAATATTATTGATTAAAGTGAAAGTATCGTCTCCATTATTAATTAACCCAGCACCATCAGCCATTGATCCATAAACAAAATCTGGAGTGTTTGGTATAACATCTTCAGATGATAATATTGGAAAGATTTTTAAGTTAACAAAAGCACTTGTCACTTTTAATAAGCTTGGAGTTTTAGAGTTTGTTAAATAAATAGATGCGTCTGAGCCATCATTTCCATCATTCCCATCTTGTCCGTCAGCACCATCAATACCGTCAACGCCATTTAGTCCGTCTTTTCCTGATTCAATATCACAGCTTATTAATGTAGAATTGACCATTACTGTAACAAAAAGAAATAAAAATAGTTTGAATAAATTTTTCATAATTTGATTTGAATATATTTTGATTATTAATTTGATTCCAAAATTATAACCAGACTATTTAAAACTTGTTAAGCTATTAATGTTGTTGTATTAATTTAGGGTTATTGAAAAGTTAACAAGATTAAAAGAGTATTAAGAATGTAAATAGTATTCTTGGATTAATGTTATGTAAGAATTAACAAAGCTTTTATAAAATACTTTAAATATTGATTTTTTAGGTGTTAAAGCTATGTTTAGCTTTAGGTATTAGTAGATAGCAAACTCTTAACTTATTTTTTAGATTTTTAAAAATGGAATAGCTGTATATTTACATAATTTTTCAATTAAATATGCAACAAAATCATATTCCGTTTCGTAATACTGGTTATTTTTCATCACTTATTTGTGATTATTTAGACGAAAAAAACGAGCTTAATTCATTTTATAATCGTTTTCCTAATCTTCAAAATTTCAAATCTCAAATAGAAGAGAGAAATCATTCTAAACTTACTTCTGAAACTCATCGCTTAGTTTTAGCTTCTGTTTTAAGTGAGCAATACAAAAATATTGAAGCATCAGAACTTACACTTCAAAACATTGAGTTACTAAAAAAGAATAATACGTTTACAATAACTACAGGGCACCAGTTAAATTTATTTACAGGGCCATTGTATTTTTTATATAAAATAGTATCCACAATTAATCTTTCAAAAAAATTAAAAGAAACCTATCCAAAATATAATTTTGTGCCTATTTATTGGATGGCTACTGAGGATCATGATTTTCAAGAAATAAATTTTTTCAATTTTAAAGGGAAGAAACTACAATGGAATAAGGATTCTAGTGGCGCAGTTGGAGAATTAACAACAGAAGGTTTAGATGATGTTTTTGATTTGTTTTCAAAAGAATTAGGTAATAGTAAAAATTCAAATTATTTAAAGCGCTTATTTGAAAAAGCCTATATAAAACATAGCAATTTAACTGATGCAACACGTTTTTTGGCAAATGAGTTGTTTGCAGATTATGGTTTAGTAATTATTGATGCTAATGTTACTGATTTAAAAAAACAATTTGTTCCATTTATTGTAGACGAGTTATTAAACCAAACATCATTTAAAACAGTTTCTGAAACAAATAAAGCACTTTCAAAATCATATAATATTCAGGTTAATCCTAGAGAAATAAATCTTTTTTATTTAAAAGAAAATTTGCGAGAGCGCATTATTTTTGAAGAAGGCGTTTATAAAGTTAATAATACAGATTTAACTTTTACTAAAGATGAAATTTTGAATGAAGTCAAAAAACATGCTGAACGATTTTCACCAAATGTAATTATGCGTCCTGTGTATCAAGAAGTTATTTTGCCAAACTTGTGTTACATTGGTGGTGGTGGTGAGTTAGCCTATTGGTTTCAGTTAAAACATTTTTTTGATGAAGTAAATGTACCGTTTCCAATGTTATTGTTACGTAATTCGGTTTTGATTCAAACCGAAAATCAGCATAAAAAACTTGAAAGATTAAATATTCAAAAAGAAGATGTTTTTTTAAAAAGCGATGCTTTTATTAATAAAAAAGTAAGACAAATTTCTGATATTGAAATCGATTTTTCTTCGCAAAGAGAGCATCTTAAAAAACAATTTGAAGATTTGCATAAATTAGCAAAGCTTACTGATGAATCATTTTTAGGAGCAGTAAAAGCCCAAGAAGTTAAACAACTAAAGGGGTTAGATAATCTTGAAAAACGCCTGTTGAAATCTCAAAAAGTAAAATTAGCAGACCAAGTTTCTAGGATGACAGATATTCAAAGAGTTTTATTTCCAAACCAGAGTTTACAGGAACGACAAGCTAATTTTTCTGAATTTTATTTGGAGTATGGAGAGCAACTAATACCAAAATTAGTTGAAAGTCTAGAGCCTTTAAGAGGTGAGTTTTTAATATTAAACTCGTAACACAAAATGCATAAAATAGATATAGAACTAGTAGAAATGACAATGGATGTCATGAAGTATACTATTGATAGGATTTCTTCTACGAATCCAAAAATTGGAAAGCCCAAAAAAGCTGAAGAATTAAAAGCATTGGTAGGAGAAACTATTACCAAAGAAGGTATAGGCGGAGAAGTTGCTTTTAAAAAGTGGAGGAAGCATTTAATGAAAACTAATGTTCCTATAGATCATCCAAGGCATTTAGCGTTTGTGCCAGCGGCCCCAACAAGAGCAGCAATTATGTTCGATTTAGTAACATCGGCCTCTAGTATTCATGGAGCTTATTGGATGGAAGGAGCTGGCGGTATTTTTTGCGAAAACGAAGCTATGAAATGGATAGTGTCTTTAACAGGGTTACCAAAAGGCGCTTTTGGTGTTTTTACTAGCGGAGGTACAGCAGCCAATCTATCTGCCATAGTAACAGCCCGCGAGCATTGGCGAGAGAATGATGATTTTAAAGGAGAAAAAGGGTTAATTATCACATCAATAGGTGCGCATTCTTCAATAAAAGCAATGGCTAAAGTTGCAGATGTTGATATTCTTTTAGTAGATACAGAAGATGTGATGCATGGCTCAGAATTACAAAAAGCTATCAATAGTTTAACCGAGCATCAGCGTAAACGTTTATTTGCTGTTGTTGGCACAGGAGGCACTACCAATGCAGGTATTATTGATGATTTAGAAGGAATAGCTTCAATCTGTGAAAAAGAAAATCTATGGTTTCATGTTGACGCTGCTTATGGTGGAGGCGCTTTGGCTGCAGATTCTGTTAGGCAATTATTTAATGGTATTGAGAGAGCAGACAGTATTACTGTCGATCCACACAAATGGATGTTTTCACCCTACGATTGTGGCGCTGTAATATATAAAAATCCAGAGTTAGCTAAAAATGCTCATTCACAACAAGGCTCGTATTTAGATATTTTTAAAGATGATGGCGCACATGGTTTTAATCCAACCGATTATCAAATTCAGCTAACACGCCGTGTTAGAGGGTTACCTTTATGGTTTTCATTAGCAACACATGGTACTGATAGATATAAAGAAGCGGTTGAGCGCGGTATAGAGTTAGCTCAAATTGCAGGTAGAATGATAAAAGAAAACCCTAATGTTGAATTAGTAAGGGAGCCTAGTTTGTCGTGTGTATTATATAGAAGATTAGGGTGGAAGCCCGAAGATTATACCCATTGGACCTATGAAAATCATAAAAAAGGATTTGCTTTAGTAACGCCAACCAAATGGAAAAAAGGAGATACTTTTGAAACAGTTTCACGTTTCTGTTTTATTAACCCAGATACTACGGAAAAGGACATCAAATTAATTTTGGACTCTATGGTGTAAAAAAGTTTAAAAAATTGTTAATCCTATATTCGTCAATATAAAATCAATTCTTACTTTTGCGCATGCAACACGACAAGGTATTAATTTTAGACTTCGGATCGCAATACACACAACTTATTGCGCGTAGAGTTAGAGAACTTAACATATATTCCGAAATACACCCATTTAACAAAATTCCATCAACTTTAGAAGATTACAAAGCAGTAATTCTTTCTGGTAGTCCATTTTCTGTAAGAGGAGATGCCGCTTTACATCCAGATTTATCTGAGATAAGAACTAAAAAACCACTATTAGGAGTTTGTTATGGAGCGCAATATTTAGCCCATTTTTCTGGAGGAGAAGTAGCACCATCAAATACTAGAGAGTATGGTCGAGCAAATCTGTCTTTTATAAAAGCTGATGAAGGGTTTTTTGATAATGTATCTGTAGGAAGTCAAGTTTGGATGAGTCATAGCGATACTATTAAACAATTACCAAATAATGCTGTTTTATTAGCCAGTACTAATGATGTTGAAAATGCTGCTTACAAAATTGATGGCGAACAGACTTTTGCTATTCAATTTCACCCAGAGGTTTACCATTCAACTGACGGAAAACAAATTTTGGAAAATTTTTTAGTAAATATTGCTGGTTTAACACAAGACTGGACACCAGATTCTTTTGTTGAAGAAACGGTTGAGGCAATTCAAGAAAAAGTAGGGAACGATAAGGTAGTACTTGGTCTTTCAGGAGGTGTAGATTCAACTGTAGCTGCAGTATTGTTAAATAAGGCTATTGGTAAAAATCTATACTGTATTTTCGTTAATAATGGCTTACTTCGGAAAAATGAATTTGAAAGCGTTCTTAACCAATACGAAGGCATGAGGCTTAATGTAAAAGGCGTTGATGCTTCTCAACGATTTTTAGATGCTTTGAAAGGTATTGAAGATCCTGAGAAAAAGCGTAAAGCCATCGGTAATGCTTTTATAGAAGTTTTTGATGATGAGGCTCATAAGCTTGAAGATGTTAAATGGTTAGCGCAAGGCACTATTTATCCAGATGTTATAGAAAGTGTTTCTGCTACAGGAGGGCCTTCAGCAACTATTAAATCTCATCATAATGTAGGTGGCTTGCCTGATTTTATGAAACTTAAAATTGTTGAGCCATTGCGTGCTATTTTTAAAGATGAAGTAAGACGTGTTGGTGCTACTTTAGGTATTGATCCAGAACTTTTGGGGCGCCATCCATTCCCTGGCCCTGGGTTAGGGATTAGAATTTTGGGCGACATCACTGCCGAAAAAGTACGTATTCTTCAAGAAGTTGATGCTATTTTTATAAACGGATTAAAAAAATGGGGTTTATATGATAAGGTATGGCAAGCTGGAGCTATGTTGTTACCCGTAAACAGTGTAGGTGTAATGGGAGACGAACGTACTTATGAAAAATGTGTGGCGCTTAGAGCAGTAGAAAGTACAGATGGTATGACTGCTGACTGGGTTAATTTGCCTTATGAGTTTCTTCAAAAAACATCAAACGACATAATAAATAAAGTAAAAGGCGTTAATAGAGTAGTATACGATATTAGTTCAAAACCACCTGCTACAATCGAGTGGGAATAATTTTAGTGACTAGCTAATCATTAGTGTGTCATAATATTTGGGGATCTCAATATTTATAAACTATATTTATTGTATAAAGTTATCTGATTTTTATTAAATACTCGTATATAATTAAGTAAGTTAAAAAAATAGTGTCAGGCTTTACATTTTATCTTTTATTTTTGGCATACTATATGCAAATAGTAAAAATAGAAGAATAAAATTTACCCAGATAGATGTCTAAGGATAATATCTTTAACGCAATTTTAAAAAATAGATTACATGAATAAATTTCTTTTCGTTTTATGTTTAATACTACTTTTTAGTTTTAATACTGTCAATGCTCAAAATTTTAGCACTCATCAAGTTAAAAAAGGAGAAACTATTGAGCAAATAGCAAGTCGCTATTATGTTACTGTTTCAGATATTTATGCATTAAATCCTGATGCAAAAGAGGAATTAAAACCAAATACAGTTTTAATTATTCCAGTTTCAAAATCTAAAAAACCTAAAATTACTCTAGTTAAAGAGTTACAAGGGTTTAAAAAACATAAAACAAGAAGAAAAGAAACCTTATATAGCTTAGCTAAAAAATACGACATATCTGAAGAGGATATAAAAAAGTATAATAAATTTCTATATGCAGATCCGCTTAGAAAGGGAGATAAGCTTCAAATACCAATATTTAAAATAACTGAAGAAATAGAAGAAGTAGAGCTTACCAAAACTTACATTGTACAGCCTAAAGAAGGTAAATGGCGAATTGCATATAGATTTGGAATTTCTGTTAGAGAGCTAGAAGAACTTAATCCAGAAATGGGAGAAGTTTTACAAGATGGTCAAGAAATTTTAGTGCCAAACATTGACGATGATAAAGAGCAAGAGGTTGACGAAAAATACAGCTATTATAAGGTATTACCAAAAGAAGGGTTTTACCGATTAAAACTTAAATTAGGGTTAGAACAAACCGAAATAGAAGCATTAAACCCAGGGTTGGCAGAAAGTGGATTAAAAGTAGGTATGATTTTAAAAATACCTTTTTCTGACACTTTTTCAATTGAAGAATCAAACAAAATTAATTTATCTGATAGTATTGTTGATTTTAATACAAAACGTATTGCTATTATGCTACCTTTTAGATTGAATCGAGTAGATTTTAATACTGCTGATGATACTAAAAAAAGTATAATAAAAGACCGTTATTTAAATGCATCATTAGATTTCTATTCTGGTGTTTTATTAGCCATAGATTCTTTAAAAACTTTAGGGGTTTCAGTTAAAGTAGATGTTTACGATACTAAGAATGAAGTTGGAGAGGTTTCAAAAATAATAGACGATAATGATTTTGAAACGGTAGATGTTGTTATAGGCCCATTAACCTCAAATACTTTTGAGAAAGCCGCATCAAAATTAAGACGTTATAATGTGCCTATTGTGTCTCCAATTGGCACCAATGTAAAGTTGTACGACAATGTATTTCAATCAAAACCATCAAATGATAGATTAAAAAGTACTTTGGTCAATTATATAAAAGCTGATACTCTGACTAGCAACATTATAATAATATCAGATTCTAAACACACAAATGTATCAAATGATTTAAAGCGTGAATTTAATTATGCTAAGCAAGTTCATTCCAGAAAAAACAAGAAAAGTGGAGAGGATGAATTTTTTGTTACAAAGCAAGATATTGAAGATGCCCTAAAGCCAGGTAAAAATATTGTGTTTTTAGAAACAAAAAACGAAGGCTTTGTGTCTAATGCTACTAGTATTTTAGCATCGTTAATTAAAGAAGAAGATAAAAGTACAAATACTGATGCTCTAGAAATAACATTAGTTACTGCAAATATGAATAATGCATTTACTGCTGATGGGGTGTCAAACGAACATCTATCAAAATTGCAATTTCATTATGCAGCAACATCAAAATCGTATAACGAAGCTGATGATAATGTTTTCGTTAATAGGTATAGGAGACTTTATAAAACGACGCCAAATAGTGCTGCAGTTAAAGGGTTTGATTTAACTATGGACGTAATATTACGTATAGTAACTTCAGAAGATTTGTTTATGTCTGTTAACAATGCGCCACTAACAGAATATATTGAAAACAAGTTTGCGTACAAAAAGAAGCTTTTCGGTGGTTATTATAACGATTCCGTATATTTAGTAAAGTATCAAGATTTAACAATTGTTGAGGTAAAACAATAAGCTTACTAGCTAACCGTTTTATAATTGTTATAGTAATTGTTTGTCTGTGGTAAAAGTACTTTTAATTTTATGCTGTTTTTTTTGTGTTCAAGACGAAGCTGTAATGTCTTGGAACGAATCTTATAAGTTATCTTGGGCAGATTTTAATGGAAAACCAGATTATGGTGTTAGTGCAGTAGCCATAACTGCTTCTGGTATTTCGTTTGGGTTTTCAGTAAAAGAATCAGATTCTAGAGTTATAAGTTTTACTACCGAAGTGTTTTGTCATTTTTATCCAGAACAATCATGGTATAAACCAGATGTAGCTGATGCTCATGTTTTAGGACACGAGCAATTACATTTTGATATTACTGAGCTACATGCGCGTAAATTTAGGCATCGAATAAGTCAGCTAAAATTATCAAACAACATCAAAAAGGAATTGCGAGAGCTTAATAAAGCGGTAAATAAAGAATTGTCTCTTTTGCAGAATAAATATGATACTGAAAGCAATTACTCTAGGAATTTTGAAAATCAAGCGAAATGGAAAACCTATATTGCAGAAGAGCTTAAAAAATTTTCAAAGTATAAATCTGTAGAGTAGTAGCATGACTCCTGACAAAAATTTTCTAATAAAATTAGCACATACCAAAATGCCTTTTGGGAAATATAAAGATCGCTATTTAATTGATTTACCAGAATATTATGTGGTTTGGTATAATAATAAAGGTTTTCCTAAAGGAAAATTAGGAACTATGCTTAAACAAGTTTACGAGCTTAAATTAAATGGACTTGAAGATTTAATACGAAATATTAAAAAGCAGTACCCTAAGTAAATAATAATTAATCTACCAAAACATCACAATAAAACCCTAGCGCTTTTATTTGATTAATAAAATCGTTTTCACTTGAATTAGTGGTAGCTTCAATCTTTAGTACATTATCTATATCTTCAATATCAATAGACCATTTTATGACACTAGAATGGTTGTCGAAAAAAGGTTTTATATTTTTCACCTTTTTCTTTGTCTTAATATTTGTTTTAAATATTAATAATTTTGAAGATGATTTATAATTATGATAAAAAAAATTAATCATTTGATTCAGTCTCATTAGTCATACGTTCAATGTATTTTTCATAAGCTTCATTGCCTTCTTCTTTCCAAAACTTGTCATAATGTTTCCATTTAGAAAACTCACCTTTGCCACCTTCTTTGCAACTAGATTTTGATTTCTTTGATGAATTACCGTCACCTCCAAAATTACAACCACCAAGTAATATTTTAAAGAGTATAAAAATTCCGACTGCTTCCCAAAATGTAAGTGTGGTAAGTCCAAATATCATAGGCATTAACCAATTCCATAACCACATTATTATAAAACCAAATAATATAGCTAAACCAGTTATAAAAATGCCTCCAAAAATTACTATCCCTATAATCTCTCCTAGAGATTTTCCACGAAATTTATGTTTAAAATAATTTGACATATGTTTTTTTTTAATTAATAATTTCTTTTTTATGTTTTAAATTTTTGTACAAAAGTGAAATAGCTCTATGTCTTCTCGACATTAGTGTTCCAACTGGAACTCCAGTTTCTAAAGCGATTTCCTTATAAGTGTAGTTTTCAAAATCTACTGCAATTATAATATCACGATAATCTGGTTTAAGGTTTAATATGGCTTTCTTTAGCTCATCTTTCATCTGTTCTGCATAATAATTATCAGATGTGTCATATAATAAGCTAGCAAACTCAATTAATTTAGCCTCACTTTGACTTTCATGATTAATAATTTGCTTGTTATTCGTTCTCATTACATCAATAATCTTATTTTTAATAGCGTAATAAACAAAACCTGCTACATTGTTTATTGGTGAATATCTGTCAGCTCCAGTAAATAATTTTAAAGCTACATCTTGTATAATGTCCTCGGCATCTCGATCTGCATTTGCCCTTATTTTAGAATTTACATAAGCTTTAAGCGAATGGTATTCTTTACCAAAAAAATCTTTGAGCTTTTTATTGTTTTCTGATTCTGAGTTCATTTAAAAGCCTTTTTTAATAGCTTTACAATTAGAAAGACGAATTTTTCCGAATCTATTGCATTTTTTTTAAGTTATTTTAAAAAAGAGACGAGTGAAAGAGAAAATTGTATCAAAATCTTTAATTATAAAATTCGATAAGAGTTCATTAATAACTATTTTAATTTTGTAAATTTGCCTGCGTTTATAAGCGCAACATGACAACTACAACAAAATACATATTCGTAACAGGCGGTGTTACATCATCTCTAGGAAAAGGCATTATAGCCGCCTCTTTAGCTAAATTGCTACAAGCTCAAGGCTATAGAGTAACTATTCAAAAACTAGACCCATATATTAACGTAGATCCAGGAACACTAAATCCTTATGAGCATGGAGAATGCTACGTAACTGAAGATGGTGCAGAAACTGATTTAGATTTAGGGCATTACGAGCGTTTTTTAAACGTACCTACCAGTCAAGCTAATAATGTTACTACTGGACGTATTTACCAAAGTGTTATTCAAAAAGAACGCAGAGGAGAGTTTTTAGGTAAAACTGTACAAGTAGTTCCTCATATTACTGACGAAATAAAACACCGTGTTCAGCTTTTAGGAAAATCTGGTGACTACGATATTGTAATTACTGAAATTGGAGGAACAGTTGGTGACATTGAATCGTTGCCATACATTGAAGCTGTGCGACAATTGCGATGGGATTTAGGCGATAATAATGGCATCGTAATTCACTTAACATTAGTGCCATATTTATCAGCTGCTGGTGAATTAAAAACAAAGCCAACTCAACATAGTGTAAAAACATTAATGGAAAGTGGGGTGCAAGCTGATATATTAGTTTGTAGAACTGAGCACGATTTACCGGAAGATTTACGTCGTAAATTAGCACTGTTTTGTAATGTTCGAGAAGAAGCAGTAATTCAATCTATTGATGCATCAACCATTTATGATGTACCTAATTTGATGCTAGAGCAAGGGTTGGATAAAGTTGTGCTTAAAAAATTGGCATTAAAAAGTACCACTCCAGATATCAATAAATGGAACGAGTTTTTAGCAAAACATAAAAATCCTAAGTCAGAAATAACCATTGGTTTAATAGGCAAATATGTTGAGTTACAAGATTCTTATAAGTCTATTTTAGAGGCCTTTATACATGCAGGTGCAGCAAATGAAGTAAAAGTAAATATTGAGTCGGTACATTCAGAATATATTAATAATGATAATGCTAAATTGAAACTATCTCATTTAGATGGAGTTTTAGTAGCACCAGGTTTTGGTGAACGTGGTATTGAAGGAAAAATTGATGCCGTAAAATATGTACGCGAAAACAATGTACCATTTTTTGGTATTTGTTTAGGTATGCAAATGGCAGTAATTGAGTTTGCACGTAATGTTTTAAATATAGCTGATGCAGATTCTACTGAAATGAATACAACTACCAAAAACCCTGTTATAGATTTAATGGAAGAACAAAAAAGTATTACAGATAAAGGTGGTACAATGCGTTTAGGGGCTTGGGCTTGTGACTTAAAAATGGGAAGCACAGTTAGAGATATTTATAAGGCCGATACTATTAATGAACGCCACAGACATCGTTATGAATTTAATAGTAACTTTAAAACTCAAATTGAAGCAGCCGGTATGCTTGCAACAGGTTTAAACCCAGATACAGGTTTGGTTGAAATTGTTGAAATACCAGAACACCCTTGGTTTGTTGGAGTGCAATATCATCCAGAATATAAAAGTACCGTTGCAAATCCACACCCTTTATTCGTAGCCTTTGTTAAGGCAGCATTGAATAATCATAAAAGAAAAAAAGGTGTCAGTATGGCACAAAATTAAAATTGGATAGCTTTTTGTTAATTCATTAAACTATATAAAATCAATACTTTGTCATATTGAGTGTAGTCAGAATATCTCTTAATACAGATTCTTCATTATAATCAAAATGACACCAACTAAAATATGGAAGAAAAGAAATTAGATATTAATTCAATTATAGGTTTTATACTTATTTTTGGAATAATGATGTTTTGGCTATGGCAAAACCAACCAACACCAGAAGAATTAGAAGCTCAAGAAAAAGCAAAACAAGAACAAGTTGAAGCAGAGAAAAAGGCTGAAGCATCAGAGCAAACTAAAGTAACTACTGCAGAAGATTATAAAGCACCAGCAGTTTCAGATTCCCTACAACAAATTAATTTACAAAATAAGCTAGGAGCTTTTGCTTATTCAGCTGCAAATGCATCTGATAAAGAAACCTTAGTAGAAAGTGATTTATTAGCTTTAAAATTCAATAATAAAGGAGGTTATCTTTCTGAAGTTAAATTAAAGAAGTTTGTAGATTTTGATTCTGTTCCTATCTATATAATTAAAGATAATAATGCAGCTTTTAATATTAATTTTGGAACAACAGATAGCAGAATTCTTAATACTAAAGACTTATATTTTGAACCATCTGTAACTAAAAATGGTGATGTTACGGTTGTTTCAATGAAGCTAAAGGTATCAGAAAGTAAATTTTTAGAATACCGTTACGAACTGAAGGAAGGTGATTATATGATGGATTTCACTATTCGTTCTCAAGGATTAAGCGATGTAATTAATAGTTCTCAAGCTGTAAATTTAGATTGGAATTTAAAATCGTACCGTCATGCAAAAAGTATTTCTTATGAGAATAGATATACGGAAGTTGTTTTTGAGTATGAAGATGGAAAAGACGATTATTTGGGGCAACAAGAACAAACTGAAGACACTGCTGAAGATGTAAGTTACGTAGCGTTTAAGCAACATTTCTTTACATCTATTTTATTAGCTGATTCTCCTTTTAAAACAGGAAAATTCACATCCCAAAATTTAGTTCAAGACGAAGAAATAGATACTGTTTATACTAAAGCTTTTACTACTACATTGCCTTTAGAGCTTGCAGGTGGTGAAATAAACAAAACCATGGATTGGTATTATGGTCCTAGCGATTATAAGGTATTAAATAGTTATGATAGAAATTTAGATGAAATTGTACCACTTGGCTGGGGTATTTTTGGATGGATTAATCGTTACCTTTTTATTCCTTTATTTGCACTTTTAGGAAGCTTTTTACCTTATGGGATTGCTATTATTGTTATGACGATACTGATAAAATTGTTAATGTCTTTTGTACAATATAAACAGTTTTTATCGCAAGCTAAATTAAAAATCCTAAAACCAGAATTAGATGCTATTCGCGAGAAGCATAAAAATAATAAAGTAAAAGCTCAGCAAGAAACTATGGCATTGCAAACTAAAGCAGGAGCAAGCCCTATGGCTGGTTGTATGCCTGCATTAATACAGTTGCCAGTATTTTACGCATTGTTTCAGTTTTTCCCATCAGCATTCGATTTACGTCAAAAGAGTTTTCTATGGGTAAAAGACTTATCATCATATGATACCATTGCAGAATTACCATTTCATATTCCATTTTATGGAGACCACGTAAGCTTATTTCCAATATTGGCATCTATAGCTATTTTCTTTTATATGCGTTTAACTACAGGACAACAAATGGCATCGCAACCAACGCAAGAAGGTATGCCAGATATGGGAAAAATGATGAAGTATATGATGTACTTCTCACCAATTATGATGTTGTTTTTCTTTAATAATTATGCATCGGGATTGAGTTTGTATTATTTTATTTCTAACTTAATTAGTATTGGCATTATATTGGTTATTAAGAATTATATTCTTGATGAAGATAAAATTCATGCACAAATTCAAGAGAACAAAAAGAAGCCTAAAAAACAAGGGCGTTTTCAGAAAAAAATGGCAGAAATGATGGAGCAAGCTGAAAAACAAAAACAGGCACAACAAAAACGTAAGTAGTAAAGAATTCTGCCTCACTGAGAGCAGTTATATAATATTAGTTTTCAAAATAAAAAGCTGTCAATTATGTTTGGCAGCTTTTTTGTAATATACAATTTGAAAATATTTTTCGTTAGTATAATATAAATTTTTCAAAATGAAACACATTTTTATTTTCTTGTTATCACTATTAACCTCGCTGACTTTTGCCCAAAACATCAATCAATTTGATGCTAATGGCAAACGCCATGGTATTTGGAAAAAAACATTTGATGGTACCAAAGTTTTAAGATATGAAGGTGAATTTTTACACGGTAAAGAAATAGGGTTATTTAAGTTTTATAAAAATATAAAGAAGAAAGCTGTTTTAACTGCGACTAAGCAGTTTAATAAAACTGATAACATTGCTTATGTTACCTTTTTATCCTCTAGAGGAAAACTTATTAGCGAAGGTAAAATGGATAAAAAAAAGTATATAGGAGAATGGAAATATTACCAGAAAAGAAATGATAACCTATTGACTTTGGAAAATTATAATGCGAATGGCATATTAGAAGGAGAGCGCTTTGTGTATTATGAAAATGGGCAGATAGCTGAAAAACAATTTTATAAAAATGGAAAGCTAGAAGGTAAATCCATTTGGTACTCTGAGAAAAATATTGTTTTAAAAGAGTTTATTTATTTGAATGGAGAATTGCACGGAGCTTCAAAATATTATAATCCTAAAGGAGAGCTTATTACAGAAGGTCAATACAAAAAGGGGAAGAAGCATGGTATTTGGAAGTATTACGAAAATGGAAAATTAATTAAAGAAAAAGATTTTACATATAAGCCTAAGTATATTAAAAACAAGCAATAAAAAAGACTGCCTTTTCAGACAGTCTCCTCTTTTTCATAGACAAGTTTTTTCCTGCCTACAATCTACCAATCAAACTAAACAAACTAAATCATATTTTTAATTTTATTTATAGTGGAACGCAACTTTAAAAGATAGTTTTTGGTTATACAATTTTTTAATTTCACATCAACAGCGGTAATGTTTTTAATTGTACGCATCTATTAAAGCTGCATTTTCTCCACCATTTATTTATATCGCTGTTTTATAATATTAATTACTAGGTAGTAAAACTTTATTTACTACGTGTATTACACCATTACCAGCTTGAACATCTACTGCTATAACTCCAATATCAGAATTTCCAGCACCATCGGTTATATCTGCGATGTTATCACCACTGCCTGGTAATGTTACTGTTATATTATCTCCTTGTAAACTTGCTGCGACTGTATCACCATCAGGTGTTAAGTCACCAGAAGTTACATTATTATCACCAATAACATGGTGTAATAATACTTGAGTTAAAACAGCTTCTCCAGGTATACTAGCTAATGCATCAAAAGCGGCATTAGTTGGAGCAAATACTGTAAAGTTAGGGTTTAATCCATCACCGTTCATTCCTTCAGTTCTAGATAATACTGATACAAAATCAGTAGCTGGAGTTAATGTTGTTAATGCCGTTACTAAAGTTGAAAAGTTAGGATCAGCAGCAGCAAATGTTACAACAGTTGGTATACCTATTACAGCATCAACAGCATGTATAATACCATTACTTGCTACCACATCAGCTTTAGCAACTGAAGACACTCCATTAAATTTAACACCATCACTAGTATTAAAGTATAAGCTTAAGTTATTCATTCCTGGACCAGTAGCACTAGTATTAGCATATCCTGCACCAGCTGTAACTAAATCTGTAGACATAGTTACACCGCTTAATACATGATTTAATAATATGTTTGACAATGCATCAGTTGGTACATCACCTAATGCTGCTCCATCTAAGAAAGTTGTAAACGCTGCATCATCTGGTGCCAATACCGTAAATGGTCCAGCTCCACTTAACACGTTTACTAAATCGCCGTCTGCAGCTCCTAAGGCAGCAACTAAACTACTAAAACCTGGATTTGCAAGTGCGTGGTCTACTACTGTTGGTAATCCAATAACTTTATCAACTATGTGAACTACACCATTAGTAGCTTCAACATCTGCTGCAGTAACGGTTGAAATTCCATTAAATGTTACACCACTTGATGTGTCATAAAAAATACTCATGTTATTATCTCCAGCACCTGTTGCCATTGTTGAAGCGTAACCTGCACCTGCAGATGTTAAATCTGTAGACATTACACTACCATCAATTACATGATTTAAAAGTACTTGTGCTAATATATCAGTTGGTATATCTCCTAAAGACGCAAAATTATTATCAGTTAAAAAGGCGGCAAAGGCCTCATTAGTAGGTGCTAATACTGTTAGTGGACCTTCTCCTGAAAGCGCCCCTGCTAAATCTGCAGCTTGTATTGCATCATATAAAATACTTAACTCTGGAGTGTTGTATGCTTTACTAACTAGATTTTCAGGTAATTTTGGTAAAACTACTTTGTCAATTACATGTATAACGCCATTGGCTGCTTGTACATCAGTAACTATTATGTTGCTTACTCTTCCGTTAGAATCTGTTAATGTAGCTCCGCCAGTTACATTAGCGGTGATATCTCCACCTAACGTTCCAACCATCATATCATCTGATAAACCAGCAGCTAAAACATTAGCGCCAGCAACAGCATGTAAATCTAACGTTGCTTTTAAAGTTGGTTCATCAATTTCTTCTAATGAAGATACTCCAAGTTCAGCTAACAAACTTACAAAAGCATCATTAGTTGGTGCAAATACAGTAAAAGGAGCGGGAGCTGTTCCATTTGGAGTTGAAAGTGTCGTAACATAATCAAACGTTAAGTCACTTCTTGTTAATGCAGATACTAAAATTGAAAATGTGTTATCAGCTAAAGCTAAATCTACAACACTTGGTAAGCCTATTACACCATCTACTATATGTATTACACCGTTTGATGCATCAATATCTGCAGTTACTACATCGGATACACCATTAAAATTAACACCAGACTCGGTGTTTATATAAAGACTTAAGTTATTATTTGAAGATGCTTCTGTTGCTAAAGTTTTTCCATATCCAGTAGATAAACCAGATGATTTTAGATCTCCTGAGATAACATGGTTTAATAAAACTTGAGTTAATACATCATTTGGTACATCATTTAAGCTTGCGAACCCATTGTCAGATAAAAATTTATCAAATGCTGCATTTGTAGGTGCCAATACAGTAAATGGTCCATTTCCATTTAATGTTTCTACAAGGTTTGCCTGTTGCAAAGCAGCTACTAAACTACTTAAATCTGGAGAGTCTAATGCTAAACCTACAATGTTCTGTTGTTCTTTAAAAAGAACTGGATTGTCGTCATCACTACAAGAGAATAGAAATGCTGCTACTATAGTAAGCAGAAATACTTTTTTTAATGCTGTTAATGTTTTCATTTTTTTAAGATTTAATTATTGTTTAACAAATTTAATAAAAAGTTAAACAAAAATCCAAATTTTGTTGAAGTTTTTTTAAAAAAAAATAAACAAAATATATTTTTCTAATGTTTTCTATAAACTTTAAAAACCATAAATTTCTTTATTTATGCTTATCTTTGTAGCCAATTTTTAATTATGAAACGAGTAATAATAGGGCTTTCTGGGGGTGTAGATTCAAGTGTTGCTGCTTATTTGCTTAAGGAACAAGGTTATGAGGTTATTGGTTTGTTTATGAAAAACTGGCATGATGATTCTGTAACCATTTCTAATGAATGTCCTTGGTTAGATGATAGCAACGATGCTATGCTGGTTGCAGAAAAATTAGGAATCCCATTTCAAACGGTTGATTTAAGCGAGCAATATAAAGAGCGTATTGTAGATTATATGTTTAATGAGTATGAAAAGGGTAGAACACCTAATCCAGATGTTCTTTGCAATAGAGAAATTAAGTTTGATGTTTTTATGAATATAGCTTTAGAGCTAGGAGCTGACTATGTTGCAACTGGCCACTATTGTAGAAAAGGAACTATTAAAAAAGGAGATAAAAAAGTTTATCAACTATTAGCTGGAGCCGATAATAATAAAGATCAATCATATTTTTTATGTCAATTATCTCAAGATCAATTGGCAAAATCGTTATTTCCTATCGGTGAATTAACAAAACCAGAAGTTAGAGATATTGCCACTAAATTAGATTTAGTCACGGCCGAGAAAAAAGATTCTCAAGGTCTGTGTTTTATAGGTAAAGTAAAATTGCCAGACTTCTTACAACAGCAATTAAAACCTAAAGAAGGTGTTATTGTAGAAGTTCCAAAAGAGCAAGACATTTTTAATGAATTGATTCCTGAGTTTCAAGCTGAAGAAGATAAACTGAAATATTTATCTAGAAAAATTGATTATAAAATTGATGATGGCAAAATTGTAGGTAAGCATCAAGGCGCACATTATTTCACTAAAGGGCAACGTAAAGGGCTCGCTGTAGGTGGAACTATTGAACCTTTATTTGTAATTGATACTGATGTAAATGAAAATGTAATTTTTACAGGGCAAGGTAAAGAGCATCCTGGTTTATATAAAAAGGCATTGTTTGTTACTAATGAAGAGCTGCATTGGATTCGTGAAGATTTAGCTTTAAAAGTTGATGAAACTATGCAGGTTAATGCTAGAATACGCTACCGTCAATCACTTCAAAAAGCAACTTTGCATAAAGTAGGCAGTGGATTGTATGTAGAGTTTGAAGAGTTTCAATCTGCAATTACTGAAGGGCAATTTGTAGCTTGGTATATAAATGAAGAATTAATAGGTTCTGGCGTAATTTCGTAACTTGCCAATAAAACTTAATTATGATAAAGAAATTATTAATTTTTAGTTTCCTAAGTTTTCATTTTTTTTCATTTGCACAACAAGATGCTTGGGTTTATCTAAAAGACAAGCAAAATGTAGCAAGTTCTATAGCTACCCCAATAAATATCCTTACTCAAAAAGCGATAGATAGAAAAGCTAAACACAACGTAGTAATTGATGCTAGAGATGTTCCTGTTAATGAGTCGTACATTACCCAGTTAAAAAATGCTACAGGTATTACTGTAATGGCAAAATCTAAATGGTTTAATGCTGTGCATGTTAGAGGATCTGAAGCTGATATAAATAACTTGCTTACAACTCCATCTATAACATTTATAGATTATATTGATTTTGCTGATAGAAGTTTAAATACTACTAAAATAACCAAAGAAAAGGGAACATTTAAGATTAAAGATAAATTTGAAGTTGAAAAAACATTTGTAGATTTTACTTATGGTAATACTCAAAATCAAGTAGATATGATTAATGTTGATGATCTGCATGTTGCAGATTATACAGGTGACGGCGTTACGATTGCGGTACTTGATGCAGGGTTTATAAATGTGAATACAATGGGGGCATTTCAGCGTATAAGAGATGCTGGAGATTTACTAGGGGGTTATGATTTTGTAAACCGAAGCTCAAATGTGTATGCTAATACATCCAGTTCTCATGGTACTCATGTTTTAAGCACTATGGCAGGATATATTTTAAATAATTATGTTGGAACAGCACCAGATGCTTCATATTATTTGTTTATAACTGAAGATAGTAGTGACGAAAACCCTATTGAAGAAAGTTATTGGGTTGAAGCTGTTGAGCGAGCAGATAGCTTGGGGGTAGATTTAGTAAATACTTCTTTGGGGTACAAAGATTATTCTCCAAATTATACAAGCTATAGTTATGCATCTGCTGATATGGATGGAAATACTGCTTTTATTACAAAAGGGGCAAATATAGCTTTTGAAAAAGGATTATTATTAGTTAACTCTGCAGGTAATGAAGGAAATGCAGGAGTTAGTGCTCCAGCCGATTCACAGTATGTATTATCTATTGGGGCAGTAAATTCATTAGGTAATTATGCGTCATTTAGCTCAGTAGGTAGTGCTTTTCAACCTTCTCAAAAGCCAGATGTTGTAGCCAGAGGGCTATCGGCTTCTGTAATAACCCCTAGTAATGTTATAGGAAGTAGTAACGGTACATCATTTAGTTCTCCTATTTTGGCAGGAGGCATAGCATGCTTAATGCAAGCATTACCAAATAAAACTAATGCTGAAATTATGCAGTTAGTTCGCGAATCGGGCTCTCAGTTTAGCACCCCAGATTATCAATTAGGTTACGGTATTCCTAATTTAAAGAGTGCACTTAGTAATGCATTGTCTATTAATAATTTTGAAAAGACTAATACAATATCAATTTATCCTAATCCTGCAAAAACCTTTGTTTATGTAAAAGTACCTATAAATGAAAACAAGTTAACAATAACCTTTTTCAATGTTTTAGGAAAGCAAGTTTTGCAACGTTCAATTAATAGTACTAATAATCAAATTGATATTTCCGCTTTATCTAAAGGAATTTATATTATTAATGCTAAATCCAATAATAAAGCCAAGTCTTTTAAATTTATTAAGAATTAGATGCCAAATAGAATCACTGAACTATTCAATATAAAATACCCTATTATTCAAGCAGGAATGATTTGGAATAGTGGTTGGAAATTAGCTTCAGCTTCAAGCAATGCTGGAATTTTAGGGCTTATAGGAGCGGGAAGTATGTACCCTGAAGTGTTGAGAGAGCATATTCAAAAATGTAAAAAGGCAACTCGTAAACCTTTTGGAGTAAATGTACCTATGTTGTATCCTAATATTCAGGAAATAATGGATATTATTGTTGAAGAAGGAGTGAGTATTGTATTTACATCTGCAGGAAATCCAAAAACTTGGACATCATGGTTACAAGATAAAGGTATTACCGTTGTGCATGTAGTGAGTAGTGTAAAGTTTGCATTAAAAGCACAAGAAGCAGGAGTAGATGCTATTGTTGTTGAAGGTTTTGAAGCTGGTGGACATAATGGAAGGGACGAAACTACTACACTAACGTTGATTCCTATGGTAAAAGAGCAAATAAAAATTCCATTAATAGCTGCAGGAGGTATAGCAACAGGAAAAGCAATGCTAGCAACAATGGTTTTAGGAGCAGATGGCGTACAAGTGGGGAGCCGATTTGTAGCTAGCGAAGAAAGTTCGGCACATAAAAACTTTAAAAAAGTTGTTGTTGATGCTAAGGAAGGAGATACGCAATTAACATTAAAAGAATTAGCACCAGTACGATTAATTAAGAATAAGTTTTATAACGAACTACAAGAATTATATAAAACGGCACCAACACCAGAGCAGTTAAAAAAAATGTTAGGTAGAGCCAGAGCAAAACGTGGTATGTTTGAAGGCGATTTAGACGAAGGAGAGTTAGAGATTGGACAAATTGCTGGATTAATTCATGATATTAAGCCAGTAGCTGAAATTGTTGAAGATATGGTAAAAGAGTTTCAAGTTGCTAAAAGCGAAGTGTCTAGCTTATAAAAACCTTTGTTTTTTTAGTATTTGTCATAAATGCTGTTTAATCTTTTAACCGAATACTTTTCAAAGAAACTTGATACAACTTACTAGCTCCATTATCATATTTATTAAATTCATTTAAGAGCTCATTAATTGATAAAGCCCTTTCAAAGTTTGTTTTGGTGTTATCTAATTTACTAGTAAAGTAAAGGGTGTTTGTTTTTACATCTACAAACGGGCAATAATCCATTTTTGTAGAATTTATTTTGTCGCCCAAATTTATAGCTTGTGTCCAACCATTTTCAGTATTATAGCTAATATATAAATCGCCACTTCCCAAACCGTCTTTCCTGTTATAACAACCATAAATTAAGTAAGACTCGTCAGGTGCAATAAATGAATTGTATTCATATCCTTCAGAATTAATAGCATCTGGTAACACTATTGGTTCAGTTAAACTACCATTAATGTTTTTACTCACATAAATATCATCTTTTCGTTTTAACTCAGGATTATCACGTGTAAAATAAAAATTTCCATTTGAAGAAATAGAAGGGTAAAACTCACCGTGTTCTGTGTTTATTGGGCTTCCCATATTTATTGGTTCAGACCAATTGCTTTTTAAATGATCTCGCTTAACAAACCAAATATCAAAATCTTTAGGTTTATTAGTTAAACTATTTAAGGGCCTTGTAGATACAAAGTAAAGTTTTAAACCATCATGAGAAAAGAAAGGTTCTAAATCGAAAAATCGACCAGAGAATGATGCAATTCTTGGGCTGCTCCACTTATCATTTTCTTTAATCACAGTAATAATTGCAGAAACATTTCCCATAACACTTTGTGCAGAGAACATAATTTCATCTCCGTTAGGAGCAATGGCAATATCCCTTACATTTGGAAATTGTTTTACAATATCTTCTAAAAATGGAGTAACACTTTGTTGAGAAAAACTTAAAAAAATATTGAAAGAAAAAAGGAATAATAATAAATGCTTCATAAAAATAGTATTTATTACAAGGTACTAAATGCAGTTATTCAAAATTCTAAACGTAATGTTAAAAGAATTTGTATAGATAATATCTTGATATTCTTGAAAAACTTTGGATAAAATAAAAGGAGGAAATTAAATTTCCTCCTTAAATATTGAAACTTGTAAGCTGTAATAATTTTTAATCCCTATAAAATAAAAAGCTAAATGTTTCTAAAATGCTATTTCTTAGTGAGAATGCTTTTTAAGCATGGCGAATGTATGAAAATGCTACAATAAAACGATGAAAAATTATATTGAGTTATTAACATTTAAATAATAATAACAAAATTGGTAAACAAAATGCATAAGTTTACTTTTGCACAATGCAATTTAAAGATTACACTAAAGAGTTTAAATACAATTGGCGACTAGCGGCTCCAGTAATGTTAGGTATGTTGGGGCATACCTTTGTGAGTTTTGTAGATAATATTATGGTTGGCCAGTTGGGAACTGCTGAACTTGCAGCAGTCTCTTTAGGGAATAGCTTTATGTTTATTGCAATGTCTTTAGGTATAGGGTTTTCTACAGCTATAACACCTTTAGTAGCCGAGGCAGATGCTGAAAAAAACTTTGCTAATGGCAAATCGTCTTTTAAGCATGGTTTGTTTTTGTGTACTGTTTTAGGTGTATTGTTATTTTTAGTAGTATTTTTTGCTAAACCACTTATGTATTTAATGAAACAGCCTGTTGAGGTTGTAGAGTTAGCCATTCCTTATTTAGATTTAGTGGCATTTTCGTTAATTCCATTAATTGTTTTTCAAGCATTTAAACAATTTAGTGATGGACTATCTATGACTAAATACCCTATGTATGCTACTGTTTTAGCAAACATTATTAATGTATTTTTAAATTATATTTTAATTTTTGGAAAATTAGGATTTCCTGAGCTAGGTATTGTTGGAGCTGCCTATGGAACATTAATATCTCGATTTATAATGGTTTGGTATTTATGGTTTTTATTAAGAGGTAAAGAAAAATCTAAAGACTTTGTAACCAACATAAAGTTTTTTGTCCTTAATAAACTAATGCTTAAAAAAATTATAAACCTTGGAGCGCCTAGTGCGATGCAAATGTTTTTTGAAGTCGCCATTTTTACAGCAGCAATATGGCTAAGCGGTTTATTAGGTAAAAACCCACAAGCTGCAAATCAAATTGCATTAAACTTGTCTTCAATGACATTTATGGTAGCTATGGGCTTAAGTGTTGCCTCCATGATAAGAGTTGGAAATCAAAAAGGCTTGAAAAAGTATTTTGAGTTACGCCGCATTGCATTTTCTTTATTTTTAATGGGAACTATATTTGCTGTTGGATTTGCTATTATTTTCTTTGCATTTCATACTCATTTACCAAAACTCTATGTAGATTTTGATGATGCAAAAAACCTAATTGATAATACTGAAGTTGTTTCAATAGCATCTAAATTACTTATAGCTGCAGCCATTTTTCAAATAAGTGATAGTATTCAAGTAGTAGTTTTAGGTGCTTTACGCGGATTGCAAGATGTTAAAATACCAACGATTATTACGTTTGTTTCCTATTGGTTAGTAGGTTTTCCAATAAGCTGGTTTTTTGGTAAAGAAGAAGCTTACGGAAGCTTTGGTATTTGGTTAGGTTTGCTAGCTGGGTTAACTACTGCAGCTATTTTATTATATATTCGATTTAACTATTTAACTAATAAGTTAATAGTGAATAATAAATAAAATTTTGCATTTCGAACGTAAGAGATAAATCTCATCATTATATTTGTAATTAGGTTAATAAAACTTAAACTTTAAAAAATGACACTTCCAAAATTTATACTTGGTGATAATACAGATTATCCAAATGCTATTTTTGTAATTCACACTGAATTTCCAAGATTTATAATCAACCTTGAAGATGATGAAGTGGAGTGGTTTGAAGATTTTGATGTTGAAGATCAAAAAGAATTAGAAACTGAAACTGAAAATGCTATAAAGTTTGCTACCGAGTTTTATGATAGTGAAGTTGCCAAATATGAAGATTAAAACAGAGAGTTATAAATGATAGATCAGCTTTTAGAATACGATACCGAACTGTTTTTGTTTTTAAACAATTTAGGTTCGACAACATGGGATACTTTATGGTTAATTATAACAGATAAACTAACATTTATACCACTATATGCTTTGCTTCTTTTTTTATTGTATAAAAAATTTGGAGCTAAATCACTTATAATTTTTGTTGTAGTTGTAGCTTTAATGATAACATTTACCGACCAGATTACTAATGTTTTTAAGCGTGGTTTTGAAAGACCAAGGCCTTGTGGAGAGGATGGTTTAATAGATCAAATGCGTTTTATTGCTGTACGTTGTGGTAAGTATGGTTTTTTCTCAGGACACTCGTCCAACTCAATGGCAGCAGCAGTTTTTGCAGGTTTAATGCTTAAGCCGTATTATAAACATCTTATTTTTATTTTACTGTTTTGGAGCGCTATTGTGGCCTATAGTAGAATTTATGTAGGTGTACATTACCCGCTAGATATTGTTTGCGGATTAACTTTTGGTGCTATTTCTGGGTTTATATTTTATAAACTAGCAAAAAACCTTTTAAATAGGTATATAAAATCTTAGTGCACTAGGTTCAATAAATAGTAAGCAGCTGCAAAAGGAGTAGTTTTGTCGTTTTCTATTAAGTGCAATTGTGTAGCCAATTCTTTTTTAATATCTGGTCTATTAAAAAAATCTGATTTTAATTGTTCTTCAATAGTTTGAATAAGCCAAAACTTATTTTGTTCTTTTCTTTTATTGTTAAAATAATTGTTTTGAGTTGTGGTATCAATATACTCTTGTACAATATTCCATATAGCATCAATACCTTCATTTTGTAAAGCACTACATAGGGTTACTTTTGGTTGCCAATTAGAATCTTTAGTTGGGTAAAGGTGGAGCGCTCTATTAAACTCTACTTTAGCAAGTTTAGCACGTTTTAAATTATCACCATCTGCTTTATTAATTGCAATAGCATCAGCCATTTCAATTATACCACGCTTAATACCTTGTAGTTCATCACCAGCACCGGCCAACTTTAATAATAAAAAGAAATCTACCATACTATGTACAGTGGTTTCGCTTTGTCCAACACCAACAGTTTCAATAATAATAACATCAAAACCAGCAGCTTCGCATAAAATGATACTTTCTCGTGTTTTTCTAGCGACACCACCAAGAGATTTACCAGAAGCTGAAGGACGTATATAAGCGTTATCATCTTTTACAAGTTCTTCCATTCGGGTTTTATCCCCTAAAATACTACCTTTTGTAAGTGAGCTACTTGGGTCTATAGCCAAAACAGCAACGCGTTTGCCAGCATTTGTTAGGTGTTTGCCAAAGATTTCTATAAATGTACTTTTTCCAACACCAGGAACTCCTGTAATACCTATTCTAATGGATTTATTAGCATATGGCAAGCATTGTTTTATAATACTATTTGCTATGTCTAGATGATCTGCATTTTTACTTTCTACTAAAGTAATAGCTCTGCTTAAGGCAGTTGTATCCTTTTTTAATATGGATGCTACTAAAACTTTAGGATTAATTTTAGCGTTACGTTTCTTTTTTATGTTTTTAATGGAAAGACTATTAGTAATTTCTGATTGAGAAACACCTTCATTTTCTGTTAAAGCGGATTTTTTTTCTTTAGCCACGTAATGCTACTATTTTAATAATCTATTTAAGTGGAACGGCAACTTTTGTATCATCCCAAGCCATTGTTAAAAATAGCTTATCTGTTGAGTTATCAAAAGCTATGGTAAACTGTTCTACAGTTGTGTTTAATTTTTCAATTGGGATATCAACATTTAAGACATCATAATTGGGGTCCCAGTACGGTATCATTTCGTTGGTAACTCCCCATGGATATTGCTTGGAGTTAAATATTACTGTCCAAACACTATCTTTAGGTACCGTCCAAAGGGTGTATTTCCCTTTTGGTAAAGGCATTCCATTTACATCAAGGGTTTGGTTGGTTTCAAATGTAGTAGCTTCGTTTGCTCCTGTTCGCCATACTTGATTAAAAGGGACTAAGGCTCCAAAAATTTCACGATCTTTTTTAGATGGCCTGTTATAAAACACTTCAAGTTTTAAGTCATTTAATTTAAATTCTACGGTATCTTTAGGGCTTAATCGAGAAGCAAAAATGTTTTCGACAAAAAAAGAATATAAAAATAAGCCTAACGCTACAAATGATAGTAGGAATAAAACGCGTTTTAAAAAAGTGTTCATAAAGAGGTATTTATTAGAAGATAAAGATACTTTAAAAAGTAATAATTAATAAAATTGAAACGCACATTTATTTAGCTTTGTTGTGTAGTTGTTTTTTCATAGTAATGTGAGGTAGGAAATAATAAGCTAATAAGAAGAGAAATGATGATTGAAATGTACTCTGTATTGGCAAACAAACTTGCGTTAGGGATAGCAGCGGCATCCTTTTTTGAGGTACGAAAAAAAGATATAGCGGATAGCCCGACCGATAGGGAACGCCCAAATATTTGTTTTTATGAAAAAAAAACCTGTTTTTTTGCAACACTACATTTTTTTTGTCGTCTTTCAAATGAACTAACTTAAACCAAAAGTAGACCAAGCATGTTTCAAGTTGACATTATTGAACAATGTAAACAAAACAATCGCAAAGCACAATTGCAGTTATACAACCAGTACTGCGACGGGATGTATATTGTTGCCAACCGATTTTTAAAAGATGCTAGTGATGCCGAAGATGTAGTGCAAGAGGCTTTTATAAAAGCGTTTTCTAAACTGGATCAATATAAAGCTGAAGTTACTTTTGGTGCTTGGTTAAAACGTATTGTTATTAATAAAAGTATCGATTTCTTAAAATCTAAAAAACAAAGACTTGTTGAATTGGATGAGGTGCACCTAAAGGTTATTGATACTGAGGATGATGACAAATGGTTGGTAGAGGATGCTATTACATTAAACGATGTAAAAAGCGCCATTAATAATTTACCAGATAAATATCAATATGTTGTGATGCTTTATTTAATTGAAGGTTATGACCATCAAGAAATTTCGGAAATTTTAAATATTTCAGAAGTCGCATCACGCACACAATTATCGAGAGGTAAAGTAAAATTGCAAGAACAGTTAACACTTAAAAGAAATGGCACGAGATATTAGAGAGTTATTTAAGGATGATAATGTATCAAACGAAAAGATGCCAAAAAATCATCAAGACAGATTTCTTGAAAAACTGGATAAGGCATTACCAGAGAAGCGTAAATCTAAATTCCATTGGATGCAAATTGCTGCTAGTGTAGTGGTGCTTTTAGGATTTGGTTTTGGAGCCTACCATTATTTTCAGCCAGAAGAACCTATTAAAGTAGCAACAACTAATCCTGTTGAAACTAAAACATTGGGTGATGTATCGCCGGGTTTAAAGAAGGTTGAAGATTATTACTTAGCAAGTATAAATTTGGAGTTGTCAAAAATGGAATACACGCCAGAAACTAAAGATGTTTTTGATGGGTATTTAGTGCAACTAGATGAACTTGATAAGGAATACAAACGCTTATCGTTAGAACTAACAGAATCTGGACCAAGTGAGTTAACAGTAAATGCATTAATTGATAATTTAAAATTTCGTTTAAATCTTTTGTATCGCTTGCGATCGCAATTAAACGAATTAAATGCTTCTGAAGATAATCTAGAAGAAGTAAAACAATCCATCTAAAAATCAAAAAATGAACAAGACAATTATAAAATTAAAGCTAGTAATTTTAGGAGTTTTAATTTCGAGTGGTTTATATGCTCAACAAAAACTTACTAAAGTATCACAGACTATTAAAGTAGACAAAGATGTTACAATCGATTTAAATACAAGCCATTCTAATATTGTGTTTGATACCTGGAATAAAGGAACAATAGAGATTGAAGCTTATATTGAAGGCGAAGATTTAAGTAAAGAAGAATTACAAGATGCTCTAAAAGATTGGGAGGTAAATGTTGAAGGCTCGCAAGATAAGGTTTCAATATCTACAAGCGGAAATTCGCGATCAGTTTGGGCTTATAGCAGTCATGGTGATGGTGAGGCTGTACATGCAGTGTTAGAAGAATTAAAGTTTGAATTAGCAGATTTACAAGAAATGGATTTCCATTTTGAGATGCCAGAGTTGCTAGAGATGCCAGAAATGCCAGAGATGCCTGATATGCCAGAGTTACCTGAATTACCCGAAGGGATTAATAGTGTCCATTTTGATTATAAAGCTTATAAAAAAGATGGCGAAAAATATTTAGAAGAATATTCTAAAAAATTTGAATCGCTTTACGGAGAAGAGTATACTAAGAAAATGCAAGCTTGGGGTGAAAAATTTGGTAAACAATGGGAAGAGAAATATGGCAAGCAAATGGAAGAATGGGCTAAAAAATTTGAAGGAAAATGGAGCAATGAAGAATATGCTAAAAAAATGGAAGCTTGGGGAAAACGTTTTGCAGAACGAATGGAAGGGCAAGCAGAGCGAGTAAAGGCTCATAAAGAACGAGCTGCAGCCCATGCAAAAGCTCATAAAGAGCATGCAAAAGAACGCAAAGAAGCTATTAAGGAACGAGCTGAAGTACTTAAAAAGCGTGCAAAAGAGCGCAAGAAACTATCAAGCGATAGACGTGTTTTAATTGAGAAATTAGTTAATAAAAAATCGCATTCTAAGGTTAAAAAAACTATAAAAATTAAAATGCCTAAAGGCGCTAAATTAAAGGTTAATGTAAGACATGGTGAAATAGAATTTGCGGCCAACATTGATAACTTAAAGGCAGACTTATCGTATACTAAATTTACAGCACACAGCATTAATGGAAGTTCTACTTCCATTAATGCTTCCTATTCACCAGTTTATGTTACGAATTGGAATTTAGGGGAATTAAATTTAAGATATGTTGAAGTTGCTGAGTTAAGTAATGTAAAGCAGGTGGTTTTAAATTCTAATTCATCAAATATTGAAATACAAAACCTATTAGGTAGTGCCATTATTGACGGAAGCATTGGAGATCTTAAAATTTTAAAAATTGATGATGCTTTTGATAACTTAAATGTTATTCTTCAAAATAGTGATGCAGTTATAACGCTTCCAAAAGTTGATTATAATTTGCAGTACAAAGGTACGCGTACACGTTTTAAACACCCAGATAAACCTACTGAAGATAATATTTCTTCATTCACTACTAATAACCCAGATGTTATTAAAAACATAGTTGTAAATGCAAAGTACAGCAATGTAGTTATGCAATAGTTTTATTCTTCACTTATTATTGGTTGTCAGTTTGTTGTGTGAAACGGATTAGCCATATACAATATTCTTATTTAAAATTTTGGAGGTTCGTTTAACGGTTCGTGTAAGGATAGTTGCGTGATTAAGCAACTAACTTAGCAAAAATGGAACGAACCAGAGGAAAATCCGCAGGATTTTCCGAGTAGGCAAGAACCAAGCAATTATTTTTACACTTTGTTAGCACACGTTTTTATTCTATTTTTTTATATTCATAATGATTGTTAAACAATTCGCTTTTGTCTTTATAGATTAGCTTATTTTTATCAAGCTTGATAATAACATAATTCCGATTTCCTAGGGTTAGAGTTGAGTCAGTTAGTTTATAAGTCGAATCATTTCCATATCGTAAAGTTAGAAACTCGAACGTATAATCCTCTTTAAAAATTAAAGTGATTTTCTCTAATTTCGTTTTTGGGTTAGAGTTTGATTCAGAGTCGTTTTCCGAAAGAGGCTTAATATCGTCAGGAAATGAGTCCGTTTCCGCAACCAAAATCCATTTTCCGATAAGTTTATTTTCCGATATGGATTGTGCTTTGCAAGAGTTATTTCCGAGAATTAAAGTCAGTATTATTAATATTCTCATAGTTTTTCAAATGTGTGCTAATGTTTTTTACGGATATGCGTCGTTTTAATACTGAAACTAGTTCAGCACAGGTGATTTATATCCGACGTTAAACGAAGTTAGCTAAATTTTCTGACAAAATCAAATTGTAATAATTAAAAAATCCCGATAGAAAACTATCAGGATTTATGAATTTTATGTCATTCATTAGAGCAGTAAATGTGTGGCAATCTGTTTATTAGAGTTTAAAAGGTTACCACGTTGTATCGCCTCTTAATGACGTATTTAATCTTCAACCAAAACCCATTCGCCTTTAGCGATTAAAGGCTCTGCTTGTTTATACTTAACAGTTTTGTTTTCACCATTCATAACGTGTTTGATTGTAACACGATCGTTACGTCCAATTTTTGGTCTGTCACGTACAATGGTTTCAACAACTTCTTGTTGACGTTGTGTATTCCCTGCTGCTCTGTTTTGTGCAGAACGCTCATCTAAATTTGGAATTTCGTCTTTCTGAATGTTTAATTTTTCCTTCTTACGGGCTCTAGCTTCTTGTATGGTATCTTGCGTTTCTTGCGGTAATTCACCTTTAAATAAGAATGAAATAACATCTTTATTCACTTGGTCAATCATAGCTTTAAACAACTCAAAAGCTTCGAATTTGTAAATTAATAACGGATCCTTTTGCTCGTGTACAGCTAGTTGTACCGATTGTTTTAACTCGTCCATTTTACGTAAATGTGTTTTCCAAGCATCATCAATAATGGCAAGTGTAATATTCTTTTCAAAATCGGTGATTAATTGTTTTCCGCCAGATTCGTATGCCTTTTCAAGATCGGTAACTACATTTAAACTTTTTACACCATCTGTAAATGGTACAACAATACGTTTAAACTTATCGCGTTGAGTTTCATAAACATTTTTAATAACAGGAAAAGCAATATCTGCATTACGAGACATTTTTTCTTTGTAATTATCAAATGCAGCATTATATATTTTTGAGGTAATATCTTGCGCAGAAAGTTTTCCAAATTCATCTTCGGTAATTGGAGAACTCATTGAGAAATAACGAATCAATTCAAATTCGAAATTTTTATAATCATTTGCACCTTTATTTGTTTCTGCAATACCTTCTGAAGTATCAAAAATCATGTTGGCTAAATCAACACGTAAACGTTCACCAAATAAAGCATGATGACGACGTTTGTAAACAACTTCACGTTGTGCATTCATTACATCATCATATTCTAATAATCGCTTACGAACACCAAAGTTGTTTTCTTCAACTTTTTTCTGTGCACGCTCAATAGATTTTGAAATCATAGAATGCTGAATTACTTCACCTTCTTTTAATCCCATTCTATCCATCATCTTCGCAATACGTTCACTACCAAATAAACGCATTAAATTATCTTCAAGAGAGACATAAAATTGTGAACTACCAACATCACCTTGACGACCTGCACGACCACGTAACTGTCTGTCTACACGACGCGAATCATGGCGCTCTGTACCCACTATGGCTAAACCTCCAGCTGCTTTAACTTCATCTGATAGTTTAATATCTGTACCACGACCTGCCATGTTTGTTGCAATGGTTACTTGACCAGTTCTACCTGCTTCATCAACTATTTCTGCTTCTTTTTTATGTTGTTTCGCATTTAATACATTGTGAGGTATTTTGCGAATACTCAACATTTTACCAAGTAATTCAGATATTTCAACTGATGTTGTACCTATTAAAACAGGACGACCAGCTTGCGATAATTGAGTAACTTCATCAATAACAGCATTATATTTTTCTCTCTTAGTTTTATAAACTAAATCTTCTCTGTCATCTCTAGCTATAGGGCGATTGGTAGGTATTTCTACTACATCTAATTTGTAAATTTCCCAAAATTCTCCAGCTTCAGTCACCGCTGTCCCCGTCATACCAGATAGTTTGCGGTACATTCTAAAGTAATTTTGTAGTGTTACTGTAGCAAAAGTTTGAGTGGCATCTTCAATCTTTACATTTTCCTTTGCTTCAATGGCCTGATGTAATCCGTCAGAATAACGACGACCATCCATAATACGACCAGTTTGCTCATCAACAATCATTACTTTATTATCCATCACCACATATTGTGTGTCTTTTTCAAATAAAGCATAAGCTTTTAATAATTGATTTAAAGTATGTATACGCTCAGATTTTACACCAAATTCTTTGAATAAATCTTCTTTAAGATTTGCTTCTTCCTCAGCAGAAAGTCCTTGTTCTTCTATTTTTGCAACTTCAATACCAATTTCTGGCATCACAAAAAAGTCTGGATTATCTTTTCCAGAAAGGTAATCAATACCTTTATCTGTTAATTCAATCTGATTATTTTTCTCTTCAATTACATAATACAATTCCGCATCAATTTTAGGCATTTCGCGGTTATTATCTTGCATATAGAAGTTCTCTGTTTTTTGAAGTAGTAGTTTTATACCTTCTTCACTTAAAAACTTAATAAGCGCTTTGTTTTTAGGTATACCACGGTATACGCGTAATAATTTAAAACCACCTTCTTTTGTGTCGCCTTCTTTGATTAACTTTTTAGCTTCGGCTAAAACGCCTGTTAAGTATTTACGTTGTACAGAAACAATGTCATCAACTTTTGGTTTCAGTTCATTAAATTCATGATGATCTCCTTTTGGGATTGGCCCAGAAATAATTAAAGGCGTACGCGCATCATCTACTAAAACAGAATCGACCTCATCTACAATTGCGTAATGATGTGGACGCTGTACCAAATCATCTGGCGAATGTGCCATATTATCACGTAAATAATCAAAACCAAATTCGTTATTTGTACCGTAAGTAATATCAGCGTTATAAGCTTTTATACGCGCTTCAGAATTGGGTTGATGATAATCAATACAATCAACACTTAAACCATGGAACTCAAAAATAGGAGCCATCCACGCGCTATCACGTTTTGCTAAATAATCGTTTACTGTAACCAAATGAACACCACGACCAGTTAACGCATTTAAATACACAGGAAGTGTAGCAACCAAGGTTTTACCTTCACCTGTTTGCATTTCAGCAATTTTACCTTGATGCATGGCAACACCACCAATAAGCTGAACATCGTAATGTATCATATCCCATGTAATAGGCTTTCCAGCTGCATCCCATGAGTTTGCCCAAGAGGCATTGTCGCCATCTAGTGTTACATACGTTTTGTCTCCAGATAAGCTTCTATCAAACTCATTAGCAGTTACAGTAATATTTGTATTGTTAACAAAGCGTTTTGCTGTTTCCTTGACCACAGCAAAGGCTTCAGGTAAGATATTGTTTAATGTTCCTTCAACAGCTTCATAAGATTCGTCTTCAATTTTATCAACTTCTTGATAAATATCTTCTCGCCTGTCTATATCTTCAGTAGCTTCAGCTTCTTTTAAAAGCGCCTCTTTTCTTTCATTAAAAGGTTTACGAGTTTCGGCAATTTTAGCTTTAAACTCAATAGTTTTTCCTCTCAACTCGTCATGCGATAAAGCTTCCAGAGCTGCTTCAAAAGTTTTAACTTTATCTACTATAGGCATTAAAGCTTTTACGTCTTGTTTTGATTTGTCTCCAACAAATACTTTTAGTACAGAATTTAAAAAACTCATGTGTTTATGTTTTATGTTTATCTAGGGTTTCCTAGTTATTTTTATTTAATTTTAAAAGATTTCTGCTTTACAGAAATGACAATTTTAATTGATACCTCAAAGCAAAGCTTCTTGGGGATTTTGTCGACTTCAAAGATACATTTTGTTTAAAGATTAGGACAAAAAAAAAGTCTCAAATCGAGACTTTTTAACTATTCTTTATGCTTTATTAATATTCATCCTCGTTCCAGAGGTAATCTTCATCTGTTGGATAATCTGACCAAATTTCTTCAATCGAATCATACGAATCTCCTTCGTCCTCAATCGATTGTAAATTTTCTACAACTTCTAACGGTGCGCCAGTTCTAATAGCGTAATCTATTAATTCGTCTTTGGTTGCTGGCCAAGGTGCATCACTTAAATAAGATGCTAATTCTAAAGTCCAATACATTTTTTATGCGTTTAATTTTTTGCAAAAATAAATTTTTAGTTTAAACAGACAAGAAAAAAATGAATTATTTAATCATTAATTTTAAGAACGTATTCTTTTGTACTCTAAACACTTGCAAATTTATTGTTGCTGTGTTAATAATATTAGCAATTTTTGTGGATGTTATTTTGGGCGTTACCACACCCTTTAGCTGCGCTCAGGGCAGGTGGTCGGGCTTTCCGCTATATCTTTTTAAAACGTTATTGCTAAAACTAAGCATAAGGTAATTAGCCAAATCAAAGTAATCACAATTTTTTATTTCATTTAAGTTTTAAAAAGGATGCTGCTGCAATCCCTAACGCTAACTAGTCTGCAGTTTTCGGTACTCAGCTAACAGTAATATGTTTTCCGCATACTTTTTCTTCAAACTTCTGTCTTCCGTATTCAAGCTAATCACTTTTCTCCGGAATCCACTTAATTTCATTTGCTTGTAAATCGTAAGACAACTTTCGTGCCAACACAAAAAGGTAGTCAGAAAGGCGGTTTAAGTACGTTAAAGCATTGGCTTCAAAAGGTTCTAAATCGTTAAGTGCAGATGCTAAGCGTTCAGCTCTTCGGCACACGCAGCGTGCAATGTGACAGAATGACACGGTTTGATGCCCACCAGGTAGTACAAAATGCGTCATTGGTGGTAATTCACTGTTCATAGAATCCATTTCCTGTTCTAAACGCTCAATATTTTCGGAAGAAATCTTTTCTATGTTTAAACGCTCTTTACCATTTTTTAAAACCGCTTTCTCAGGATCGGTTGCTAAAATAGCACCAACAGTAAATAGTCTATCTTGAACATGAATCAAAATATCTTTATAATGTTGATTGATATTTTGATCTCGAATTAAACCTAAATGTGAGTTTAGTTCATCAACCGTTCCGTAGCTTTCAATACGTATATGATGTTTTGGTACACGTGTACCGCCAAATAATGCCGTGGTACCTTTATCTCCTGTTTTGGTGTAGATTTTCATTTGTTAATTGTCTCGCAAAGGCATAAAATACGCCAAGCTTTTTTCAAATTTAATGGAAACTTAACGACTTAACAACTAAACACCTAAACTCTTATTGAGAAATGTTCTTTCACTTGTTCTTTTCTAAAAAAAACAAATCCCCAAAAAAAAGTATCAATGGTTACTGTTACTTTTTGGTGTTTTTTTATGGTTTCCCAAGCTTCTGTCATATCTTTTGACCAATAGATATCATCAAAAATAAAAACAGAATTGTTATGAGTGGTTTCAAGTAATGTCTCAAAATAATTTAAAGTGGCATCTTTTTGATGATTACCATCAAAGAAAATAAAATCGTAACGATTAGATGTAAACTCTTTAATAACAGCATCAAAATTGCCGTTAACTGTATTAATATTTTGTAACTTAAGCTTTTCGAAAGTTTCTTTTGAAAATTCAGAAATATTAGGGCAGCCTTCAATAGTTGTAAGGTTTGTTTTTGGGTTTGCTATATGCATTGCTTGTGTTGCAATACCCAAAGATGTGCCTAGTTCTAAAATATTTTCAAATTCAAAATAGTTAGTAAGTCTATATAAAAGTTTTGCTCTTTTATAAGTTGTACCTGCATTTTTTGCCATTTTAGAAATGGATCGCTGGTTTTGTTTTAAAACATGAGAGCCAACACCCAAATCGGTAACAGAAAGTTTTGTTTTGTTTTTTAGAAGAGCTTTTTTATAGTTTAAAATACTTTTATAACCATCATAATTTGTTTTATCATAAAAACACTTAGTAACCAAATTATATACAAAAGGAGAGTGTACACCATGTTGGTTCGTAGATTTTAATAGAAATTTTATGTATTGAATTATTTGATACACCTTATTCTTCAAGTTTTGCCGATAACTCAAACCAACGTTCTTCTTTTGCTTCAATAGTTTCTATAATGACTTGTAGTTCTTCAGACAACTTGTTAATTGCATCTTGAGATAAATCTGGATTATTAAATTTATTTTCCAATTCCTTTTTATCAAAAGCCAATGACTTTAATTTACTCTCAATGTTATTAAGCTCTTTTTCCTCATTATAAGACAGCTTTTTAGCATCGTTTTGTTTCCAAGCATTTTTCTCTTTTTTATCTTCTGGTATTTTAGAAATTGCAGGTTGACTATCTTCATACACTCTGTAATCTGAATAGTTACCAGGAAAATCTTCAATAACACCGTCTCCTTTAAAAACAAAAAGATGATCGACAACTTTATCCATAAAATAGCGATCATGAGACACGACAATTACACACCCAGGGAAATCTAAAAGAAAACCTTCTAGTACGTTTAATGTAACAATATCTAAATCATTTGTAGGTTCATCAAGAATTAAAAAATTTGGATTCTGAATTAAAACCGTACATAAATATAAACGTTTGCGTTCACCACCACTTAGTTTTTCAACAAAATCATATTGTTTTTTTCTACTAAATAAAAAGCGTTCTAAAAGTTGCTGAGCACTAATTTGTCGTCCCTTTTTTAAGGGAATGTAATCGCCAAATTCTCGAATAACATCAATAACCTTTTGTTCTGGTTTAATGCGTATTCCACTTTGCGTGTAATAACCAAACTTAACTGTATCGCCTTTTATAACTTTACCAGAATCGGGTTGTGCGGTTTGGGTTAAAATGTTTAAGAAGGTAGTTTTACCTGTACCATTTTTTCCAATAATGCCAACACGTTCTCCTTTTTGAAAAGTATATTCAAATTTGTTAAGTATAGTTTTGTCTTTAAATGCCTTTGATACTTTATGAAACTCTAAAATTTTGCTACCAAGGCGTTCCATATTAAGTTCTAACTGAACTTCATGGTCGTTTCTGCGTTGATGTGCTCTGTGTTTTATATCAGCAAAGTCATCAATACGAGATTTCGATTTAGTGGTTCTAGCTTTTGGCTGCCTACGCATCCATGCTAATTCCTTTTTAAAGAGTTGCTTCGCTTTACCAGTTTCAACAGCTTGCTGTTCAATTCTTGCATCACGCTTTTCAAGGTAATAAGAGTAATTACCTTTGTAGCTGTGTAATTTACCTTCGTCTAACTCTATAATTTCATTACAAACACGTTCTAAAAAATAGCGATCATGCGTTACCATAAATAAAGTTATGTTTTCTTTTGCAAAAAAGGCTTCTAACCATTCAATCATTTCTAAATCTAAATGATTGGTAGGCTCGTCTAGAATTAATAAATCAGGCTTATTAATTAATGCATTTGCAAGAGCCAAACGTTTTTTTTGACCTCCAGATAGGGTATTTATTTTTTGATCTAAATTTTCAAGTTTTAATTTGAAAAGTATTTGTTTGTAAAGTGTTTCAAAATCCCAAGCTTGATAACGCTCCATAGATTCAAAAGCGTTTTGATAAGCTTCGGAATCATCTGGGTTTAAAAGCGCTTTTTCGTAGCTTGAAATAACTTTTAAAATAGGATTATCGCTTGCAAAAATAGTTTCTTCAATGTTTAAGGCTTCATCAAATTTTGGATCTTGAGAAAGAAAAGAAACCTTTATGTCTTTTCTGTAAATAACACTCCCAGAATCTGCTTGATCATTTCCAGAAAGGATATTTAGAATAGAAGTCTTACCTGTTCCGTTTTTAGCAACGAATGCTATTTTTTGATCTTTATGTATACTGAATGAAATATCTTGAAAGAGCGTTAATTCTCCGTAAGATTTCGATATGTTTTCAACTGTTAAATAATTCAACTGATATTTTTTCTGCAAATAACGGATAAAAAACCAAAAAAGCCGTTATAAGTTTTATTGTTCAAGACGAAAACTTATATTTGTGATAAACATAAACTCCAATAATGAAGCGACCAATCTTATATGTTATTGTTACAATTAGCTTTCTTTTATCTTCATGCATTACTAATAAAGATTTGGTTTATTTACAAGATAAAGGAACGGTTATGAATGACTCCTTAATGATAAAAGAGCAATCAAAGCCATATAGAGTACAGGTAAATGATATTTTAAGTATTAATGTAAAAGCATTGGATGAAGAGCTTACAAGTATATTTAATCCAGTAAGTACAGAAAATGGTAACATTGGTAGTGAATCTTTATATTTTAATGGATTTACTATTGATTTACATGGAAATATTAAGTTTCCAATCTTAGGAGAGATTAGTGTTTTGGGGTTGACTATTAAAGAGGTTGAAGACAAAGTTAAAAAAGAACTGTTAAACCAATATTTTAAAGAAACTGCTCAGATTTTTGTTACAGTTAAGCTGGCAGGTTTACGTTATACAGTAACTGGTGAAGTAGGTAGTACGGGAGTTTTAACATTATATCAAGACCGTGTAAATATTATCGAAGCTTTAGCTAATTCTGGTGACATAAAACCAACAGGAGATAGAACGGATGTTTTGATAGTAAGGCAATACCCAGATGGGCAAAGAATACATCACATAGATTTAACTGATATTGCAGCAATGCAATCACCATATTATTATATCCAACCTAATGATATTATTTTAGTAAAACCATTAAAGCGTAAAGCTATAGGAGCTGGCGAAACAGCAACTCAAACATTAACTACTATAGCATCTATATTTTCTGTAGTTGTTTCAACTTACTTTTTGGTAAAAAATCTTTAAGTTTACTTATGAATGATGAATTTGATGTAATAGAGTCACAATCGAAATTTGATATTAAATCCTTTTTATTTAAGGCTTTAAATTACTGGAAATTGTTTTTAATATGTCTTATTATAGGTCTTATAATAGTTTATCAGCAAAACATAAGAAAGCAACAATCTTATAGGTTATCTACTCAAATATCTATTGAAGACGATAAAAACCCGCTATTTACATCTAACACAAATTTAGTTTTTAATTGGGGAGGAGTTTCTAACAAAGTGCAAACTATGATAACCAGTTTGAAATCTCGATCTAACCATGAAAAAGTAGTTGATAATTTGAATTTTTACATAAGTTATTTAAAGCAATCTAGATTTAGAAAAGATGATGTTTATAAAGAAGCTCCTTTTAAAATTGAATCTATACCAAATAAATATCAGCTACTAAACATACCAATAAAAGTCATTTTTATTGATGATAAAAATTTTGAGATTGAATATGCTTTTGACTCTGAGGCAGTAAGGGCTCAAAATTTTAGTGATAAATCTAAAGTAGATATAGATGTTGTTGTTGGGCAATTTAAGAAGCAATTTGCATTTGGAGAACCTGTAGTATTACCTTTTTTAAACTGTATTATTAATATTGCAGATGATAAAAAATGGAATAAGGAAGAAGAATATTTTTTTCAGTTTAATGACTTTAATAACGTAGTAGCTAACTATAAAAATAAATTTAATATTAGTCATGCAAAAAACTCTTCAATAATAAATTTAAGCATCACCGATTTTAATAAAGGAAAAATAGTAGACTATTTGAATGAAACTGTACGGGTTTTAAGTGAAGACCAATTAAATAGGAAAAATCAATTTGTAACTAATACTATTAATTTTATTGATGATCAATTAGATAGAGTTAAACAAAACTTAAGTACCAATGCAGATTCTTTAAACGATTACAGACAGAAAAATAAAATTTTTAATTTAGATGAAGAAAGTGTAAGTATTAATAGTAAACTAACAACTTTAGAGTTTGAAAAAGATGGAGTAAATAGAAAACTTGCTTACTATGCAAGTTTGAAAACCTATTTAGAAACTAGTAATAAATTTACCGAAGTACCAGCACCATCAATAGCAGGTATTGATGATGGTAATATACTTGCTAATATTGGAAAGATTAATTCGTTATCTGTTGAAAAATCTAAATTGGAGTACTCAGTAAGAAGCGAAGCCACAATTTTTGATGATTTAAATAGAGAAATAGAAGGTTTAAAAACAGTATTGATAGAAAATATAAGCTCTGCTACAGCTGGTTTAAGAAGAGAATTGCAGTCAATAAACTCTAAAATAGCAATTGCTGATTCTAAAATAAGAAAGCTACCAATAGATCAGCAAAGACTTATAACGATACAACGACAATATTCGTTAAGTGAACAAACTTATAATGTGTTTTTAGCTAAGCGTAGCGAAGCCGAAATAATTAAATCTGCTAGTGTTTCAGATATTTTAGTTATTGATCCGGCAAAAGATACAGGAGCAAAACCTATAGACCTAAACTTAAATTCTAGATACATATTTGCTCTTTTTGGAGGATTGTTTCCACCATTACTTCTGGCATTTTTAATGGTTTTATTTGATACTAAATTGCATAGTCCAGAAAGTATGCAAACTATTTCAAATATTCCGCTGTTAGGTGTAGTAGGAAAAAATAATACCGATAATAATTTAGCAGTTTATACAAAACCTAAATCTGCAGTTGCAGAATCATTTAGAGCAATTCGTTCAAGTTTACAATACATTTATAAAAAACACGATATTAATGGATCAAAAACTGTTTTAGTAACCTCTTCTGTTAGTGGAGAAGGAAAAACATTTTGTTCAATAAATATTGCTACAGTATTTGCATTGAGTGGAAAGAAAACAATTTTGGTAGGTTTAGATTTAAGAAAGCCTAAAATTTTTGGAGATTTTGATATAAAAAATGATATTGGTGCTGTGAATTACTTAATTGGTCAAAAAACTTTATCTGAAGTTACACAAGCTACAAAAATTGATAACTTGTCTGTAATAACTTCTGGACCAATTCCTCCAAACCCTTCAGAGTTATTAATTAGTGAAACTATGAATGACTTTATAGCTAAACTAAAAAAAACTTATGATTATATAGTTTTAGATTCCCCGCCAATTGGGCTAGTTGCTGACGCTTTAGAATTATTAGAGTACGCAGATGCATCATTATACGTTGTACGACAAGATTATACTAAAAAGCCAATGTTAAGCCTTATTAATGATAAGTATAAAAAAGGCGAAGTAAAAAATATAAGTTTTCTGTATAATTATTATAACTTGAAAAATAAATATGGCTATGGATATGGCTATGGATATGGCTATGGTGATTATGGAAATGGTTATCATGAAAATGAAAATATAAAACCAAGTTTGTTGTCAAGAATAAAATCTTTCTTTAAGGTTATTTAAATAATATATAGAGTTGAACAAAGCAATAAAAGAGGATTGGTTATATACGATATCCCCAAATACAAAATTGATAAATTTCAATTTTAAAGAAATTTGGAGATATAAAGACTTACTTTTTCTATTTGTAAAGCGCGATGTAGTAACCTTATATAAACAAACAATTTTAGGCCCGTTGTGGTATTTTATTCAACCGCTATTTACATCAGTAATTTTTACTTTAGTTTTTAATAATATAGCGAATATTTCCACAGGTAATGGAATACCTTCATTTTTATTCAACCTTGCAGGAATAACATCTTGGAACTATTTTAAAGATTGTTTATCTGGTACAAGTGATACGTTTAAAAAAAACCAAAATATTTTTGGTAAAGTTTATTTTCCACGTGTTATAATGCCGTTATCAGTAGTTATATCAAATTTAATTAAGTTTGGTATTCAGCTTTTAGTTTTTGCTGTTTTTTACATTTATTTTGTGTTTTTTACAAATCAAGCTTTCAGCCTAAAAGTAAGTTCAACATTAGTTTTATTGCCTTTTTTGATATTTATTATGGGAATTTTAGGGCTAGGTTTTGGAATGATAATTTCTTCAATGACTACAAAATATAGGGACTTATCGTTTTTAGTAACTTTTGGTATTCAATTATTAATGTATGGTTCGGCAGTAATGTATCCATTAGATTTAATTAAGCAAAAAGTACAAGATGATAGTATACCTAAAATTGCTGGAAACTTAATAGAATATAACCCGATTACAACAGTTGTTGAAGCTTTTAGAAATATAACACTTGGAACTGGAGATTTTTCTGTATATAAAATTATTTATGCGATAAGCATAAGTATTCTTGTTTTTTTAATAGGTTTAGTTATTTTTAATAAAACCGAAAAAAGCTTTATTGATACAGTATGATTGAAAATAAAGTTATATTAAAAGCAAAAAATATTTCTAAGCAATACCGCTTAGGTGTAGTTGGTACAGGCACGATTAGCCATGATTTAAATAGATGGTGGAGTAAGTTGCGTGGTAAAGAAGATCCTTATTTAAAAGTAGGAGAATCTAATGATAGAAGTGTTAAAGGAGAGTCACAGTATGTTTGGGCCTTACAAGACATTAATTTTGAAGTAAAAAAGGGAGACGTTTTAGGTATTATTGGAAAAAATGGTGCAGGAAAATCCACATTATTAAAAATATTATCTAAAGTTACTGGGCCAACAACAGGAGAAATAAAAACCAAAGGACGTATTGCTTCTCTATTAGAAGTTGGAACAGGTTTTCATCCTGAAATGACAGGTAGAGAAAACATTTATTTAAATGGAGCTATTTTAGGAATGACTAAAAAAGAAATTGCTTCAAAAATTAATGAAATAATAGAATTTTCAGGATGTAAAAGGTATATAGACACACCAGTGAAAAGATACTCTTCCGGCATGACAGTTAGGTTAGCTTTTGCAGTTGCAGCACATTTAGAACCAGAAATTTTAGTGATTGATGAGGTTTTAGCTGTTGGCGATGCTGAATTTCAAAAGAAAGCCATTGGTAAAATGCAAAGTATTAGTCAGAGTGATGGAAGAACAGTGTTGTTTGTAAGTCATAATATGGCAGCTGTAAAAAGCTTATGTAGTAATGCTATTGTTTTGGAACATGGTAAAGTAGTTTATAGAGGAAGCTCTGAAAATGCAGTTGATTATTACTTAAATGAGAGTGCTTTTAGTAATGAAAATAGCGGTGTAGTTTCTTTTGAAAATAAAGAACAGCAAACCCAAATTACTCGTGTAGAAACATTAAAGTCTGATAATAGTGGTGCTAGTAATTTTTTAATGGGCGAACCGATTAAAATTAAAATTAGTGTAATTAATAAAACTAAGTTAAATAGAGTAAAAGCTAGTATTATTATAACTTCTGCAAACGGTATTAAAATTTTTGCCTTACGTTCAAATGAAATGACAAACGAAATGTTTTCAGCTAATGATGATTTTACTTTTATAGTATCAATAAATAGTTTAAAATTAATGCCTAATAATTATTTTTTAACAATTGCATTAGCTGCAAGCGACAATACTATTGAAATACTTGAACAATGTATTTCTTTCGCTGTTGTTGAGAATGATGTATATAAGACTGGAAGAATTCCTAAAGGAAAATTGATAACTTATTCAAATGCTACATGGGAGTTAAATTGAGTTTTAGAAATTTTATTATTAAGAGGTTAAAAGCTTTATTAGTAGAGAAAACACCAGTTTTAATAACATCAAAAGATAGAATAATTGTTGGTGCTAATTCGTATCATAATGGAAATTTTGCTATTCGTGGCGGTGGTTGCAAAGTAAAAATTGGATCATATTGTGCTATTGGCAAAGATGTGAAATTAATACTCAATAATCACGAAACAAGTTTTGCTTCTATGCAATATTCTTTTTATAAAAAATATTTTAACAAATCACCATTTAAAAAAACAAAACCAGATTTTTCAATTATTATTGGTAGCGATGTTTGGATAGGGGATAGTGTGATAATTCTACCTAATGTTACAATTGGTCATGGGGCAGTTATTGGAGCAGGAAGCATAGTAACTAAAAACATTGAACCATTTACGGTGGTTGCTGGAAATCCGGCAAAAGAAATTAAAAAAAGGTTTAATGAAAATATTATTGATGAGCTGTTGAAATCTGAATGGTGGAATTGGGATTTGTCTGAAATAAAAGAAAACGAAGAATTTTTCTTTAAAAATTTAAATAATCACAATGGCTATTAGACTTTATTGGTGGCATGAAAAACGAGCAAGTGGTGATGAAAATTATGGAGATTTACTATCGCAATTTCTTGTTGAAAAAATATCCAAGCAAAAGGTTATAGCAATAAAGCATCCCGCAAAAGGCTTGCACAAATACTTTTTTAAGCATTATGTAACTATTGGGAGCATAATTTCTTCAGCAACAAAAAACTCAATTGTTTGGGGAAGCGGCATTATTAAAAAAGATGAAAAAGTTAGAGATGCAAGATTTGTAGCTGTTAGAGGTCCGCAAACTAGAAAGCGAGTTTTAGACTTAGGCTTTTCTTGCCCAGAAGTTTACGGAGACCCAGCAATTTTATTACCAGAGTATTATAATAAAGAAATTAAAAAGACTTTTGAAATTGGCATTATTCCTCATTATGTAGATTATCAAGCAGTAAATGAAATTTTTAAAAATGAAAAACGTGTAAAAGTAATTAATTTACTTACTAAAGATATAAAGAAAACCACTGATGAAATTTTAGAATGCAAACAAATTATTTCATCATCTTTGCATGGCGTAATTGTGTCGCAGGCTTATAGAATACCTTCGCTTTGGATAAAATTTTCAAATAAACTTTCTGGAGATAATATTAAATTTTATGATTATTTTGAGTCAATGAATATTGAATTTATGGGTGAAGATTTTATTGAACCAAAAAACTTAAATTTCAACTTACTAAAACAAAAACTAGAAAAAAACAAGTCGGTTTTACTACAAGATGAAAATATCTTGGAATTAAGAAAAAAGGAGCTTCTTAAAAGCTGCCCTTTTGCAACATGAGAAAAGGCGAAAACATATCAAAGGATAAACTATTAAACATCGAACCTTGTTCGCACAGAGTTATAATGCCTTTATATATACCAAATGAAGAAGGTTATTATAAAGAGTCTTTTGAAATTTTTGAAATGTGTTTGTTTTCAATTCTTAAAACCGCTATTTCACCAATAAAAGTTTCAGTAATAAGTGGTGGAAGCTGTACAAATGTTCATGCAAAATTAATTAAGTTATATAAAGAAAAGCATATTGATGAACTAGTTTTAGAAAGAGATAATATTGGTAAAATTAACTGTATATTAAAAGCTCTTAGAACAGCAAACGAGCGTTTAATAACAATTACAGACTCTGATGTTTTATTTTTAAACAATTGGGAAAATGAAGTATTAAACGTTTTTAAAACGTTTCCAAAAGCAGGAATGGTTTGTCCAGTTCCAGTTTTCCGTACACATTTAAGATTAACTAGTAATATTTGGATGCGTAATTTATTTTCAAATAAATTAAAGTTTACCTCCGTTAAAAACCCTGAAGCTATGACACGTTTTGCTAATAGTATTGGTTGGCCATGGTTAGATATCAAATATAAAGATGTTATTGCAACTCTAAAAGGAAAAAACAACATGATTGCAGTTGTTGGTGCTTCACATTTTGTAGGTACATATAAGCGCGAAGTTTTTAATAAACTACCTAACAAAAACAGTATTTATGTTCTAGGTGGTGATAGCGAATTTAAATATAATGATGAACCTGTTTTAAAAATGGGCGGATTTAGATTATCTACAAATGATAATTATGCGTATCATATGGGAAATATTTTAGAACCTTGGATGGAAGAAATTTATAGTAACTTAAAAACCCAGTCTAATGTTTATCAAGATTTCAAAGAATTAAAGATTTTAAAATCAAATATAGTAGATTACTTCATATCTGAAAAAATATTTAAAAAACTATTCACAATAAAAGCCTTTAAAAAAAGGGTTTTTAAAATGAAAGGATTGAATAAAGAACAAATTAAAAATTACTTATCATAGTTGATAACCGTAGCGCTTACATATCGTAATAGAGATTTGCAAATAGTAGAAAACTGCTTAGATAGTTTTCAAAATCAAACAAACACCAAGTTTATAGTTGTTTTAGTTGATTATGGAAGTGTAGAAACTTGTAAAAATAAATTATCAATATTAGTTTCTAAGTATAGTTTTGTAAAATTAATTCAATGTAAAACACAACAGCAATTATGGTGTAAATCTAGAGCTATAAACATTGTTTTAAAACCATGTGAAACAGTTTCATTTTTTGTTGGAGATATAGATATGATATATCATCCAAATTTTATTAAAACGCTATTTAATTTGCAAAGTAAAAAAGACTTCTCATATTTTCAAGTTGGATTTTTATCTGAAGCTGAATCTAAAACTAAACAGGCTTTTAACAATTATAAGATAAGTTTTAAATCGACTGAAGAAGCAACAGGAATGACGTTGTATAATACTAATGTTTTAAAGTCAATAAATGGTTACGATGAGTTTTATCATGGTTGGGGAACAGAAGATACTGATGTACATGTAAGATTAAAACAAGCAGGCTTTAATATGAGTTTTTATACAGATAAGGTTTTAATGCTGCATCAATGGCATCCAAAAAACTATAGAAAAAAAAATGACATTACACCTTTTCACACCACATTAGAACAAATAAATCATGAATATCTAAAGTTAAAGCAACAAACAAAAAGTATAAAGGAAAATTTGAATTTTTCTTGGGGAAATTATAATGATGCAGATTATGATGATTTAAATAAAATAGACTTTTCATTTAAATTAACTAATAAAGAATCAGAAATTAAAGCTTTTATAAATAATGTATTATTAGCAAAAAGTAATAAAATAATTCAAGTTAATATTAGCGAGCATGAAGCTTATAAATCATTAAAGCAAGCAATTAAAAGCTTAGTCGGAAAAAAAACAATTCAATTTTTAGAAATGCAAAGGATTAATAATATGCTTCTAGAAGCAATTATTAGTAACTTAAGAGATAAACCGTATAATTTTCAATACCATATAAAGAATCAAACCATTAGTTTGACAATTAAGTTGTAATATATATGAAAATACTTTTGGTGTCTATGAATTCCATTCATTTTGTACGATGGACTGAGCAACTTAAAAATGCAGGGCACGATGTGTATTGGTTTAATATTTTAGATGGAAATAAAGCTGCACGCTTACCTTGGGTAAAACAAATTACAGGTTGGAAACAAAAATACCCAAAATTAAAGGGCAGACATTTTTTTAAAAAGAATTTACCTTTTTTTTATAAGAAGTTTAGTTTTTTAATTGAACATAACACAGTAAAAGCATTTGAAAAAGTTATTGAAAATGTAAAACCAGATGTTGTGCATAGCATTGTATTATATATTTCTTGTACACCTATTTTGCATGTAATGCAAAAGCATTATAATTTACCTTGGATATATTCCTCATGGGGAAGCGATTTGTATTATTATAGAAGTGTACCAAAATTTAAACGTGATATTTTAAAAGTTTTACCTAGAGTAAATTATTTAATTACAGATTGCAAACGCGATATTGAAATTGCAATAGAATTGGGTTTTAAGGGAAATGTATTAGGAACATTTCCAGGAGGAGGAGGTTTTAATTATAGTGAGTTTGATGCATATATAAAACCCGTTTTAGAACGAAAGGTAATTTTAGTAAAGGGGTATCAGGGGCGTTCTGGTAAAGCAATAGAAGTTTTAAAAGCATTGCAGCTTATATCATATAAAATTAAAAGTTATAATGTTATTGTTTTTGGTGCTGATGATGAGGTGGAAGTATTTATAGAGAAAGAAAATTTATCTAACAATTTGAATATTAAATGGTTGTCTAGACAAGATTTTTTACCTCATAATGAAATTTTAAAGCTTATGGGTGGGGCTTTGATATATATTGGGAATAGTGATTCTGATGGTATGCCAAATACACTTTTAGAAGCTATAGCACAAGGTTCTTTTCCAATACAATCGAATCCTGGAAATGCTTCATCAGAAGTTATAACTCATAACAAAAACGGGTTGCTAATCGAAGATTGCAATGATGTAAATGCTATTAGTGAATTAATTTTAAATGCTTTAGAAGATCGTAAATTGATTGAAAAAGCATTTCAAATAAATCAAAATAAAGTAAAGCCTCAATTTGAAAGGGCACTAATAAAAACAAAAGTTTTAGAAGCCTACAATAGTATTAAAGCAAATTAATTCCTTTTAAGTATCCTTTTAAGAAATCACTTAGCATGTTTCTATCTGTTAAAATAAAGTTCAACTGAAAAAATATAAGAATTATATAGTTAAGTTGAAGAAAAACAATCCGTCTTGGAAACCTTAAAAAGGGTTGAAAATATTGAAGTATTTGATGGAATAGTAATATGCCTAAATAAATAAAAGACGTATACCAACGTACTTCAATTTTGGTTAAAACAACTAACGATATAAAGAATGTGTGTAACCAAAAAAAGTTCAAAAATTGATGTGTAAGTCTAAAATTATTGGGAATCAATTTTTTGTATTTAAACCCATAAAAACTAAACATAATTAAGAGTAAAATACCTAAGCCAAATGATTTCCAATATATATGCCTTATAGAATACCAGAAATCATTAACTAATTCTTTTAAAATCCATTTTGGTTTTTTTGAAACAGTCTCAGCAAAAGAATTTGGTAAACTTTTAGTTCCATTTTTAGTAATATAACCTTCAAGTTCACTCCAAGTAACACGAGACCCTTTTTTTATTTTTCCTTCGTAAATATATTGCTGCGACAAATAATTTTTTTGAATCCAAGTTAGTCCGCTTTTTGGGTTTTTATCAACACTAGAAAGTGTTTTAGTATAGTATAATGATGGAGAATGTAGCAATATTCCTATAATTAAGGCCGTTGCCCCAATAATTAATATGTGCTTAATGTTCTTATAAAAAAAGAATATATACCCAGGAATAACTAAAAATGCTAACATGCGAGTGCCAATTAATAGCCCAATAATTACCCCAAGTAGAACTAAATTTTTATTAACCTTATTATTGTGAAACATATTGTAAATACAAAAAAAAGAAAGAATAATTAATAGGTGGAATAAGCTGTCGTTAATACCTTGCCAGTATATTCTATAGGCTAAAAAGGACCCAATAAAAAGTAGAGCAGAATTAAAGTACATGCCACTTAGCTTTAATTTATGCTTGCCAAAATTATATAGCAGATATAATGAAAGTATTGTTGCTATTGCAGAAACAATTCTAAACGTAGTTATGGGATTATTAAATAGAAAATTAAGAGGATACGTAATTAGGTAGAAGACAGGTGAAAAGTTTCCAGAACTCCAAGTGTTAAAAAAGCCATATTTTTCAATATTAGCAAAAACATCTAAAAAACTTGCTTCATCACCAATAGGGCTTTTATAGTTTATAAAGATTTGTGTTTTTAAGGCAAAGTGTATAAACGTAGTTATAAAAGCAGTAATAAATAGCGCTTTTATAGATGTTAGTTTGTCAAATAAAGTTTTTAGCATTTAACTTTAAAATTAAAGATTTTCAAAAGTAATCAAAAATACCTTTTGCCCTGTTCTTTGCTGTTTCATCTGAAAAATATGTATTTTAGCATAACTCATAATTTATATATTAAATGAAGAAAATAGGCTTTATACCATTACGAAAAGGATCTAAGGGTATAGTAAATAAGAACAAGCGTAAAATGCTTGGTAGGCCATTGTTTACTTGGGTTTTAGGTGAGGCTATTTTTTCTAATCTTGATGAGATTTATGTTTACACAGATGATCAACTTATTGTAGACTTTATTAAAAAAGAATACCATTGGACTAATAAAGTAAAGGCACTTTTAAGAAGTGAAGAAAGTGCTAATGACACTGTTTCGACAGAATATGCTATGTTAGAGTTTTGTGGGTCTATAAATTTTAATTTTGATGTGTTTTGCTTGTTGCAAGCAACATCGCCATTTACTAAAAGACAAAATATAAATACGTGTTTAGATAAGTTAAATGATGACTATGATTCTGCTTTGACAGTAGTGAAGACACATCGTTTTTTATGGAATGAAGATGGAAGTCCAATAAATTATAATCCACAAGAAAGGCCACGACGACAAGATTTTGATGGATTATTAGTTGAAAATGGAGCTGTTTATGCAACAACAAAGACAAGTTTGCAACAAACTAAAAACCGATTAGGTAATAAAGTCGCTATTGTACAAATGGATGAAGAATCATTACACGAAATTGACTCTGAAAAAGACTGGTTAGTAGTTGAAAGTTTACTTGTAGAGAGACAAAAACGAGAAAGAACCCTAGATAAAATAACACACTTTGTGTTAGATGTTGATGGTGTTTTTACTGATGGAACAATTACATATTCAAAAGAAGGGGAATTAACTAAAAATTTCGATATGCGTGATGGTATGGGACTAGAGATTTTAAGACAATATAATGTTGAGGTTTTAGTTATGACATCTGAGCAGTCTGAGCTTGTTGCAAAACGTATGCAGAAACTTAAAATAAAAAATGTCTATTTAGGTGTGAAAGATAAATACAGTTTATTGCAGCATATTTTAGAAGAGCAAAACCTATCAATAAATAGTTTTGCTTATATTGGTGATGATGTAAACGATTTAACAAATATTTGTAGTGTAGGTTGGTCGTTAGCACCAAATAACGCAACAAATATAGTAAAGCAACATGCAGATGTAGTGCTTTCTGAAAATTCTGGTGCCGGTGCAATTAGAGAAGCCTGCGATTTTATAATGAATTATAATAAACGATTTTAAGCCCTAACTAAAAAATCATGAATTTATATAAAAGACCCTATGTTATTGCAGAAATTGGATGCAATCATAAAGGCGATTTAGAAATAGCAAAAGAACTCATAAAAGTCGCAAAAATATTTTGTAATGCAGATGCTGTAAAATTTCAAAAGCGAAATAATAAAGAGCTTTTAACAGAAGAACAATACAATAAACCACATCCAAATCCTGTAAATTCTTATGGAGAAACTTATGGCGCGCACAGAGAGTTTTTAGAGTTTAATCTAAAACAACATGCTAAGCTAAAAGAATATTGCGAAGATATAGGTATTACATATTCTACTTCAGTTTGGGATGTAACTTCTGCAAAAGAAATTACGTCTATAAATCCAGATTTCATCAAAATCCCATCAGCATGTAATAATAATGTTGCTATGTTAACATGGTTATGCAAAAATTATAAGGGAGAAATCCATATTTCAACAGGTATGACAACCAAAGGCGAAATAGAAGATTTGGTCAAGCTTTTCAAAAAGCATAATAGAAATAAAGATTTGGTGCTTTACAATTGTACCTCAGGTTATCCAGTTCCATTTGAAGATGTGTGTCTTTTAGATATAAATGTTCTTATTGATAAATATAAAAATATTGTTAAGCACATTGGCTTTTCTGGTCATCACTTAGGGATAGCGGTTGATGTTGCAGCTTATACTTTAGGTGCAAATATTATTGAGCGTCATTATACCATTGATAGAACTTGGAAAGGTACAGACCATGCAGCATCGTTAGAACCTATGGGTTTACGTAAACTATCAAGAGACTTGAAAGCAGTATATAAAGCCCTAAATTTTAAAAGTCAAGACGTTTTACCAATAGAGCAAGTACAACGAGATAAATTAAAAAATCAAAAAGGATAGTTTTTATTTTGAAAAAGAAAAAAGTATTCGTTTTTTTTCCTGATGGTGTTGGTCTAAGAAATTTTGCTTTTACTAATTTTAAAGCAATTGGTGATAACATGGGCTTTGATATTCATTATTGGAACAATACTGTTTTTTCATTAAAAGATAATTTAGGCTTTAAGGAAGTTAAAATTGAAAATCATAATATTCACCTATTAACGCCTATTTATTCACGAGTTAGAAAACGTATTGAATTAAATGTTTCTAAAGAAAAGTTTAATGATAATGTTTATACAACATATAAGTTTCCATTAAATTATAAAGACTTAAAAAACATCATAAAAAGTATTTATATTTCATTATTGATTAGTTTAAATTCTTCTGAAAAAGGAATAGAACGTGTCAGAAAAAAGATTAACAAATTAGAGCGAAAAAAATCTAAATATTTATATTGTAAATCGCAATTACAAGAACATAAACCAGATTTAGTATTCTGTACCACACAACGTGCAACACAATCTATTAGTGCATTGTTAGCAGCCAAAGATTTGGGTATTCCAACGGTTGCATTTGTGTATTCTTGGGATAATGTTCCAAAAGCAATGCAAGTGGTAGAAACCGATTATTATTTTGTTTGGAGCAATTTAATGAAAGCACAAGTCTTACAGTATTATCCTTTTATAAAAGAAGAACAAATATTTGTTACAGGAACACCGCAATTCGAGCCTCATTTTAACGATTCCCTAAAACAGTCAAGAGAAGATTTTTTTAATGAGTATAATTTAGATGTAAGCAAAAAGTATATTTGTTATTCTGGTGATGACGAGACTACCTCCCCATTAGATCAATTTTATTTGGAAGATTTAGCAAATGCTGTTAGAAATTTAAATACTCAAGGTGAAAATTTAGGCATCATTTATAGAAAATGTCCTGTAGATTTTACTGCAAGATATAATGAAGTTATTGAAGCTAATAAAGATATTATTGAAGTTATAGACCCAATATGGAAGCAAGTTGGTAAGCAATGGAATCAAGTTTTACCATCAAAAGAAGATTTTAAAATGTTATATAATATTTGTGAGCATAGTGAATTTGTAACAAATGTATGTTCATCAACGGTTTTTGATTTTGTAACTCACAACAAGTCATGCATCTATTATAACTATGAACAGCCACAATTAAAAAAAGGTATTCGAGATATTGGTCAAAATTATAAATATGTACATTTTAGAAGTATGCCAAGTGATAAAGCTGCTGTTTTTTGTACTAATAAGAATGATTTAGAAGGTTTAGTAAAACAAATTTTAGAGGGCAAACTTTCAAATATTGATGAAGGAAAACAATGGTTTGAAATTGTTGCAGGAAAAACACCAAAAAAAGCTTCAGAGAATATTTGGGAATCTATTAATAGTATATTAACACATTAAATAATGAAAATCTTAGGTTTCATAGATAGGTTATATGACAAGAAAATTTCTTCTAAAGGATTAGGTCTTTTTAGAATATTTTTTTTGTTAAATTTATTATTAGAAGTTATTAGAATTTTTAGATACAGGCAATTATATTTTGATCCAATTCCATTTTTGGAGCCTTTAAGTTTTGATTATACTATACCATTACTCTTGTGGATGTTGGTATTGTTAATGTTAGTTTTAGGTTTGTTTACACGTATTATGTCCATTATTAATTATGGTTTCATTCTTTGGATAGTTAATGCATCAAGCTTTTTTGAATATCATATGAATTACACCTATTTGGGAATAGGTTTTTTAATGATGATTATTCCTTTATCTCAATCTTATTCATTAGATAACCTTTTAAAAAGAAAAAAGAATAATTTTTCACTAAAGAAGTCCCAAACATCAGTATTGTATTATTTTTTAATAATATTTTTTGGTGTAGTTGTAGTATATTTTGATTCAATCTTTTATAAGTTTAAGTGTTTAACTTGGGTTAATGGTCTTGGAATGTGGTTACCTGCATCCCTACCATATGTATCTATTTCTAGCAATCAATGGTTATTAAATCAAGAGTTTTTAATTAAAGCACTAGGGTATTTAACATTTGCTTTTGAACTAGTTTTTCCATTTTTGTTTTTTTTAAAAAAATATAGAACATATTTGTTATTTATTGGTTTAGGATTACATTTTGGGATATTACTTGAATTTCCAATACCATTTTTTGCTTTAGGTGTTATAGCAATTTATATACTAATGGTTCCAGTAAGTTTCTGGGATAAAATAGAAAAACTATTTATTAGCATTTTTAAAAGTAAATATTCAAAAATAAATACAGAAGATATTAATAGCACTACTAATGAAAGAGTACGCCTTATTTTTAATAAATGGAATTTAAGAAAGACGCAATTAATTGCGTTCAAATTATTAATTACTTTTTTTGTGTTTCTTCAACTTAATTCAACTTTTAATTTTCCGTTAAGTAATGGTATAATAAATAAAGTTACTAATAGCTTCCCTTCATCCAAACCTTTCCTAAATGATTTATTAGAAATTAAAGGTACCCTTAGGGTTTTTTCCCATGATTTCTTTGGTATTACTGGACATGGTGTGTTTGTGGATTCTCATTTTAGAGGATATAATAGAATGTTTAATGTAAAGTATAAAGGTGAATTGTTACCAATGTATACAGAAACAGGAATGCCAGGCAAATACTTATTAGGTGGCTCTTGGATAAATTATACCTTTAGAGTTAATAATTCTAATGTTCTAAATAAACAAGAACAATTAAAAAAGGGTTTAATAAGATATACTGCCTTTTGGGCTAAAAAAAATAAAATTGTTTTAGATAATAAAAAGTTTAAAATAATTATGAAAAAAATCAGCGTAACTTTTGAATGGGAGAAAGATTTACTTAAAAACAATTTAGCGACACCTTGGGAAGAGGTTGGAACAATGATTTGGAGTAATAATGAAGCTACTATTGAAATTAATAATAATAAAATAAAATGACAGTTTCAATTTTACAATCTAATTATATACCTTGGAAAGGGTATTTTGACATAATTGCAAAGTCAGATATTTTTGTAATTTATGACGAAGTGCAGTATACTAAAAACGATTGGAGAAATAGAAACATTATAAAAACTCAAAACGGAAATCAATGGCTTACAATAGCAGTAAAACAAGAATATTTAGGTCAAAAAATTTACGAAACTAAAGTTTTTAAAACAAATTGGGCAAAGAAACATGTAAGTACTTTACGGGCTAATTATGCAAAAGCACCATTTTTTAAAGATTATAAAGATGAGATTTTTAAAGTTTATGAAAATGCGTCTTCAAATTTAAGCGAAGTTAATAACGCGTTTATAAAGGTTATTTGTTCAATTTTAAAAATTAATACTAAAATAATAGACTCTAGAACATTAAGTTTAAAAGGGGATAGACAAGAGCGTTTAATTAATGCGTGCAAGTATTTAGGAGCTGATACTTATTTAAGCGGACCAGCAGCGAAAAACTATATAAAACCTAGTTTTTTTGAAGAACACGCTATTAAATTGGAATGGATGGATTATTCAGATTATATAGAATATAATCAGTTACACCCACCTTTTGAACATGGAGTTACTATTTTAGACCTAATTTTTAATGAAGGTCCAAATGCAAGGCATTTCTTAAAATATTAATGTAAATTAAAAGAATGAAATTATCTGTTGTTACAACATTGTATAAATCAAAAGTATTTCTTGATGAGTTCCTTTTAGAAATTGAAAGAGCTATTGTTGAGCTTCAAATTAAAGAGTACGAATTAATATTTGTAAATGATGGTTCCCCAGATGATTCTCTTGAGTTTTTAATTAAAAAAAAGGAAAAAAACTCAAAAATAAAACTAATAGATTTATCTAGAAATTTCGGCCATCATTATGCTATTCAAGCAGGACTATTAAATGCTCAAGGAGATTATGTGTTTTTGATAGATAACGATTTAGAAACTCCACCTGGCATATTAGTACGTTTTTTTGAAGAAATGAGTTTTGATAATAGTTTAAATGTAGTTTATGGTTATCAAGAAAAGCGAAAAGGAAATTTTGTGGAAAAATATTTAGGAAGTATATTCTGGATATTAATTAACAAACTGTCCGATACTAAAATTCCGCATAATATTTTAACTGAAAGATTAATGACTAAAGATTATGTTAAAGCATTGTTAAGCTTAAATGATGCTAATTTATTTTTGGGAGGAATGATGTATTGGGTTGGGTTTAATCAAAAAGGAATATCAGTTAAAAAAAACCAACGGCAAGGAGCAAGTACTTATTCATTAAGAAGTAGAGCTGATTTAATGTTGCAGGCAGTTACATCTTTTTCAGGAAAACCTTTGGTGTATTTATTTTACTTTGGTTTAGTTATTTCATTTTTCAGCATAATTTTTATTATTTACTTAATTATTCAAAAATTTGTTTATATGGATGAAGTTCAATTAGGGTGGACATCTTTAGTAGCAATAAGTGTTTTGGTTTTAGGTGTTATTTCTACCTTTTTAGGAGTTATTGGTATATATGTTTATAAAATATTTCGTCAAGTTCAAGGTAGACCAAATACAATAATTAAAAAAATTTACGAATAAATATACTATGAAAAAGTTAGCTATAATAGGTTCTGGGGATTTAGGACAGCAAATTGCTTATCAGGCTACTACTGACAATCAATTTAACGTGGTTGGTTTTTTCGACGATTTTACTGAAAAAGATTCAGTTGTAAGTGGTAAAAAAATATTAGGCAAATTATCTGAAGTTCAAAATGCTTTTAGTAATAAAATTTTTGACGAAATTATAATAGGTATAGGTTATAAGCATTTAGATTTTAGAGAAAAAATATTCAATACATTAAATAAAAAAATCCCTTTTGCTACGTTTATACATTCATCTTGTTTTGTGGATGCATCATGTAAAATAGGAAATGGTGTTTGTGTTTTTCCAGGTTCCGTTTTAGATCAAAAAGTTATTATAAAAGATAATGTTTTTATAAATGTGGGTAGTATTATTGCACACGATTCTAAAATAGAAAACCATACATTTATCTCACCAAGTGTAGCCATAGCTGGATTTGTTTCAATAGGAAAAAGATGTAATATAGGCATAAACTCTACTCTAATTGATAACATTAGTATAGTAGATGATGTTCAAATAGGAGGAGGGACAGTAGTTGTTAAAAGTATAGAGAAATCAGGCCTGTATGTAGGTAACCCTTCAAGATTCATAAGATGATTCCATTTAATAAACCATATTTAACAGGAAAAGAAACCCAATATATCGAAGATGCGGTTAAACGTGGGAAAATTTCTGGAAATGGAGATTATACTAAAAAATGTCATGATTATTTTGAAACTACGTTTAGTTTTAAAAAAGCATTGCTTACAACATCATGCACTGATGCATTAGAAATGTGTGCAATATTAGCAAACATTGAACAAGATGATGAAGTCATTATTCCTAGTTTTACATTTGTATCTACAGCCCTGGCATTTGTGCGACAAGGAGCTAAAATAGTATTTGCAGATTCTTATAAAGACAATCCTAATATAGATGCAGACAAAATAGAAGCTTTAATTACTTCTAACACAAAAGCAATTGTAATTGTTCATTATGCAGGTGTTCCTTGCGATATGGATGTGATTATGAATATTGCAGATAAACATAACATACTAGTGATAGAAGATGCAGCACAAGCTATTTGCTCAAAATATAAAGGAAAATATTTAGGTTCTATTGGTCATATGGCAGCTTTTTCATTTCATGAAACTAAAAATATTATATCAGGCGAAGGTGGTTTATTAGCAATTAATGATGAACGATTTATAAATAGATCTGAAATTATTTGGGAAAAAGGAACCAACAGAGCTGAGTTTTTTAGAGGAGAAGTTAATAAATATGGTTGGGTAGATACAGGCTCATCATTTTTACCATCAGAAATAATTGCTGCTTTTCTTTGGGCACAAATTGAGAATATTAAAGATATTCAAAATGAAAGACTAAAGCATTGGCATTATTACCATAGTAATTTACAAGAATGGGCAAATAAAAATAATATTCAGTTAATGCCAAAACCTATTACTGAGTCAAACAACGCACATATGTTTTATTTGGTTTGTGAATCAGAAAACCAAAGAACTTCATTAATAAAACATTTAAAAAATAATCAAGTACTAGCGGTTTTTCATTATTTAAGCTTGCATGCAAGTGATTATTATAAAGAAAATCATGATAATAGAAAATTGCCTAATAGTGATAAGTTTACAGATAGATTGTTAAGGATGCCAATGTTTTATGAGTTGAAACCAGAGAATGTAGTACATCAATTAATTACATTTAATGGATAAATATAATCATATTTTAAAGCGGTTCTTTTTTGTTGCTGTAAGTATATATGCTATACTCGTTGCTATTTATATACTTAAAATTCCTGCAGGTAGAGGCGACGAAGCTTTATTTGTTTCCGATTTAAATTTAATTCACAATAAAGGTTGGATTGACGCAATTACTAAAAATATTTCTATACCATTTATGATTTTGGTATATCCTCTATCTTTTATATTAAAGAAACATATTGCTTTAAGACTAATTAGTCTATTTTTAACTATTGCTTTGTTTTTCTATTTTGAAAAACGGTATAAGTTTTCTACAACTTTCTACTTCTATTTAGTATTTTATTTAAGTACCACAATTTTCTTTTTTTATGGCACAAACGATACATTATTTAATGTATCATTAATTGTTTTTTTTAGCGAGGTTTTTTTACTTTATCAATACAAAAAATTTGATAGCAGTATAGCATTTGTAGCCTTAATAATTGCTTTTTTTACAAGGGCGTTACTGATAGTATATCTTCCAGTAGTTTTAATAGGATTATTTATAATATATAAGTGTAGAAAAAGTTTTACCTTAAAATTAAGGTATCCAATTGCAGTCTTAATTATAATGCTAGTAATCAATATTCCATCTTTAAAAGAAAACGGAGTATTATCTTATGATTTAAAATCACCACCTAAAAGCATTGATGCCACCTGGGGGCAAAGGCAATATCTTGCCCAATTATTGATTAATAAGGGTGAATTAAAAAAAGGAAGCCATCCAACTTGGGCAGAAACTCAAGAATACATAAACGTAAATGGAGTAGAGTCTTTACCTATAAGTATTTCTGATGCTATATTTTTTGATTTAAAATTAACTTTTAAAGAGTTTTTTAAAGATTTTGGTAACACGTTATTTTTAGGATTTAGGCAATTAGGTTTAATATTAGCATTAATTATAATAATTCCATTAGCTAAGTTATTAAAACAAAGAAAGCTTGAGTATAACTATTTTTTGCCAGCATCTTTTTTAATAATGATTGCAGCATTCTCATTTATAATTATATCCAATGTCGAACTACGTTGGTTAGCGCCAATATTTGTAATGGCAATAGTTTGGTATACTTATCAAGAAGAAATCAAGCTGTTAAACAATAAAATAGTCTTTCTAAACTATATAGTATTATTAGCATTAGTAAGTTATGGTGGCTTTAGAATGTTTGAAAAACTGATGGTTTAGTATGAAAATAGGTTTTATAACATCTGAATATCCACATGCTAAAATAAAGTATGCGGCTGGTATTGGTACAAGTATAAAAAATTTAGCAGTTACTTTAGTTAAAAAAGGTGTTAACGTTACCGTTTTTGTGTACCATCAAGAAGCAGAAGTAGTTTTTTTAGATGAAGGCGTAGAAATTCACCTTATTAAAAAGAAAAAATATAAAATTGCGACTTGGTATTTCTACAGAAGGCATATTCAGAAATATACAAATGTAATAGTGAAGACTAAAAATATTCAACTTCTAGAAGCACCAGATTGGACTGGCATTACAGCGTTCATGAATTTTAATGTGCCACTAGTAATTAGGTTTCATGGCAGTGATGCTTATTTTTGTAAGTTAGATGGCAGAAAGCAGAAGATAAAAAACTTTCTTTTTGAAAAATTAGCGCTTAAAAAGGCAGAAGCTTATATCGCACCAACAACCTATGCAGGAATTGAAACTCAAAAAATTTTCGAATTAAATAAAGAGAAAATAAAAACCATTCATTACGGATTAAAGCTGGATGATTTTATAAATGATTCACAAAACGTTTATGATAGAAATACCATACTTTATATTGGCACAATTATTAGAAAAAAGGGTGTTTTAGAGTTAGCTGAAATATTTAATAAAGTTATAGAGTCTAACCCAGAAGCAAAGCTTATTTTAATAGGAAGTGATTCGCCAGATATTAAAACAAGTTATACATCAACCTATAGCTTAATGGAAAATTTATTTTCCACAAAAGCGAAAAAGCAAAGTAACTATTTAGGGAAAGTTCCTTACACTGAAGTTCAAAACTATATTAAGAAAGCACATGTTTGTGTATTTCCGTCGTTTGCAGAAACTTTAGGTATGGTAACTATAGAATCTATGGCATTGCAAAAGCCTGTTGTAAACACAAGTATCGGTTGGGCTCAAGAGTTAATTGATGACGGTGTAAATGGGTTTTTAGTACACCCTAGACAAACAGATGAATATGCTACTAAAATTCTGGAATTGTTTAATAACGAAAAATTATGCATAGAAATAGGAAAAGCAGCTAGAAAAAAAGTAGAAGAGCTATTTGATATTGATAATAACGCTGAAATGAATATTGAATATTATAATTCAATTATAAAATGATTGTATTAATACATGATGGAAAAAAAGTAGTTTCGCTTTATTTTGAAGGAGATAATGTACCTTCAATAGATTTTAATGCTTCTGATTCTATTGTTTCAATTTTATGTAAGGCTTCAAAAGCATATTCAAATGAATTAATAATTTGGGTAAATGAAACGTATAAAGACATAATCAATTTTTCGAAAATTGAAACTGTTTTTCACCATAAACGCGTTATGTGTTCATATAGCATTAATGGAAATTATTGTATTTCATCACATATTGGATATGTTGAACAAACGCCTTACACAAACATTACAAGACATGTAGAATACCCAACATGGATGATGAGCAGTGATGTTGGTGGTATTTATACTAATATATTAGGGACTTTAATTGAGCATACTGAAAACGGAAAAGGGTTTGATTATTTTCTGAATTCTGTGGCGAAATTAGGTATGTCAAAAGGTTTGTTTTGTTATTCTCAACCAAATTTGATAAAAGGTTCAGAATCTATTTCAGATAAAAAGAAGTCAAGTTCAATTTACGATGTATTCTTATTTACTAAACAACATTATAAATTTATATGGACAGTTAATTTGCTACTATGTTTTCTGTTTTTTGAAAAGAAGTTTCTTTTATTACCTTTTTTAAAATCATTGTTTATAAGACAATTAAATACTAGTATTGATTTAAATCAAATACCAATTAAATCTATAAGAAAAGTTATTGATAAAAAAGAAGTAGATGTAATTATACCAACTATTGATAGAAAAGATAGTTTACTTAATGTTTTAAAAGATTTAGCGAAACAAACGATTCTTCCTAAAAACGTTATAATTGTTGAGCAAAACCCGGATACTAACTCTAAATCTGAGTTAGATTATTTAACCTCAGAAAGTTGGCCTTTTAAAATTAATCATAAATTTATTCATCAAACAGGAGTTTGTAACGCACGTAATTTAGCTTTAAGTTTTGTTGAAAGTGAATGGGTTTTATTAGGAGACGACGATAACAGGTTTGAAAGTAATTTAATTGAAAATTTGTTTAATAATATTAAACTTTGTGGTATAAATGTGGCTACAACTATGTACATTCAACCTAACGAAAAACCAGCATATTTTAACACAAGTCAAACCGATATTTTTGGCTCGGGAAACACCATGTTTAAATCGAGTTTATTGAAAAATGTATCTTTTGATACAGCTTTTGAGTTTGGTTATAGAGAAGATTCAGATTTTGGTATGCAGTTGCGACAAACAGGAAATGATATTATTTATTTTCCTCAAATAAAAATAACACATTTAAAATTACCTTATGGCGGATTTAGAACAAAGTTTAAACCCGATTGGAGTGAAGATTTACTTGAGCCAAAACCATCGCCAACAGTTATGCTTTATGTAAAAAAACACTATAATAAGTTTCAAAAGCTTGGTTACAAATTTACTTTGTTTTTGAAATTTTATAAAAAGCAATCCATAAAATCACCATTGTTATATATCAGGCGAATGAATAAGCAATGGAAACGAAGTGAGTTTTGGAGTGAATATTTATTGAATAAAAAAACAGATGCTTAAGCTTTATACAGATAAAACTTTTTTAAAAGAACAGCATAGGAGTAAAGTGTTTCCTTTGTTGTTTGATTTGTTTTATTTGAAAAATAAAACTTTAGTATCATATTACGCTATTATTGATGACATAAGTGATTGCGATATTGTAGTTTTTCCTATAGATTACAGTAGTTTTTTTAAAAAGCGTAATGCATTCAATAAACTAAATAAAGCAGCAAAAAAAAACCAAAAGCCTATTTGGTTATATACTTCTGGAGATTATGGTTTTACAGTTTATATAGCAAATAGTTATAATTTTAGATTAGGAGGCTTAAACTCAAAACTTCATAATAGTACAGTTATAATACCATCATTTATTAACGATCCATATCAATCAAATTTAAAAGAATCATTTTCAACTCTAAAGAAAAAAAATAAACCAAATATTGGCTTTGTAGGTCATGCACAAGGTGGGCTTTTAAAGTATATTAAAGAGTATTTAAGTTATATGAAAACTAATTTTAATCGAAAATTAAAACAGAATAAAATTGACTTTCAGCCTTTTTACCCATCAAGTATAAAAAGAAAAGAATATCTTGATTTATTATTAATCAGTAATAAAATTGAAGCACAATTTGTTTTAAGAAAGAAGTATAGAGCAGGTGTAAAAACAATAGAAGATAAACAAAAAACAACTCAAGAGTTTTATCAAAATATATATAATAACGCATATACGTTTTGTATTCGTGGCGCAGGTAATTTTTCTGTTCGTTTTTATGAAACATTAGCAGTTGGAAGAATCCCCGTTTTATTAAACACTGATTGTAGATTACCTTTATCAGATATTATTGATTGGAAAAAACATTGTGTAATTTTAGATGTAACAAAAAAAGAATCATTAGAAGAACAAATTTTAAAGTTTCATAATTCTAAAGGTGAAGATGAGTTTGAAACTATTCAAAAGAATAATAGAAATTTATGGGAAACGCATTTGAAACGAGAATCATTTTTTATTAAGTTTTATAAAGTTTTTAAAAAACAAAAATGATGCTACCATTTACGCTTATAGTTTGTACATACATGAGGCCAAAACCTTTACTGGATTTATTAAATTCTGTAAAAGCACAGTCTCTATACCCAAACGAAATTCTAATTATTGATGGCTCTACAAATACAGAAACAGAAGTCGTTTTTAAGCAAAACAGTTTTGAAAAATTAAAATATTTTAAGGTTGATAAAGTAAATAGAGGGTTAACCAAGCAGCGTAATTTTGGAATTGATTTAGTAGATGAAGCCTCAGAAATCATTTGTTTTTTAGATGATGATATTATTTTAAAAGATGATTATTTTAAAAATTTAATTGGCACTTATTTTGTTAAAAAAGATGCTTTAGCCATTGGCGGTTATATTGTAAATGAAGTAGGTTGGCAAGTAAAGAATAATGCAGAAAGTAAAAATAAATTTTATTTTGATGATTGGATGCGAAACGAGCCGCTTAGGTTTAGAGTAAGAAGATTTTTTTGGTTATTACCAGATAAAACCCCTGGGTTTTTGCCAACATTTGCTCACGGACGTTCAATAGGTTTTTTGCCACCATCAGGAAAAATTTACAATGTTGAACAAATTATGGGAGGCGTTTCATCATATAAAAAAGAAGTTTTTAATCATTTTAAATTTTCACCATATTTTGAAGGTTATGGATTGTATGAAGATACCGATTTTTCATTACGTCTTTCAAAAAAAGGAAAACTATATATAAACACATCTGCGCAATTATATCATTATCATGATGATACTGGTAGACCAAACAAGTTTAAGTATGGTAAAATGGTTTTACGTAACGGTTGGAGCGTTTGGCGTGTAAAATACCCTAAACCAAGTTTAAAAGCACGTTTTAAATGGAATGCTACAGCCATTTTATTAATAAAAATAAGATTTATAAATGTTTTTAATACTAATAAAAAACAAGAGGCTTTTACTGAATGCCTAGGCAGAATAGTAGGTTGGTGGTCTTTAATTTTTAATAAACCTAAAGTAAAACAATGAGGTTTTTAATCATTTCGCATACTATGCATAAGGAGCATAATAATTCGTTGTATGCTTACGCACCATATGTTAAAGAAATGAATATATGGTTAAAGTATGCCGATAAGATCGAAATTGTTGCACCAAAAATTAATAAAGAAATTTCAAATATAGAAGCTTCATATGTGTACCAAAATATTCATCTAAATACTATTCCTTCAATAGCTTTTACTAGTTTTAAAAACTCCGTTTCATCAATTTTAAAATTGCCAAAAATATTTTTCACGATATTTAGAGCTTGTAAAAATGCAGACCATATACATTTGCGCTGCCCAGGAAATATTGGGCTTATTGGATGTTTTGTGCAAATATTTTTTTCAAAAAAAATAAAAACAGCTAAATATGCAGGAAATTGGAACCCTAAAAGTAAACAACCTATAAGCTATAAGTTTCAAAAATGGATTTTAAGTAATACTGTTTTAACCAAAAACATAAAGGTTTTAGTTTACGGTGATTGGAAAAATCAAACAAAAAATATAAAGCCCTTTTTTACTGCGAGTTTTTATAATTCGGAAATTGAAGATGAAATTGAACGAAATTATGATGCTAAATTAAACTTTGTTTTTGTTGGAAGTTTAGTGAAAGGAAAAAGACCTTTACTAGCCATTAAAATAGTTGAAGCTTTATATATTCAAGGTAAAAAAGTAATTTTAGAACTATATGGCGAAGGAGTTTTAAAGCCAGAACTACAAAAATATATTACTAATAATAATCTAGAAAACATTGTAATTTTAAAAGGTAGTCAAAGGAAAAATACTATTAAAAAAGCATTGAAGGAATCACATTTTTTAATTTTAGCATCAAAATCTGAAGGTTGGCCAAAAGCAGTTGCAGAAGCTATGTTTTTTGGAGTCATTCCAATTGCTACAAAAATATCTTGTGTTCCTTTTATGCTAGATTATGGAAATCGGGGTGTATTAATTGAGCCTAATTTAAATGATGCAGTAAGGCAAATTAATTTACACTTAAAAGATACTTCAAATTTAAAATCAGTAAGTTTATTGGCAAGTAAGTGGTCGCAAAATTATACTTTAGATGTTTTTGAAACAGAAATCTCAAAACTATTAAAATCATAAATGCGGGTATTACAATTAATTGATTCTTTAGAAACTGGCGGAGCAGAACGTGCTGCAGTCAATATTGCAAATTCTTTAGCTGAAGAAATTGACACATCTTTTTTATGTGCAACTAGAAATGAAGGTTTATTAAAGGAAAGTTTAAGTACGCGTGTAAAATTTTTATTTTTAAATAAAAAAAGGACACTAGATTTCAAGCCTATTATAAGATTAAACAGATATGTGAAACAACAGCATATTGATGTTATTCATGCACATTCAACATCATTTTTCTTGGCAACTATAATAAAATTGTTAAATAAAGAAGTCAAAATAATTTGGCATGATCATTATGGAAATAGTGAGTATTTGCATAAAAGAAAATTTTGGATTTTAAAATTTTGTTCAAAATATTTCGATCATGTTTTTAGTGTAAATAGTAATTTGGTTTATTGGGCTAAAAATCACTTAAAAACAAGAAGTATTAGTTATTTAGCAAATTTTGCTGTTAAAAATAAAGTTAAATCAATTACTCAATTATTTGGCAAAGAAGGAAAACGTATAGTTCATTTAGCTAATTTAAGATCACAAAAAGATCATCATACATTGATTAGTGCCTTTGCAAAAGTTGTAAAAAAGCACCCAGAATATACCTTACATTGTGTTGGTAAAGATCTAAATGATGATTATTCAAGTTCAGTAAAAAAGCAGATTATTGATTTAGGTTTAAATAATCATGTATTTTTATATGGAAGTAAACCAGATGTGTCTTATATTTTGAGTCAATGCAGTATAGGAGTTTTATCATCGAAATCTGAAGGGCTACCAATTGCATTGTTAGAATATGGTTTAACAGGTTTGCCAGTAATTGTTACAAATGTAGGCGATTGTAAAGATGTGATTTTAAGCAATGATTATGGGTTGCTTATAAAACCTTCCGATAAAAATTTATTAGAAAAATCAATATTGTTTTATATAGATAATCAATCTAAAGCAAAAGTTATAGGACAAAAATTAAAGACACGTATTGAAAAATATTTTTCTACAAGAGCTATCTCAAGAACACTTATTTTAACTTATAAAAAAATTTTATAGTTTATTAATGAATAAAACAGAATACATCAATAAACGAAGCGAATTATTACTTAAGCCATTTTACATTAGATTGGTTTTGGTGTTAATGATATGTTCTTATTTCTATAATTTACCAGTTTTAAAATATAGCCTTAAAGGAGATAACGAGTTTAGAATTTACGATATATTAGGGTTTGTTATACTGCTTTTTGTGTTTATAAACCGCTCTTTTATAATTCAATACATAAACTTGAAAAGTTACTTAAAATACTTAAATACATTTATTTTATGGTGTGGATTTACATTAATTTTTACAGCTATATTCAGTTTTGTGAAAGGCAGACCACTTTGGTTTATTCAAACTTGTTTATATTATTATCACTTTCTAGTTTTTTTCTACACAGCAGTTTTGTTTTCTATATATCTTAGAGAAAGAGGTAGATATAAACTTATTGCTACTATAATTTTAATTTTAACAATTTGCGAATCAGTATTAGTGTTTTTGCAACATTATGGACAAGTTCCTTTTTTATGGAATGATATTTATAGAAGAGCATACGGAGGGTTTATTTCAGGCACCTTAGGGCCTAATAAAATTGTTTTAGGGATGTTTATGTTTTTTAGCTTTGTTTTTTCAATAGGTCTTTTTTTTCAAAAACAAGTTAAAGTTAATAGATTATTAGTGATTTTTTCTATAATAGCAAGTATTGCTACAATAGGTATATCAGGCTCTAGAACAACATATTTGGCTTTAATCGTTTTTTTATGTTATTTATTTATTTCAAAAACGAAGAAGTTCTTTGCATTATCTGTATTAATATCTATTGTAGTTGTTGTTGGTTTTTTTTTCAATTTAGAAGTGATAGATACTATTGTAGAAACGTTTGAAAATAGAGTAGTAAATAAAGTTTCAGATCCAACTTTGTTAACAGGTACTAATTTAGATGTAGGACAATTATATGAAGATTTAGGAGCTGGAAGAAACAGATTATCTCTTATATACTTAAAATACTTATTTTCTAATCTTTATATTGTCCCAATAGGGATTGGACTTAATAATAGGCTTTTAGTAGGTTATTCTGCACATAATATTTATTTAAGTTTAATTAATGAAGTAGGTGTAGTTGGTTTATTTTTATATTTTAAGTGGTTAACATCTTATATATATCTTAAATTTGGAAAAGTATCGTTTTTAAAATTAGCTTTGAATGGTTTAATAATGGCAATGTTAGTGACCTTGTTTTTTGGAGAACATTTATATATATATAGACCATTGTTTGCTATTTTAGGATATTTTTTATTAATAACAATTTTACTAATTGCACCACGATATTATTTTAACAAATGAAAAACAGTAATAGTATAGCTGTAATTATTCCATTTTATAATGCATCAAAGCATATATTAAGTGTAATTAATAAGCTGCCTAAAACAATTAATAGAATATATCTTATTAACGATTGTAGTAAGGAAGAAATCCCTATGGATGAATTGCAAAAGTTCACAAATATTGTTTATTTAAAAACTGATAAAAATCTTGGTGTTGGTGGTGCAACTAAATTTGGTTTTATTAAAGCTATTGAAGACAGCATAGACATTGTAATAAAGGTAGATGCAGATGACCAAATGGACACATCTTATATTGATGAATTAATAAACCCATTATTAAAGAATGAAGCTCAATATTCTAAAGGAAATCGATTTAGAGATTTTAAAGCTCTAAAAAACATGCCTTTTTTAAGAAAAACTGGTAATTTGATATTATCTTTTTTAACAAAAGCTGCCACTGGTTATTGGAATAATTTTGACCCTACCAACGGTTTTTTTGCTGTTAAAACAAAAACTTTAAAGGCATTAGATTTTGATAATATTTCGAATAGATATTATTTTGAAACATCATTAATTGCAGAACTATATTTTCAAAATACTATTATAAAAGATTTACCTATGCCAGCAATTTATGGCAATGAAAAATCTAACATGAAAGTATGGAAAATGCCTTTTGTATTTATACCTAAGCTTTTAAAAACGTTTGTAAAACGTATAATTAAAAGCTACTTTGTTTACGATTTTAATATCTCTTCAATATATATATTGTTAGGGATTCCTTTATTCCTTTTTGGAGTTATATACGGTATTTATAATTGGTGGCATTTTGTATCAAATAATATGCTAGCTCCAACTGGTACTATAATGTTAGTAACTTTAACAATTATTATTGGGTTTCAATTATTGTTACAAGCTATTCATTACGATATTATTAATGCTCCAAAAGCAAAATAGATGGCCTCGAATAATAAGTTTAAATTTCTAATTGTTATAGCAATTAATTTAACTATTTCTTTAGCTTATTATTTTGAAAATTCAAACACTACTTATAGTCAGCTATCTTCAGATTTGTTGAATATAATTCCAATAGCCCAGAAATATGATAACCCAGAATTATATAAACACGACTTATATGTAGATACTATAGAAAATGTAAAATATTACACCCCTTTTTATGTACAAACGTTGCGGTTTTTAGCAAAATTTAATGATTATAATTATTTACAAGCTTTAAATATAATGCACACTATTTGTCATTTTGTTTTCGGTGTTTTATGGTTTTTATTATTCTTTAAATATGCAAAGCATTTTTGGTTAGCACTATTTATGTCTGTATTTGTAAGAGGAATTGTATGGATTCCTGGCCTTGAGGTTCTAGGTATTTCTGGTTTATGGTCAATGATGCCTAGAACTTTGTACATAGCACTTTTTCCATTACCTTTTTTGTTATTAACAAACAAATTAAGTTCAATTATTATAGCATCATTTATTATCGGATTTATATTCAATTTTCACCCAATAACTGGTTTAGGAGGCATTATGTTATTCCTTTTGTTTTTATTTTTTTATAGCATATGTTTTAAAAGCGATATGATTTTTAGTTTTAGAAATACTGTTTTAGTTTTATTAAGTTTAATAGTGGGAATGTTACCATTTATATTAACATATTTTGGGAAAACATCATCAACTGTTACATATGATTTAGGTTTATTTGATAAAGCTTTTCAAGCAAGGATACCTGTTATTTTTAAAAACCCTGTTGAGTTTTCATTGTATTGGTTTAAAAATAAATCAGCACTTTTTTTAATACCAGTTATTATCTATTATATAATATCAAAAAAAAATAAAAATGAATTTAAAAAAGCAAGGGTTATAGCTTTATTAACCTTATTGCTTTTTATAATACCATTAACTTCAGTTTATTTTGAAAGCTTCGTAAATAATGTTTTTAATCAAAACTTCAGAATGTCGTTTCAACTTATTCGTACTCAAAAAATGGTTGTCATTCCTAGTTATTTCGCTATGTTTTTTTTGCTTGTTTATATTTTTAAAAACACACTATTAAAAAATTGGTTGACACCATTTTTACTATTTTATTTTTTAGTTTTGGTTTTTAGTAAACCTAATAGTTTTATTAGTGGCACTATTTTTAATACTGCAATTTTTAACTCAGTTTTACCATTTAATTTAAGTGTTGGTAAACCATCACAAAGTGGAAATAAGACCAAAGATGCAATGGCAAAATATATTGAAAAGAATACACAGATTGATGCGGTTCTTTTTGGCGATTATTTTTATAGATGTGCAGCAAAGCGTTCAGTGATTTTAGATAATAAAGGTGCATCGATGATTATTGAAAGTAATCCTTCAAAACTCATACAATGGTATCTAGATAAGCAGCATTATAAAAGATTGGCAACCTTTAATGAAAAAGTTGAGTTTTTAAAATCTCTAGGAGTAGATTATTATATTACCGAAAATGATAACTACAATTTAAAAATAACTCATAAAATTAATAAGCTAATATTGTATAAATTAGAATGAAGCAACTACTTTATATAGGGAATAAATTATCGCATAAATATAAAACGCCAACATCTATTGAAACCTTAGGTAAGCTATTAGAGGTTGAAGGATTTACAGTAAAAACAGCTTCTAAAAAAACAAATAAAGTATTTAGATTACTGGATATGTTATATAGCGTTGTTATATACAAAAAGAATACCGCTTTTGTTTTAATTGATACCTATAGCACATCTAATTTTTATTATGCTTTTCTTGTAAGTCAGTTATGTCGTTTTTTTAAACTAAAATATATTCCAATTTTAAGAGGAGGGAACTTACCAAATCGAATAAAAAAATCGCCAAACTTATCAAAAAAAATATTCAATAATGCGTATAAAAATATAGCACCTTCGAAGTATACACAATCTAATTTTGAGAATTTTGGATATAAAAACATAATATGCATTCCTAATTCAATTGAGTTAAAAAAATATCCCTTTCAAGAAAAAGAATTTAGTAATGTTAATTTACTTTGGGTGAGATCATTTTCAGAAATTTATAATCCAATTTTAGCAATAAAAATCTTAAAAGCACTAAAAGACCAATCAATTAGTGTTTCGCTTTGTATGATAGGACCAGAAAATGATGGTTCATTGCAAAAAACTAAAGCTTACGCAAAGCAGCTTAATGTAGAAGTCATTTTTACTGGAAAGCTTACAAAGAATGAATGGATAGATCTTTCTAAAAATTTCAATATTTTTATAAATACTACTAATTTTGATAATATGCCTGTAAGTGTTATTGAAGCCATGGCATTAGGTTTTCCTATTATTTCTACAAATGTTGGAGGTGTACCCTTTTTAATTAATAATGAAGTTGATGGCGTTTTAGTAGAGCCCAATAATGTTGAAGCTTTTGTAAAAGCCATTTTAGAAATAAAAAGCAAACCTGAAAAAGCTATTGATATGGCTGTATCTGCTAGAAGAAAAGCAGAACATTTCGATTGGAACGTAGTTAAAAAACAATGGATTAAACTCTTGCAGTAATTTAGCACTGAATTAAATTTACTTAGTATCTTTATAGTCTTTCAAATTACCCTAACAAGAAATGTCTAATAGCAGTATTCATTTTAATATATCTGAACGTAAAATTTTACTTCGATTATTCGATTTAATATCTGCACTTGTGGTATTGTACTTTGTAAGCAACACATTTAAGTTTGATTATTTTACAATTACTAAAGAAAACTGGACATGGGTTTTTGTGTTAATTCTTTATATATCAGTTTTTGGAACAATTTTCGAGTTATATGATTTGCAAAAGTCTAGTAAAATAGAAACTGTTTCTGCTAATATTGTACTTACCGTTTCTATTACTGTGTTATTTTACTTTTTAACACCATTTTTTACGCCTATTTTGCCTGATAATAGATTGCAAATATTATACTTTTATTTTGCTATATTATTAGCCCTTTTTCTATGGAGATTAGCCTATATTACTTTTGTGGTATCTCCAAGATTTTATAAAAAAGTAATCATTGTAGGAGAAACATCTAATATTAAATCTATCGTGGAAGCCTTCAATGTAGCTGACCCTAGTTATAAAATTGTTGGGTTTATTAATTGTGAAATAAATAAAACGGATAAAGTAAAGTTTAAAGGAATTATTGAGTATAGTCCAAAACAAATCTATCAAGTTATTAAAGACGAAAACATATCTGAGGTTGTTATAGCCAGTTATAACTCTGAAACGATAACACCAGCAATTTATAAGGACTTAATTACACTTTTGGAGGGTGGATTTCCAATAAGGGAATATACGCAAGTTTATGAAGATTTAACCCAACGTATTCCTGTTCAATTTGTTGGAAAAGATTTCTATAAATATTTTCCATTTAGCCGAAGTAACCAAAATAAATTATACTTGTTTTTTCATCGCTTTTTTGATTTGCTCATTTCTCTTATAGGGATTTTGTTAGGAATTATTTTACTACCATTAATTCTTTTAGGAAACATTATTGGTAATAGAGGGACACTTTTTTATTCACAAGAACGGATTGGTAAAAATGGAAACCTTTTTAGAATTATTAAATTCAGAACCATGATCAAGAATGCTGAAAAGGAAGGAGCGGTTTGGGCAAAAAAGAACGATGCAAGAATTACCAAATTTGGTAAATTTTTACGACATTCTAGATTAGATGAAATTCCGCAATTTTGGAATATTTTAATGGGAGATATGAGTTTAATTGGCCCAAGGCCTGAACGCCCTTTTTTTGTTAGAGAACTGTCACAATTACTACCTTTTTATGAAACCAGACATATTGTAAAACCAGGGTTAACAGGTTGGGCTCAAGTAAAAACTAGATATGGTTCCTCAGTTGATGATAGCCTTCTTAAGTTACAGTACGATTTGTATTATATCAAGCACCGAAGTTTTTTTCTAGACGTAAATATTCTTGTAAAAACGTTAAGCACGATGATATTTTTTAGAGGACAATAGCTGCGTCTTTTATTGTTTTATAACTTGTTTGTTAAAGTATTTTACCAAATAAAGATATCTTATAAAAAGAGCTATCAAAAACGGAATTAACCCAATAGCAAATACTTGCACACCAATTATCCAGTGTAAAGTCATTAAACAAAGTAAAATAACTAATAGTTTTAAATATTTAACAAACCAATTACTCGTTTTCTTTTTTAGTAATTGTGGAACCATAAATAAATTAAGTGCAAATGCCCAAAGTAAATTATAATTTTGATGTGTTCCTGTATGATCGGTTGCAAACCAAAGAAATAAAATAAAAACACCAACAATGCCTGTAATACAAAATAAAGATGTATCAAGCCATTTACTTCGCTTTTGTTTTTTACTGTCCTTATAGGTAATAAAAAATATTAGAAACCCAATAATACCAAAAATCAATAATGGGCTTGATAAAAAGGGACTAGATTTATAAGTGTTTTTTTGAGTATATAGTGTTTTACTTTCCTTAACTAGAGGTGTGTCGCTGTTTTTTATGGTTGCGTTTTCAAAGAATTTATAAATATTTTCTGGTAAAAACATGTGTTGTTCTAGTGTTGCTTTTTTGTCAATAACAGAGCCCAAAGCTACATCTATACCTAAACTTCCCCAAGAATTTTTATTAAGGTTATTATGAATTAAAGTTCTAAAGGTTTGCTGTTTAAAATCTTCTGGTTCAGTAAAAGCAATATTGTTATTTAGTGTAATATTGGCTACATCTTTAATTTTAGTAGCACAATTATCAAAAAAAAACTCATATAAATAAGCCCTATTTTTTGGTTTATAATTATTAACTAAAAAATTAAAGAGCTTTTGTTTTTCTGGCTGAGAAAGATTTAAAACCTGTTCTTTTATAGTTCTGTCATAATAGGAGTATACTCTGTAAAATTTTTGAAAACCATCTTTGCTAATTAAATAATTAAGCTTTCCTTGAGCAAATTTCAAATAAAAATTAGGCGTATCAAAATCATATTCACCATAACCGTAAACCCAATCTATTCCTTTACTAATATCACGAATTCTAAAAGCACTATGGCCAAAAGCATCATTTAAAGACGAGCCGGGACCGATAGTAAGCACGCTGATTTTTGCTTCGTTAGATAATTCTATTTGTTGACCAATTAGGGTCTGAGTAAATAGAAAAATGAGTAAAAGAAGTAATGCTTTTTTCATGAATTATAGATTATCTAAATATACTTAAATCTAGTTTTAAAGAAAACACATTTGAATATAATGCTATACTTTGATCGCCAATATCTGTAAATGCATAATCTATTTGTACACCGTTATATTTAAAACCAACACCAAAACTAGGTTGAAAACTTAGCTGTTCGGTATTATCTATTTGTAATTCATTTTGAAAATTACCAACACCAGCTCGTAAATAAACCATATCAATATACCCAAATTCAAATCCTAATGCTGGATTTATACTGGCAAATGATGACGAAACAATATCGTTGTTTTCTTCAAATCGTACATTTAAGTTTACTGCTGTTAAAAGTGTATAATCTACATTAAAATCGACTAATTTTGATATGCCAATTTGCAATTTCGGAATGGTTATTTCTGTGGTTTCTGGTAATTCTTGATTTTGCCCTGCAACTGCATTTTGTATTTTTGCAAATTCCTCTTCATCAATTGCCCAAGCATTAAAAGTGGTTGTAATATCGCGTGCCATAACACCAAACTTCCAATTATTTTTAGTTTCAAATTGAACACCAACATCAAAACCAAAACCCCAAGACGAAGCAAAATCTCCAATAATTCTACGAATTATTTTAGCATTAATACCATAATTTAATCCTTGAACTGGTAACTTTCTGGCATACGAAAAAGTTAATCCATAATCAGCAGTTGAAAATAAACTAATTCTGTCATAATTAATATTTCCTTGAGCATCAATTAATTGCGTGGTGTTTAATATGTCATCAACAGCAAAGCGAATTAGTGATATACCAATAGCACTTCTATTATCAAGAGGCATAGCAAAAGCTGCATAATCGTAATTTGCAATATTGGCAAAGTAACTAGAGTGCATTAAGGCAAGTTGATTGTCTTCAAGTTTTAATATACCAGCTGGATTCCAATAACCAGAGTTTACATCATTAGTGTGTGCTGTAACTGCACTACTCATACCCAAAGCAGCAGCATCAACACCAATATTCATAAACTCGTTGGAATATTTTCTAACAGTTTGACTATATACTGCTAATGATAACAAACAAAATAATGTGGTTATATTAATTTTCAATCGCAATTTTTTACAAAGATGCATATAATTTATCACCTAATAAACTTCAAAATAAATACAATATTGTTTCTTCTTTGTTTTAGACCGAAATACTTTGCTATTTTTACAACAATAAAATATCAGATATGAAGCGATATATTCCTAATGCATTAACCCTTTTAAATTTATTTTGTGGTTGTATTGCTGTAATTTTTGCAGTAAATAATAATTTTGTTGCTTCAGCTTTATTTGTTTTTCTTGGTATATTCTTTGATTTTTTTGATGGATTTGCGGCAAGGAAGTTAAACGTTCAAAGTGAATTGGGAGTACAATTAGACTCGTTAGCAGATATGATAACTAGCGGATTGGTTCCAGGAATTGTAATGTTTAAGCTTATTGAGTTAACTCAACTTACTTGGGTTGATAATTTTTATAAAACGGATAGTACTAATTTGCTTTTAGAAATAGGTGGAGGGAGTTTTTTACCATTCTTAGGCTTAACCATTACTTTAGCATCAGCATACCGTTTAGCAAAATTTAATATTGATATCGAGCAACAAGCCTATTTTAAAGGCTTACCAACGCCAGCAAATACTTTGTTGATAGTATCCCTTCCATTAATTATGGAATTTCAGAATAGCGATTTAATCAACTCAATCATTTTAAATCAATGGTTTTTAATTGGTTTGACCGTTTTTAGTTGTTGGATATTAAATTCAAAAATTAAATTATTTGCTTTAAAGTTTAAAACTTGGAGTTTTAAAGATAATGCAGCTCGTTATATTTTTATATTACTATGTATTGTGCTTTTAATTGTATTAAAATTTGCGGCAATTCCTTTAATAATATTACTATACATAATGATGTCTATTTTAGACAACTTAACATCAAAATAAGAATACATGGCATCAGGATTTTTTGCATTATTTGACGACATAGCAGCCTTAATGGACGATGTAGTTGTAATGAGTAAGATTAGCACAAAAAAGACGGCAGGAATTTTAGGCGATGATTTAGCGGTTAATGCAGAAAAGGCAACTGGGTTTGTTTCTTCTAGAGAATTACCCGTTTTATGGGCAATTACTAAAGGCTCATTTCTTAACAAACTAATTATTTTACCCATTGCTTTTTTACTTAGTGCCTTTGCACCTTGGGGAGTAAAATTGGCCTTAGTGCTAGGTGGTGTGTATTTAGCTTTTGAAGGCGCTGAAAAAATATATGAGTTTTTTGTACCACATGAGCATACCAAAATTAAAATTGACGAAGAAACTGTTTCTGAAGAAGAGGTGCTTAAAGTTGAGAAAACAAAAATAAAATCAGCTATTTTTACCGATTTTATATTATCAGTTGAAATTGTAATTATTGCTTTAGGTACGGTCTTAGGAAGGCCTATATTGTTTCAAATAATAGTTGTTTCTATTGTTGCTATTATAGCTACTGTTGGTGTTTATGGTATAGTTGCTCTAATCGTGAGAATGGATGATTTTGGTTACAGACTTGTAAAACTAAGTAGTAAGAAAAAAAGTATTTCAAAATTTATTGGAAACCTTTTAATAAATGCGTTGCCTGTTGTTATTAAAAGTTTATCCGTGATTGGTACAATAGCATTGATTTTAGTTTCTGGTGGTATTTTTGTCCATAACATTGATTTTCTTCACCATTTTTTAGGTGGATTACCTTCAATCTTAAGAGATTTTATTGTTGGTTTAATAGTTGGAGCTATTGCAGTTTTAGTGGTAAAACTTTTCAAGCTTATTTTTAAACGAAAAGTTATTAAATAGAAAGAAAAACTAGTCTCTAATCTTCTTCTTACGAAGCTCGAAGTTTTGTCCTAAATATACTTTACGTACCATTTCATCATTAGCAAGATCTTCAGGAATACCATGTTTTAAAATACCTCCTTCAAACATTAAGTATGTTCTATCTGTTATTGCTAAAGTTTCTTGTACGTTATGATCGGTAATTAAAATACCAATATTCTTTTTGGTAAGTTGTGCTACAATACGTTGTATATCTTCAACTGCTACTGGGTCAACACCTGCAAAAGGTTCATCCAATAAAATAAAACTAGGATCGGTAGCTAAGGCACGAGCAATCTCTGTACGGCGACGCTCTCCTCCTGATAATAAATCACCACGGTTTTTACGAATATGACCCAGGCCAAATTCTTCAATAAGCGATTCCATTTTATCGTGCTGCTCTTTTTTACTTAGCTTAGTAAGTTGTAATACACTTAAAATGTTATCTTCAATACTCAGCTTCCTAAATACCGAAGCTTCTTGTGCTAAATATCCAATTCCATTTTGCGCACGCTTATACATAGGGTATTTAGTGATCTCTGTATTATCTAAAAAAATATGCCCACCATTGGGTTTTATTAAACCAACAATCATGTAAAAAGATGTTGTTTTTCCAGCACCATTTGGCCCTAATAGCCCGACAATTTCACCTTGATTTACTTCAAGAGAAACATCTTTTACTACTTTTCGCCCACTATAGGACTTCATTAAATTTTCAGCTCTTAAAATCATACTTGCAATAACGTAAATTTTAATTAATTATTGGCTTCTAATGCATCCCAAAATTCGTATGCACGACGCAAATGTGGAATTACTATGGTACCTCCAATTAAATTAGCAATACTTAAAGTTTCAACAACTTGTGTTTTAGGAATACCTTCTTTATAACATGCTTCAAGGTGATATTTTACACAATCATCACATCTTAAAACCATAGATGCTACTAAACCTAACAGCTCTTTAGTTTTAACATCTAAGGCGCCTTCCGCGAAAGCGTTAGTATCTAAATTAAAAATACGTTTTATAATTTTATTGTTATCGGCAAGAATTTTATCATTCATTCTTTCCCGATATTCATTAAACTCGGTAACAATATCAGACATGTTGTTTCTCTTTTCTTTTTTGATTTCGTATAACAATTTTAGAGATATAAATGCTTACTTGATATAATATTATAATTGGAATAGCAACAATAACTTGACTTACAACATCAGGAGGCGTAATAACTGCCGCTAAAATTAATACAATTACAAGTGCATATTTTCTGTACTTTCTTAATACTTCTGGTGTAACTAAACCTATTTTAGTAAAAAAATAGATGATAATTGGTAACTCAAAAATTAGCCCTGAAGCTAAAGCTGAATTTCTTACTAGAGCAATATATGAGCTTATATCGATTTGATTGTCTACAACTTTGGAAATACTATAATTAGCTAGAAAATTAAGTGACAAAGGAGCTACAATGTAATAACCGAATAATACGCCAATAAAAAATAAAAGCGATGAAATTATAATAAAACCACGCGAATGTTTACGCTCATTTGAATGTAATCCGGGGCTAATAAATTTCCATAATTGGTATATTACATATGGAAATGATATAATAAAACCTCCTAAAATTGCTGTCCAAATATCTGCAGAAAATTGACCACCCACAGTACGATTTTGTATTATCATTGGCATTTCTTCGGCACAAAATGTAGTTTCTACACCTAAGAAGGTTGCTCCATTACACAAAAAATGATATGTTGGAAAGGTCATTTCCAGTGGTGCAAAAATAACTTCGTCAAAAACAAATCGGCTAAAAATAAAAACCAAAGTAGCAACAATAACAACTGCTAAAACTATTCTTATTAAATGCCATCGTAAATCTTCAAGATGATCTAAAAAAGACATCTCATTAATATCTTTCTTTGCCATTATATAATACCTTCTTTAATTAAATCATGTAAATGTACTACTCCCGCATAATTACCATTGTTTTCTACAAGTAATTGAGAAATACCATTGGTTTCCATAGTTTCTAATGCATCAACAGCCATAGCATCAACATTTATATGTTTAGGATTGGGACTCATAATATCTTTTGCAGTTAAAGTAGAAAAATCATCAACTTTGGTTAACATTCTACGTAAATCACCATCTGTAATAATACCAACAATTTTTTCGTTTTCAACAACTGCTGTAACCCCTAGCATTTTTTCTGTAATTTCAATAATTATGTTTTTAATGCTTGTATCTAAATGTACTTTTGGTTTTTCATTTACCGATGAAATATCATGAACTCTTAAGTACAATTTTTTACCTAATGCACCACCAGGGTGATATTTAGCAAAATCGTTACTTGAAAAACCTCGCAAATCTAATAAACAAACTGCTAGTGCATCACCAATAACTAATTGAGCTGTGGTACTAGTAGTTGGAGCTAAATTATTAGGACAAGCTTCTTGCTCTACAAAGGCATTTAAAATATAATCTGCTTGTTGTCCTAAAAATGACGCAGTATTACCCGTAATGGCAATCATTTTATTTTTTGCACTTTTTATTAAAGGTACTAAAACTTTAATCTCAGGGGTATTTCCGCTTTTTGAAATACAGATAACCACATCATCTTTAAGAATTAGCCCTAAATCGCCATGGATTGCATCGGCAGCATGCATAAAAACAGCGGGAGTTCCAGTTGAGTTTAATGTTGCCACAATTTTATTTGCTATAATGGCACTTTTACCAATTCCTGTAATAATTACTCGCCCTTTGGATGTGTAAATAAGTTTTACTGCTTTTGCAAAATCATCAGTAATAAGGTTAGCTAAGTTAGAAATAGATTCACTTTCCATTTCAATGGTATGCTTAGCTGTATTAATAATAGAAATTTCGTCTTTCAAAATTTATTATTTTTTTTTGTTGAAGCTTTAAAGATTTTGTTATCTTTAAATGTAAATCATTATTGAATTTTATTGTAAATTCGAATTGCGTTACAAAACTAACGAAAAAAACATGAGGGTTCTCTAAATACACTGCTAAATTAAAGAATAAAATGCTTTTGAGTTTAGTGTATTTTAATAGTGTAAATTAATTTTTATTAAATCAATGTTAACAACAAAAAGTGACATTCAGTCTGCACTAAAAAAATATTTTGGATTTAACAAATTCAAAGGGTTGCAAGAAGATGTAGTTGAAAGTATTTTATCAAAAAAGCACACATTTGTAATTATGCCAACAGGAGGAGGAAAATCTCTCTGTTATCAATTACCAGCATTAATGCAAGAAGGAACTGCCATTGTGGTGTCTCCTTTAATAGCTCTAATGAAAAATCAAGTAGATGCCATTAGAGGTGTCTCCCAAGAGGAAGGTGTAGCACACGTATTAAATTCTTCATTAAACAAAACTGAGGTAAAACGCGTAAAAGAAGATATTGTTAATGGTGTTACTAAGTTGCTTTACGTAGCTCCAGAATCATTAACTAAAGAAGAAAATGTTGATTTTCTTCGAACTGTAAAAATCTCTTTTATGGCGATTGATGAGGCGCATTGCATAAGCGAGTGGGGACATGATTTTAGACCAGAGTATAGAAACTTAAGACATATAATTAAAAGAATTGGTGACGATATCCCTATTATTGGATTAACTGCTACGGCGACACCAAAAGTACAAGAGGATATTATAAAAAACTTAGGAATTACTGGCGCAACAACTTTTAAAGCATCTTTTAATAGACCTAATTTGTATTATGAAATTAGGCCAAAAACTAAAAATGTTGATGCTGATATTATTCGATTCATTAAACAAAACGAAGGAAAATCAGGTATTGTTTATTGTTTAAGTAGAAAACGTGTAGAGGAGTTAGCACAAGTATTACAAGTAAATGGTGTTAAAGCAGTGCCATACCATGCAGGTTTAGATGCCAAAACCAGATCAAGTCACCAAGATAAGTTTTTAATGGAAGATGTAGATGTTGTAGTTGCAACTATAGCTTTCGGAATGGGTATAGATAAACCAGATGTACGTTTTGTAATTCACCATGATATTCCTAAAAGTATTGAAAGTTATTATCAAGAAACTGGACGTGCTGGTCGCGACGGAGGGGAAGGACATTGTTTAGCATACTATGCATATAAAGACATTGAAAAACTAGAAAAGTTTATGTCTGGTAAGCCAGTTGCAGAACAAGAAATTGGACAAGCATTATTACAAGAAGTTGTTGCTTTTGCAGAAACATCAATATCTCGTAGAAAATTTATTCTGCATTATTTTGGTGAAGAATTTGATAATAAGACTGGTGAAGGAGGCGATATGGACGATAATGTTCGTAACCCTAAAAAGCAAGTTGAAGCTAAAGATAATGTTACATTACTTTTAGATACTATTAAAAAAACAAACGAAAAATATAAATCTAAAGATTTAGTAAATGTAATTATAGGTAAAGAAAATGCATTAATAAACTCGCATAGAACCAATGAACAAGATTTTTTTGGTAAAGGCAAAGACCACGATAATAAGTATTGGATGGCCTTATTAAGGCAAGTACTAGTTGCTGGATACCTTAAAAAAGATATTGAAACTTACGGTGTTATAAAATTAATAGATTCTGGTAGAGATTTTTTAAAAAGCCCAGTATCGTTTATGATGACCGAAGACCATATTTTTGAGGGAGAGCAAGAAGATGGAACAATAATTACTGCCGAAAAAGGAGGAGGAGCTGTAGCCGATGACGTTTTAATGGGTATGCTTAAAGATTTGCGTAAAAAAAATGCTAAAAAATTAGGAGTTCCTCCATTTGTGATTTTTCAAGACCCTTCATTGGAGGATATGGCTTTAAAATATCCTATTTCTATGTCCGAACTTAGTAATGTTCATGGAGTAGGTGATGGAAAAGCAAAAAAATACGGAAAAGATTTTATCGCTCTTATTTCAAAATATGTAGAAGAAAACGATATTACTCGTCCAGACGATTTAGTTGTAAAATCTACAGGAAGTAACTCTGCCAACAAATTATATATTATTCAAAACGTTGATAGAAAATTACCTTTAGATGATATTTCGTCATCAAAAGGAATGTCTATGCAAGACTTTATAAAAGAAATGGAGGCTATAGTATATTCTGGTACTAAATTAAATATTAATTATTGGATTGATGAGATTTTAGACGAAGACCAACAGGAAGAAATTCATGAATATTTTATGGAGTCTGATTCGGATAGTATTGATGAAGCTATTGAAGAGTTTGATGGCGATTATGATGATGAAGAATTACGTTTATACCGAATAAAATTTATTAGTGAAGTTGCAAATTAATATTCCATCATTCCTGAATTGTATCAAAATCTACAACATGTTTTTTTGCTATTAGTCTTAACGATTTAATTCGGTCTTTATCAAATTTTTTAACATCTTCCTTTTCAATTTGAAAATCTATTCTTGTAATAAATCTATTTGATACATTAGAATGATCAGATTCAAACTCTTCCGTATCTGATTTTAAATCTAAATTAAAATTTTCTCCTTCAATGCTCAGTGTCGCTCCTTTCATTGTTTTAATTTTAAAAGAACCAACAATTATTGTTATGACGTAATAAAAACCTCCAAGTTCTTTAGTATTAGCATAAAGAACATTTTCTTTAGATATTGCAAATGCTTCATCTTCAATAGAATTAATAATGTCTTCAGTGTAATTATCTACATGCGTTCGTTCCATAGCACGTATATTTCCAAATGCTGCTAAAATATTATCTATAGAAAACTTCATAAAAAATTGATTTTGGTAAAACTAAAATTATAAATATAAATGGCAAAACTATAATCGTAAATCATTTCATATATTTGCATCTTCAAATAAAAAATAGAATAATGCAAGACGGACTATACGCAAAATTTAATACAACAAAAGGAGAAATTCTTGTTGCTTTAGAATACAAAAAAACTCCAGGAACTGTAGGTAACTTTGTTGCTTTAGCAGAAGGTAACCTAGAGAATTCGGTTAAACCTCAAGGAACACCATATTACAATGGGTTAAAATTTCACAGAGTAATACCAGATTTTATGATTCAAGGTGGTTGTCCACAAGGCTCTGGCTCTGGAAATCCTGGATACCAGTTTGATGACGAGTTTCATCCTGATTTAAAGCATGATAGCCCAGGTGTATTATCTATGGCAAATGCTGGCCCAGGAACTAATGGCAGTCAGTTTTTTATAACACACATAGAAACACCTTGGTTAGATAATAATCACACTGTTTTTGGTAAAGTAGAGCATGGACAAGAAGTAGTTGATGCCATTGCGCAGGGTGATGAAATTGAAAGTTTAGAGATTGTTAGAGTTGGTGCTGATGCAGAAGCTTACAACGCTGTTGAAGCATTTAGAACTTTTGAAGGTTCTAGAGAAAAACGTTTAGCAGAAGCAAAAGCTGCGGCAGATGAAGCATTAGACAAAATAGCTGCAGGTTTTAATAAAACTGATAGTGGTTTAAGATACCAAATAATACAAGAAGGTAAAGGTGTAAAAGCTGAAAAGGGTAAAACGGTATCTGTACATTATAAAGGTCAATTAGCAGATGGTACGGTTTTCGATTCTTCATATAAGCGTAATCAACCGTTAGAATTTCCAGTAGGTGTAGGACAAGTTATTGCTGGTTGGGACGAAGGGATTTGTTTATTAAACGTAGGAGACAAAGCACGTTTAGTAATACCTAGCGATTTAGGATACGGAAGCAGAGGCGCTGGAGGTGTAATTCCACCTGATGCTACTTTAATTTTCGATGTAGAATTAATGGATGTAAAATAAAAAATCATTCTTTTTAATATTAAAAGCACTTCTTTTTGAAGTGCTTTTTTTATATTTATAGATGACAAATTTAGAACTAGAAAACCTAAAATATCCAATAGGTAAATTTGATTGCCCAAATAATATTTCAAAAGCAAATATTGAAAATTGGATTTCAATTTTAGAACAATTTCCAATTCGTTTGGAAGGATTAGTAAAGCATCTTAATAAAGAGCAATTAGATACGCAGTATAGACCCAATGGTTGGACAATTAGGCAAGTTGTTCATCATGTATCAGATAGCCATCATCATAGCTATACTCGGTTTAAATGGGCTTTAACAGAAGATAAGCCATTGATTAAAGCTTATCACGAAGATCGTTGGGCAGAGCTTATAGATACCAAATTGGCACCAATTCAAATGTCTATTGAGCATATTAAAGCTATTCATTATAAATTAGTTTATCTCTTAAAAAAACTGTCTGATGCTGAATTGAATAAAAGTTTTATTCACCCAGAAACTAAGGCTGAAGTTTTATTAAAAGAGAACATAGGTGTTTATGCATGGCATAGTAATCATCATTATGCACATATTGAGAATTTATTAAAAAAGAATAATTGGGTTTGATTTCTTTATGATTAGACCATTTGACATAAAAGACATCAAAGTACTTTTAGACATTTATAATTATTATGTGCTAAATACCATTGTGACTTTTGATATTAAGGCTTTATCACTGGAAATCTTTACAGAAAAAGTTAATTATATTAATGCCAAATATCCCTTTATCGTTTTTGAAGAAAACGGCAATATATTAGGTTATGCCTACGGAAGCAAATGGCGACCAAAACCAGCTTATAACCATACGGTTGAGTCTACAGTTTATGTAAAACATGGAGAACACGGTAAACAAATTGGCTCAAAACTTTATGCTGAATTACTTAGCTTGTTAAAGCAAGAAAATTATCATGTGGTTTTAGGCGGACTAACTTTACCAAACGAAGCCAGCGTTAAGCTTCATGAAAAATTTGGCTTTAAGCAAGTAGCGCATTTTAAAGAAGTAGGGAAAAAGTTTGATAAATGGCTTGATGTAGGCTTTTGGCAATTAAATTTTTAGTAATTATTTCCACTTAATATTACAACCTATACTAGGTTTTTGTGTATGCATATTTTCCTTGTTTTCTAATAAACAATCTAATGCATGTCTTAAGTCTTTTCCAGTAACAGCCAATCCGTTTCCTGGTCGAGAATCGTCTAACTGTCCCCTGTAATTTAATTTAAGATTAGCATCAAATACATAAATATCAGGTGTACAAGCGGCATCATAAGCTTTTGCTACATTTTGAGTTTCATCATATAAATAAGGAAATGGGTAGTTTTCAGATTTAGCATGAATCTTCATTTTATCTGGAGAATCTTGCGGATAATTAATAATATCGTTGCTAGAAATTGCAATAAAAGAAATGCCTTTTTCAGTGTAAGCATTGGCTATAGAAACAATTTCTGAGTTTATATGAATTACAAACGGACAATGGTTACAAATAAACATAATTACCGTTGCTTTATTCCCTTTTATATTTTGAAGCGATAATACTTCATCAGAAACCGTATTCAATAAATCGAAATTTGGAGCAGTGGTTCCTAAAGGAAGCATATTTGAAGGTGTTCTTGCCATTATTTTTTATTTATTCAAAGTTCGTAATAATTTGTATTTTTAAAAAATGAACGATGCAATAACTTTTGAAGATTTCACGAAAGTAGATTTACGAGTAGGAACCATTATAGAAGTAAACGATTTTCCAGAAGCTAGAAACCCTGCTTACCAGATTACTATCGATTTTGGAGATCTAGGAATCAAAAAATCTTCGGCTCAAATAACAACCTTATATACTAAAGAAGACTTATTAAACAGGCAAATTGTGGCTGTTGTAAACTTTCCTAAAAAGCAAATTGCAAAATTTATGAGTGAATGTTTGGTTATAGGAGCTGTAGATGGTAAAGATGTTATTCTTTTAAACCCAGAAAATAGTGTAAAGAATGGCACTCCAGTATCTTAGTTTATGCAACAACTAGACCATGTTCAAATAAACTTTGATACCAACGCGCTTTGGGTTTTAAATGTAGCCCTTGCATTAGTTATGTTTGGTGTAGCATTAGGGATTTCAATAAACGATTTTAAAAGCTTAATCAAACAACCAAAGCTAGTTTTAATTGGAATTTTATCTCAATTCATTTTTTTACCCTTTGTTACATTTCTGTTCGTACTTTTAATAAAACCACAACCAAGCATTGCTTTAGGAATGATGATGGTTGCTGCTTGCCCCGGCGGGAATGTTTCAAATTTCATGACAAGCTTAGCTAAAGGAAACACTGCGTTATCTGTTAGTCTTACTGCATTTGCTACTTTTTTAGCAGTGTTCATGACTCCCTTAAATTTTCAGTTTTATGGGAATTTATATCAACCTACAGCAGAAATTTTAAAAAGCATACAATTAGAGCCTTTTGAGTTAATAAAGCTAGTAGTACTTATACTTGGAATTCCACTAGTTTTAGGAATGCTTTTAAGGTTTTATAACGAAAAGCTAGCTCACAAGCTTTCGAAAGTTTTAAAGCCTTTATCAATTGTTGTTTTTATTGCTATAGTAATTATTGCGTTTTCTAAAAATTTGGAAGTATTTAATAACTTTATTCATCATGTATTATTAATAGGGGTCAGTCACAATATATTAGCAATCACTATTGGTTTTTTAGTTGCTAGAACCTTTAAATTATCGTTTAAAAATCAAAAAACATTAGCTATTGAAACAGGTATTCAAAATTCTGGTTTAGGATTGCTGCTTATTTTTACATTTTTTGATGGAATAGGAGGTATGGCAATTTTAGCTGCATTTTGGGGCATTTGGCATATTATTTCTGGCTTGTTATTAGCTTGGTATTGGTCTCATAAAAAAAGACGTTTAGCATATTGAAATTTATCTGGTTATATAGCGTAAGATTGTATTTGAGTATTGGTATGTTTTTCTATTTTAAAAAAATAAAAATCCATGGTATTAAAAATGTACCAAAAAACAAACCCGTTTTATTACTGAGTAATCATCAAAATGCTTTATTAGATGCTCTATTAATTGCTACTAAGTCTGGTAGGTTTTCTTATTTTTTAACAAGATCTGCAGTTTTTAAAAAATCTTTGGTAAGCAAAATTTTAAATAGCCTGCAAATGCTGCCTATTTATAGAATTAGGGATGGTTGGAGTAAACTGTCTAATAATAATGCTATTTTCGAAACCTGTTCTGAGCTTTTAAATAAAGAAGAAGCTATTGTGATTTTTCCAGAAGGGAGTCACAATTTAAAGCGTACGGTTAGACCTTTGAGTAAAGGCTTTACAAGAATTGTTTTTGATACTTTAAAAAAATATCCAAAAACAGATTTACAATTAATTCCAGTAGGATTAAATTTTGAAAAAGCTGAAAAATGCCCAGATAGTACTTCAATATTTTTTGGAGAACCAATAGTTGCTAAAGGATTTATTTCTGAAAATAGAAATGAAGATGTAGTAAGGTTGAAAGCAAAAATTCAATCTGAGATTTCTAAACTAACAACGCATATACCACCTGACAATTATAATGAAACCTTAAGAAGGTTAAATGGCTTACAAGTTGATTTTTTGGACCCCAAAGCAGTAAATATGTGTATTACCAGTGGGTTTAAAAACTGTAATACCACCCGAAAATCTAAAATAAAAGGAATAAAATTATTTTTTAAAGGCTTACTAATTTTAAATATTTTATTTCCTTATTTAATTTGGAAGCGTATTATACAACCAAAAATAGATGAGATTGAATTTACATCTACTTTTAGATTTGCTATAGCCATTACTTTGGTTCCGTTTTACCTTTTAGCAATTGTATTTATAACAGCTTTTTTATTCAGTTTTAAAGCCGCAGTAATCTATTTAATTTCAGTTTTAATAATTTCTCTTATAGCAATTAAATTATAGTTCTTTTCTAAAGAAAATAGCATTCATTAAAAGTTTATTAGTGCCGTACCAAAATGCTCTAAAATTCGTATTATCTGTAAACACAACAACTTTGCCTTTACCTAATTTTTTTATTTGAACTGGAACAGTTTCTGCTAAAACTTTCAAATTTGGTTTAGAAATATAGCCACTTAAAAGAGGAGTTTTAGTGTATTGAATTGGGTTGTTATAGCTTAACGAGTCTGCTTTAATAAAAATGGTTGTATTCCTAAATAATGCTATTTTATCATTTTTGTAACCAAAATTTATTGGGTGCGACCTATCTAGTTTTGCTTCAAAGATCGCACCTCCAATTACTTGCGCGCCTTTAAAATCATTTTTTTCTTCGAAACTTACATGTTTTGCAGGAATATTAGTTTTTTCAAAATCCAATTGAATAAACTCCTTCTCTTTAAGCCATTTTACGGTATTTCTATATCCAATAATAGTGCCTCCTCTCTTAGTCCACGATTTAAGCTTTTTAGTACTTGATTCACTTAAGGATTTCATGTTTGGGATAACAATTGTATTGTATCGGTCCAAATCAGCTTTTCCAATGGTTTTAGTGTCTAATTTTGTAATAGCAATATTAAAGCGTGTATCAAATAAATGCCAAATTTCCCCTGCATCGTATGATGAGATACCATCTCCAACTAATAAAGCTATTTTAGGTTTTACTAAAGTTTTAAAATTTCTACTACCTAAATCTATACCTTCTGTTAAGCCTGTATTTACAGCATAGATTTGCAAATAACTTTCTTTGGCTAGTTTATTTAAATAGGTGTGCAAATCTGCACTATTTATTTTTTGATTTTGTACAGGAATCAAAAGTGTACCATAATCGTAATCTTTATTGTTCATGCTAAAACGCTTTAGAGCTACTTTAGTACGAATGCCCTTATTTAATAATTGATTGAGTAGTTTTGGCGAGTAATATTCGTGCCATTCCATCAAATAGGCATAATTGCTTGAACCAGAAATATTTCCTTTTCTTGGTTGTAAATTGATTACTTGTTCTCCCAAATTATTTGTAGAAACATTTTCAGCATAATTTATATTAAAAGCAAGTTGAAAAGACCAAGCAGAAATATCATAAAATAGGGTATCTTGAAACGTGGTACGTTTTTCAAACATAGCATTTATTAAGCGTGTATTCTTCTGATTTTTAGGGATAATGTAACTGTATCCTTTTTTGAAGCGTTTTCCGTTTGCGGTAAAATCTTGTTTTATTTCATGAAATTTAATTTTATGCCTATTTAGTATCTCGGCTAAATGATAAGTTTTTGCAGCATCCTTTTCATCACCAAAAACAATAGCTTTAGTTGATTGTTTTAGACCTTCTTGCCTAGCATTTTTGTAAAAATCGTGTTGATATTTTAAGAGATCTTTACTCATGCTTTTTGCAGCATTTAAAGTAGATAGTATCGTAGTAAATTGATTTTTGATGGTAAACGGAAAGGTTAAAACACCATTGTTACTTTCTTGTATATGACCTCTAGAACTTGCTTGCTCGAATAAAATACCAATACCTCCATTTATATCTGGAAATGTCGATCCTTTGCCATAGTAAAAATCATCATAGCTTTCTTCAGTATAATACAATGACCCTATTTTGTTTAAAGCTTCAGCGTGAAACTCACCTATGCTTTTTGTTAATTCTTGGTTCTGCTTTGGTGTTAAAGGATGTGTTCTTGAAGGAATTCCAGGTTGAAAGAAAAAGGTAGAATTGGTTCCCATTTCATGATGATCGGTTAAAATATTTGGTAACCATTTATGAAATGTTTCTACCCTAGCTCTAGATTCTGGCAATTGTACCGGTAACCAATCACGATTCATATCAAACCAATAATGATTGGTTCTTCCACCTGGCCAAACCTCACTATATTCTCTATCGTTTGGGTCTGGATTTAAGTTTATATTTTTATTAGTATTTGCCCAATAAGCAAAACGTTGCAATCCGTCAGGGTTTAAAGAAGGATCAAATAAGATAACCGTATTGTCTAATAATTCATTGATATAACTACTATCTGCGGCAGCTAAATAGTAAGCTGCTAATAAACTTGCATTGGAGCCACTAGGTTCGTTACCATGAATTGAAAATCCTTGATAAACCACTATGGGCATATCTTTGATATCTACAGGTGTGTTATTAGTTGCATCTATATGTCTTTTACGTATAGCATCAATATTTTGATGGTTTTTAGGCGATGTAATAGTTAGTAACAAGAGAGGTCTGTCTTCAAAGGTTTTACCTCTATTTTCAATGCTTATCCTATCTGATGCTTTAGCAAGAGCATACATGTATTGCACAAGCTTATCATGCGTAACATGCCAATCTCCAACTTGATGGCCAATAATACTTTTTGGGGTTGGAATGTTTTGGTTATAACTTATGTCTTGCGGAAGGTAATATGATAAGTTTATTTTACTTTGAGATGTGGCAAATAAAGATGCCATAAAACAAATGATAAAAAGTTTGTTCATTATGAGTTAGTTAGGTTATAAATATAAAAAAACCGTTACACTTGGTATAACGGTTTTTGTTAATTTTAAAATGACGCTCTATATATCGTCAAAGTCTATATCTGTAAAGCTTTCAGGAGTTTTTAACTCGTCCTCTGTAACTCGTGGTTGATTATTATATTCTTTTTTGAAATCTTTTTGATGACGCTCGCTAATCACTTCATCACCTTTTTCTTTAATAATATAATCAGTCATTTCAGCTAAAATATCTTTAAACTCAGCAAAGTCTTCTTTGTAAATATATATTTTATGCTTCTTATAATGATAAGATCCATCATCATTAGTAAACTTTTTACTCTCGGTAATCGTAAGATAGTAGTCTTCTGCTTTTGTAGCCCTTACATCAAAAAAATATGTTCGTCTCCCAGCTCTTAGCACTTTTGAAAAAATCTCCTCTTTCTCCATCATATCATTATTGTTCATAGTTGTTTAGAAATTTGTTGGATTGTCTATTATTTGTATCAAAAATCTAAAAAAATAGCATATTAACCAACAAATATTACGTTTTCTTTTTGATAAGTAATTATTTGTTGCATTTAATTGAATGATAAAATGATGTATCTATTTAAAATTCAGATAGTTTACTCTTGTTTTGAATCAGTTTCGCTTAATTGTTTTAAATATAAATCTTTGTAGTAACCTTCAACATTAATTAGCGATTCATGCTTTCCTTTTTGAACAATTTCACCATCTTCTAAAACAATAATTTTATCAGCATTTTTTACAGAAGAGACTCTATGGCTTACAATAACTGTTGTTTTTCCTTTAGATAATTTATTTAAGCTTTTTAAAATTTTCTCTTCAGTTTCAGTATCAACGGCAGATAAGCAATCATCAAATAATAAGATTTTTGGAGATTTGATAATGGCTCTTGCTATTGATACACGCTGCTTTTGTCCTCCAGAAAGTGTAATCCCGCGTTCACCTAAAACAGTATCGTAACCTTCATTAAATTTTATAATGTTTTTATGCACTTGTGCATTTTTAGCAGCATTAATAACATCATCTTCTGTAGCATCTTCTTTGCCAAACTTTATATTGTTTTTTATAGAATCTGAAAACAAAAAGGCATCTTGAGGTACATATCCAATACTGTTTCTTAAATCATTAAGGTTAAGGAGGTTTATTTCAGTATTGCTTATGATTATTGAACCAGAATCAATATCGTAAAGTCTACCAATTAAATCCAAAACAGTCGATTTTCCAGATCCTGTTTTGCCTAAAATAGCAAGCGTTTCGCCTTCCTTAATATTAAAACTTACATTCTTTAAAGCTTGAATATTAGTGTCATCATAAATAAAAGATACGTTGTTGAAAGTAATATCTCCTGTGATTTCTGTACGATTACTATTTGTGTTTTTTATTTCGGGTTCAATCTTTAAAAATTCATTAATTCGTTTTTGAGATGCTTCGGCTTGTTGTACAATAGAAGTTACCCAACCTACAGTTGCTACAGGCCATGTAAGCATATTTACATAAATAATAAACTCTGCAATTGTACCTAAACTTTCAATTTCGCCATTTATATATTGCATTCCACCTATATAAATTACCAACAAATTACTGGTGCCGATAAGTAAAATCATCATAGGAAAAAATAAGGCCTGTACTTTAGTTAAATTAATTTGTTTCTCTTTACTACTTGCCGAAAGCGCTTTAAAATTTGTAGCTGTTAGAGGTTCTATTCCATAAGCTTTTATAACCGAAATACCACTAAAAGATTCCTGAGTATATGTTGATAGCTTCGATAAATATTGCTGCACTATAGTGCTACGTTTGTGTATTTCTCTACTCAACTTATATATAGCAACAGAGAGTATTGGTAGCGGAGCAATAGTGAAAAGAGCTAGTTTTGGTGCCGCATTAAACATATAAATTAATACAATTACAAAGAGTGTAATCGTATTAATACTATACATTAACGCTGGACCAGCATACATGCGTACACGACCAACATCTTCACTTATTCTATTCATTAAATCGCCTGTCCTATTTTTTTTGTAAAAGTTCAATGAAAGCTTTTGATACTGACCGTATATTTCATTTTTTAAATCGAACTCTATATAACGTGATACATTTATTATGGTTTGACGCATAAAAAAAGTAAGTATGGCTCCAATTAATGCAGCACCAATTATGTAAAGAATGGCTTCGGATAACTCTGCTTTAAAAACGTCTTTGGTAATTTTTCCTTCTAGTGCATTTTCAACAACAACAAATATTTTTTTTACATATCGTGGTGTATAAAGCAAAAATACTCTGGCTACTATAGTAATTATTGTACCAATAATAAGATGTGCTTTGTATTTTAGAAAGTATTTATTTAAATGCTGAAGTTCCTTCATTTATAAATTTATGATTGCTTTAATGTATGAGAATGCAAATATAATTTGAAGAAGCAAAGATAATAGATTAAAACTATTAGTAGGTCTTACTTTAAACTTCCAATTGTTAAATATAGCCTAAATATTATTGCAATAATTAGTTTATAATATGAAGCATTTATTTTAAAATAGTATTATTTTTGCAGCACAAAACAAATCAATAATTTTCGATTTAATTTAAAGTTCTTTGTAATGATGCTAAACAGAAGACACATTCGTATAAAAGTAATGCAAACTATGTATGCGTTTAAAGGCGGAGAGAGTGATGATTTTAGTAAAGACCAGAAGTTTTTAATGTTTAGTATAGATAATATGTACAACTTGTACCTTTTATTGATGGCTTTACTACTTGAAGTACAAAAAAGAGCCGAAAGCAACTTACAAAAAAAGCAAAACAAACATTTAGCGACAAAAGAAGACAAAGATCCTAACAGGAAATTTGTTAACAATCAAGTGTTGCAAATTCTTAAAAATAACCTACAATTAAAAAACCAGTTCGAAACTTATAAGATTACCAATTGGGAGTTAGATAACGAGTACGTAGATGTTATTTTTAAAGCTATTATTTCTAGTGATTTGTATAAAGATTATATGCAAACTAAAGTGTCAGACTTTAAAGAAGATAAAGAGTTTATAGTTGATATTTTTAAAGAGATTATTGCACCAAACGAGAAGCTATACGATTATATGGAAGATAAAAACCTAACCTGGTTAGATGATCTTCCTACTGTTAACACTACTATTTTAAAGCTGTTGAGAAAGGTTAAAATAACTTCTAGCGAAAACTATTTTACACCTAATTTATATAAAGATATTGAGGATAAACAATTTGCTATTGACTTGTTTAAAAAGACACTTTTGAATAAAACAGTAATAAATAAAGAAATTGAACTTAAAACACAAAATTGGGATGCTGAACGAATAGCTAGCATAGATTATGTGTTGCTTCAAATGGCAATTTGCGAACTGCAACATTTTACTTCAATACCTGTAAAAGTTACCATTAACGAATATTTAGAAATAGCTAAAGAGTACTCAACTCCAAAGAGTAGCATTTTTATAAATGGTATTTTAGACAAGCTGGTAAAAGAATATACAGCTGATGGAAAATTAAACAAAATTGGCCGTGGCTTAATGTAATTATCTGTTAAGAGAATAATAAAAGTTTTTAATCGATTAAATAATTGCTATTTTTACATCCCGAATGATAAAAACATTTAAAATGAAAAAAGTAATATTAGGATTAAGCACGCTATGCTTAATTGCATTTACATCATGTAAAGAAGAAAGCGCAGCAAAGAAAATAGAAGAAAGTAATTTAGCAGCTGCAGCAAAAAGAGATGCAGTATCTTCAAAGTTTCCAAAATTAGAATTTGATAAAAGAGAGCACGACTTTGGTGAAATAGAAGCCAAAACTCAAGTGGAAACTGTATTTAATTACAAAAACACTGGCGAAGCACCTTTAGTTATTACAGATATTAAAAGTTCTTGTGGCTGTACAATTCCTAAAGATTGGAGTAGAGAGCCATTGGCAGCAGGAGAATCTGGAAAGTTTACTGTAAAATTTAATGGTAGTGGACAAAATAAAATAACAAAAACAATAACAGTAACAGCAAATACAGAAAAAGGTTCAGAAACTGTAAAGATTACGGCATTTGTAAAGCCAGATCCTAATGCACCTGCTACTGTCAATAAACCTGCAACTATACCAACAGTTAATTCAGCTGTTAAAAAAACCAGTACACAGCCAGGTCACGAAGGACATAACCACAACTAAAAAACAACTATAATGGGAGATTTAGGCCAATTTATGCCTTTTGTATTAATGTTTGTAGTCATCTATTTTTTTATGATTGCACCACAAATGAAACGTGCCAAAAAAGAAAAAAAGTTTGCAGCCGAATTAAAACGAGGCGATAAAGTAGTTACAAAAAGCGGAATGCATGGTAAAGTTTTAGAACTTAACGATAAAGATGGTAGTTGCGTTATTGAAACTATGTCTGGTAAAGTAAAGTTTGAACGTTCTGCCATTTCTATGGAGATGAGTAGTAAAATAAACGCACCAGTAAAAGCTAAGTAAGTATTGCTACTTTTAGGATATAAAAAAGCTTCCAATTTTTTGGAAGCTTTTTTATTTAACAATTCTTGTATTTATCGTTTAAGCCAACACCTTGTAGAATCATGGGTTTAATTTTTTCTAAACGGGTTTGCTTTGTAGCTTCTCTTTTTGCCGAACTAATATATTCGCAATATTCTCGTTGCTTGTAAGCCGATAAACTTTCAAAACTAGTTTTTAACTCGCTCGCTAAAATTGCTTTTAATTCTTGTGGTATAATAGTTTCTTTTTTGCTTCGGTCTGGTTTTACTTCTTTACCTAATTTTTGGTTCTCTATCGCTTCTTTAACATATGCTAAAACAATGTTTTTATCAATCTCCTTAACCGATTCAAAACGCATTTGCCGTAGTGCTTTTGTTTTTTCTTCTTGAGCATTTACTAACAGATTTTGTTTGTCTTCTAAAAACACACCATTAAAAAACCAAATACCAAAATGCTTTTTAAAAGCACCTAAACCAATTACATTTTTATTGTTTAGGGTATAAACAGGAGCGTTCCATTTTACTGTTTCTTCAAGTTCGGTAGTGTTAATAATATTTCTTAAAATACTTAAGGCCTCACTAAAATGAGTATTTTCTTCAATGTATTCTTCAACGGAGTATGTTTTTTTCATTGTTAATTTTTGAAGGTTCGTTTAACGTGTTCGTGTGATGGTTAGTAGCGTTGGCTAGCTTAAAGATACTAAACTATCACAAACCTGAGGAAAATCCGTAGGATTTTCCGAGTACGCACAGAACAAGCTATTAACTATACACGTTGTTGCCAACTGTTTTAGTTATCACCTAATCGTTCAAAAGTAATTGTTGATTCTAGATTTTCTATAAATTCAGAAATTACGCTTTCCCATTCGACTATTTTTAATTTTTGGTTATGCTGATAGTTGATATTTCTAATTGGAAAATTCTCTTCAACTATTCTATACTCACCTATTTCCCAATCTCTTTCTCTCCATTTCTTTTTTTCCTCTTCTGTGTATTTTCTTTTTGAAGCATATACTTTTTTCTTATTAAATTCCTTTAAATCAAAATGGTCGAAGTATTTGTGAAAATTTTCATTGTTAGTTTTTATCACAAAATTACTGAAGGAAGAGTGAGAAGTTGTAACTCTACTTGAGTAAATGGTGTTTCCAACAATTGAGTCAGGGTTGCTTTTAAAATGCTCTACATCTTCTTTATTCAGTTTGTCTTTATGAAGTCTATAAAAATTGAAAAAAATAGGATCATCAACCTCTATAGACTTAAACTTCTTTATTGAACTCTTATCATATTCAGAATCTTCAAATTTTTGTATAAATGTCGATTTGTTCTTTCTCCAAAATAGATAAGCGGTTGAGTAAACTCCATAATTTATACTTGTCTGTTTATAATATCCAATTTCGTCTATTCCATTATCTTTCAATTCTTGAATTTCCAAACCAAGAATAGAATCAATTTTCATTTCAAACTTTTGAGTAAAACCTTGAATTGAAATTAGAAGAAATAATGTTACAAATATGTGTTTGCGTTTTATCAAAATTGTTGGCAATGCTTTTTGAGTATATCAGTCCGTTTTAATGATTATATACAGCGTTAAACGAAGGTCGACATTTTTTCTTACAAAGTCAAGTATTCATATAAAACAGAAAAGCCACTTTACGTATGTAAAGTGGCTTTAAATAAAATAAAATTTTTAGTTTATGACTTTGTAGCCTTAACTGTAATTTTTAATTCAATATCGTCATTAATAAATTTATCGCCTAAATCATCAAAAAACGATTTAGAGCCATATTTTACATTCCATTTAGAGCGATCTATAGTAAATGTTTCGCTAGTTAAAATTAATGCGCCATCAGTATTTGAAACTGTTACAGGAAAAGTTACATTGTTTTTAGCGTCTTTAAGTGTTAAGTTTCCAGATAACATCGTTTTTCCATCAACTTCACTTATTCCAGTGATTTCAAAAGCTGAGCTTGGGTGTTTTTCAACATCAAAAAAATCAGCACTTTTTAAGTGTCCAGTAAGTTTTCCGTTATATTCGTCTTCTTTCGGAATATCTGCAACTTTAATAGATTTCATATCAATTAAAAATGTACCGCTATTAATTTTTCCATCAGTTACGTTAAATACACCATTTTCTATATTAATAGTTCCGTTATGTGTTCCTGTTGGCTTAAAACCTTTCCACTCAATAGTAGATTCAGCGATATTAGCTGTATATTTTTCTGATGATGCTTCAGCTGTAGCAACTGTTTCTGCTTCTTTTGTATTTGCTTCCTTTGCTTTGTCTTTACATCCGTTTGCGCTTATTACTAAAGCAGCAATAGTAAATATTGTGGCTATTCTTTTTTTCATCTTTATTGTTTTTAATGTTTAAGCAGTAAAATTAGTCAATTGTTTGTTTTTTTTGGTAAAAAAAATATTAAATTTTTTTAGTGACATTTTGACATTTTAATAATAATGGCAGTACTTTTGCCAACTCATTTTAGTACTTGCATAAATTAAATTTAGTGATGAGCAAAAAGAATATAAAAGATATAGAAAAAGAACAAGTTGAAGACCAAAAAGCTGAAGCTGTTGATGTTGTAGAAGAGCAAACCATAGAAGAAAAACTTCAAGACGAGTTAAAACAAGAAAAGGATAAGTTTTTACGCTTGTTTGCTGAGTTTGAAAATTATAAAAGACGTACCTCTAAAGAGCGTATCGAGTTATTTGCAACAGCTGGAGAGGGTGTAATGAAAACTTTATTGCCAGTTCTTGATGATTTTGAACGTGCTTTAACACACATTGAAGAAGATAAGGAGGCTGAAGAATTACGTAAAGGTGTATTATTAATTTATCAAAAATTAGTAAAAGCATTAGAGCAAAAGGGACTAACTGCAATTTCAATTAAAAAAGGAGATGATTTTAATGCAGATAACCATGAAGCTATTACACAAATACCTGCGCCATCTGACGATTTGAAAGGAAAAATTATTGATGTAGTTGAAAAAGGATATAAGCTAGGTGAAAAAATAATACGTTTCCCTAAAGTTGTTATAGGGCAATAAAACAAAATTATGGCTAAAAGAGATTATTACGAAATATTAGGAGTAAGTAAAGGTGCTAGTGCTGCAGAAATAAAAAAGGCTTACCGTAAAAAAGCTATTGAATTTCATCCTGATAAGAACCCAGATGATAAAGGCGCAGAAGCAAAGTTTAAAGAAGCAGCTGAGGCATATGAAGTGTTGAGTGATGGCGACAAGAAAGCGCGTTACGATCAGTTTGGTCATCAAGCCTTTGAAAATGGCGGCGGCGGTTTTGGCGGCGGCGGAATGAATATGGATGATATATTCAGTCAATTTGGTGATATTTTTGGTGGTGCTTTTGGTGGTGGCGGATTTTCTGGTTTTGGCGGTGGCAGTGGCCAGCGCAGAGTTAAAGGCAGTAACTTACGTATAAGAGTTAAACTAACGCTAGAGGAAATAGCCAATGGTGTAGAGAAAAAAATAAAAGTAAAACGTAAAATTCAAGCTCCAGGAACAACTTACAAAACCTGCTCGACATGTAATGGAAGTGGACAGGTTACACGTATTACAAATACTATTTTAGGAAGAATGCAAACCTCTGCGCCATGTAACGTTTGCGGAGGTGCAGGGCAAACTATTGATAAAAAACCTGCTGATGCTGACGCCCAAGGACTAAAAGTTGCTGAAGAAACAGTATCAATTAAAATACCTGCAGGTGTTGTAGATGGCATGCAACTTAAAGTTTCTGGAAAAGGAAACGATGCTCCAGGAAATGGTATTTCGGGTGATTTATTAGTTGCTATTGAAGAAGAAGACCACGATACATTACAGCGTGAAGGAGATAATTTACACTACGATTTGTATGTAAGTTACCCTGATGCCGTTTTAGGTACATCAAAAGAGATTGACACTGTTACAGGCAAAGTACGAATAAAGGTAGAGGCTGGAGTACAATCGGGCAAAATTTTACGCTTACGCGGAAAAGGAATACCAAGTATTAACGGTTACGGGAAAGGAGATCTTTTGGTACATGTAAATGTATGGACACCAAAGACATTAAATAAACAACAGAAAGAATTTTTTGAGACTATGAGAGATGATGAACACTTTTCTCCTAAACCAGAAAGTTCAGATAAATCATTTTTTGAAAAAGTAAAAGACATGTTCTCTTAGTGATAGAAAATTATGAAGTTATCTTATAGTTTTGGCTCTATTTGCAAAAAAAAAACTATATTTGATTTATCACTAATTTATTTTAGTGATAATTTTTCTTTTTCATAGCAATTTTTTTCCCATCCTTAATTTTATTAAGGGTGGGTTTTGTTTTTTTAATTGAAAACTAATTCCTGTATGTTTTATCAATTAATTCTACATGTTGGTTGTAACATTTAATATATTTACAATACTTATTTTTAAACACTAAAAATTTTTAAATGAATAATCTATTAGTGGCTCATTCGGTCTCTAAAAATTTTGGCGATTTTAAAGCATTAAACAACGTTTCAATTGAAGTCCCTAAAGGCAGTATTTTTGGGTTGTTGGGACCTAATGGTGCTGGAAAAACAACGCTTATACGAATCATTAACCAAATAACTATGCCCGATACTGGTACGGTACATTTGGATGGTGAATTACTTAACGAAAATCATATAAAAGATATTGGCTATCTACCAGAAGAACGTGGGTTGTATAAATCTATGAAAGTAGGCGAACAAGCTTTGTATTTAGCGCAATTAAAGGGGCTCAGTAAATCTGAAGCTAAAACACGATTAAAATACTGGTTTGACCGTTTAGAAATAGGCGATTGGTGGAATAAAAAAATTCAAGAATTATCTAAAGGGATGGCTCAAAAAATACAGTTTGTTGTAACAGTGTTACACGAACCAAAGCTGTTAATTTTTGATGAACCTTTTTCTGGGTTCGACCCAATAAATGCCAATTTAATTAAAGACGAAATTTTACGTTTACGAGACAATGGTGCTACTATCATTTTTTCAACACATCGTATGGAATCTGTTGAAGAATTGTGTGATGATATTGCGTTAATACATAAATCAAACAAAATTTTAGATGGTAAATTAGTTGATGTTAAGCGCCAATATAAAACCAACACATATGAGGTTGGTATAAAAACAGATAGCAATACTGCTTTGCATCAAGAATTGTCTGAGAAGTTTAGTGTTTCAAGTGCTAATTTTAAAACCTTAGATAATGAATTGAAGTTGAATATAAAGCTTAATGACAGTGATAAACCCAATGAGTTTTTATCGTATTTAACAACAAAAGGAGAAATGTCTCACTTTGTTGAATTAATACCTAGCGTTAACGATATTTTTATTCAAACAGTAAAGAATAATTAATTTATGAATCATTTACCACTTATAATAAAGCGCGAATATTTAACAAAAGTTAAGAATAAATCATTTATAATTATGACGATTTTAAGTCCTATTATTATGATAGCACTTATCTCTGTCGTTGCATATTTATCGCAGTTAAACAACAATAAAACACGAGTTATTTCTGTATTAGATGAATCTGGAATTGTAAAAGAAGTTTTTAAAGATTCTGACAACACTACTTATCATATTTTAGAGAATATGAATTTAGATGATGCAAAAGCTATTGTTAAGGAAACATCCAATTATGGCTTACTTCATATTGAAAAATTTGATGATATTGATGTGCTATCAAAACATATTAAGTTTTATTCTGAAGAATCTCCTTCACTTACGCTAATTTCTAGCTTAGAATCAAAAATTGAAAAAAAGCTTACAAATATAAAACTTCGACAAAAAGGTGTAGATGTTGAAATGATTAAGGCCTCAAAAATTAATATAAACCTTGCCCAAGAAAGTTTTGAGGGCGAAAAAACATCTAAAATTGACAGTGTTGTTAAACTTATTTTTGGTGGGCTAGCTGGATATTTATTATTCATGTTTATTATTATTTATGGTAATATGATTATGCGTAGTGTTATTGAAGAAAAAACGAGTAGAATTATTGAGGTTATTATATCGTCTGTAAAACCAGTTCAATTAATGCTTGGTAAAATTATAGGTACATCGTTGGCAGGTATTACACAATTTATAATTTGGTTAATTTTAGGAGGTGTTTTAATGACAATAGTATCTGCTATTTTTGGAATAGATATGGCACAATCTCCACAGCAAGATATGATGCAACAAGCTATGGAAAATCCAGAAGTAAACATGCAAGTTCAAGATGTTATTACTGCATTTTATCATTTGCCAATTGCTAATTTAATTGTTGCTTTTATATTATTTTTTATAAGCGGTTACCTATTATATAGTTCGCTTTACGCAGCTATTGGAGCAGCAGTAGATAATGAAACAGATACTCAGCAATTTATGTTGCCAATTTTAATGCCCCTAATTCTTGCAGTTTATATTGGGATTTTTACAGTTATTGAAGACCCGCATGGCACCGTGTCAACTGTATTTTCGTTTATACCTTTCACTTCGCCGGTTGTGATGTTAATGCGTATTCCTTTTGGAGTACCTCTGTGGCAACAATTGGTATCATTATTGTTATTAATTGGTACCTTTATGCTAACCGTTTGGTTTGCAGCAAAAATATACAGAGTCGGTATTTTAATGTATGGAAAAAAACCAAGTTATAAAGAGTTAATAAAGTGGATTAAGTATTAAAATGGAAGAACTAAAAGACATATTAAATCACACATTTAGTTTTAGCGAAAATATTCATATTGATGTAAAAACAATACTGGTTGTAATATTGGCTTTAATACTAACAGCGTTTATATTAAAGTTAATACGAAAGGTTGTTACTAGAAAGCTACCACAGCAAGATAAAGTGAAGTTTGTCTCGCTTTTTTCTTATAGTAAATGGTTTATTTATGTTATTATTCTATTAATGACACTCCATAATTCTGGAGTGCAAGTAACTGCTATTTTTGCTGCTTCTGCGGCATTATTAGTAGGTGTTGGTTTAGCGCTCCAAACATTATTTATGGATATAATATCTGGCGTTTTTATACTTATAGATCAATCTGTACATGTAGGCGATATTATTGAATTAGACGGAAAAATTGGTAGAGTAGAAGAGATTAAGTTAAGAACAACGCGTGCTGTAACAATAGATAATAAAGTATTAATAATTCCTAATCATTTATATTTAACAAACAGTTTATATAATTGGACCGAAAACGGAACAACTACTAGAGAAAGTGTTGAGGTAGGTGTAGCATACGGTAGTGACATACAGCTAGTAAAAGAAATTTTGTTGCAAGTAGCAAATAATCATCCGGCAGTTGTTAAGAAACCAGAACCGTTAGTTGTTTTTACTAATTTTGGAGACAGTGCTTTAATGTTTAAATTGATTTTTACATTAAATGATAGCTTTCAGGCTCTTATACCGCAAAGTGATATGCGATTTGAGATAGATAGATTGTTTAAAGAAAACAATATTAGTATTCCTTTTCCACAACGAGACGTACATATTATTCAAAAATAAAGTTAAAAATATGCCTAAAATATTAATAATAGAAGATGAAGCAGCCATAAGAAGGGTTTTGGTAAAAATTCTTTCAGAAGAAAACGATACTTATCAAGTTGAAGAAGCCGAAGATGGATTGGTTGGTGTTGAAAAAATAAAAAATGACGACTTTGATTTGGTACTTTGCGACATAAAAATGCCAAAAATGGATGGTGTTGAAGTTCTGGAAGCTACCAAAAAAATTAAACCAGAAATACCAATGGTTATGATTTCTGGTCATGGTGATTTAGATACAGCAGTTAATACAATGCGTTTAGGGGCTTTTGATTATATATCAAAACCGCCAGATTTAAACAGGTTACTAAATACAGTTAGAAACGCTTTAGACAGAAAAGAGCTGGTAGTTGAAAACAAATTGCTTAAAAAGAAAGTAAGCAAGAATTTTCAAATGATAGGAGAAAGCAAAGCGATAACTCATATAAAAGATATTATAGAAAAAGTTGCGCCAACTGATGCACGAGTACTTATTACTGGCCCAAACGGTACAGGAAAAGAATTGGTAGCACATTGGTTACATCAAAAAAGTGATCGCTCAAAAGGCCCTATGATAGAAGTTAATTGTGCTGCAATACCAAGCGAACTTATTGAAAGTGAGCTGTTTGGACATGTCAAAGGAGCTTTTACAAGTGCTAATAAAGATAGAGCAGGTAAGTTTGAAGCGGCTAATGGTGGTACTATTTTTTTAGATGAAATTGGAGATATGAGTCTTTCTGCACAGGCTAAGGTGTTAAGAGCTTTACAAGAAAGCCGTATTCAACGAGTAGGTAGTGATAAAGATATAAAGGTAAATGTACGAGTAGTTGCAGCAACCAATAAAGATTTGAAAAAGGAGATTAAAGAAGGAAACTTCCGAGAAGATTTGTATCATAGACTAGCTGTTATTTTAATACAAGTTCCTGCTTTAAATGATAGGCGTGATGATATCCCTTTACTTATCAATTATTTTTCCAGTAAAATTGCTAGCGAGCAAGGTACTGTTAAAAAAACATTTTCGGATAAAGCTGTAAAGTTATTGCAAGATTATGATTGGACAGGTAATATTCGAGAGCTTCGTAATGTTATAGAACGATTAATTATTCTTGGAGGAAAAGATGTAAGCGAAACAGACGTAAAGATGTTTGCGAGCAAATAAAAAAACAAGCCCTTGAAATAATTTCAAGGGTTTGTTTTTTAATACCTTATTTGTCGCACGAGTTTAGTTCTTCTATGTAATTTGATGCTAATATTTTTAGACTTTTTATATAATAGCTCTTAATTGCTTCCATACTTTTTGCAGACATATCTGTTGGTGAGATTGTTTTTTTTTGTTGATTATGGTTATAACCGCAGACTTTTAGAGCATGATTATATGCTTTTATGTTTGCAGCAATAGCATTTTCATAAGAAAGAATTAATTGTGCTTTTTTATTTGTTAACTCTTTTTCTTTTTGTTGAGCTAATTTATTTTTTATTTGTTCCTCTTTAAGTTTTAAGGCTTCCTGCTGCTTTTTTAATGCTAGTTGTTCGTTTTGCAAATTTGAAAGCTCAGTGTTTTCATCAGATTTAGCAATATCAGAATTGTTAGAATACGAACACTTGTCAATCTCAATAACACTTTCTTTGGCAGTTTCTCTAGCACGTTTTACAAAAAACCGACCATCTTCATATGTTTCAGTATTTTCAACTTTTGCTAATAAATCTATACTTTTATCAGCTAAATTTAATGCCGTATTGCAACCACAGTCTTTTAGTGTTTTTTTAGAAAGTTTAAAAGCTTCTACAGATCTATTGGCATAATATTTTAAATGGCTTGTGTTGTTTGCTTCATAAGCATCTTTAACATGCGAATAGGCATTTACTAAATAAGAATTTGCCTCGTCACAGTTGGTCGTTTGCGCATTAAAGTTTAATGTAATAATCAGAAATAAAAGTAAGTAATAGTTTTTCATTGGATTTGGGTTAATTTTAAGTAGGTGCAACGAATATATTAAAAACTAAAGTATTACTAAGCGGTTTATCGAAATTATGCATTTATTTTTTTTCAATAAAATCATCTATAATACCTTTTACTTTAGCAGGAATATTATCATTTTCAACCCAAACATGGATATCTCCTAAGTAATTCATACCTAAATAGTTTGCAGATTCAACGAAAGGGATATTAAATCCAGAAACAACATCATTGCTGTTGCTACTACTTATCATAGCCATGTTTTTACCACGTAACTTCCTACCAGTATCTTTATGTATTCTTATTAAATCTGAAATTCTATCAAAAAACACTTTCATATGGCCACTCATAGTATACCAATATACTGGTGTTACAAAAATTATAGTATCGTAATTTTCTATAATATTTGAAATCAATGGTAAAAAATCATCGCCTTCATTTTTGTAATTATAATCGTAATGCCCAATATTTTTCGAATACAAATCAATAACATCGTATCCTTTTTTTAATGCTATATAATTTACTATAGTATTTGTATCTCCTTTTGGTCTCGCGCTTCCTTGTATAATAATAGTTTTATTCATTTTCTTTTATTTTAATTATACGAATTAACGTAATTGTTTGAGTATAAAAAGGAAAACATAATAGAAACAAATAATGATAACAAAGAAAAAATCGATTTCATTTTTATATATTTAAATGCAATAATAAATACCATATATTTTGAAAACTATTCATATAAACGATTTTAAAATCACTTCAAAAATTAATATTTCAAAACAAGCTACCAAGTTTAATTTAGAAGTTACTGATGATGAAGTAAAAGACGAGTTACGTTCCGTTAGGAGAAAGCTAGGAAAACTTCAAGACACCATGTATGCTCATAATAAATATGCAGTGCTAGTTTGTTTGCAAGGCATGGATACATCAGGAAAAGATAGTTTAATACGAGAAGTTTTTAAAGATTTTAATGCTCGCGGAGTTGTGGTACACAGTTTTAAAGTACCTACCGAATTAGAATTAAAGCACGATTACATATGGAGGCATTACATTGCACTTCCAGCACGTGGCAAATTTGGTGTTTTTAATAGAACGCATTACGAGAATGTATTAGTAACAAGAGTGCATCCCGGTTATATTTTAGGCGAAAATATACCAACTGTAAATACTATTGATGATATTGATGATGCCTTTTGGGATAAGCGTTTTGAACAAATAAACAATTTTGAAAAGCACATTACCGATAATGGAACCATCATTTTTAAGTTTTTTATGAATCTTTCTAAAGAAGAACAAAAAAGTAGATTACTTCGTCGTTTAAACAAAAAGGAGAAAAATTGGAAATTTTCAGCAGGCGATTTAAAAGAGCGTAAACTTTGGGACAAATATCAAGAATGTTATGAAGATGCTATAAATAGAACATCAAAACCACACGCGCCTTGGTATAATATTCCTGCCGATAATAAACCTACAGCACGTTACATTGTTGCAAAAATAATGTATGATACCTTAAAAGATTATACAGATATAAAAGAACCAGAATTGGATGATGATATTAAGGCTAACATAGAGCTGTACAAACAACAATTAAATAATGAATAATACTTTTATGATTTTTTTTAGAAATTATGGAAATATTATGAAGTATATTTAAAACCAAAAAGTATTTATGATTTACCAAAGGCCCTTAGTTTTTCTTTTCGTTATTTTATTATCATTTCAATCAAACTCGCAAACAGACGAAAAAGTTTTAAGAGAAATTTATACCCAATCTTTAACAAATGGAAAAAGTTATGATTGGTTAAATCATTTATCGAATCAAATTGGAGGCAGATTATCAGGTTCTTTAAATGCTGAAAAAGCAGTAGCATATACCAAAGAGGAGCTTGAAAAAATAGGTTTAGATAAGGTTTGGCTACAACCCGTTATGGTACCAAAGTGGGTGCGAGGAGCCAAAGAATATGCTTATATTGAAACTGAACCAGGAAAAACAACAACCGTAAATATTTGTGCTTTAGGAGGTTCTGTTGCTACAAAAGCGTTGGGTTTAAAAGCTAATATTGTTGAGGTTAAAAGTTTTGATGAATTAAAAGAACTAGGAAAAGAAAATGTTGAAGGAAAAATAGTTTTTTATAACAGACCAATGCAACCGGATTTAATTAGCACATTTGAAGCTTACGGCGGTTGCGTAAATCAACGCTATTCTGGTGCAGTTGAAGCAACAAAATATGGTGCAGTAGGTGTAATTGTAAGGTCTATGAACTTAAGGTTAGACGATTTACCTCATACAGGAAGTATGACTTATGATAATATCCCTGTTGAAAAACGTATTCCTTCTGCAGCCATAAGTACTAATGATGCAGAGTTATTAAGCACTATGTTAGAGTTAGATAAGTCTATAAAATTTTATTTTAAGCAAAGTTGTAAGCAGTTTAAAGATGTATTGTCTTATAATGTAATAGGCGAAATTACAGGAAGTGAATTTCCAAACGAATATATGATTGTAGGCGGTCATTTAGACTCGTGGGATTTGGGAGATGGATCGCATGATGATGGCGCCGGTGTTGTGCAATCAATGGACGTTTTAAGATTATTGAAAGCATCTGGAATAAAACCAAAGCGTAGCATTAGAGCCGTATTATTTATGAATGAGGAAAATGGTTTAAGAGGAGGAAATAAGTATGCTGAAATTGCAAAGAAGAAAAATGAAAATCATGTTTTTGCTCTTGAGAGTGATGCTGGTGGCTTTACACCACGAGGATTTAGTTTTGATTGTAGTGATGCCAATTTTAATCAAGTGCTAAATTGGAAACCTTTATTTAAACCTTATTTAATTCATTATTTTGAAAAAGGTTATGGAGGCGCTGATATTGGACCGCTAAAAACTGATGCTGTAGTACTTGCAGGCTTGCGCCCAGATTCTCAACGTTATTTTGATCATCATCACGCTAGTAATGACACGTTTGAGCATGTTAACAAAAGAGAGTTAGAATTAGGAGCAGCTACTATGACTGCTTTGGTGTATTTGTTTGATAAATATGGAGTAAACCCTATTCCTAATCAAAAGGCTATTAAAAATTAGTTTCATATATGTGGGAAGAAAAGTTAAAAGTATACGATGCCTTAGTTAGTAAATGTAATAGATTTAAAAGAAAAGGAAAGACTATGCCTTACACATCGGCTAATGGCTATATGTTTTCACTGTTTAATAAAGACTGTGAGATTGGAATTAGATTTTCAAAAGAAACTCAAGAAAAATATATAAAAGAGTTTAAATCTTCAATATATAAATCTTACGGAGCTGTAATGAAAGGTTATGTGTTAATACCTGACTTTATGCTTGAAAATTTAGACAATGTCGCTATATATTTAAACGAAAGTTACGATTATGTAATGTCACTAGAACCAAAATAAAATGAAAAAAGTTACTGTATTACTAACCTTAATGTTTGCCTCTTTTGTTATGGCGCAAAATGAAGAAAAGTTACCTTATTATCAAATTCCTGATTATCCAGAAACCTATACAGCAGGAGCAGTTGCAGCTAGAATGATTGATGGTTTAGGGTTCCGTTATTATTGGGCAACACAAGGATTAACAGACAAAGATTTAAATTATAAGCCTAGTGAATCTGGGCGTACAAGTGCAGAAACTATTGATCATATTTTTGGCTTATCTAAAGTCATTGTAAATGCTACTTTAAATAAACCTAATATAAGAGGTGAAAATCCTGAGATGACTTTTGAAGAGAAGCGTAGATTAACTTTGAATAATATAAAAACAGCTGCTGATATTATGAGAAAGGCAGACGACATGTCTCAATATAAAATAGTTTTTGGTGAGAAAGAATATCCATTTTGGAATAATATTAATGGGCCAATAGCAGACGCAATTTGGCATTGTGGACAAGTTGTTATGCTTCGTAGGGCTTCTGGGAATCCTTTTAATTCTAAAGTAAGTGTTTTTAATGGTAAGTTAAGAGAGTAACTATTATTTTCTTCTTTTATAGTATTCATGCTTTTTTAAGGTTTTATTTTTATAATCTTTAAAAATAATAGGAATGGATATACTTCTTTCTTTAAATACTACAAAATGTAAATGCGGCCCTTTTGTAAAACCCGTTAACCCAGAAATACCTATTGGTTGGCCAGTAGTTATATAATCACCAACCTTAACTAATACACCATTATAATCAAGGTGTACATAGTCCGCAATGGTTCCGTCATTATGTAAAATTTTTATTCTGTTTGCAAAGTCTATATACTTTCGAGTTTTTCCGTGTTTTTTTGAGTCTTCTTTTACAAAAAGAACAATGCCATTTCTTGCAGCCGTAATTGTATCTCCAATTTGCAACCCAAAATCGATAGCGTATTTTGAATTTTTTATATTGTGCGAAAATTTACCTCCAAAGGTTTGAACTATTTTATATGATTTTCCTTTTTGATATGGAAGTGTGTATTGATATCTATAATTTGGTTTAATTTTATTTGGATCACCCAGAGTACCTTTTAGTTTAATAAACTTAGTAATATTAACCTTAGAAGTGTCCTTTACTATTGATAAAGGAAGTTTTAAAGCACTAAAACAAGTATCTTTAGCTTGTATAATAAAATGCTTATTAAATTTAAAATTTTGTTTTACTGAATCAATTGGAGCTATATAAAATTCAACTGCACATAGAAACGGGTTTATAAAATCTATTCTTAACGAATCTTGATCAATTATTTTTTGAGTTTCTATGGTTTGACCATGGCTAACTTTGATAAAAAACAATAAGGTTATCGAGAATGCTATTTGCCTCATAAATTTAAAACTTTTACAAGTAACTTAACCACCATTTATCTTTATTATTAGCTTTATATATCATATACTTTTTAGAAGGGAAATAGAGTAGTGCTATAACACCAATCCAAATTAGGTATACCGTAAAAAGTGAATACCCATAACCAGACGCTAAACTACCTGTATTCCATGCATTGACATCTAATATCATTTTTTGCCAATCATCTCCAATTAATAGTAAACCTATTATCGCAGCAATATGTATTACTAAAACATGAAGGAAATAATAAAATAATGGTACTCTTCCGAATACTAAAAAGAAGTTAGTGATTTTATTTTTTACTTTTTCAATACCAAACAAAAATAATAAAGCAGGTCCAATAGTTATTAATAAATATAGAAGAGATGGTGGATATTTAGTTACATCAAAAAATGAAATTATAGTTTTGGTAGAAGTATCTTGAATTGACCATGGCACTAGATCTCCATAAATATTTAACCCTCTTAAAATAAAGAAAAGAATAATACAACTTAGGCCAATAGTTAATAAATATTTTTTCCTAATTTTAATATCAAACCCTTTAGTATAAAGACTTCCAAAGCAATAGCCTAAAACTATTAAGCCTACCCAAGGTATTATTGGGTATGCAAAAGCAATCATTTGGTTTTGGCTTAACACTAAAAATTGCTGTTGGTGTAATATGTACCAAATTATAGATTTAAAACTGGTGCCTTCTAATATTATTCCGTCTAATAGATTATGACCGGTTATTAAAACTATTCCTATAACTAATAATGCTTTTTTAGGAATATATATTAATAAAGAAAGAATAACCATACTTAAACCTATGGCCCAAATAACTTGTAGAGCAATAAAACCATAAGACAAATCGAACCACCAAATGATGTTGTTTAATACTATTTCAAGTAATATTAACCATAGACCTCTTGTAAACAAAAATTTAAAAAGCTTAGGCTTAGTTTTTTTATTACCATATAAAAATGCTGACGTTCCTGCTAAAAAAATAAAGACAGGGGCACAATAATGTGTTATAAACCTTGTAAAAAATAAAAAAGGTGTGGTTGTTTCTATATTTGTTGGATCAGTAAAAAAGGAGCCATAATGAAAATAATCTCTAACATGGTCTAATGCCATAATTACCATAACAACACCTCTTAAAATATCTATAGATTGTATTCTTGTTGATTTTATTTGCATAAGTCTTATATTAAATCAGGTATTTTTTGTCTTAAAGACTTAGGGGTATTTTTTAAAAGTATGTAATCGCTTTTAAATAGGCAAGATAGTAAGGTTTTTATTTTTTGTTAAACAATCTCTGTTGTTGTTTAATAGTAAATGTACTACCATCATGACTCCACCCAGGAGCAGCAAAAGCGTACATGAATTTGTGATACCAATTTTTAGACTTTTTCATATCATTCCAAATATCTTTATACTCATGAGTTAAAATAACTAATGGATTATATGAATTAGGCGGGTGAGAAACACCATATTTTATATCTATCGAGTGATCTAGCTCTTTCCATGTTCCAAAAATTTTATCAAAAATATTTAAAAACCCTCCATGATTTTTGTCCATGTATTCCAAATTTTGTGCATGATGTACTTGATGCATAGTATGTGTATTAAATATTTTCTCTATAATCCCCATTTTAGGGATGTATACTGTATGTAATTGAAACTGCCATAGCGCTTCAATACCTAAACAAACTACAAGCATTTCTGGAGGAAAGCCAAGAGCAGGAATCCATATATAGAAAAAGGGTTTGTAAAAAATTGTAAACCAACCATTTCGTACAGCAGTGCCTAAATTAAAATGGTTTGAAGAATGATGAACTATATGAGCTGCCCAAAGGAATCTCACATTATGATTTTGTCTATGAAACCAATAATAACTAAAATCATCTAATAATTGACAAACTAGCCATACATACCAAGCATACCCGAAAGATTCCCAACCCATAATGTTGGTACGAATCCCATCTATTTCTGGGTTAAAAATTTCATAAACATAATTAAAAAGAACAATGGCTGCTATTGTTTTTGTAAGTGGGGCTAGAATAGTAGAGCCAACTCCCATTGTTATACTAGCAACTAAATCTTTTCGGTTATATAATTTTTTTCTTTTTTTATGGTGTTTACTATATGATAATTCAAGTAAAATAAAACCAAGAAAACAAGGAACTCCATATACTAATGGATTTGTAAAAGTCATTTAAGAAAATTTGTTAACCAAAAATAGAACGATTTTTTGTTCTTTATTAGTATTTCTTGGAATTCTTTAAAAATAAAAATCCTGTATCAGCTCTAACGAGTTAATACAGGAATTGGTTTTATTTAAAATCTCTTATTTTGCTGTGACTACTTCTTTTTCTTTTATTTCAGTAAAATCAACTTCTACTTGATTTTTCAAAATATCTTCAAATGTTTCTCTTTTTCTAATTAAATGCGCTTTTTTATTATACCATAAAACCTCTGCCGGTCTATAACGCGAATTGTAATTGCTAGCCATTGAAAAACAATAAGCGCCTGCATTTTTAAAGCATAAAATATCTCCTTCGTTAATTTCATTAATACGTCTATTGTTCCCAAAAGTATCTGTTTCACATATATATCCAACTACAGTATAAAAACGTTCTCGACCATTTGGATTTGAAATATTTATAATATCATGATGAGAACCATAAAACATAGGTCTTATTAGATGATTAAATCCAGAATCAATTTGAGCAAATACAGTAGATGTGGTTTGTTTTACTGCATTTACAGTAGCTAAAAAAGTACCAGACTCACTCACCAAAAACTTACCAGGTTCAAACGCTAAGGTCAATTCTTTGCCATAATCTTTACAAAACTGATTAAATCTAAATGATAATTTTTTACCTAACTCTTCAATGTTAGTTTCAATATCTCCAACTTTGTATGGTACTTTAAAACCAGATCCAAAATCTATAAAATCTAGATTTTTAAATTGCTTAGCAGTTTCAAATAATATTTCACTGGCATATAGAAATACATCAATGTCTAAAATATCGCTGCCGGTATGCATATGTATACCATTAATAGTCATTTTTGTGTTTTCAACTATTCGTAGCAAATGTGGAATTTGGTGTATTGAAATACCAAACTTCGAGTCAATATGCCCCACAGAAATATTACTATTACCACCAGCCATTACATGCGGATTAATACGAATACAAACAGGAACATTGGGGTGCTTTGTACCGAATTGTTCTAAAATAGCTAGATTATCAATATTTATTTGAATACCTAATTTTGCTGCTTCCTCAATTTCAGTTAGCGAGACTCCATTTGGAGTATAAATGATTTGTTCAGGTAAAAAACCAGCCGCTAAACCAAGTTGAACTTCTTGAATAGATACTGTATCTATTCCTGAACCCAATGTTTTAAATAGTTTTAATATAGAAATATTAGATAAAGCTTTTACTGCATAATTTATTTTTAAAGTTTTTACACTCTTAAACGCATTAGTTAAACGTTTGTATTGTGATGATATTTTTTCAGCATCATAAACATATACAGGGCTCCCGTAGTTTTTTGCTATTTTTAATAAGCGATCATTTGTCATTATGTAACTATATTTTTTTCAAATGTATTCCTTTACTTTTCAAAATAAAATTTATAATTTCAAAATTAATCAAATTAAACAAATTGTTAAATAATTAACAATTTGAATATTTCAATTTTTATTTCTTTCATTCTTAAATAAAATATTAGCGTAATTAATAGCTATTATTTACATTTGCGCATCTTAAACTATTAAGCAAGTTATGAATTTACACGAATATCAAGGTAAAGAAATATTAAGTACTTTCGGAGTGCGTATACAACGCGGAATTGTTGCTCAAAATGCACAAGAGGCAGTTGCTGCAGCGAAGCAATTAACACAAGAGACAGGTACAGGTTGGCATGTTATTAAAGCACAAGTTCATGCAGGTGGACGTGGTAAAGGTGGTGGCGTAAAACTTGCTAAAAACTTACAAGAGGTTGAAACTATTGCAGGGCAAATTATTGGGATGAACTTAATTACACCTCAAACATCTGCCGAGGGTAAAAAAGTACATCAGGTTTTAGTTGCTGAGGATGTATATTATCCTGGAGAGAGTGAAACAAATGAGTTTTACATGTCAGTATTATTAAATAGAGGTACTGGACGTAACATGATAATGTATTCTACTGAAGGAGGTATGGATATAGAAACTGTAGCAGAAGAAACACCACATTTAATATTTACAGAAGAAGTTGATCCTTCTGTTGGTTTAATGCCTTTTCAGGCAAGACGAGTAGCATTCAATTTAGGACTATCTGGATTGGCCTTTAAAGAAATGACAAAGTTTGTTACTAATCTTTATACAGCTTATGTAAAATCGGATTCATCTTTATTTGAAATTAACCCTGTTTTAAAAACTAGTGATAATAAGATAATGGCAGTTGATGCAAAAGTTACTATTGATGATAATGCATTATACAGACATAAAAATTATGTTGATTTGCGTGATATACGTGAAGAAAGCGCTATTGAAGTTGAGGCTGGCGAATTAGGTTTAAACTATGTTGATTTAGATGGAAATGTAGGCTGTATGGTAAACGGAGCTGGTTTGGCTATGGCTACTATGGATTTAATTAAGCAAGCAGGTGGAGAACCAGCAAACTTTTTAGATGTAGGAGGTACTGCTGATGCAGCTCGCGTAGAAGCTGCATTTAAAATTATATTAAAAGACCCAGCTGTAAAAGCTATTTTAATCAATATTTTTGGTGGTATTGTTCGCTGTGACCGAGTGGCACAAGGCGTTATTGATGCTTACAAAAACATGGGTAATATCAACGTACCAATTATTGTTCGTTTACAAGGTACAAATGCAGATATAGCTAAAGAGCTAATAGACAGTTCTGGTTTAGATGTAATGAGTGCTACAGAATTCCAAGAAGCTGCAGATAAAGTACAGCAAGTTTTAGCTTGATAAATTAAATTTATTATATAACAAAAAAAGAGCAACTTTATCTGTTGCTCTTTTTTTGTACTTTGTTTTCACCCTTTTTGGGCATTGGTCCACGCAGATGTATAACCAACCCATTTAAAAAGTTTCTTAAGATTTGATCTCCACACTCCATATATTTGGGATGATCTTCTCTTCTAAAAAAAGCTCCAAGCTCACTTTTGGAAATTCTAAAATCTACAAGACTTAAAATCTTTACAATATCATCATCTCTTAATTTTAATGCTACTCGTAACTTTTTTAAAATATCGTTATTTGTCATACATTTTATTTGTAAATTCTATTAGTGCCTTTCGTCGATTTCACTTTTACGGTTACTATTCTCTGGCGTTTTTTAATTTTTGATAAAGATACTTTAATTATTGATTTTAAAATTAGATAACCGATATGAAAAACACTAGTTTAAAATATTGATTTAAAGGGTGTTATGATTTATTTGTGTTTTTGTTTATATGTTTTTGATCTCTATGTGTTACTTAAAAATCGGATAAAAAAATAACGTCTGTGATGAAATAATTAAAATCTTCGATTAAAAACGTCTAACTTTTCGATAAGATACATTATATCCACGATTATTAAAGTACTCTTCTGCGTACCTTTATAATGTAATTAATTTATCCCTTTAATGACATGGTTAATAGAGTAGAAAAATTGAGTCTTTTATCTGAAATGATTGCGTTTGCAAAATATGATAAAGACATAAAAAATATAGAGTATAATTTTTTGTTGGGCGTAGCTAAACAACTAGATATTTCTCGTGAAGATTTTGATTATTTAATTGAGCACCCTGTTTCGTATACTCATTTAAAATCGCATAGTGAGCGTATTGTTCAGTTTCATAGATTAGTTTTATTAATGAATATTGAGCAGGAATATGGTGGAGAAAATAATTCTGCTGGTGTTATAAAGCTTTATAATTTTGGACTTCGAATGGGATTGAGTCATGAATCGATAACCAAAGTTTTATACCTAATGGAAAGTTTTCCTAACAAAATAGTACCGCCTGATGTATTAATAGATATTTTTAAAACACAGTATAATTAAAATTTATCTGCTAAGTTTAATTATTTGTGTTATTAAGCCCATATTTGGGTTATGGAAAAGCTAAAAGTTTAAACTTTTAGCTTTTCTAGTTTATTTTGGTAATTTTTAATCTCGTCTCGCAATTTGGCAGCTATAATAAAGTCTAATGCTTTTGCTGCTGCTTCCATAAGCTTGCGTTTTTCTCTAATTTTCTTTTCCAGTTCAGGTTTACTTAAATACTCGCTTTCTGGTTCGGCAGCTTTAGCCGCTTCAAGTTCATAACTGTAGGTGCTTATTGAATTTTTTGATAAAGCATTGTCTAAGCTTTTATTTAATGCCTTAGGCGTCATTTTATGCTTAGTATTGTATGCAATTTGTTTTTCGCGCCTATATTCTGTTTCGTCAATTGTTTTTTGCATACTTTTAGTAATCTTATCAGCATACATAATAGCTTTTCCGTTTAGATTTCTAGCGGCTCTACCAACGGTTTGAGTAAGTGATCTTGCAGAGCGTAAAAAACCTTCTTTATCGGCATCTAAAATAGCTACAAGAGATACCTCGGGCAAGTCTAAACCTTCACGAAGTAAATTTACACCTACTAAAACATCAAATAGCCCTTTGCGCAAATCTTGCATAATTTCAACCCGCTCTAGAGTATCTACATCACTATGAATGTAACGGCATCGTATTTGAATTCTATCTAAGTATTTAGTTAATTCCTCTGCCATTCTTTTAGTAAGGGTTGTTACTAAAGTACGCTCGTCTTTTTCTACGCGTTGCTGAATTTCTTCAATTAAATCATCAATCTGATTTAAACTTGGTCTTACCTCAATAATAGGGTCTAATAAACCAGTTGGACGTATTACTTGCTCAACATAAATACCATCTGTTTTTTGTAACTCATAATCGGCTGGTGTTGCACTTACATAAATAACTTGATTTTGCAATGCTTCAAATTCCTCAAATTTTAGTGGACGATTATCCATTGCTGCAGGCAACCTAAAACCATACTCTACTAAGTTTTCTTTTCTACTTCTGTCTCCGCCATACATTGCATGTACTTGAGAAATGGTTACATGACTCTCATCTACAACCATTAAATAGTCATCTGGAAAATAATCTAACAAACAGAATGGTCTTGTTCCTGGTTGTCTTCCATCCAGATAGCGCGAATAGTTTTCAATACCCGAACAATATCCTAATTCGCGTATCATTTCTAAATCAAATTCGGTTCGCTCTTTCAAACGTTTTGCTTCTAAATGCTTTCCTATTTCTTTAAAATAATCATGTTGTTTAACTAAATCATCTTGAATATCTTTTATGGCGCCTTGTAAAACTTCAGGAGATGTTACAAACATATTGGCAGGATAAATGGTTAGGCGATCATATTTTTCAACAATAGCATTTGTTTGAATATTAAAAGACTCTATATCTTCAATTTCATCACCAAAAAAGTGAATTCTAAAAGCATCATCTGCATAGCTTGGAAAAATATCAACTGTGTCTCCTTTTATTCTAAAATTACCATGATTAAATTCGCCTTCAGTACGCGAGTATAAACTTTGTACTAATTGATGCAATAATTTGGTTCGTGAAATTATCTGATCTCTTTTAAGTGTGATTACATTTTTTTGAAACTCTACAGGGTTACCTATACCGTATAAACAAGATACTGATGCAACAACTAAAACATCACGACGACCAGAGAGTAGGGAAGATGTAGTACTTAAACGCATCTTCTCAATTTCTTCATTTATGGATAAATCCTTTTCTATATATACACCAGAAACAGGAATGTAAGCTTCAGGTTGATAATAATCGTAATACGATACAAAATACTCGACTGCGTTATCTGGAAAAAATTGCTTAAACTCTGAATATAGTTGAGCTGCGAGTGTCTTGTTATGTGCTAAAACTAAAGTTGGGCGTTGTACTTTTTCAATTACATTTGCAACAGTAAAGGTTTTACCAGAACCAGTAACACCAAGTAAGGTTTGATATTTTTCTTCTGTATTTATGCCATCAACTAATTGCTTTATAGCTTGTGGTTGATCACCAGTAGGGTCGAATTCTGAATCAATTTTGAATTGCATTTTACAAATCTAAAGCAATTACCTAACTAGAGCAAAATGTCCACGATATTCTTTTCCGTCAGGAAAAATAACTTTATACCAATAATCATCATTTGGAAGCTTAGATCCGTTAAAAGTTCCATCCCATCCGGCTTCCAAGGGGCTAATGCTTTTCAATAATTTCCCATATCGATTAAATACAATTATTTTAATGTCTGAATTAAATTGAGCGTCTACACCAAAAGGCTTCCAAGTGTCGTTATAGCCATCATTATTCGGCGTAAAGTATTTTGGAAACCCTAAAACTGATACTAATTGTGACACTATTCCACAACCATTATTATCAAACACATACACAGTGTGAAACCCAGCTTTAACATTAGTAAACACATTACTATCGTTATATATTTGAGAGTCTAAGGCAAATAGGTATTGTCCTTCGCCAGATACATTTACTGTAATAGAATTGTTCAATGACGCTTCTAAAACCGTAACGTTGTTTATGGTAGCTATGTTAGATGGTACAACAGTAATTTCTCGAGATGAAGTGCATCCGTTTAGATGGGTTACCATTACAGTATAAGTCCCAGTTTCGTTTATATTGATAATAGCAGTTGTATTATTTATTTGCTGATTATTTAAAAACCATTGATACGTATAGTTGTTTGGGTCATCATTTAAAACGCCTGCATATAACTCAATGCCCGTTGGAAATGTATTGAGACAATAAAACTGAGATTCGTTTGCCAATAACGATGGTGTGAAAATCACATTTAAATCAATGGTACTTATAGCATAACAGCTTCCGTTGTTTTCTACTTTCACAAAGAGAGTATCATTATTAGGAGTTGTGTTAGTGTAATTTTCACTTATTGCATTTGATTCACTTAATGCATCTTGTTCGCTTATATAAAAAGTTATTGTTGACCCGTTTGGAACCGAAGGCTCTATATAAGATATTAAATCATTGGTGTTAAATACTGAAAAGCCATCAATGATGTCATCATCACAAATATCATAAGCAGGAATGTTTATAGTATTGTTTGAAGTATCTAAAACTATTTCTGCAATAGAAAAACATTTGAACGCATATTCTAGCCTAATATAAACGGTTTGTTGTGGTATGGTATTTTGGAATGCTGACGGGTTTGGTATTTCATTAGAATTTTGTTGAGCTTCTAGAGCTGTTAAAAAGAAATTTTGAACTGACCATGATGGGTCTCCGTTTGTAATGTCTTGAACTGCATTAAATAAGTTATATGTTGTTAATCCATCTTGATCACTATCACATTCAATAATACTCGTATTAGAGACAATTGGGTTTTGAACATATTCAACTAGTATTTCTCCATAAGATAAACAGTTGTTGTTTAAGGTAACTTCAACATTATATTTTCCGGCTTGAGTAACATTAAAAGTTTCGTTATTACTTCCTATTTGCTCTACATCATTAAAAAACCATCTGTAAGATGCTGCCCCAATTTGTGATGCATTTAGCTCAAGACTTTCATTTTCACATAGAGCATTATTTGTAGATATTAATCTATTTGGGCCCAAAACAGTATTTAAACGAAAACTTCCAGCTTCAAGAAATACGGCTGAGTCATACCTGAAATTTTGTTGATCTGCAATTACTAATTTTACATGATAGGTTTGTCCTGGTAAAACATTAGCGGTAGCAGTAAGAACGACGGTTTGACCATTAAAATTAATAGGAGCATTAGAATTATTCCAACCTCCAAAATAACTTTCGTTTTGAGCTGGGCAACCATTAGGAATATCTGGGTGTACCGTAGTTACTTTAACTGGTATTTGTGTATCTGGAATTAATGCAATATTTGTGTAAACTTGGTCAGATACTTCACGGATTAAAAAGCCAAATAAATCTGAAAATTGACAGGTGTTTGGATTTCCTTGTTGATACTCTTCTGAAGCAAAAAGGTATTTAAAACTTACTAAATTAGCTACTGATGTAAATTCAAATTCTATAATGGTAGCATTATGTGTATTACTTTCATTTAAAACAGTTTCTAAATCATTATCTCCTCCCCAATTATTAGCATCATCATCACTTAAGGTTGTATTTGGTCCTTCAACATTGCTTAAACGTCCTGTACTTAAAACTATTCCACTCTGAAAAGGAAATGTTGAACCATTGGCATTAAAGTAGCCATAGCTTTGTTCTGTTCCACCAAAATTGCCACCAACAACATTTGTAACTACTACATTACTAATACAATTACTATCTATTAATATATCTTCAATAAGTTGCTGTGGGGTGTAGGATTGACTATCTACCTGTATGTTTTGAGCAATTAGATAATTGCTGAATAAAAAGCAAAATAAGTATATGAAGTATTTCATATATAGTATGTATAAATACTTTTAAGAGGTGAAAATAAGTTTAACGCTTTAAAGCGAAATGTCCTTTTATGTCAAATGCTTCACCATTTTGAATAACCTTAGCTACAAACCAATAATCATCCGAAGGCATATTATGTCCATTAAACGTACCATCCCAACCTCTAGAGGTGTGTGGAAGAGTTTTTAATAGTTTACCATGCCTATTATAAATATAAACAACTGTTCCTGGTATCTCTTGTACGCCTACAATGTGCCAAGTATCAAATGTGCCATCATTATTCGGTGTTACAAATTTAGGAATATCTATAACGACAACTTCGGTGGTTACATCTTTACAACCGTTTAAATCTCGTATTGTAACTATATGTAATCCGAAAGTAACGTTCTCAAAAACGTTTGATGTTTGAGGTTCTCCATCGTCTAAAATAAAGACATAATCACCAATACCACTTACATCTACTGTTATACTATTTGGATCTGCAAAATCAACTTTTGTAGTAAAATTAATAGTAGCATCTTCAGACTCTATTACGGTAAAATTTCTGGTATATTGGCAGTCTGACCCCACAACATGAGGTGTTGTAACAGTAACCCAGTAATCACCAATATCTCCAACATCGTCTAAAAGAATTTCTGTTGAGGTTTCACCTGTAGACCATAAATAGGTGTCGTTGAGATTCCCAGTGTCTGCACTGATAATTAAAGGTAAATCGTTTATACAAAGTGGTACAAGGTCCTCAATAGGAACTATTGGTAAAGGGTTTATTCTAGTTGCAAATTGAGATATAGCAAAGCACCCTGTATTATTATTTTCAATACGAGCATAAATAATTTCGCCATCAAAAGCGGAGTGTAAATTTGGTAATGCATTACTTTCCGACTCTGCATTTGTAATATCATTATAATAGGTAACTGTATGTGTTGAAGTATTTTGAGAGCCTATTATGGTATTAGTGTTTACTGATAAATCAAATTCAAAAAAACCATCAAAATCATCATCGCAGCTTATTAAATCTGGAGCTGTATTAGCTATTGGATTTGGGTTTATTTGTAAGCTGAATGATACAGTTATTGGACAATTAATAAGCGGATCATTTACTCTAACAAAAATAGTGTGATTATTAGCTGTGTAATTATATGTATTTCCGATTGGATTCTGATTATTATCAGCATCATTTTGAGAGTTATGATATGATATAGTTACTAAGCTAGGGTCATTAACAATTTGTGCATTTACTGTAGTTAAATCAAATGTATCAGTATCATTATCGCAAATTTCTATAGTATTTATATTGTTTGTTGGGGGAGGAGAAACAACAACTAGATCTAATGGAATAACGCTAAAACATCTTGTTAAGGTATTTGCGACTTTAATATATACCGTTCTTGTATTTGAGATATAATTTATAGGATCTAAAATTTCATTACTATTATCTAAACCATCATTTTGATTAATATCTGTAAAATTTTCGAAATAATTGACTATAAGGTCATTTTGCAATCTATCTAAAATTTCAAAATCTGCATTTTCTAAATTAAATGTTACAAACCCATCATAATCTGTATCACACTGCTCAAAAGGTGTGGCTTGTGTAATATCTGGAGATGCAATAATATTAATACCTAGTTCTTCTACAACGTAACAAAATGAAGCACTGCTTTCAATTCTTACATAAAGTGTTTGTGGGTTAGAAATATTAGTATATTGTATTGGTTGAGGGTTAATATTATCTTCAGCATTTTGTCTTGTTAAGTGAAAAGTAACATTAAGGTTGTCTGGCGATCCTTGAGATATTTCTGTAATTTTTTCATTTAAATCAAAAACATGAATTTGATCATTAGTAATATCGTCACAAATCAAATAAGGAGAGAAAGTATTATAAATTGGATCAGATGATACTTGTAATGTAAAGGATGATGTAGCAAAACAGGTAGTATCAGTTATGTTTTCTACACGAACATAAACTGTTTGCGGTGTGGTTGTGTTTTGATAAATAGTATTTTTATCAATAGGTGTTGTAAAACTAGCGTCTTCAAAATAATAAACTTCTTTTCCTGTCTGACCGTTTAAAATTTCGACATCTTTATCAACAAGCAAAAAATCTGCTGTAAAAGTTCCATCATCTTTACATATTTGAAAAGGAGTAATATTAGGTATTACTGGTAAGGTGTTTACTGTTACATCAAGTGTTACTATATTATAACAACTAAGGCTATCATCATTTTCAACACGAATATAAACGGTTTGCGTATTAGCATTATAATTAGTTCTATTTGTTATTGGATTTACATTATTATCGGCATCATCAAAAGATGTGAAAAAGTCTATATTAATACCAGTTGTACTAGTAACTGTTTCAGAAATTTTATCATCAAGGTTTATAATTGAAAACCCGTCTTGATCATTATCACAAATTACAATAGGGCTTGGTGATGTTGCTGCTGGCGCAAGGTTTATTTGAATCTCAAACGGGTTTATGGTACTACAACCAGTATCTATATTTTCTATACGTGCATAAATAGTTTCTAGCATGCTTGTATTAGTATAGAATGGAGGTAATTGATTAGTATTATTTTGTGCATCAATATCAGTAGAGAAGTATCTCACTTCAAAATTTGGATTGCCTCCAGTTACAGTATCATCTAGCGAAGCTAGATCAATACTTACAAAGCCATCATCATCAGTATCGCAATAAGGTAGAGGGTTAGCTGGATTAAATAATAACACAGGATTTACCAATAATGTTATTTCTGAAAAATCAGAACAACCACTAACAACATCATCTATTTTGATGTATACTGTAGTTGGGCTAGTAGCAGCAAATAATACTGTAGTATCAATAGGGTTTGTATCTGTGTCTCTATCCATTTCAGTTACATAAAAGGTAACCATAATGTTTGGTAATTCATTAGCAATAAATAGGGCTACAGTATTTAAGTTAAACTCTAAAGTATCGTTTTCGTCATCATTAGTATCGCATAATGCAAAATCTCCAGTATCAGTACCAGTTAAGAGTAAATTAGTATGAGGTTCAAGCGGAACTATAGAAGCGCAACCTGTATTGTTATCTTCAATCCTTATGTAAAGCCTAGTTGAACCAGGTTCTAATAACGCATTTTGATATTGGTAGTTTGTTTCATCTGCTACTGGATTAATACCACTTTGTGCATCTGGTAGAGTTTCATGAAATGTAATAGTTACCGTAGTAGGATCTAAACCCATTAGTACATCATTAATGACCTGTGTTAAATCGAAATCAGCACTTCCATCATGATCAGCATCACATGCATCTATATATTGTGTATTTCTATCAACGATAGGACTTGTAGTAATGTCGATTGTTAAAGAAGATGTGTTTACACAACCAGTTTGTGTATCTATAACTCTTATATATACAACTTCAGTTGGTGTGTTTGTATTTACATATGGAATTGGAATTGGATTAGCACCATTATCTGCATCAACAGCGCTATAATGATAACTTACAGCCAAATTACTCTGTCCTCCTGTTATTTCGTTATCTTTTTGTGTTAAATCTATAACAGTATAGCCATCTGGCACGGTATCACTATCACAAATTTCTAAAGGTGCTGGGTCAGTTACATTGGGTACAGGGTTTACTATTAAATTAAATGTAGTAAAACCATAGCAGCCAGAATCTAAATCTTGAATACGTACATAAATGGTTTGTTGTGGGGTTACGGTATTAGAAAAATTACCTGAAATACTATTTACATTATTTCTTGCGTCAGCATCAGATAGATGATAAGAAAAGGAATAATTAGTGAAAGGGATATTGTTAATTACTTCTGTGTTTTTGGAAGATAAGTCAAATACTTCTATACCATCTTCACTTATATCATCACATAAAAAATAATCAGAAATAGGAGCAATTGGTTCTTCGGTATTTAAAATAACTACAATTTCATCAGTTTCAACACAAGCATTACCATTTAAATCTACAGTAACTTCAACTCTATATGTACCATCTTGTGTTGCGCTTATAGTTGAGAGTGTTGTTGCTAATGGATTATTATCTAAAAACCAAGCATAAGTAGCCTGAGGGTTTTGTATATCTGCATCTAGAGTAACTGAAGGAGCACATGTAGAAACATCATCACCTAAATCTAAAATTCTAAAACTATTACCTTCAATAAACACAGCTGAATCGAACGTACCATCCGTTTGATCTGCTATAACCAATTTAATATGGTATTGTACATAAGGCGTTATTGTTGTTGAAGCTGTTAATACATTGGTTCTACCATTATAATTGGTGTCTCCAATGTTATAACCATCGAAATATTGACTGTTTTGTGCAGGACAAACTCCAAAAATTTCATCGTGGATGGTATTGGTATTAACAGGTGTTGAGGTGCCAGGAACTAACGCAATATTTTGATAGGGTAGTGCACTACCGGTCTCTTTAATTAAAAACGCAAAACCATCAGAAAGTTGACAAGGATTAATTCCGAAGTACTCTTCAGATGCTAATAAATAATTAAATTGAAGTTGGCTAGAAATAGATACAATATCAAATTCAATTGAGGTAGCATTTAGTGTATTTGAAACACCTAAAGCCGCTTCTAAATCTGGATCTGTTCCCCAAATTGTAGAGCCTTCACTTAATGTTGGTGTTGTAACACCATTACCACCAGATGTAGCGTTTCCAGTAGAAAGCATAATACCATTTTGAAAAGGAAAATTTGATCCTGCTCTATTAAACTGTGCGTAACTAGAGAAGCCACTGGAACTACCATTTACAGACGATGTAATATTTGTAATTTCCACACAACTGTTTTGCACTAAGTTGTTTTCTATAAGGGGCTGCAAGCCAATTGAATCATCTATAGAAATTTGTTGCGAAAACGCATAACTACCCCATAGCAAAAATATTCCCATTAAGAAGTTACCAAATTTCATAGCAGTAGGTTTCTTTTTTTTTGTAAACTCAATTATTTATAAACTGAATTTATTTGTGAAAAATATACTTTTTTTAGATGAAATGCAAAATTTATCCGATAAAATGCATTTTTAATTGGTTTTTATGATTTGTTTATTAATATTTCAAAGCAAAATGATTTTTAAAAATTCTACCATCTTGTAATGTTATTGCAAACCAATAATCATCAGCAGGTAGTTTTTGTCCATTATATAAGCCATCCCATCCTTCTCCAAGAGGGTTTAATTGTTTTATTAGTTTTCCGAATCTATTAAAAATACGAATATTAGTATTAGGTTGAAACATACTAGAAACCCCTAATACTTGCCAAGTATCATGTGTACCATCATTATTGGGTGTAAAAAACTTAGGAAATCCAATAACAGAAACAGGGTTTTGGACAGTTCCACAATCATTTTTGGTATCTCTAACGGTTATGGTGTAAATACCAGGAAAAACATTTTCAAACACATTACTATCTTGATATGGAGCATATACAGTATTGTTTTCGTCGAGTAATCGGTATTGATAAATGCCTTCACCAGAGACAAAAACAGAAATGATATTATTTTGAGTAGCATCAACGACTTCAATATTTTCAAAAGTGGCAATATTAGAAGCTTCAACGTTAATGGTTCTATCTTTAGAGCAACCATTAGCATTGGTAACCGTTACGGTATAAGTTCCAATTTGGTTAATATCTACCTCATATGTAGTTTCACCAGAAGTCCAATTATAGGTATAATTTGTTGGGCTATCATTAATAACTGCTGCATTTAAAGGAACAGTAAGCGGAAAAGTATTGAGGCAGTAGTAAGTTAACGCTTCAGTTTGAATATTAGGTAATTGATTAACGGTTAAAAGTACTTCACTAATTCCGTAGCAATTGTTAGCATTTTCCACACGCGCAAAAATGGTTTGAGAATATGGGGTATTATTAGTAAATGTTGTTCCTATATTATTCACTTCAAGTAAAGCATCATCATAGGTTTCGTAATAAGAAATGGTTAAACCAGCAGGTAGCCCTAAAACAATATCGTTGTCGGCATCACTTAAATTAAAATTAAAGAAACCATCTTCAATTCCATCGTCATCACAAGCAATAAGTTCGGTATCACCAGAATCCGTAACACTAACATCAAGGGTTAGCTCTGAGGAAGAGGAACAATTTGTACGATTATCGATAACCTCGACATAAATAGTTTGAGGGTTAACAGTGTTGGTAAATGAGTTCCCGTTAACTTCAATAGTTCTAGCAGCATCGGTATAAAACTTAGTAGATAAATTGGCAACACCATTAGTTAAAACCGCATTAGCTTGGTTAAGATTAAAAAGCGTTAGCCCATCAATGGTACCATCTTCATCACATTGTAATATGGTTTCGTTAAAGGCTTCGGGGTTTAAGTGTACAACTAAATTTAAAGTAGTTATACTTTTACAATCTGGGTTTAATGCATCTTCAATTCTAACAAAAACTTGCTGATTAAATGGAGTTGTATTGTAATAAGAGTTAGGCAATGAATTTATTCTCATTTCTGCATCTGACGAAGTAGTATGGTAAGTAATATTAATATCTGCTGGGTTTTGACCATTTAAAATTTCAGCATTTCTAGAAGATAAATCAAAAGTTACTTGACCATTAGTGTTATTTCCATCAACAGAATCATCACAAAGCTCGTAGTCTGCAGGTTGAGCAAAATTTGGACCTAAATTAACATTCAATTGAAAATTAGTCAACTCAAAGCAACCTGTCGTATTATTTGTAATTCTGGCATGGATAGTTTGAGGGTTACTAATGTTTGTGTAAGGACTAGTTAATTCATTTATTCCAATATTTGCGTCACTTGCATTTTCATGATAAGTTATAGTAATATCACTTTGTGTACCAGCAATTAAACTTGTATTGTCTATGAGGTTAAAAGTTGTAAATCCATCATTAAAAGGAGCAGCTACATCACAACTTTCTAAATTTAATGGAGTGCCATTTACATTTGATTGATCTGAAGGCGGATCAGAAAATTGAGCAGTACCTGTCCATTGTAAGCTAAAAGGACTATTACCGATTGGCCTATCTATTACTATAAAGTAAGTTTCTCCAGCAAGCACATCTAACCATCTCACAAAACTATCTCCATCTGCTCCAGGTCCTTCAGCTATATCAGTTGAAGAGCTGTTCATTCCTGTTAAATTATTTCCTTGATTAGCAGCTTGGGGGTTAGTTGTTGAACAACGAATAGCTTGTCCTATGTTATTACAGGTTGCATTTGGCCCAAACACAAAAAAATCATAATCTTCCGTTATAGCAGTACTATTGGGAGTTAATGTAAAACCTAATGTTCCACTAGTTACTAGAGTAACTTTTAACCAAACACTATTGTTTTCTTGACTCGAGCATGTATTTGATCCGTTTAATTCTTGAGTACCTACACCACTTACGTTTAGGTTTACATTTGAGTTTCCGCAAATAATTACAGCATCTATACAATCAGTAGGTTGTTGGCCAGCTACAATATTATAGCATGATAATAAAACAAATAAAACAGATATTTTTGGGGCTAATTTCAAACGTTTAGTATTTTAAAGTAAAATGGTTTTTAAAAATTCTTCCATCTCCTAAAGTAGCTATAAACCAATAATCATCAGTTGGTAATTTTTTTCCATTAATCAAACCATCCCAACCTTTTTCAGAGGGTTTCAATTGTTTTAAAAGATTGCCATAACGATCAAAAATAAGGACTTTAGAATTTGGTTGTAACGCGGCAGTGACACCGTATATATGCCAAGTATCATTAACGCCATCGTTATTGGGGGTGAAAAATTTGGGAAAGCCAATTACTGAGATTTGATTATCAATTATCCCGCAGTTGTTTTTTGTATCCCTTACATTTACTGAATAAATTCCGGGAAATACATTTTGAAAATGATTGCTTTCTTGGTATGAGGTAGTATTACCGTTGTCTTCATTAACTAGTTGGTATTCGTAAATACCTTCTCCAGAAACTAGAACAGTAATAATGTTGTTTTTTGAAGCATCAACAACTTCAATGTTTTCAATGGTTGCTGTGTTTGAAGGCTCAATTACAATTTTTCTTTGTTTATCACAACCATCACTGTTAGTAACGATAACGGTGTATACTCCAACTTCATTAATTTCTATTTCATAGGTGTTATCGCCAGTTGACCAATTATAACTATAATCTGTTGGGGTACCTTCTTTAATACCAGCATTTACTGTAATTGTTTCTGGAAATTTATTTAAGCAATAGTAAACGGTTTCTTCTATTTCTAAATTTGGTAATTTATTAATTATTAAAGACACTTCGCTTATACCATAACAATCGTTACCATTTTCAACACGAGCATAAATAATTTGGTTATAAGGTGTTGTATTTCTGTAGGTTCTCAAAATTGTATTCTCTTCTAGAAGCGCATCATTAAAGGTTTCATAAAATGAAACATCAAGTCCTACAGGTAATCCATTTAAGATATTGCCTTGTATTTTATTTAAATTAAAATTATATATTCCATCTTCAATGTTGTCATCGTCACAAACAATAAATTCTACATCATTTGAGTCTGTTAAACCCACTTGCAGTGTTAATTCTGACACATTAAAACACCCTGATATTTCGTCTATAACTTGAGCATATACTATTTGAGGATTAGTAGAATTATAAAATATATTATCTTGAATTTCATTCAAACTTCCTTGAGCATCAGATAAAGATGAGAAAAACTTTATTGAACGATTAGGAGCACCTCCCGTTAAAGATAAAAATGATTCATTTAAGTTAAATACGCTTAAACCATCTGGGGTATCGTCTTCACATTGTACTAAAGTGGCATTAAATGCATCAGGCATTGTAACGTTAAAAGTAAATGAACCAGTATCAAAGCATCTAGTGTCTTGCTTGTTTTCTACGCGCACAAAAATCTCTTCACTATAAGGTGTTTGATTGTAATAAAGGTTTGGTAGCGGATTTGCTCCAGATATTGCATCTGCTTCACTAGAATAATAAGATACAATAAAGTCTGAAACGTTTTGGTTTCCTAAAACAGAAACGTTAGAATTAAATAATTGTAAATCTATAGTAACTTGACCATTCATATTATCTCCGTCATCATCATTATCGCATACATATAAATCTTTTAATGTATTTTGAATTTGAGCATTAAATACTTCTATAAAAAATGAAGTAGTGTCATAACAATCAGTGAAATCATTATTTTCTATTCTTACAAAAATTTCTTGAGGACTTTCAGTATTTTCAAAAAGGCCCAATATTTCATTTGTATTATTATCAGCATTAAATTGAGACCTGTGGTAAGTTACACTAAACTGTGTTGGGTCTTGCCCTCCATAAACATCATTAGTTTGTAAACTAAAATCGAAAGAAGCAATACCATTTTTTTTACTGCAAGCGGTTAAGTTATTTGGGGTATTAGCAATTGGTGTTTGATAATATGTTATATGTGCTTGCCCTTTTACTGGACAATAACCATTATTCATATCCATAATAACTTCATAATGACCTGGTTGAGAAACAACCAAATCGTAATCAGACTCTGGAAGCAGATTTCCATCAAGGGTCCAAGTATAAGTAGCTCCTGGTACATCATCAGCAGTTAAAGTATAGGTTTCGCCACTACATAGGGATAAATAAAGTGTGCTTAAATCATTTTTTATTATATCAAAATGAGTTCTAAAGAATGTTTGTATAAATGTAGGAGTTGCGATACCAGAAATTTTAGGAGAAAGATTTACCGCATTATCTTGATAATTACATCCAGGACCAAATTCATTTGGGTTATTTATAACACCAAGAAAAGTCGTGCCTGTCCCATAAATACTACTTGAAGCTCTATAAATTTTGCCATTTGTTGCAAGTTGAAGCCCATTTCTATATAACTGCTTATCGTTTTCGACTACATATTGAGGAGCTACTACTTTTGGAGGTAATACAAGTGGTGATGAAGGATTTGATGCTAATATTGTTGCGGATGATAAGTCAAATTGTAATAATGATGATAAGTGATTTGAAGGATTATTATTATTATCTTCATTTTGTGAAACATAATCATTAAACATACTTACGTATAGAATTTGGCTGTTTGATGAAAACTCTAATCCATGAGCTGAAAATGAAGAACCAGGAGCATTATAATCCAATTTTTTTTCATTTGAAATAATACCAGAATCTGCATCAAAATCATAAAGAAAAACTCCTTGAGCCCTACTTGAACAAGCAAGTTTAGTTCCGTCAGGGGAAAATTTTAAATAGCCAAAATTAGGGTCGAAGTCTAAAAGCGTACTATAATTCATTGGAAATGTTGAAAATGTAGAACTTACCCCTAGGTTGTTTACTTCAAAAGTATAAAGCGTTCCATATGAAAATGCCGTAACCCAAATAGATTTATCTGCACAATTTTTTGCTACTGCTGTTATCATTTGAGTTCCAAATGGTAAAAGATTTATATCCTGATTTATAACAGCACCTAAGCCATTGTCTCTAGTCATATCTACAATGGCATAATCTAACCCATTTGATAAACTTGTAGTAAAAATGTAATAAATGTTTGCATCATCTGGTTTTGGAACTATTAATGCTGGTTGCGTATTTGAAGTCTCTCCAGACAAAAACCAACCTCCACTCATTCTAAAATGATTCCTATTCCAAACGGTGTGTCCATCTGTATAGAATAATAAACGACCAGAGCTATCAGAAATGGATGTAGAACCTTCTCTTGTATCAAGCTTTCCATTTTTTAAAACAGTTGCAGAGTTCGTAATTAAGTTAAAATGCATTCCAGCTCTTTCTCCAAAATACCAAATTGAAGCTTCCTCTCTTTGGGCAAACAAAGAGCTTGTAACTATAAAAAGGAGTAATATTTGAAGCAACTTTTTCACTATACAATAACTTAGTTTATAGTTTAATATTTCAAAGTAAAATGATTTTTAAAAATTCTACCATCTTGTAATGTTATTGCAAACCAATAATCATCAGCAGGTAGTTTTTGTCCATTATATAATCCGTCCCATCCTTCTCCAAGAGGGTTTAATTGTTTTATTAGTTTTCCGAATCTATTAAAAATACGAATATTAGTATTAGGTTGAAACATACTAGAAATCCCTAATACTTGCCAAGTATCATGTGTACCATCATTATTGGGTGTAAAAAACTTAGGAAATCCAATAACAGAAACAGGGTTTTGGACAGTTCCACAATCATTTTTGGTATCTCTAACGGTTATGGTGTAAATACCAGGAAAAACATTTTCAAACACATTACTATCTTGATATGGAGCATATACAGTATTGTTTTCGTCGAGTAATCGGTATTGATAAATGCCTTCACCAGAGACAAAAACAGAAATGATATTATTTTGAGTAGCATCAACGACTTCAATATTTTCAAAAGTGGCAATATTAGAAGCTTCAACGTTAATGGTTCTATCTTTAGAGCAACCATTAGCATTGGTAACCGTTACGGTATAAGTTCCAATTTGGTTAATATCTACCTCATATGTAGTTTCACCAGAAGTCCAATTATAGGTATAATTTGTTGGGCTATCATTAATAACTGCTGCATTTAAAGGAACAGTAAGCGGAAAAGTATTGAGGCAGTAGTAAGTTAACGCTTCAGTTTGAATATTAGGTAATTGATTAACGGTTAAAAGTACTTCACTAATTCCGTAGCAATTGTTAGCATTTTCCACACGCGCAAAAATGGTTTGAGAATATGGGGTATTATTAGTAAATGTTGTTCCTATATTATTCACTTCAAGTAAAGCATCATCATAGGTTTCGTAATAAGAAATGGTTAAACCAGCAGGTAGCCCTAAAACAATATCGTTGTCGGCATCACTTAAATTAAAATTAAAGAAACCATCTTCAATTCCATCGTCATCACAAGCAATAAGTTCGGTATCACCAGAATCCGTAACACTAACATCAAGGGTTAGCTCTGAGGGAGAGGAACAATTTGTACGATTATCGATAACCTCTACATAAATAGTTTGAGGGTTAACAGTGTTGGTAAATGAGTTCCCGTTAACTTCAATAGTTCTAGCAGCATCGGTATAAAACTTAGTAGATAAATTGGCAACACCATTAGTTAAAACCGCATTAGCTTGGTTAAGATTAAAAAGTGTTAACCCGTCAATGGTACCATCTTCATCACATTGTAATATGGTTTCGTTAAAGGCTTCGGGGTTTTCGTTAAAAATTACATAAGCTTCGCCTTCTAATGCACACTCACCATTGTTAGGATCTATATACACTTCGTAATGACCACTTTGTGTAACCACTAAATCAAAATCACTTTCAGATAGTGGAGTTTTGTCAACTGTCCAAGTATATGTAGCCCCAGTAATTTGATCGGCTGTTAATGTATAAGAGTCATTAACACAAAGTGATAAATTTGTCGTGCTTTTTCCATCTTTAATGATATCAATTTGTTCATTAAAAAAAGAAGCTATAAAAGGAGGAAGACCCTGTGAAGAATTGTTTGGGGAAAGATTTATTGCATTATGTTGATAATTACATGAAACCCCTAAACTATTTGGATTATTTATTACTCCCAAATTAGGCAAACCAATATTATAAGTAGCACTTAAGGCTCTATATATTTTTCCATTTGGACCTAATTGTAAGCCTCCTCGATATAATTGACGATCATCTATAACAACCGCGGACGATTGAATGTCTGCTGCTAAAAGATTATATTGAAGTAATGAGGAAGTATGATTAGTTGGATCATTATTGCTTGCAGGGTTTCCTTGATCAAAAAAATCATTTGAAGCGTGGGCATATAATAGTTGACTATTTGGTGAAAACTCTACCCCATAAGTAAAGCCATTAGTTCCACTTATAAATAATTCATTTTGATTGCTTATAATTCCAGTAGATACATCAAAATCGTAGATGTATAACCCATCACTTACATTGGCATTTGCAACTTTTGTTCCATCAGGAGACAATTTTAAATAGCCTCTTGCATCTGAGATATTTAAAGTAAAAGGAGAAGTTACAGGAGAAGTATTAACACCTAAATCATTGACTTCAAAAGCATAAAATGTATCATAATTACCAGTGCTGCCGTTTTGAGGAGCAAAGGTCAACACCCAAATAGATTTTGTTATGCAATCTTTTAAAACTGCAGTAATCTTTTCGGAGCAACGTTGAATTAAATTTGTGTTTTTACTAGTAACTGCACCCAAACCACCATCTAAGGATATATCTACCTCAGAGTAATTTAAGCCAAAATTACTACCGTTTAAGTTATTATCTACAGTAAAAATATAATAGATATCGTCATCATTAGGCTTTGGTACAATAATGGCAGATTGTGTGCTAGATGAGTCTCCAAATAGCCCTAATCCATTCATCATGGTTGCATGGTTTTTATTCCATACACGAGAGCCGTCAGTATAAAAAAGTAAATTACCTGAACTATCAGATATTGATGCGCACCCTTCGTTAGTAAATAGTTGTCCATTACTAACAGAAGTTACCGTATTGCTATTTTGATTAAACTTTATACCGCCACCAAAGCCAAAGTACCAATTAGCGGCTTCACTTTGGGCAAAGCCATTTAGACTGACTAAACAGCTTATTAGTAATATGGCAATTTTTTTCATCTTTCAGTAGCAAATGCTACCAAAGATATTATAAATCTCGCTTTTTTAATAATCTGTACGATAAAAAGATAAATAGAGCTGTCCAACACAAAACAATAACAATTTCGTAACCATGTACTGCATAATCGTGTATTAATTCTTTATTATTTGGTGCTTTGGTTGAAGCTATTCTTAAAAAGGGCCAATCAATTAATTTATAGATAGATTTTAAAGGGAAAAAATTCTGAATTCTTGTAGCTATCTCTTCAGTGCTAAACTTCCATATAATGCCATATAAAATCCACTCTATAATAAAAAGAACAAATAAAAATGCCAACGCAAAAGCTGATCTTTTTACCAGCATACCTAACAATAAACACAAACTAAAAAAACCAATAAGTTTAATAAAATATGCTAATAAAAATTCAGTTTCTCTAATTATAATCCCGAATTCATTATAACTAGAATAATATAGCCCTATACATAAACTTAAAATAAAAATGATTACTGTAGATATAAGGGAAAAGAAAACTATTGTATAAAATTTTGATAGAATAAATTCTTTTTTACTTAAGCCATCAATTAAATTTTGCTTTATGGTTTTGTTGCTATATTCATTTCCAATCATACTTACTACTACAATAGCAAAGAATAATTTAAAATGAGCTGCAAAATAAGTAACAAGGTGCCATATCATTGGAAAGTTAAAAACACCCCATTCTCCTAATTCTATAGTAAAGTAACCAAAGAAGGGTATTTTAAAAGATGAAATAAGGATTATAAATAAAGGTAATATAAATGATATAAAAATGAGGATTTTACTAGTTCTGTTAAGTAACAGTTTTTGTAATTCTAAATTTAAAAGGCGTAACATATAGTTAGTATATTTTGGTTGGGTTTAGTTTCTATTTATTGTCTGTTAATTGTAAAAATTGTTCTTCTAAACTTTCTTTACGTTGTACTAAATGAGTAAGTATAATGCCTTTTTCAAAAAGATATTTATTAAAATCTTCAGATTTCATAGGCTCGTTTAAAAAAGCAGTTATTAAGCCGTCTTTCTCTTTAATAGATTTGAATGAAGGATTGTTTTCTAATAATTTAATTAAGTCATCTTGCTTATTGCTCTTTAGTTCAAAAAAGCCATGACTAGAAATCATTTCATCTACTCGACCCGAATATAATTTAGCTCCCTTTCGTAAAACAACTACATGCGAACATACTTTTTCAACTTCATCTAACAAATGCGATGCTAGTAAAATAGTTGTTCCTTTAGCTGCAATTTGTTTTATAATTTCTCTAATTTGATGAATACCTTGTGGATCTAATCCGTTTGTAGGCTCATCTAAAATTAAAATTTCTGGATCGTTTAATAATGCAGAAGCAATGGCTAGACGCTGTTTCATACCTAATGAAAAGGTTTTAAATTTACTGTCTTTTCGCTCTAATAATCCAACAAGATCAAGTTTTTCTTCAACTTTACTATAATCCACACCTTTTATTCTGCAAACCAACTTTAAGTTCTGCGTTGCTGTCATATATGGATAAAAGTTAGGGCGTTCAATTATAGCTCCTACTTTTTTTAGAGCATCATGTGTTGTGGTTTGTCCATCGAACCATTTGAAATCGCCGTGTGTTTTATTTACAACATTTAAAACAACACCTAGTGTTGTAGATTTTCCGCTTCCGTTTGGTCCTAAAATCCCATAAACATTACCTTTGTTAATGGTAAATGATAAATCTTTTACGGCTGTTAAGTAACCAAATTTTTTGGTAAGATTATTAATTGTAAGTATTGGTTCCAATGGTATGTGGTTTTTATGTTGAAAAATATCAACAAGGTTAGTTATTAAAGTATGACGATGCTTAACATATTTTGTTACATGATTATTAATAAAAGCTTTAAATTTGATTAACTTTATAATGTATGCAAGATTTAAAAATATCTAAAAAGAAACCATCATTCCCAATAACTGAAAGGTTACATAATTATCTTTCTCAGTATAACAGAAATATAAAAATCCCCATTTTTTATGATGATTTATTGCGTTTTCAAGGCTCTGTTGTTGTTTATGATAAAGAAGATAATGACACCTTATGGATTCGTGTTTACTACAATGATTATGAAAGAGAGGAAATCGATTTATCTTTAAAAAAGGTGTATACCATTTTACATTCTGATGGAAATGAAAGTACAATTCCGTTTTTAAATGTTGATGCGATTGATTATTGTACGTTTGGAAACTCTAAACCATTCAGAATAAAAATAAGAAACATTTTAAATGATAATTATACATATTTTTATGTTAAAACAGCTGACGCATCACGAGTTTATGGGTTGGAGTTAGAGCATATGCTATCACCTTATAACTTGAACTTTTTAGTGTATAAAAATACTTTAATAGAAGAGCATATTGCTGGAATCCCTGGTGATGAGTTTATAAAAAACATGTTACCAGATTGTAGTAAATCTGAAAAGTCGCAAATAGCAAAAGAGTTTGTTAAGTTTAACGAGCGCTGTATGATTAGGCTTTTAGGTGATATGAGGTCGTATAATTATGTTATTGTACCAACACACGATTTTGATCATGTTGTTTATAAAATTAGACCAATTGATTTTGACCAACAGTGCTACGAAGGTAAGTTTAACATATATAGACCTCAGTTTTTTAAAGAAAATTTAAAAATGGTGGAGCTGGTTGCTGAAAGCTTTCAGAAATTTTCAATAGATCAATATAAAATTGAAGAACGCTCTATTTTAGTAAAGCGTTTAAAAAGTTTTCATGATAGGGTAGATGAATTACTGGATTGTATGCTAGAAGACTCGATTTCCAAAGGTGAAAATATAGATTTATTAAAAATGAAAATTTTTGAATATACACAGGATGTGAAATTTAAGCGTAGTAAAAATATGGGCCAAATACTAAAAAGTGCTTTGGAGTATTTAGTTAGAAATTATGAAGATGTAAACCCTAAATAAACTTTACTGAATAATTGAGGTTTAAATGTGGCAAAGCAATTTTCAGATAGTTATTCCTTTCTTAATTCCAGTTTTCATCAAAGTCTAACCCGTCGTAATCATCTATATCTAAACCATCTTCAAATTCTTCTAAATCATCATCTGCATCTGCTTCAAATAATTTTTCAGGAGCTGTATCTGGAACTTGACCTTGAACAAACATCAAGTTTGGGTAATCATGTCCTTCAGTCTCATCAACAATTTCAGCTAGTTCAACATAAAATGTCCACATGCTTAAAAAATCGTAAACATATATTAATTTTGTTTGAGCTTCATGTACAACACTATCCAGTGAGGTTTCATTCATTAAGCGAGCAGAAGCATTGTCGCTTAAATCAAACAATGAAATTTCCTCACCTTGATCCCAAGTATCATTACTTAAATAAAATGATGCCATTTCAGAACCATCAAAACCAAAAGACTGCGTAATAATGTTATGTAAGTCTTCAAGCGTGTCTGTTTCTCTGATTTCTAAATCACGAAAAATATCATCTTCGGTATCATTATCAAGAATAACTCTAAATCTGTAAATCATTGTAAAAAATTATTGATGCAAAGATAAGTTTTTTTGTATTATTTACTAAAGCGATGTAAAGTAAAAGTCATGGCACTTAATAAGAAAAATGCCCCTATTTGATGTGCTATTCCTAACCACAGCGGAACTGCATACAGTATAGTGAAAATACCTAATAGAAATTGAAAACCAACTAATATTAATAAAGTATTAATGCCCTTTTTTTGCAGGTTTGAAAGCGACAATTTACGAGATTCATACCATAGTATTAATATTGAAACTACAACAAGGTAAGCTAGAGTTCTGTGCACAAATTGAATAGCACTTGGGTTTTCTATAAGGTTTTTATAAAATGGATCAAGTGCATAAACAGTGTGGTGAATAAATTTGCCTTCATTCATTAAAGGCCAATGATTATGCAATAAACCAGCTTTTAACCCAGCAACAAAGGCGCCATAAATAATTTGAATAACAAGAATTATATAACTAACTACTATAAGGTTTCTAAACTTAATATTTACTGACTTTTTACTTGGATAAAATAAATCTAATGCCACCCAAAGTGTAGCTGCAAAGGTGAGAAAAGCAGTGGTTAAATGCGCAGCTAAACGGTAATGACTTACATCTGGCATATCAACCAAACCACTTTTAACCATATACCAGCCCAAAAAGCCTTGAAACCCACCTAAAATTAACAGAACTAAACATTTTTTAATCGTTTTTTTTGTGAGTTGTTTGGTAATAAGAAAATATATAAAAGGTATAATAAATATCATGCCTATTACTCTACCTATTACTCTATGTAACCATTCCCAAAAATAAATGCTTTTAAAATCATTAATTGTAAAATGAGAATGTAACTTTTGATACTCAGGGTATTGCTGATATAACTCGAAAGCTTCTTGCCATTCAGTTTCGTTAAGAGGAGGAATAGTGCCAGTTATTAGCTTGTAATTTGAAATTGATAAGCCAGAATCTGTAAGTCTAGTTATGCCTCCTACAATTACCATTATAAAAATTAGAAAGCACCCAGTAAGCAACCAATAAATAACTTTTTTGTTGTCTTTTTTCATGTTAGATAAGCTCTTTTTTAAAGCATAAGCTATTCTCTATATTTTCGTATGGGCCAAAATTAGAAATTATACTATAATCATTTTTTTTATAAAACTGAACAGCTTCAACTTGACGGATACCAGTTTCTAAAATACAGGAGTTATAACCTAATTCATTACTCCAAGCTTCCAATTCTTTTAAAATTTTAGATGCTATACCTCCACTTCTACTTTCAGGGTTAGTGTACATTCTCTTAATTTCCACACTTGTGTTGTCAAACTTTTTAAATGCACCACAGCCAACTGGAGTGTGATTTAAATATGCAACGACTACATGCTTTAATACATCAATATTATTGTATTGATTATAGAAGTCGTGGTCATCTCCATCAACAATAGTCAAATAAGCATCAAGCTTATTTACTAAATTGATAAAGTCTATATTTTCGGAATTTGTTCTAACTAATTTTACCATAATTAATTTGATATTTTTAATCCTAAACGTTCACCTTCTCTTAACATTAATTGATATGCAGCTTCATGTTCATTAGGAATATCTCCTTCTAAAATAGCTTCTTTGATAGTTTCTTTAATAATACCAATTTCACGAGATGGTTTTATGTTGAATGCTTTCATAATTTCTTCTCCAGAGATTGGTGGTTGAAAATTTCGTACATGATCGCGTGCTTCAACTTCAATAATTTTATCACGAACTATTTTAAAGTTGTTATGGTATTTGTTGAATTTTTTAGGGTTTTTGGTTGTAATATCTGCTTCACAAAGAGTCATTAAATCTTCAACGTAATCACCAGCATCAAAAACAAGACGGCGTACAGCAGAATCGGTTACAATATCTTGAGCAAGAACAATAGGGCGAGAACTCATAAAAACCATTTTTTGTACAAATTTCATTTTATCATTTAGCGGCATTTTTAACCTTTTAAATAAATGATACACCATTTTTGATCCTTCAAATTCGTGCCCATGAAATGTCCAGCCTACCTTTTTACTAAACTTTTTTGTTGGAGCCTTACCAATGTCGTGTAATAAAGCAGCCCAACGTAGCCATAGGTTGTCAGTATGCTTAGCAATGTTATCTACGACCTCTAAAGTGTGATAAAAATTATCTTTATGACGTTGCCCTTCTACTTCATCAATACCTTTTAATGCTGTAAGTTCTGGTAAAATATATGATAGTAACCCTGTTTGTTCTAATAATAAAAAACCAATTGAAGGTGTTTTACTTTCAAGAATTTTATTAAGCTCAACAACTATGCGCTCGTTGGTTATAATTTTAATTCTATGGTTGTTTTTTGAGATAGATTTTAGTGAGTTTTCTTCAATTTTAAAATTAAGCTGTGTTGCAAAACGTATAGCTCGCATCATGCGTAAAGGGTCGTCACTATATGTTATATCAGGATTTAAAGGAGTTTTTATAATTTGACTTTCTAAATCTTTAATGCCATTAAAAGGATCAAGTAAATCGCCAAATTTATTTTTGCTTAAATCTAAAGCCAAAGCATTTATAGTAAAATCTCTACGGTTTTGATCGTCTTGTAACGTTCCGTTTTCAACAATAGGGTTTCTACTATTTTCGTTATAAGATTCTTTTCTTGCTCCAACAAACTCTATTTCAATCTCATCATAACGAAGCATCGCCGTTCCATATGTTTTAAATATTTGAACTTTTGGTTTATTAGGAAGGTTTTTTGCAACTTGCTTTGCGAGGTCAATGCCACTACCAATAGCAACAATATCAATATCTTTGGGCTCTCCGCGATTTAAAATAATATCACGTACAAAACCACCAATAACATATGCATCAAGTTGTAATTCTTTTGCAGATTGTGATATTATTTTAAATATTGAATGCTGTAAAGCTTCTTTGTAATTCATTAACGAAATTGTAGCTATTTACGAATCACTTTAACAATACCGCTATTACTCAATTTAATTATTGAGGATGGTTTATCGCAGGTTTTTTCGTGATGCAAATTTACAACATAGTCTACACCTTTTAAAATAGCTGGAGCTATTTCTTTAAAGGATTTTGGGGTAGGTTGTCCACTAATATTTGCTGAAGTAGAAACAAGAGCACCATTGAGTCTTCTTGATAATTGATAACAAAATTCATTATCAGGAATTCTAATGGCAATCGTATTATCTTCTGCAATTAAATTTGAAGCCAAATTTTGAGCTTCATCATAAATTATTGTTATTGGTTTTTCTGAGATTTCAATAATGCTATATGCCGATTCGGGTATTGTTTTTACATATTTTTTAAGCATTCTATCGTCTGCAACCAAACAGATTAATGCTTTGCTATCTTCTCGCTGTTTTAGTTTATAAATCTTTTTTACAGCTTCTGGGTTTGATGCATCACAACCAATACCCCAAACGGTATCGGTTGGATAAAGTATAATTCCACCGTTTTTAAGTACTTGTAGCACATTATTAATTTCTGAGCGCATAAAAACTTCTATGTAATGCTTTCTTCTTTTACCAATAAAACTTGATAAGCATCAATTAAAACTTTCCAATTTTTTTTGAGCATATATTCTATAACAGTTTTGCCTTTACCACCACCTGGTAATCCACAATCATCTATAAGAACTATAGAGTTTTCATGTAGCTTATCTTCAATAATTTTAAATTCCTTTAAATGATGTTCTTGGCTTCTAGTTTGAATGTCTTTATCTGTTTTAGAGTAATCATAACTATCTAAATATAAAAAATCTACAGATTGATTAAATGTTTTAAGAAATTCTAATGAATCATTTAAATATACTGTAACTGCATCATTTAAGTTTTGATTATCAACTTCGCTTTGCGATCCTTTTACCGAATCTTCACTAATATCTACAGAGTGCATTTGTGCTCCATTTTGTTTTGCCCACTTACCAAAAACAATTGTTGCTGCACCATCTCCTTTAGTGGCTTTTAAACCTTCTCTAGAAGTTCCTGTTTCAATAATTACTTTTGCATTCCTTTGGTCCAGCAATTTTAATGTTTTTGAAAAAGTTATTCTTCGTCTTCTAAAATTATACTTAAAAGGCATAAATGGATATAATGATTTATGTTTTGCAAATTTTATGGAATAGTGTATTAATACTGCTAACAATATAACAGCAATAATTATTTTTAAAAACATTATGTATATTTTAATGGTTATGGGCAAATTTAGGATTTACTTTTTAAATGGAACAGATTACTTTTTAAATAAAGTATAATTGATACATTTGTTTTAAATAATTTTAAAGCAGTAGAATGAGCAAGAAAATTAAGTATTCGTTTTTAAAGTTTAAATCTTCGTTAAGAAAAAAGCTTTTAGGAAAATATGCTATTGGTGTTATTTATGAAACAAAAAATGGAAATATAACTGCACCTATTGATGACCTTGCTGTTGGAAAAAAACTTGGACATAAAGGCGAGTACGACATGTCTGAAGTAAATACTATTAAAGATTTTATAAAACCTACAGATACGCTTTATGTTATTGGTGTGCATTGGGGAACGTTGCTTATTCCGCTTTCTAAATATTGTAAAAATGTTGTTGGTTACGAAGCGAATCCAAAAACATTTTATTTTTTAGAAACTAATGTGTTAATTAACAAAATAGATAATGTTAAGTTGTTTAATAATGCTGCAGGAGATTCTTCAAGAAAGGTGAAATTTTATACAAGTAATATTAATTCTGGTGGAAGTAAGATAAAGCCTGAAATTGATAAACTTATGTATACATTTGATAATCCAGATGTTATTGAAGTAGATATGATAAGTGTAGATGAGCATGTTAGTACAAATAATTTACCTGAAGCACAAGGTATAATTATGGATATTGAAGGCGCAGAATATTATGCTTTAAAAGGGATGACAAAAACATTGGAAACTAGCGGTTTCCTATATGTTGAGTATGTACCACATCATTTAGAAAATGTGTCAAATACAAGTAATGAAGCCTTTTTTGATTTGATAATTCCATATTTTAGTGCTGTAAAATTTATGGATGATAAATCGAAAGTTTTTAACCTTAATACTGATAAAGAAAGTTTCTTGTCCTATGTTAATGTTTTAAAAGAAAAAGGGAAATCAGATAATTTACTATTTACTAAATAGTATATTTTTATATACTTCTATATATTGTTTAGCTGCATCATTCCAATTAAAGCTTTTTGCATGTTTAATATAGTTTTGAGATAAAATAGCTTTGTTTTTATTAAAAATATTCAATCCTTTTTTTAAAATATCTGCCATATAGTTTGGGTCGTAATGATTCCAATAAAAAGCATGTTCTCCTCCAATTTCTGGCAGCGACGTGTTGTTTGATAAAAAAACAGGCTTCCCAAAGCGCATAGCTTCAATTGGTGGAATTCCAAAGCCCTCGCGTAGCGATGGAAAAACAAACGCATCACAATTTTGTAAATAATACTGCTTATCTAACTCAGATATTTTTCCCGTTATTACTATACGGTTTTCTAGTTTTAGTTCTTTAATTGTGTCTTGTAAAATACTATTTGCATAAGCAGTATTGTTGTTACCAGAAAGCACTAAATTATATTCGGGTAAAACTGCCAACATTTTAACTAAAGCATGGAAGTTTTTACGTTCGGTAAATTCACCAATACTAAATAAATATGGTTTTTTTGAAGTTTGCTTTGGCTCATAATTTTTAGGAATTTGTATGTCAACAATAGGATTTCCATTGTAGATTACATATTCAGGAACATTTGGTACTTTAAAATATTGGTGCGTTGATTGTTTTGCGTATTCTGAAATGTAAGTAATTGCATGACTTCTGTTAAGCTTATTTTGAAACCTTGTATTAATTTCATGATTTAAATCATTTGATACTTCATCAATAAAATTTACATCGTGTACAGTAAGCAAGTAGGGAATATTATGATATGGCTCAATTTTTATATTTTGATTTAAACAGTGCCACAAATCATATTTTTTTCTAATTCTAAAAGAGTTATGTCGTCTTAATGAGAAATATTTTTTATAGTTAAAATAAGTATTAAATTCATTTTTTAAAGCATCAGTATCTTTAGCATGTAGTGTTATTTTAAAACCTTCTATATTAGCATTGTATAACCCTTTTATTAAATGATAATTAAACTGACCAAAACCAAAATGTTGATTTTTTATATTATGAGATTCTAAAAAAATGTTATGCATACTTCTATTTTTGTATCGTAAAAATATAAAAACGAAATAGCTGAAACTATTAAACTGAGTCTTTATTTTTTTATGTTTATTTGCATTTAATTGATGTTGTTGTTTTTATGAAAAAAGTAATACATAAAAAGTTTAAAGATAATAGTGTGTTTTTTGATGATATTATTATCAATTTTGATTCAAAAGGCGAAAACTTTGGTAATCAAGATAGAAATTCTTTAAAATTATTTCAATTAGATAATAAAACGATTAATGTTAAATCGTTTAGAGTTCCTAACCTCGTTAATCAAATAGCTTATCGTTTTTTAAGAAAAAGTAAAGCGCAACGATCTTTTGAGTATGCAAATAGGCTTATTAGTTTAAATGTTGGAACTCCGCAACCTATAGCGTATTATGAGTTTAAAACCTCGTTCTTATTCAAAAAAAGCTATTATATAAGCGAACAGATTGATTGCGACTATACATATAGAGAGTTAACAACAGATTTTAATATTCCTAACTACGGCTCTGTTTTAAGAGCTTTCACAAAATTCACATTTGATTTACACGAAAAGGGTATTCATTTTTTAGACCATTCACCAGGAAATACATTAATAAAAAAATCTGGTAATGGATATGATTTTTACTTGGTTGATTTAAACAGAATGGAGTTTAAAACTTTAGATTTTGAAACCCGAATAAAAAACTTTTCTAAATTAACTATTCATAAATCTATGGTTGAAGTCATGAGTGATGAATACGCAAAATGTTCTGGAAAAGATTACAGTACTATTTTTAATTTAATGTGGAAAGAAACTGAAATTTTTCAAGAAAAATACCATCGTAAAAGACGCTTAAAAAAGAAATTAAAATTCTGGAAAAAATAACAATTACTTGTCTTTGTTAAGCTTATAAAGCTTAATGTACTTTAAAAATGTAACGTTATAAGTTTGTACACAAATAATAAAACCATTTAGTCCATCTAAAAAGCCCAAGCGTAAAAAGTAAGCTTTAAAAAAAGCCCAAGAAGGCCTGAAAATAATTTTTATTAAAGAAGATTTTTTTCCTAGTTTAAAATATGCATTTGCAGCAATAGTAGAAAAATTTTCGACCTTTAAATTATGCTCTTTGTAATCTCTATATACCCAATGTAATAAATCTCCTTTAAGTTTACCAGCTTTTAATCCTTTTTTAAGTGTATATCTATCATGTGGATTTATGCCTTTCCATTCACCACTATTTTTTTTAAAAAGTCTTAGTTTTTTGTCTGGATACCAATCAGAATGTTTAATCCACTGACCGCAATAATTATTTAATCTATTGCAATAATATCCATCATATAACCAATTTTCTTTTACTTCTAAAATAGATTTTTTAAGATAATCAGATAAAGCTTCATCTCCATCTAATGATAAAATATAGTCATGGTTTGCAAGCGAAAGCGCAAAGTTTTTTTGTTCAATATAGCCTTCAAATCTATTCTGAATAAATTTTACATTAAAGGCTTTACATATTTCAGGTGTTTTATCATTTGAAAAAGAATCGACTACTACTATTTCATCTACTACATCAACTAGGGATGCTAAACATTTTTCTAAGTGTTCTTCTTCATTATATGTAATTATGACACCAGAAAGCTTAATCATATCTTTTAACTTTTATGTTATACAAAAATAGTTATTTCAGCTTAATTCTTTTTTAACCTTTTGTAATGCTGATGCTATTATTTGGTGCATATCGTAATATTTATATTCGGCTAATCTGCCGCCAAAAATTATATTAGATTCTTTTAAAGATAATGCTTTGTATTGTTGATACTTATTTTGATTGTCTTCATTATTAATAGGGTAGTAGGCTTCTTTTTCTTTGGTCCACTCTTCAGGAAACTCTTTTGTTATAACAGTATGGTTTTGCTTACCAAATTCAAAATGTTTGTGTTCAATAATTCGGGTATAAGGAATATCGCTATCATTATAATTTACAACTGCGTTTCCTTGATGATTTTCTTTTTCTAATCGAGTGTTTTCAAATCGTAACGATCTATATTCTAAATTACCAAACTTATAATTAAAGAATTCATCAATCTTTCCAGTGTATACTATTTTTGATGCTAAAGCTGTTAATTCTGCTTTATTTTCAAAAAAATCAATATTGGTTTTGGTTTCAATACCATCTAGCAATCCATCTATTATTTTGTTGTACCCGCCAATAGGAATGCCCTGATATTTATCGTTAAAATAGTTATTGTTAAACGTGTATCGAACAGGTAACCGCTTAATAATAAAAGCAGGGAGTTCTGTTGCTTTTTTACCCCATTGCTTTTCGGTGTATTCTTTAATCAAGGTTTTATAAACGTCTTTGCCAATTAATGATAATGCTTGTTCTTCTAAATTTTTAGGTTTCTTGTAACCGTATTCTTTTATTTGGTTTTCTATAATGGTTTTAGCTTCCTCTGGTGTTTTTGTGCCCCATAATTGATAAAATGTATTCATATTAAAAGGTAAATTGTATAATTTTCCTTTTGAAATAGATACAGGTGAATTGATATAATTATTAAATTCTGCAAACTGATTTACATAGTCCCATATCTGTTTATCGTTAGTATGAAATATGTGTGCACCATATTTGTGTACATTAATACCATCAACATTTTCGCAGTAAACATTACCACCTACATGAGTTCTTTTGTCTATAACAAGACATTTTTTTCCTGCTTTAGTGGCTTCGTGTGCAAATACGCATCCAAATAATCCTGCTCCAACAATTAAATAATCATACTTTTGCATACTTTTATATTTTTAACAAAACTAGAATATTAATTTCCTTAAAAAAATTTTTCAGCCAATATGTATTACATTTCTAGAAATTATAAGTCGCTATTTAATGCCGCAGGAAAAGCAAAAACAGATTGTGAAATCACATTGCAAAATTTAGGGTTTAAAAATTTAGGATTTAAACAATCATCTATCCCAAATTCGGCTATTGGAACAATAAAGAATTTTTTTGGAATTACAATAGCATTGTTAAGACTGCCATTTAAATCTATTATATGCACACAATATCCAAACAATAAATTTAGAAAACTAATACTATTTTTCGCAAAGTTAAAACGCTGTAAAATTATAACGATAGTTCATGACGTTAGAAGCTTAAAAGGAAGAACCAAAGATGTTGAAAAGGAATTATCCAAAATTGTATGCTCTGATGTTATTATTGTGCATAACGAATCAATGAAACAATGGTTTTTAGATCAAAACACTAAAATACCTATAGTAGTTTTAGGCATTTTCGATTATGTTTCAAAAGAAAAACCTACCCAAAATAAGGAAATAACTAAAAAAGAAATTTATAGTATTGCTTATGCTGGTGGTTTTGGAGAAGGGAAGAATGCTTACATTTTTGATTTTGATATTTTAGAACATAGCAAGTATAACTTAAAGCTTTATGGTATTGGTTTTGATGCGAGTAAGCGAAAAGTAAATGAAAAGGATTCAGTTATTCTTTACCAAGGCGCTTTCCCATCTGATCAAATTGCATATAAAATTGAAGCAGATTTTGGATTGGTTTGGGATGGTATTTCTACCGAGTCATGCAGTGGTGATTTAGGATTGTATTTAAAATATAATAATCCACATAAAACTTCACTATATCTATTGTGTGGACTTCCTGTTATAGTTTGGGATAAAGCTGCTATCGCTACTTTCATTGTTGAAAACAATCTAGGCGTTGCAGTTTCTAATCTTAAAGATTTAAACAGTATTTTAGAGAAATTATCTGAAGATGATTATAAAGTAATGAAAAACAATGTTTTAAAGGTGCAAGAGAAAGTAATGAAAGGGCAATTTGTTGAAGCAGCTGTGAAAAAAGCTTTAGAAGTTTTGGATAATTAATGGTTTAAAAAACCTTCTAGTTTGTCAATATATAAATTAGGCTTAAACTCATTATATAATACAGAAGTCTCTTTCTTATAATCTTTTTCAGGTTTTGTATATAACTCAGGTTTATAATCTTTTAAATGTACACTAACATTATTTTCATCTTCAAAAAGATTCCATGAGGCTTTGTCTATCCACGGAGAATATATTGCAAATGTTCTAATGTTTAGTGCTTTTGCCATATTTATAGCGCCGCCTTCATTTCCAATTAAAGCATTACAATAATGCGTTATGGCTAAAAATTCTCTTAAGCTTTTACCAAAAACATTAAATTTTATTAGTTCTTTGGTTTCAGCGCTGCATAAATTTAAAATGGCTTTAGCTTGTGTTTCTTGTTTTGGTATATAATTAAATAAAATTTGTCCTTGAGTTTTTTTGACAATAACATCAATAACTTTAGCCATATATGGAAATGGATAAGTTTTATTATCACCACTTCCCAAAACACTAATCATAAACAAGGGTTTGTTCAAGTTTACATTGTGCTTTTCTAAAAATAACTTACTATTTATAATTTCACTTTCAGATAAGTATATTTTTGGTTTAATAGAATTTACTTCAATGTCGAGTGGCTGTAATAATTGTAATCTATTAAAAATAGCTAAACCAGCTTTTTCGCTAGTACTTTGTTGCCTTTTTATATTATGATTGTAAAAAATGGTACTATAAGGTTTATGATAAGAAATTTTAGTTTTGGCATTGGAAAATACTGTTATTAAATTACTGGAAATCTTTGAATACACATCGATAACAATATCGTAATTACTTTTTTTAATTGCCTTTGCAAGCTTAAACAGGGCACGCTTGCTAGATTCTTCTTTTTTTGTAAAAAAAATACAATTATCAATAAAAGGATTATGTTCTACAACAGGAAAAGTATGCTCGTTTATTAAATAATCTAGTTGGGCGTTTCGGTATTTAGCCCGAAGTGCCTCAAACAGAATACTGCTTGTAAGCACATCACCAATCATTTTTTGTTGTATTACTAAAATTTTCATTCAAAAATCAAATTACAAATAAAAAACCCCAAATTCCAATTAAGCTATTGTAAATAATGGAATTTAGGATTTAAAATGTATAAGCTAGAAGCTTTAAACAGCTACATCATGCTCACGAAGAGCATCATTAAGCGATGTTTTCTTGTTTGTGCTTTCTTTACGTTTACCAATAATTAAGGCACAAGGTACATTGTAACTTCCCGACGGGAATTCTTTTGCATAACTACCAGGAATAACAACAGAACGAGCAGGAACTCTACCTTTATATTCTATCGGTTCGTTTCCAGTAACATCAATTATTTTTGTACTCATAGTTAAAACAACACCAGCTCCTAAAACTGCTTCTGTCTCAACGCGAACACCTTCTACTACAATACAACGGCTTCCAATAAAGGCATTATCTTCTATAATTACGGGTGCTGCTTGTAAAGGCTCTAAAACACCACCTATGCCAACACCACCAGATAAATGTACATTTTTACCAATTTGTGCACAACTACCAACTGTAGCCCAAGTATCAACCATAGTACCCTCATCAACATAAGCTCCAATATTTACATAACTAGGCATTAATATTGTGCCACTAGAAATATAAGCACCATGCCGAGCTACAGCATTGGGTACAACCCGTATTCCTCTTTCAGCAAAATTTTTCTTTAAAGGAATTTTATCGTGATATTCAAAGATACCGGCTTCTAAAGTTTCCATCTTTTGAATTGGGAAGTATAAAACAACCGCTTTTTTTACCCACTCGTTTACTTGCCATCCACTTGCAATTGGCTCAGCTACCCGCAATTCACCTTTATCTAATAAATCTATAACTGTTCTAATTGCTGTAGTAGTAGCTTCTTCTTTTAAAAGAGCTCTATCATCCCAAGCATTCTCAATGGTTTGTTGTAATTCTGTCATTGGTATTTATATTTTGAGCAAATATAATGTCTATCATTTAAAAAAATGATAGAAATGTTCATTATGTGAGTTGAATATTTGATAAAAATTAAGCCCTTTTTAAGCAGAATTTTTAAAAAATTAAAGTCGGTTTTCACTTTTAAGGAATTGAATAAATCGATGAAATACATTTTTGATGTATTTCGACGATGAAAAGAATCCGTTAAACTATTCATCGATGGAAATCCTACCGTTTTCTAATAATCGAAAATTCAATGTGTTACAACTAATTTATTGGGCTTAGCTTTAATGTGATTATATATTTGAACCATCAAACAATCCAAATCTGATGAAAACAAATATTTACATATTATTAATTTTACTACTTTCTTTTTCTTTTGCAAACGCACAAGATAACGTAGTAAAAGTTGAAACTGAAAATACTGTTTCTGTTTCTGATAATAATGAAGATGTAATTGTTACTGTTGATAGTGTAACTAATACTGTAAATAAAAAAGAAGCTAAAGCTGATAAGGTTGAGGTTAAAGAAAATGTAGCACGTACTAATAGTGATATCAGAATTTATTTAAACCGAGTAAGAAAGGTTGAAAATATTAAATGGTTATTCCCTAAAATGAATAAAGCTAAAGTAGCATAAAATAAAGTTCAAATATTAATAATTAAGGTTAAATTATTAAAGAAGGCTGTCTGTAAAGACGGTCTTTTTTGTTTTAATACACTATTTTTGTACAAAACAATTTATGGCACGTATTTTAGCAATAGATTTTGGGATGAAACGAACAGGAATAGCTGTAACAGATGAGTTACAAATTATTGCTTCTGGACTTACTACTGTTTATACTAAAGAGCTTATTCCGTTTTTAAAAGATTATACAAGTAAAGAAAAAGTAGAGCTTTTTTTAGTTGGAGAGCCTAAACAAATGGATAATACTGCATCTGAAAGTGAAATACTAATTAAACCATTTTTAATTAAACTTAGCGAACAATTTTCTAATATCCCTATAATAAGGGTTGATGAGCGTTTCACTTCTAAAATGGCTTTTCAAACAATGATTGATAGTGGCTTAAAAAAACAACAGCGTCAAAATAAAGCTCTCATTGATGAAATTAGCGCTACTCTCATACTTCAAAGTTATTTGTATTCCAAATAGTTTTTATAAAACACGTATTTTTAAGTATTAAGTATTTATTTTTGCACAAATTAATAATGTAACCACAATGATTTTACCAATTGTAGCCTATGGCGATACTGTTTTAAAGAAGGTAGGGAAAGATATTACCAAAGAATACCCAAATTTAGATAATCTTTTGGATAATATGTTCGAAACCATGTATAATGCTTTTGGAGTTGGGTTGGCTGCTCCACAAATAGGTTTACCTATACGTTTGTTTTTAGTAGATACAAGCCCGTTTGCTGATGACGAAACGCTTTCAAAAGAAGAGCAAAAGGCTTTAAAAGATTTTAAACGTGTTTTTATTAATGCAAAAATAATTAAAGAAGAAGGTGATGAATGGGCGTTTAATGAAGGGTGCCTAAGTATTCCAGACGTAAGGGAAGATGTATTTAGACAACCAAAAATAACTGTTGAGTATGTTGATGAGCATTTTGAAAAACATACAGAAGTTTTTGAAGGCTTAATAGCTAGAGTTATTCAGCATGAATATGATCATATTGAAGGGATATTATTTACTGATAAGTTATCGAGTTTAAAAAAGCGTTTAATAAAAGGAAAGTTAAATAATATTTCAAAAGGGAAAATTAATGTTGATTATAGAATGCGTTTTCCAGATCAAAAAAAGAAACGATAATAGTTGCACTATATAATTAAACAATTGATATTTGCCACTTTTAAAAAAATAATTTATGGGATTAGATAAAGTATTAGCCATTTCTGGAAAACCAGGGTTATATAAACTAATAGCACAAACTAGAGGAGGTTTTGTTGCAGAATCATTAATAGATAGCAAGCGTATATCTGTAAACATACAGCAAAATGTTAGTGTTTTAAGCGAAATTGCTATTTATACTCTAGCAGAAGAAATTCCTTTAAATCAAGTTCTTTCTAAAATTAAAGAAAAGGAAAATGGAGAACAAACGAGTGTAAAACCTAAAGACAGTAAAGATAAATTAGAAGAATATTTCTTTGATGTTTTACCAGATTATGATGAAGACAGAGTATATGCTAGCGATATTAAAAAGGTTTTGCAATGGTATAACTTATTGCAAAAACACAATATGTTAAATCTTCTAGACACAGAAAAGGATGAGGTGAAAACTCATGAAGAAGAAGAATAGCTTAAATTTTTCACTTAAATAACTAACCTCTATTTTTAGAGGTTTTTTTATGCCTTATTTGTAAGGAGTTGACATTAAAAACGACCTTAAAGGCACTAACAAAAACAATTTAAAAATGAAATCACTTTGGTTTTTTGACGACGTCAATCTTTTCAAAGTATTATGTCCTCATAAGTTTAAAGCCTATAAAGTCGATCACGATTTTGATGCATACAAAAAGAAGGATTATATATACTTTGAAGAAGACTCTGCAAATAAAGTATATCTTATAGAAAAGGGAAAAGTAAAAATTGGATATTACAGTGAAGAAGGTGATGAAGTAGTTAAAGCCATTTTAACTCGGGGAGAATTGTTTGGAGAAACTGCAATTTTAGGCGAATCTAAAAGAGAAGAATTTGCGCAATCTATTGATAATGCTACGAGTATTTGCCCTATAAGCGTTAATACTATGCATGATTTGATGAGAAATAACCAAACATTTAGTTTTAAAATTTATAAAGTTATTGGCTTTAAATTAAAGAAATTAGAACGTCGACTACAGCTGTTATTATTTAAAGATGCAAAAACACGACTTGTTGAGTTTTTAGATGAATTATGTGACGATTATGGTTATGATTGCCCAAAAACAGGAGACCATGTTATTAAACACCCTTACACGCAAAAAGATATAGCTTCTTTAATAGGTACATCTCGTCCTACATTAAACATTCTTTTAAATGAATTAAAAGAAGAAAAGGTTATAGAATTTAGTAGAAAAGAAATAAGAATTCATAAAAAAATTGCTTAATGTTAGGTGGCTAACATTTTATAAAATTATCACGCCATACTTTTGAAGTATAAATAATTTTAAAAAAATAGTGATGATTAAAAAAATGTTTTTTGCAATATTAGCAATAGGAATTTTTACTACTTCTTGTAGTAATGATGATGATGGACCAACAACTGCTGGTTTAACTTTAAACTTAACTGGTTTAGAAGAGTTAGGCAGCGATTATGTATACGAGGGTTGGATTATTGTAAATGGAGCCCCAGTTTCTACAGGAACTTTTACATCTGTTACTTTTCCTCAAATCTTTAATGTAGATGCAACTCAATTAGCAAATGCAACTAAGTTTGTACTTTCAATTGAACCAGCAGTAGATCCAAACCCAGAGCCAGCACCAACAAAAATTTTGGCAGGAGATTTTTCAGGTAGTTCAGCGGCTGTAGATTCTAATGGAATTGTAGCTGACTTTAGTGGCGCATCTGGTAAATATATTTTGGCTACTCCTACTGATACAGATGATACAAATGAAGCTAGCGGAGTTTGGTTTTTAGATAATACAAATGCACCACCACCAGTAGCTGGATTGACTTTACCATTGCTTCCAGATGGATGGAAATATGAGGGATGGGCAGTTATTGGAGGTACTCCAATTAGCACAGGAACGTTTACAAAGGTAGCAGCAACTGACGATGCGGCTCCATATAGTGGATCAGTAGCTTTGCCAGCTCCTAATGGAGCAGATGGTTTCTTTCCTGGAGAAGATTTTTTACAGGGAGCACCAGCAGGTACTACGTTTCCAACAGATTTAAAAGGAGCAACAATAGTAATATCTGTTGAACCTAGCCCAGATAATAGTGCAGCGCCATTTACACTAAAACCTTTAGCTCATGTAGTGCCAGGAAATGCAGCAAACCATACAGTAATTGATATGGGAGCAGGTCCAGTTGTTTCTTTATCAGGAACAGTATCTAGATAAAAGTATTTTAAAATACTTTGTTTTTGTTAGATTTGAAGCATAGTTTCGACTTAGAAACTATGCTTTTTTTAGTTTAATAATAATGAGAATGATTAAAAAAAGAACACCAAACATTGTAGCTGTAATGAACGAATTGCATCTTACAATCCTTATAAAGTAATAGTAAAAAGATGAAAATTAATAAACCTAAAAGAAGTAATATTATTTTTTTAATTGTATTGGCGCTTTTATTAATTCCGCAAACGCGAAAGCCTATACAAGTGTTTATACAAAAAGGATTAGCATTAATTAGCCCGTCTACAATAAACAAGAATGAACAACCTAGTTTAACTAATTATAATTGGAAATTAAAAGATAAGAAAGGAACAATCTATAATTTTGAAGAAACCAAAGAAAAAGTAGTATTAGTCAATTTTTGGGCTACTTGGTGCCCACCATGTATTGCAGAAATGCCAAGTCTGCAAAAACTTTATGATGATTATAATAAAAAGATTGAATTTGTATTTGTTTCAGACGAAAGCTTTGAAACTATTTATTCGTTTTTAGAAAAAAACAATTATACCTTTAAAGTTTATAACGAAGTTTCAAAATCAGACTTTTTTATCGTAAAAGGTATTCCAAGAACATTTTTAATAGACAAGCAGGGTAAAGTAGTTATTGATAAAACTGGTGCAGCAAATTGGAATAGTGAATCTGTAAGGAATACTATTGATGATTTATTAAGATAGATTTTGGTTTTCTCTGACTAAAGTTTTAACAATAAATAGATTTAAAAGGATGAGCGAAAACGCATAAATTGTATCTTCAATAGGGATTGTAGAAAGTCTAATCCCTAAATTTTCAGCATTATTATACCAAACCACTTCATTTTCAATAAAACTCCCTGTTAATACACCATTTATAATAAAGAAAGGAATTAACATAACTAAAAATGTTAAGTAAAACTCGCTTAGCAATTTTGAATTTTTAATCAAAACCAGAAAAGTTATTATTGATGCTAATAAGAAGTTAATAAAAGTATACCATTTGTTGTAATTAAAAACAGAGATAATAAAAAAAGCAATAATTAATGAGTAAGATATTTTTTTTGTGACAGATTTCTGTAACTTCATGTTGGGGAAATAATGTAACAACGCAAAATGTGTAAAAACACATGCATAGGGTATACATATAAAAAACAGCCATTCTTCAATTGGAAGGTGAAATAATTTTATTCCTAAAAAGTAATCATTATTAAAACCCCAAATACCTTTAGCTGTAAAAATAATATCCCAGGGAATAAAAATTAACATAGATGTAATAATTCCAATAGTTAAGGCTTGCCAATATTTATAGAATTTTAATTTGGGATGAAAGCTAAAAAGAAAAGGAATAGATAGTGATCCTAAATTTAATAACAGATATAAATATTGCATCTGTTATTTTTTAAAATATTTAAAAGGAACAAATAACATCCCGAAGCATTCTCCATCTTCTTTGTCTATGTGCTTATGATGCATTTTATGTGCGCGACGTACACCTTTTGCGTACCAATTGTTAGCATTTCTAAAAAGTTTAAAGCGTTGATGAATGAAAATATCGTGTACTATAAAATAAGATAAACCATATGCAAATATGCCAATGCCAATAGGTAAACCTATCCAGAGACCATTATATTTCCAAAGTAAAAAAAAGGTAATGCTAACTATGGCATAAAAGATAAAAAAAGCATCATTTCGTTCAAACCAGCTATCATGATCTTTTTTATGATGGTCTTTATGTAAGCTCCATAAAAAACCATGCATTATGTATTTATGTGTAAACCACGCCATAAATTCCATAAAACAATATGTGCTTAAAAAAACAAGTATCCAAAGTAGGGTTTGCATAACTTAAAATTACATTAAATTTAATTGATATTTTACATAACTACGCATTAAAAGCTCAACTTTTTTTGGATTTGAAACTCTAATGCGAGCATTTTTAATTTGTAAGGCTGGTGTCTTTTTTAGTTTTTTTAATAACTGTCTATAATATCTATACGCCATAAATACACCAAATTTGGCTTCAATAGGCAATTTTTTTATACCATTTAGTCCTTTTGCAAAATCTACTTCAATATCATCAATTATATTTTGTTTTGAGGCTTCGTCAAGGTTTGATAAATCTGTATTAGGGAAATATGTTCTATTTAAACCTTCAAAATCGGCTTTTAAATCTCTTAAAAAATTTACTTTTTGAAAAGCTGACCCTAAAGACATAGCGGTTTCTTTTAGTGTATTATATTTTTTATCGTCTCCCTTCACAAAAACTTTTAAGCACATAAGGCCTACAACATCTGCCGATCCGTATATGTATGCCTTGTATTCTTTTTCTGTTAGATATTTAGTTTTATATAAATCCAATCTCATACTATTCATAAAAGCATCAACTAAATTTTTATCTATATTATATTTATGATATGTATATTGAAACGAATTTAATATAGGGTTTAAGCTAATCTTACTTTTTAAAGCATGCTCTAAATCTTCATTAAATTTATTAAAAAGCTCTTCTTTATTATAGTCATGGAAAGAATCCACAATTTCATCTGCAAAGCGTACAAAACCATATATATTATAAATATGACCTCTAATAGAACTATGAAGCATTTTTGTAGCTAAAGAAAAAGATGTGCTATAAGTTTTAGTTACAAGCTTACTAGAATTATAAGAAACAGTATCAAAAAGAGATTTCATTTATTTAAATTTTAAAATATTTAATTATGGTATTTAGTGATTAAACTAGCTACTAATTTCCCTGATATTAGAGATGGTGGTACTCCAGGACCAGGAACTGTTAATTGTCCAGTGAAAAACAAGTTTTTTACTTTCTTACTTTTTAACTTAGGCCTTAAAAAAGCAGTTTGTAATAGTGTATTAGCCATGCCATAAGCATTACCTTTATAAGAGTTATAATCATTGATAAAATCATTTATACAAAAGCTTTCTTTAAATATAATATCATTTTTTACATTTTGCGATGTTAAATTTTCAAATCGAGATATTATTTTTTCAAAATACATATCTCTTAGGTCTTGCGTATCTTCAAGACCAGGTGCTAGCGGAATTAAAAATATACCAGCCTCTTTTCCTTCTGGAGCACTGCTCGAATCAGTTTTACTTGGAAAACTTGCATAAAAAAGCGGATTCTCTGGCCATTTGGGAGAATCGTATATTTCATGAGCGTGAGCTTCAAAATCTACATCAAAAAATAGAGTATGGTGGTTTACATTTTTTAGCTTTTTATTAAAACCAACATAGAATAGGAGTGAAGATGGTGCAAAAGTTTTTTTACCCCAATATTTTTCTGAATATTGCCTATAAGGCTTTTCTAAAAGAGATTCTGTATGATGATAATCTGCACCGCTAACTACTACATCAGAAAAATAGGTTTTACCATTAGAAATTACACCTTTTGCTTCCCTGTTTTCAACTATAATATTATCAATAGATGATTCAGTTTTGATGTTTACTCCAAGTTCTTTTGCTAGACTTTCCATAGCTAATATAACTTGGTACATACCTTTTTTAGGGTGAAAAGTGCCTAATCCAAAATCAGCATAATTCATAAAACTATAAAACGAAGGAGTATCGCTAGGCTTAGCGCCTAAAAATAATACAGGAAATTCTAAAATCTTTATTAACCTTTCATTTTTAAACTCTTTCCTAACATCTCTTTTTATTGTACTAAAAAATTGATTTATTTTTTTTATTGTAGTTGGAGTAATAAGCTCAAAAGGAGAAACCCCAGGGTTATAAACTAAATCTTTTATAGCCACATCGTAATTGTCTTTGGCGTCTTTTATGAATTTATTTAGCTTTATAGAACTGCCAGGTTCCTCTTTTTCAAAAGCTTTTACTATTTTTTCTAATGTATCTTCAATAGTTATGAAATCATCTTTTCCATAATAAACACTATATGCAGGGTTTAGTTTTTCTAGAATATAATAATCTGAAGGTTTTCTTTTAAAATCAGAAAAAAATCGCTCAAAAACATCTGGCATCCAATACCATGTTGGTCCTATGTCAAAAACAAACCCATCTTTTTTTAATTGCCTCGCACGACCTCCTATGGTTTTATTTTTTTCAAAAATAGTTACTTTATATCCAGCATTTGCTAAATAGCATGAGGCTGCTAGTGAAGAAAATCCAGAACCAATTATATTTATAGTTTTTTTCATTTGTTTAACAAATATAGTAAAATGATAAACAAAATGAAAAATTGTTTACAAATCTTTAACTAAGTTTTCAATAGAATTAAAAGTACTAACATTATTTGGAAGATTTGTTAAGTCTACAGTAGAAAGTCTGTGCCCCAAAATCATAAAATCTGCATTTCCGTTATTTAAAAGCGTTTTGCTAAACTTATCTATATAACTAAAAACGTTTTGCTCCTCTGGATATACTGTAAAATACGATATAAATGTAATATCGTCAAAAAAGTCAAGTAAGTCATTAAGACTTTCCATTGGCACGCTTTCTCCAAGAAAAATGGTATGATAGCCTTTACTTCTTAATTGGTAATTTATAAACAATAGGCCTATATCATGAATTTCATTATCTGGTAAAAAAAGAATAAAAGTTTTCGACTTTGGCTTAGGTTCTAAACTTTGCAATCGTTCAATATTTAAAAGAATTTTTTGCTTTATATGAATTGATAAAAAATGCTCGTGAGCTGGGGTGATTGTATTAGTTTGCCACAATAGACCAATTTCATTTAGTAAAGGAAGGAAGACTGTATAAAATATTTCACTAAAGGTTTTATTTTCTAATAAGTTATTGTAGGTGTTATAAAAAAGGACTTGATCAAAATTTAGCATAGCCATTTTCAAAGCATTAATGGCATGATCTTCAACTTTTGCTCTTGATGCAATTTCCCTAACTTTAATAGGAATTTCTTCTTCTTTTAAGTTAGCAATTTTTGATACTTTGAGACCATTATTGTTTAAATATGAAATATTTAGAAGTTTTTGAAGACTTGTTAAACTGTAATTTCTAATATTGGTTTCTGATCTGTTTGGGCTAAGTAAGTTATAGCGTTTTTCCCAAATTCTTATAGTGTGAGCCTTTATTCCAGTAAGGTTTTCCAAATCTTTTATACTGAAATTGACTTGAATATTGTTCATCGAAAATAAGTTTACGTTAAACAAACATAAGAATAATTATTAATAAATCGTTAAAATATTACCGAAATAAAATAATTTTGTTTTAAAAAATAATGTTTTTTGAGGTAGTAGAGTGCGCACGAGAAGATTCGAACTTCCACATCCTAAACGGATACTGGCCCCTCAAGCCAGCGCGTCTGCCAATTCCGCCACGTGCGCTTTTATTAAAAACTTATAGCTTGCAAATATATAATCTTAACAGGTATTTATTGTTAAAAATAGTGCTAATTTTTAATTAGTATTACGTTGTTGAAATATCAGAATTTAAATTATTTCTAGTTGCCTCGATAGTACTTACAGGAATACTGAGAATAACCTTTGTTCCCATGGGTTTTTCACCCTCAATTAAATCAATTGTTTTCATTGAAAGTTTTAACTCGTTAATGGTATTGGATATATCAAAACGCTCTTTCATGATTCTTGTGGCCATTGATTTATGGGTGACTACTTGATTTGCTTTTATTCTTGAAGCTTCCAATCTACCAATACCATTATCTGTAACAATACCTTTTAGGTAATTGCCCTCTAGCACCATATCTATCGTTAGTTTTTTCTCCCCAGATTTAGGCATAAGCCCATGAATTATGGCATTTTCAATAATAGGTTGAAAAAGCATGCAGGGTATTCTAACACTATCTTTATCAATAGTGTCATCAATAGTTATGGAACTTTTAAAGTCATCTCCTATACGGATGCTTTCAAGAGCTAGATACGATTCAAGATATCTTATTTCATCATCAAGCGAAATGGTATCAGAACTACCCATTTCAAGTGTCATGCGCAATAGTTTCGAAAACGTATTGATATACTTATTGGCTTCCAATTCACTGTGTAAAAAAACATAGCTTTGAATGCTATTTATGACATTGAATATAAAATGCGGATTCATTTGGGCCCGCAATGCTTTAGATTCCAGTAAGAATATTTTACTCTGAAAGCTTTCTTCTTTTCTAATCTTCTTTTTAATGCTTTTAATTCTTAATTGCACCAATCCAGATATAAGTCCAATTGCAATTAGTACCCACATAGTCTTAGCCCACTGCGTGAGCCACCATGGCGGGTTTATAGTAAAAGGATATTCCATGATAGGACTCCAATTACCAGATTGGTTCACCGCTTTTACTTTAAGGGTATGGTCACCGTAAGGGATGTTTCGGTAATCTGCCAAAGGCGTATTAGACAACTCACTCCATGCTTCATCCATACCTTCCACTTTATATTGGTATTGTATATTTTGTGGGGCATTCCAGTTTATGGCTGAAAAATGAAATGTAAGGTGATTCATGGTGTGCGGAACTGATAGAAATTCCGGATAATTATTGAAAGCCCCAACAGGACTGGAATAACTAGCCAACTTATCATGATGTTTTAAATTTGTAGTATAGCTGGTATCATTGAGCCGTTTAAAGTCTATAAACTGTTGGTTAATATTTATATCCTTTAGCATAACAGTAGGGATGTTTGCTTCCTTTTCTTCTTCTTGAAGGTTGTCAAGATCCAATTTTGCTATATTCTTTACATTGGTCCACCATAAAGTGTTTTCATTATTAATGGTGGAAAATTTAATATTTTCAACACTACCCGCAGCAAAACCATTTTTTTTTGAAAAACGGTTTACCCTATATTGGTGTTTGTTTTTAGAGTTTGGAGTTAATCGGTATGTTCCTTCTCTTGTACCCAGCCAAATATTTCCTTGGTGATCACTTGTGCTGTTGTATGCATAATGAAATATCAGACTTTCTACAGCTGTGTAAGAAATTAATTTATCTGGTCCTTCAAAATTACCTTCAGCATCAAATGTTAACTTAAACATGGTGTTTCTGGGAGTGCTGATTACTAGGTTGTCATCTTTATCAAATATGAGATCTTTTATTTCTATGTCTTGTATTTCTTCTATAGTATTGAGCCAATGTAGTTGATCATTATCAAGCATTAGTAACCCTTGGTCGCCTCCCATCCAAATTCTGCCCCATTTATCCTTTTTACATGAAAAAACGCGCATATTCCTATAAACCCCTAGTTTTTCATATAGATTGTATGACCAAAATCTACCATCTTTAATTCTATACAATTGACCAAAAGTATTTGCAAGGAGCCCATCTTCCCCGTAATCAATCATGTTCTGGAAACCATAAGTATTGATAGAATGATCACTTAGTTCGAAAAATTCTAGCCCGTCTTTATGGTATTTATAGATACCTTTTCTCCCCCCAATCCAGAGTTCTCCCTCGCTACCTTTTGTTATACGGCTTATTACATCATCTGCTTCTAAGTGATGAACATTAAATTGAGTTCCATCATATTTCATGATTTTTTTATGGAAAGCCATCCATAGATTATCCTCATTGTCTTCTGCCATAAAAATTTCAGGGGCTATTGATGTGGGATCATAAAAAACATCTTTATCAAAGGGTATAAATTTGAAAGAGTTTAATTTTAGTTTATACAATCCCTTACCGTTACTCATCCATACATGATCGTTAGCACTGGCGGCAATGGGTTCTACCCATTTTGGGTCTTTAACTGAATCGAACCATATAAAGCTTGAGCCTTGTATGACAAATGCACCTTTTTCAAAAGTATTTCCCCAAAGTCTGTTTTTAGAATCTACGGTAAGATCTTTTAAGGTTTCATATGACCTATTGGCCAGAATTACTTGCGTCAGCGTATTTGAATCAATATTATACTTGAATATTTTAGTGTATTTGGTTATCCAGAGGTTGTTGTTACGATCTAAAACAAGGTCTCGTGTGTAATCACTTGTAGTTTCTTTTATGGGAACTAGATTGGTAAGTTTGTTTTTATTTAACAAAACGGTGCAGTTCCTTCCAGATCCAAGCCAAATATCGCCCGATTTGGCAATACTAATATTCGTGATCATCTCTGAACATAATCCATGAGATGACGTGTATTGCTCAATCTTTTCTTGATTTGAATCATTATTTGATGACATTTTAAGCAAACCATGCTTTAACGTTCCAATCCAAATGTTTTTTTGTGGATCTGCTTTAATGTCCATGATAACATCATTAAAAAGACCTTGGTTATAATACCTAAACGTATAGCCATCAAAACGTATCATGCCTTCCCTGGTGCCCATCCATATGGTATCATCTTCATCTATAAATAAGTTTTTAACATACAATGGAATGTTACAGCCTTCTTCTTTTCCGTATTCCCATGCATAAACCCCGTCATATTTAATAAGGGTTCCTTTTGGGGTGGTCATCCAAACAGCTCCCTTAGAGTCTTCACAAATAGATCTTACGTAGGTATCTGGCAGTCCTTGTTCAAATGTTAGGTATTGGAGGTCGTATCTCTTCTCATCTATCATTGTAACAAATGATGTTGTATTCCTAAGCTTAGGTTGTTTGGCTATGACTTCCATGTAGGTAACTATGGAGTCGGTTATATTCTCTATATCAACATCTTTATATACAACATAGGTATACGGATTTGGAGTGCCATTTTTTCCAATTTCAGTACGAATGAATTTTGTGGTATCGAGTATGGTAGCATTACTGAATTTTAACGACTCTGGAGTGTGTGGGTCTTTAAAAGTGGATTGAACTTTAAAAGGGATTTGTTTTGGCGTTAATTTTACATTTTCTACCGAATCTAGATGAAAGGGAATAACGGTAGGTGTTGGTACATCTATAAAGCTGGTAGGTTTTAGAATATTGACTTCTGGGGTATCTGTGCTATTGATTAAACGGTCATTTTTTTGGTTGCAGCCTGAAATTAGTAGAAGTATAGCTATGGTTGATACATAGAATTTTAAACGACAACGCACTTTACTTAGGTACGTTAACTTATTAAGTTTTTGCTTCATGGAGGACTGATTTCTTAGTAAAAATCTAAATTGGGAGAGTCTTACACTTTACAAAATAAGAAAAAAAGTGTAGTTTATTTAAAAACAAAAAAAAGTCTAACTATTATAGTTAGACTTTTTTTGTTTTGTGACCGGGCTGGGGCTCGAACCCAGGACCCTCTCCTTAAAAGGGAGATGCTCTACCAACTGAGCTACCAGGTCATTATTTCAATACTGCAAACAGTATTACTGTTAGCGGGTGCAAATATAAAATGTTTAATTAATAAAACAATACTTTTTTTAAAGAAATTTTTGTTTTTTTGCATGACTTAATCGTATGTTTTTAATAATCAATTTATAGCGTAAAAATGATCATAGTTTTAATTGGATATATGGCTTCTGGAAAGACATCTTTAGGGAAGAAATTAGCTGAAAAATTAAATTATAGTTTTATTGATTTAGATGATTTTATTGAAGATAAAGAAAACCTATCAGTAAGCGATGTGTTTAAAATTAAAGGTGAAATTTATTTTAGAAAGCAAGAATTTCACTATTTAAAACAATTATTACAAGCTAAAAACAACATAATATTATCTGTAGGAGGAGGCACTCCTTGTTACAGTGGTAATATGGATGTTATTTTAAATGCTGAAAATGTTAAGAGTATATATTTAAAAGCTTCTTTATCAACTTTAGTGAATAAGCTGATGAAAAAGAAAGCAAAACGCCCTTTAATTGCTCATATTGAAACTAAAGAGGAAATGACTGAGTTTATTGGTAAGCATTTATTTGAGCGCGTACAGTTTTATAATCAAGCTGAAACTCATGTAACAATAGATAATAAAACAAAAGATGATGTTATTGAAGACATCATTTTGGAGCTATTCTAAAACCGCTTCAAAATTTCCCCCTTCTAAAACTACATTAACATGTTCATGTAAAGAGGTTGATAAAGAAATACCTTTAAAATCTGCTTTGACAGGATATTTTTTATGATTTCTATTAACTAATACGGCCGTTTTAAACTGTTTTAAGGGAACGTTTAAAAAATGTTTTACTCCATAGATTAAGGTAGTACCAGAATTTAAAACATCATCTATTAAAACCAAAGATTTGTTTTTGTAATCATTTTGATTAATTGATGTTTTAATTTCTGAAGACGGATTTTTTTTGTCTATACTAACTTTACAAAGTACAGGATTAATATCAGATATTTTACTAAGTGCAGTTTTTAATTTTTTTGCAAGGATATAACCATTACTGTCAATTCCTGCTAAAATAACTTCAGTCTCATATACATTACTTTCATAAATCTGAAATGCAATACGTCTAATTTTATGATTGATTTCTGTATGATTTAAAATAACATTATTAGTGGCTGTCATATTGGGTTGTTAGTTAAAGTTTTAAAATTACTCATTTTTATCAGTAAAATCATCAATATCTCTTCTATCTTTTTTTGTAGGTCTTCCAACACCTTTTTTTCTGTAATAATCTTTTGCATATTTTAAAAGCTCTTGAGTTTCAAACTGTTCTTTTGGTGTTATATCCGTTCTATAAAGATCAACTAATTTTGCTCCAAGCCTACTTTTTGGAATATCATTAACCTTTAGCTTATAATTAATTTGATTTTTCCTTAATTCAATAATATCTTGTGCAAATACTACTCTGCTAGGCTTAACAACATCATTATTTACTTTAACTTGACCTTTTTTACAAGCAGTAGTAGCTATCGATCGGGTTTTATAATACCTAATACACCATAAATACTTGTCTATACGCATACAATTATTCTAAAAACTACGTTAATGTTCTTGTGCAAAACTATATTAAAATTGTATCTTGCGCCTCAAAAATAATCAATAATGAGAAAAGGAAAAATAGCTTTATCTATTTTATGTTTAGTAGTTGGGTTTTTATCATGTAATAAAGATGACGGAGGAGATAATATCACCCAAATTGAATTAGAAGATAGAACAGAGCAACAAGCTAAAGATAAAGATTCTTTAGTTAAATATTTAAACGGACATTATTATAATGCTAGTGTATTTGTAAATAATCCTGATCCTAGCATTAAAGATTTGATAATTAGTGAACTTCCTTCAGATGGTGTTGTGCCTGATCCAGACAATAATAAATTGTTAATGGATGCTGTTGATTTAAAAATAGTAGTTTTTTCTGAAACAAATTATGAATTTTATGTGTTAGATTTAAATCCACTTGCAGGAGGAGATTCTCCTAAGTTTTCAGATCAAATTCGTGTGAGTTATGAAGGTTTTACACTAGATAATGAGGTATTTGATAGTGCTGTGACACCTGTAGATTTTGATTTAGTATCACTGGTTCCTGGTTGGAGAAAAGTAATGCCTTTTTTTAATGGAGCAGAATCGTTTACTAGCGAAAACGATGGAACTGTTAACTATATGAATCATGGAGTAGGAGTGATGTTTTTGCCTTCTGGGTTAGCTTATTTTAATAATGCAACAGGAGGAATCCCTTCATATGCATCAATTGCTTTTAAGTTTGATTTATTTCAAATAGACCTGGCTGATCATGATAATGATGGAGTCCCATCATATATGGAAGATTTAACTGGAGATGGTGAGTTTACTTTTAATGTTGATGATGCTGTAGCAGATGATGATACTGATGGTGATAATATCCCTGATTATGTTGATTTAGATGATGATGGAGATGGTGTACCAACACTTGACGAACTAGAACCTAATACATATACTGTTAATACAAATCTGGGAGAACAAGAGCCAGTACTTGGAGCTAAAGAATTTGAAATTGATAGATCGGAAAACGGTGGAATTATTACTATAAAAACAGTTACAATTAAAGATTCTAATAACGATGGTGTTGATGATTACCTTGATGAAAATATTAAAATAAATTATAACGAATAGAAATAACTTTATTTAAAACAAAAAACCTCGCAATTTGCGAGGTTTTTTGTTTTAAAAGCAAAGCTTCAATTTTTTACAGAATAAGTGATAAACTTAAAATTAACTGATCTGGACGCGTATCTAATCTACTTGTACCAACATTGTTGTTCTCCAAAAATTTAGCTTCATTGTTGCTAAAACCTCTTTCGTATCTTACATCTATGCCTAGTTTGTTTAAGTTAAGTCCTATACCAAAGTTAAGCCCTACAGATAAATCATTATCTATATCGTTAATAGAAACACCATCAAATTCAGAGTCGATAATATACTGGAATGATGGTCCACCAAAAACACTAATAGGTCCTAAAACTTTTAAACCAACTAGTAATGGCGCATCTACTTTTTGCATTTTAAAACTATCACTAGTATAATCACTTTTTGTACTTGTGTAAACTAACTCTGGTTTAAAATAAACCTGTTTTCCAAATTTACCAAAAACACCAAAATGATAACCAATGTTTCTATCAGGATTTTCGGCATTGTTGCTTACAGATTCAAAATAATTGCCATTGGCATTATAGTTTAAACCTGCTTTAAAACCAAAGCCACTTGCTGATTGGGCATAAGTGGCTGTAGATATTGATACTAAAAATAATAAGGTAATAAAAAATGAATTTTTCATAATTGTTCGTTTTTTGTGATTTGGATGTATAATATCAAAAACGTTGCCAAACGTTAATTATTTCTTAACTAAAAAATTATTTAAAATAAAAAAGGTCCTTTTATTTTAATAAAAGGACCTTTTTTATATTAATGTATCGATTATTTTCTTTTAATCGCAGCTTGTACTTTTTCAACAATTGATGCACTGTTTAAACCATATTTTTCCATAAGTTGAGCAGGTGTACCTGATTCTCCAAAAGTATCATTAGTGGCAACAAACTCTTGTGGAGTTGGTTTGTGTAACGCTAATGTTCTTGAAACACTTTCTCCTAAACCTCCCAAAAAGTTATGCTCTTCAGCAGTTACTATACAACCCGTTTTTGATACTGAATCTAAAATGGCCTTTTCATCTAAAGGTTTGATAGTATGGATATTTATCACTTCAGCAGAAATTCCCTGTTCATACAGAGCTTTAGATGCTTCTAAAGCTTCCCATACTAAATGCCCTGTAGCTACTATAGTTACATCTGTACCTTCAGTAAGTTTTATCGCTTTTCCAATTTCAAATTTTTGATCCTCGGGTGTAAAAATAGGAACAGCTGGTCTTCCAAAACGTAAATATACTGGCCCGTTGTGTTCAGCTATGGCAATAGTTGCAGCTTTAGTCTGATTGTAATCACAAGTGTTAATTACAGTCATCCCTGGAAGCATTTTCATCAAACCAATGTCTTCAAGAATTTGGTGTGTTGCACCATCTTCACCCAAAGTTAAACCAGCATGCGATGCACAAATTTTTACATTTTTACCTGAATAAGCAATTGATTGACGTATTTGATCATAAACACGACCTGTAGAAAAGTTTGCAAAGGTTCCTGTAAAAGGTATTTTTCCACCTATAGTTAAACCAGCTGCAATACCCATCATGTTAGCTTCGGCAATACCAATTTGAAAGAAGCGTTCTGGGTTTTCTTTAATGAATTGATCCATTTTTAAAGACCCGATTAAATCAGCACAAAGTGCTACAACATTTGGGTTGGTTCTACCAAGCTCGGTTAATCCAGCACCAAAACCGCTTCGTGTATCTTTTTTTTCTGTGTATGTATATGTTTTCATTTTTTCTTTTGATTGATGGTTAATAATCTCCTAAAGTTTCTGGGTTTTGTGCTAATCCAATTGCCAATTGTTCATCGTTAGGAGCTTTGCCATGCCACGCATGAGTGTGCATCATAAAATCAATACCATTGCCCATCATTGTTGTTAGTAAAACACATACAGGTTTTCCTTTTCCCGTTTCAGCATTTGCTTCAGCCATTCCTTTTAAAACAGCTTCTATGTTATTTCCTTCTTCAATTTCAATTACTGTCCAACCAAAGGCCTCAAATTTGGCTTTAATGCTTCCCATTGGCAAAACATCGTCAGTAGCACCATCAATTTGCTTTCCGTTTAAATCAATAGTAGCAATTAGGTTATCAACGTTCTTTGCAGATGCATACATAATAGCTTCCCAATTCTGTCCTTCTTGTAATTCGCCATCACCATGTAAAGAATATACTAAATGATTATCGCCATTTAGTTTTTTAGCTTCAGCAGCTCCTAAAGCAACACTCATACCTTGACCTAAAGATCCAGAAGCTATGCGAATACCTTCTAATCCTTCATGGGTAGTAGGATGCCCTTGTAAACGCGAATTAATTAATCGAAACGTATTTAATTCATCTACTGAAAAATAACCGGTTCGAGCTAACACACTATAGTAAACTGGTGAGATATGCCCGTTAGATAAAAAGAAAAGGTCTTCACCTATGCCATCCATGTCAAAATGGTCTTTTCTATCCATAATTTCACTATAAAGTGCTACAAAAAATTCAGCACATCCTAATGAACCTCCTGGATGACCAGAATTTACCTTATGTACCATTCGCAAAATATCTCTACGAACTTGTGTTGTTAAATCTTCTAATTGTTGTGTGTTTGGCATGTTTAAATTATTAGTTTTTTTGCGCGGTAAAAATAATCTTTTAAATAGCCTTAGCAAAATTGAAATGATGCATTTATTAACGAAACATGATGATTTGCTAACAATTGAAAAATTTATTTTAAAATTCACTATAAATAACATTTTTACTCTTCGGAAATGGTGCTTTATAGGTGTAAAATTTATTAAATGTTTAAGAGTTGAAGCCGTTTTGTTAATTATCTTTGCCGACGACAGATTTTTGATTATGACATTTGAATTAAAAGCCAAAGACTCGCAAAGTAAAGCTAGAGCAGGAGAAGTTACAACAGATCATGGTGTTATTGAAACACCTATTTTTATGCCAGTTGGTACCGTAGCTACTGTAAAAGGCGTGCACCAACGCGAGTTGAAAGAGGAAATTAACCCAGATATAATTCTTGGTAATACCTACCATTTGTATTTACGTCCCCAAACCCATATTCTTGAAAAAGCAGGTGGATTACACAAGTTTATGAATTGGGATAGAAGTATTTTAACCGATTCGGGTGGTTATCAAGTATACTCTTTATCTGCTAATAGAAAAATTAAGGAAGAAGGCGTAAAGTTTAAAAGTCATATTGACGGGAGTTATCATACATTCACACCAGAAAATGTAATGGAAATTCAACGTACCATAGGTGCCGACATTATTATGGCTTTTGATGAATGTACACCATATCCTTGCGATTACAATTATGCAAAACGATCTATGCATATGACACATCGTTGGTTAGACCGTTGTATTAATCATTTAGAAAAGACACCTTTAAAATACGATTATAGTCAAGCATTTTTCCCTATTGTTCAAGGTAGTACATATAAAGATTTACGTATGCAATCGGCTGAGTATATTGCTAATTCTGGTGCTGTAGGTAATGCTATTGGAGGATTATCTGTTGGAGAACCAGCAGAAGAAATGTATGCAATGACAGATGTGGTTTGTAGCATTTTGCCTGAAGATAAGCCAAGGTATTTAATGGGGGTTGGTACGCCAATCAATATTTTAGAAAATATAGCGTTAGGTGTAGACATGTTTGATTGTGTTATGCCTACACGTAATGCAAGAAATGGGATGTTGTTTACGGCTCATGGTACCATAAATATTAAAAATTTAAAATGGGCTGACGATTTTTCTCCAATAGATGAAATGGGAATTACATTTGTAGACACAGAATATAGCAAAGCATATTTAAGACATTTATTTACTGTTAATGAGTTGTTAGGGAAGCAAATAGCTACAATTCATAATTTAGGGTTTTATTTATGGTTGGTTCGAGAAGCAAGAAAACATATATTAGCAGGAGATTTTGGAATTTGGAAAGATAAAATGGTAAAACAAATGAATAACCGCTTATAATATAAATGAAAATATTAGATTGGTACATACTGAAGCGTTATTTGATTACATTTTTTATGTTGTTATTATTGTTTATTCCAATTATGATAACAGTGCATTTAGCTGAAAAAATTGGAAAGATTCTAGAAAACGAAGTGCCTTTTAATGCAGTAATGGTGTACTTATTAGATTTTACAATCTATTTTACTTATTTATTATTTCCGCTATTTTTATTTATATCAGTAATTTGGTTTACTTCTAAACTGGCTAACAACACTGAGATTGTTGCGTTTTTAAGCTCTGGTGTATCTTTTACAAGGTTTTTAAAACCATATTTAATTGGAGCAACTGCGATTGCGATTTTTTCATTGGTTCTAGGTTTGTATTTGACACCAAAAGCCAGTCAAGGTTTTAACGATTTTAAATATAAATATTTAAATAGAGGTAGACCGGTAGCAGAAAATACAAATGTTTTTAGACAGATAAATGATAACGACTTTATTTATGTAAGTAGCTTCAATCTTAAAAACAAAACAGGTAGTAATTTTACTTTAGAGCATATTGAAGAAAATAAACTAACGCACAAAATAAATGCAACTAGTATTAAGTATGTAGAAAAAGACTCAACTTACCAATTAAGAAATTATGTAAAACGCACTATTGGTGAATTTGATGATATTATTGAAAGAGCTCCAATAAAAGATACATTATTTGCTTTTGATATTGAAGATTTAACACCTGTTATTTACATAGCAGAAACTCTGCCTTACAAAGAGTTAAGAGATTTTATTGATAAAGAAGAAAAGCGAGGTTCATCAAATATAGGGCGTTATCAGCTAGTACTTTATAGAAAATGGAGCTTACCAGTTTCAGTATTTATTTTAACTATTATTGCTGTTGCAGTATCGTCAATGAAAAGGCGTGGCGGTATGGGAGTTAATTTAGCCGTAGGTATATGTATAGCAATGGTTTTTGTGTTTTTTGATAAAATTTTTGGGGTTATGGCAGAACAGTCAGACTTTTCACCCTTAGTTGCTGTATGGTTTCCTAATATCATTTTTGGTATTTTAGCAGCATATCTTTTACGTAATGCCAAACGCTAAACTCCAAAATTATTTTCATCTTCATTTTTTAGTTTTTATTGCAGGTTTTACCGGTGTATTAGGCGAATTAATTACTATAAGTGCAATTCCTCTAGTTTGGTTTAGAATGGTAATGGCTTCCATTTTAATGTTAGTTTATATTAAAATAGCAAAGGTTAAATTAAGAGTTTCTATAAAATCAATTGTCAAATTTTCGTTTGCAGGAATCATAATTGCCTTGCATTGGATTACGTTTTTTGGAGCTATTGACGAGTCAAACATTTCAATTACACTAGCTATGTTTTCAACAGGTGCTTTTTTTGCATCTTTCATAGAGCCTATTATATATAAAAGAGCAGTTGTTTGGTACGAAATTCTATTCGGAATTATAGTAATAATAGGCGTTTTTGTAATCACTCAAAGTGAAATTAAATATTTAAATGGTATAATTTTAGGGATAACATCTGCGTTTCTTTCATCATTATTTGCAGTACTAAATGGCGATTTTTTAAAACAACATACAGCTACAGTTATTTCATTCTATGAATTTATTAGTGGAGTAATATTTATATCTATTTATATACAACTATTTGGTAGTGGATTTTCTGTTGATTTTTTTAATCTTATACCTTCAGATTTTGGTTACCTTTTTATTTTGGCTTCAATTTGTACTGCTTATGCTTTTATCGCATCAGTTTATGTCATGAAACTTATTAGCCCATATACAGTAATTTTAACCTATAACTTGGAACCTATTTACGGTATTTTATTGGCGATATTAGTTTTTCCTGAGAAAGAGAAAATGACACCAGAATTTTATTATGGTGCAATTATTATTATAGCAACAGTAATGTTGAATGCAATTTTAAAAAATATTAGAACATTAAAAAGCAAACAGACAGATTGATTTATTAAGAATTAATTTTATTTCGTTTTGTTTCTAATTTTAAAACAAAATAAAATATGTAATTTTGTACGCTAACTAAAATGAAACTAAAATTCTTATGGAGTACTTAGAATTTGAACTACCAATAAAAGATCTAGAAGATCAGTTACAAAAATGTAAAGTAATTGGAGAAGAAAGTGAAGTTGATGTAACCGAAACTTGTGCGCAAATAGAAAAGAAACTAAAAGCTACCCAAAAAGACATTTATAAAAATATTACGCCTTGGCAACGCGTGCAGTTATCACGTCACCCTAATAGGCCATACACCTTAGATTATATAAATGCTATTTGTGGAAATACATTTTTAGAGCTTCATGGAGATAGAAGCTTTAAAGATGATAAAGCCATGATAGGAGGTTTAGGTAAAATAGGAAACCAAAGCTTTATGTTCATTGGCCAGCAGAAAGGATTCAATACAAAAACACGCCAATACCGTAATTTTGGAATGGCAAACCCAGAAGGATATCGTAAAGCATTACGCTTAATGAAATCTGCTGAAAAATTTGGAATCCCAGTGGTAACGCTTTTAGATACTCCTGGAGCTTATCCAGGGTTAGAAGCTGAAGAACGCGGGCAAGGGGAAGCTATTGCTAGAAATATTTTAGAAATGACTCGTTTAAAAGTTCCAATTATAACTATTGTTGTTGGAGAAGGAGCTTCTGGTGGAGCATTAGGTATAGGAGTTGGAGATAAGGTGCTTATGTTAGAAAACACATGGTATTCAGTAATATCTCCAGAATCATGCTCTTCTATTCTTTGGCGCAGTTGGGAACATAAAGAAACTGCTGCTGAGGCATTAAAGCTTACTGCATCAGATATGAAAAAATTAAAGATTGTCGACGAAATTATTAAAGAACCACTAGGTGGGGCTCATAGAGATAGAGAGAAAACTTTTACTTCGGTTAGTACCGCTATTTTAAAAACTTTTGAAGCACTTAAAAACTTATCACCAAAAGATTTGGTATCTCAGCGTATGGATAAATATGCTCAGATGGGAGTTTATAAAGGATAACCCTTTAAAAATCATTGCATAGTAAAATCTGGAGTTCACTACTTCAGATTTTTTTTATGGTTATTGACAATATTTGTAAGTTATTAACAGTTAAATTGTTAACGACAGGTTAACAATACAGATTCAATTTATTTAATAAAACACAAGCAATTTAATTACTTTCGTAGTTATGAAACAACCTAACCAAATTCAAGGATATAAAGTAGATAAAAGTACTATAATTAGTCTTGAAAAAGGAAAAATACCACCTCAAGCACTTGATTTAGAGGAGGTTGTATTGGGGGCAATGATGATTGATAAAAAAGGAGTTGATGAGGTTATCGATATTTTAAGCTCTGAAGCATTTTATAAAGAAGCACATCAGCATATTTTTGAAGCTATTTTTCAGTTATTCGAAAACAGTGAACCAGTTGACTTATTAACCGTTTCAACGCAATTAAAGAAAAACTCAAAGCTTGAGTTATCTGGAGGTGATTTTTATTTGATTTCGTTAACTCAAAAAGTGTCATCTTCTGCACATATTGAGTTTCATGCCCGTATTATTTTACAAAAATTTATTCAGCGTAGTTTAATAAAAATTTCTAGCGAAATTATTGAAGAATCTTACGATGAAACCAAAGATGTTTTTGATTTATTAGATAAAGCCGAAGCTAAATTGTACGAAGTTACCCAAGGTAATATTAAAAAGTCAAGTGAAACGGCACAAGATTTAGTTATTCAAGCTAAAAAGAAAATAGAAGAAATTTCTAATAAGGAAGGACTTAGTGGAATACCGACTGGTTTTAATAAGCTTGATAAGTTAACATCGGGTTGGCAACCATCCGATTTAATTATTGTTGCAGCACGTCCAGGTATGGGTAAAACGGCTTTAACATTATCTATGGCAAGAAATATTGCCGTAGATCAAAATATTCCAGTAGCTTTTTTCTCTTTAGAGATGGCATCGGTGCAGTTAATTACTCGTTTAATTTCTAGTGAAACAGGCTTGTCTTCTGAAAAGTTACGTACAGGAAAACTTGAAAAGCATGAATGGGAACAGCTTAATGTGAAAGTTAAGGGGTTAGAAAAAGCGCCATTGTTTATTGATGATACACCATCACTATCTATTTTCGATTTACGAGCCAAAGCAAGGCGATTATCATCACAACATGGTATAAAACTTATCATGATTGATTATTTGCAGCTGATGACAGGAGGAAGTAGCCATGGAGGTAATAGAGAACAAGAAATATCAATGATTTCTCGAAACCTAAAAGCCTTAGCTAAAGAGTTGAATGTTCCTGTAATAGCTTTATCGCAACTATCGCGTGCCGTTGAGACCCGTGGAGGTAGTAAACGTCCGTTATTATCAGATTTGCGTGAATCTGGTGCGATTGAGCAAGATGCAGATATTGTAAGTTTCATTTATCGTCCAGAATATTATAAAATTGATGAATGGGATGATGATGAGCGTTCACCAACAGAAGGGCAGGCAGAGTTTATTATTGCAAAACATCGTAATGGTGGTTTAGAAAATATTCGTTTAAAGTTTGTTGGGCATTTAGGTAAGTTCGATAATTTAGATGATTTTGATTCGCCTTTCGAATTTCATTCTAAAATGAATGCCGCTGCAAACGACGACACATTTAAAGCTGATAATTATAAAGCTAGTCCTGACCAGGCTTTTGGAAGTTCTTTTAATGATGATGAAGAAAACGATGTTCCGTTTTAAGAACTAATCTTCTGTTAAATCGTTTTTTAAGGAAAAATTTTTAAGTATCTTTCGGTGTAAATAATAGAGTTTATTTAGCCTCATATTGAAAAAGATATTTATCACATTACTATTCATATTTTTAGGATTAAAAACCTATGCGTCCTACATCCTTATCCCTATGGATGCAGAGAGTCAAAAAAATCATTTAAAAGCTTATGGTATAACTTACTGGACTCTTGACAAACAGTTAAAAGTTAAATGGCTACTTAACTATCGTGGCGGTTCATTTTTATTGCCTGATACAGAAGAGATTCAACGAGAATGTCAAATACGAGGTGTTTCTTTTGAAGTTATTTCCAATTCTAAAGCAGAAAGTATATTAGAAGACATAAGTAGTCCAAGTCAAAATATGGAAGCTGTAGTTTTGGAAAAAGCTCCAAAAATTGCAGTTTATACACCTTACGGAAAACAACCTTGGGACGATGCGGTTACTATGGTGCTTAGTTATGCTGAGATTCCTTATGAGACAGTTTATGATGAAGAAGTTTTAAACGATGGTTTGTTACTTTTTGATTGGTTGCATTTACATCACGAAGATTTCACAGGACAGTTTGGTAAATTTTATGGAGCTTATAGAGCAGCAAACTGGTATATTAAAGAAAAAAAAGATGCAGAAGCTTTAGCCAATAAACTGGGTTATGCCAAAGTTTCTGAAGAAAAACTAGATGTAGCTCTAAAAATTAGGAACTATGTAGTTGGAGGAGGTTTTATGTTTGCCATGTGTAGTGCAACTGATAGTTTTGATATAGCATTATCTGCAGAAGGGATAGATATTTGTGAGCCTATGTTTGATGGAGATGGGAGTATACCAGGATATCAAAACAAAATAGATTATAATAAAACTTTTGCTTTTACAAATTATACTTTGGAAAGAAGCCCAACTATTTATGAGTTTTCTTCTATCGATATGACTAGAAAACGAATGATACCTAAAACGGTAGATTATTTCTCGCTTATGGAGTTTTCTGCTAAATGGGACCCAATTCCAACTATGTTATGCCAAAATCATACAGCTTTAGTAAAAGGCTTTATGGGGCAAACAACTTCATTTACAAGAGACGAAATAAAGTCTAATGTGTTGGTAATGGGGGAAAATAAATCAAATGGAGAAGCTAAATATATTCATGGAATTAAAGGAAAAGGATTTTTTACTTTTTATGGTGGGCATGATCCTGAAGATTACCAGCATAGAGTTGGAGATGCAAAAACCGAATTAGATTTGCATCCAACATCACCTGGTTATCGGCTTATTTTAAATAATGTGTTGTTTCCAGCAGCCAGAAAGAAAAAACAGAAAACGTAATTACTTTGTACAGCACCTTTTTAGAAGTAAAATTTAATTTTTGTAAATTACTACTTGAATCTAAATTTAATTTATGGCTTCTAAAAAGAAAATACTTAAGAAAATTCAAATAGTAATAACCAATCATTTTGATACTCCAGAAGATGCTTTTAATTTTTTTGATAAAAGCGGAAATGGAAAGCTTTCAAAAAAAGAAATTGTTAAGCTATTAAAAGAAGCTGAAATAAGTGGTTTTATTAGAAGCATAGTGTCCTCTAAACTTATTGAAGGATATGATAAAGATGATGACGGTTATATAAACTGGAAAGAATTTAAAGCTGCAGTTGATGAGATAAACAAAGGTTAATCTACTGCAACTGCTTCAACTTGATATGTATAAATAAAACCATCTGTTCCACTACCTGTAGACTTTAAATTTTGATTTATGGTTAATATATTTTGAGAAATTTCAAAACTCCCATATTCATTACCTTCTATTGAAAGATACGTATTGCCATCTATATCTGCAACAGTGTACCCATAAGATCCAGAATCTAAACCATCTTCAATAGTATCATCAGTATTTTTATTATCTACAACTAGTGTTTTGGTAGCATCATCAAAAGACCATACAATAGTATTAAGACTAAATTGTTCATCTATACCAGCTACTCCTCCAGTTACAGCAACTAAATGCCACAAATATCTTACTTTTTGAGGTGTAGTTGGGTTTGAATCATTTACTGAACAATTTGATAAAACAAAGAAGCAACTTAAAGCTATTATTACAACCTTTTTCATTATTTATTATATTTTGGTTATACATTATAGATGAACAAATTTAAAAAAGGTTGCGTTTATAAATGATAAATTACTTTGATTATTTTTGGACAAAAATATAAAATGACATTTTTTCAAAGGGAAATACCATTAGAACCATTTTCTAGAGGCTTTCATTTAATTACTAATGAAATTTTAAATGCAGTTCCAGAAATTAGCCAAATTAAAATTGGCCAAACACAAATTTTTATTAAGCACACGTCTGCTAGTTTAACCATAAATGAAGATGCTGATTATACGGTGAGGACTGACTTTGAAAGTCATTTTAATAAAATGGTTCCTGAAAATGCACCATACTATAAACATACTTATGAAGGGTCAGACGATATGCCAGCACATATTAAAGCATCGATTTTGGGGGCATCTGTTCAAATACCAATAACTAATGGAAAGCTTAATTTGGGAACCTGGCAAGGGGTTTATTTATGTGAACATAGAAACAGTGGTGGTTCAAGAAAAATTGTTATTACTATATTCGGTAATTAAAATATATGATTAAATGCGTTTAAAAAAATTTATAATTTCTCTTCTCCAATCTATAATATTTTGGACGTTAGCTTTTTTTCTTTTTATTTTTTTGAAATACAACGGTTTAGAGAAGGAGCTAGAGGTTTATACTGATGAGACATTGTACCTTCCAGTTTCAGAGTTTTATCAATTTGCACTTATATTAGGATTTACAATAGGTATATTTTATGCGATAATTGAATTTTTATTTGACAAATTCTTTAGAGAAAAACTTGTGTTGGGTGTAAATATAATTATTAAATCTTTAATTTATTTTATTCTCATTATCATTGTTCTTAGTGTGTTTTCTGTTTTTATAGAAGAACAAATAGATATTGATTTACCTAACGATCGTGGTTGGTGGCATAATGATCCATTTTTTTGGAATACTATATTATATTTTATAGTATCATCTATTATTTTTTCTCTAATAAAAATCTCAAATGATAAATTTGGGCCTGGAGTTTTTTTAAATATGTTATTAGGAAAATATAAAAAGCCTAAAGAAGAAGAACGTATTTTAATGTTTGTAGATCTTAAGGATTCTACCAAGATTGCGGAACATTTAGGGCATGAAGCTTATAGTAGGTTTATTCAAGATTGTTTTAGCGATTTAAATAGTGTTTTAAGAGCTTATGAAGCTGATATCTATCAATACGTAGGCGATGAAGCGGTAATTAGCTGGAATACTAAAAAAGGGTTCCGGAAAAATAATTGTGTTAATTTATTTTTTGCATTTCTTGATAAACTAAATAGTAGACAAAAATATTATCTCCAGAGATATAACTATGAGCCAAAATTTAAAGCAGGGTTACATTGTGGTAAATTAATGATAGCTGAGGTGGGCACAATTAAAAAAGAGCTAGCATATCATGGAGATGTTATTAATACAGCATCTAGAATTCAAGGATTATGTAATAAGTTTAACTCAGAATTATTAGTATCTCAGCCTTTATTGGATAGGTCTTTAATAGCATTAAAATATAAAGCCTTACTAATAGGAGATACAGAGTTAAAAGGAAGAGAAGAAAAACTTAAAATCTATTCTGTTACCAGAGAAATAACTTAAACTAAAAAATCCGACTTAATTGAGTCGGATTTTTTAGTTTCAATGAGATCCTACATGACAACCACAAGCGCTGCGAGTGAAACTTTGTGTTTCTTCATGCCAAGGAAATGCTTGGTTATATTTGGAGTTTTCCCAATAAAATTTTGTGCGCTCTTTTGGTTCGTTTCCAATTTCGTTCATCGTTTCTGTGTCATACATGCGTCCATTAACCATAGTATAAATAATGCTTTCAGAATTTCTAATATCGTCTAACGGGTTTTTATCCATCACAATTAAATCTGCTAGCTTACCTTTTTTAAGAGAGCCAATATCATTAGCAGCTCCAATGTAATTGGCACCATTAATTGTAGCCGCCTTCAAAGCTTCGTGGTTTGACATTCCGCCTTGCTGAAGTAACCATAGCTCCCAATGAGCTCCAAGCCCTTGTAACTGTCCATGAGCACCAAGATTTACTTTAACCCCAGCATCGCTAAGAGCTTTACAAGTTTTAGATACTAATATATGGCCATTTTCATATTCTTCATTTGGAATCATAATACGATGCCTTGACCGTGAATCAATAATACCTCTTGGGGTGTATTTTAAAAGCTTTTCATTTTCCCAAACATTCGTATTTTGATACCAAAACATTTCTCCATTCATGCCACCATAATTTACAATAAGGGTAGGAGTATAACCAACATTACTATTTCCCCAAAGTTCAAGCACATCTTTATAGATAGGAGCAACTGGGATGTTATGTTCAACACCAGTATGCCCATCCATAACCATTGTAATATTGTGATAGAAGGTAGATCCGCCTTCAGGTACAACAAAAATCCCTTCTTCTCTTGCGGCCTGTAATACTTGTTGACGTTGTTCACGTCGTGGTTGATTATAGCTCTTAACGGACAATGCTCCAAAAGCTTTTGTTCTTCTAATTGACGAACGAGCATCTTCAAGATTATTAATTACAGCTTTAAAATCCCCATCAGCTCCATATAGAATAAATCCAGTAGAGTAGAGGCGAGGTCCAACAAGAGTTCCGTTTTTTTGTAATTCTGAAAGTGCGAAAACTGTTTCAGAATGAGCAGATGGATCGTGAGCTGTTGTTACACCATAGGCTAAATTTGCATAAAATTGCCAATGCTTTTGTGTGGTTAATCCATAACGGAAACCGCCAATATGAGCGTGTGCATCTACAATTCCTGGCATGATTGTTTTGCCAGTAACATCATAAACTTTAACACCTGAAGGAATGGAAACATCGGAAATATTTCCTATGGCTTCTATTTGATTGTTGTTAATAATTATTGTTCCTTTTTCTATAACTTCATCACCTTCCATAGTAATAATTCGAGCGCCTTTTAATGCAATTTTACCTTGAGGTTTATCTGTTTTCACCTCTAAATTTATTTTAATTCCTTTTTCAATAAGTTTTATATCTTCTGAAATAGAGGTAGAATAATATTGGTTTCCAAGTGTCCAATGTAACTGATTACTGTCCTTTGACCAATGTAAATTGATACCAGCATCTTTTGACAATTTTGTAACAGGAACAAACTTACTTTTATCTGTTAAATCTAAAGTTTTACCAGCTTTAGGCATTGGAGATATGTATACTTTATGTAAATGAACAAAAGCGATCCAACTACCGTTAGGACTAGGTGCTAAAATATTTCCGTGCTTAGATTTTACGTGAATACGTTCGTCAAAGCCATTTAGGTCTACACTTTTCAATTCTTTAGTTAAAGCTCCAAAAAACTGTCCCCCTTTTTGATAAATAACTCTTGTGTTATCTTTATTAAAGACTGGATAATCTCCTTCTTTAGATATACGTTTTGGATTTGACCCATCTGAATTCATAAGATATAATCCAGCTTTCTTTGTAAAAGTTCTTCCTTGTTCATTATTACCTCCTTCTTTTCGATAAACAATATGACTTCCATTATGTGAATAAGAAGGATTTCTGTATATCCCTTTTTCCGAAGATAATTTTGTTGGAGTTCCACCATTTGTTGGAATTGAGTATAAGGCACCTAAGTTCTCATCGTTCCATGTAACATAAGTTATTGTATTTCCATCTGGAGAGAAGGTAGGTTCAAATTCAAAATCGATTCCTGAGGTCAAACGCTTTGCTTTTCCGTTAGGTAATTTTTGTATATATAAATAACCCAATGCGTTAAAAGCAATTGATTTACCATCAGGAGAAGTAGTTGCATGACGAATTACTTTGGCATCAAATGTATCTGGAGAAACAGAGGTATCAAATTCAATGGCTTTCGCAATTTTAATTGTGGCATTAACTTGAAATGGAATATCTGTAACTTTAAGAGAATTGATATTAATCTTATTGATTTTTCCACCAGACCAAATAATTATATCTTCATCATTAGGCATCCAGTTGAAATTGGTATAAACACCAAAAATGGCCCAAGCTTCTTGTTGATCTTTATTAAGTTGGTCATAGATTGGCCACTCTTCACCTGTTTCTAAATCATGTATATATAATACAGATTTAGTGCGCACACGTTTTACAAAAGCTAGTTTTTTTCCATCTCTAGAAATTTGAGGGCGCGCTGCACCTCCTGGACCACCAGTAATTCTAATCGTTTTCCCAGTTGTCATATCATAACGGTTGATAGCGTAAATTTGGCTATTAGGGTTTTTATTGTATTGAAAAAAACCACCAGGGTATACATCTTCGCTATAGTATAAATACCTCCCATCTGGAGATAGAGTTGGTTCATTAACATCTTGCTGATCATTTTTCTTTTTTGTAAGCTGAATTCCGCTACCTCCAGTTTTATGATACATCCACATTTCACCAGCACCCAGAGAACGACTAGAGGTAAAGTGTTTTCTAGCTATTAAATAATTCCCATCTGGTGTCCAAATAGCATTATTTAATAACCTAAATTTTTCCTTTGTGATTTGTTTAGCGTCAGAACCGTCACTATTCATAACCCATATATTATCACCACCACCAGCATCACTAGTAAATGATATATGTTTTCCATCTGGACTAAAACGCGGTTGAATTTCAAAAGGAAGCCCTTCTCTTAAAATCTTAGCTTTTCCTCCATCAATATTTAGCTTATAAATATCTCCTAGTAAATCAAAAACGATGGTCTTACCATCTGGACTTACATCAAGATTCATCCATGTACCTTCATTAGTGGATAATTTTAGTTCTTTAAAACTCCAATTTCCCTCTGGGTTAGAAACATCCCATGGTTTTTCTTTTTTTTCTTCTTGAGAAAATGAATTAAGAGTGATGAATGAAATAAGGATTGCGATAAATTGTATACGCTTCATGTTATAGTTTTTAATGAACCCTAAAGTTAGCTATAAAAAAGAAAATATAAACAATAAAGTACAGTGAAAACCATAGGTTTGAAAAAAGATAAAATAAAAAAATCCGACTCTTTCGAATCGGATTTTTATTAAGCGAATAATATGTTTTACAATAGGCGAAACGCCTTATTTTACTTTCTCTACTACGGCTTTAAAAGCCTCAGGGTTATTCATAGCTAAATCTGCTAAAACCTTACGGTTTAATTCAATATCATTAGCTTTTAATTTCCCCATAAATTGAGAATAAGATAAACCATGTTCTCTGGCTCCAGCGTTAATACGCGTAATCCATAAAGCACGGAATGTTCTTTTTTTGTTTCTACGGTCTCTGTACGAGTATTGCATCGCTTTATCAACCGCATTTTTTGCTACTGTCCAAACGTTTTTACGACGTCCAAAGTAACCTTTTGCTTGTTTTATTACCTTTTTTCTTCTGGCTCTTTTGGCTACAGAATTTACTGATCTTGGCATAATTTTAATAGTTTTTTGTAGTAGGCGGACGAAAAATCGACTCTTTTAATGCCTAACTCCAGGGTTTGTAATTTGTTTTAACCGATTAAAACTTTTGTTACTTTAAACGTAACATGGTTTTAATATTGTCCTCATCTGATTTATGTACTAAACCATCATGAGTTAATTTAAGCTTACGCTTTTTAGACTTCTTTGTTAAGATATGACTCTTAAAAGCGTGCTTTCTTTTAATTTTACCAGTACCTGTAAGCTTAAAACGCTTTTTAGCACTAGATTTTGTTTTCATTTTAGGCATTTTTTTTCCTAGTTTTTAATTATTTCGCTTAATTATCTTTAATCCTGAAAAATCAGGGATTTTTATTTTTTTGGAGCAATAAACATGGTCATACGCTTACCTTCTAAACGAGGCATTTGCTCAACTTTACCATATTCTTCAAGGTCTTGTGCTAATCTTAGTAACAAAATCTGACCTTTCTCTTTAAATATTATTGATCGCCCTTTAAAAAATACAAAAGCTTTTAATTTTGCGCCTTCTTTTAAGAACTTTTCAGCATGTTTCTTTTTAAAATCGTAATCATGATCATCAGTATTCGGACCAAAACGAATTTCTTTTATGATAACTTTAGTAGCTTTAGATTTTAAAGCTTTATCACGTTTCTTTTGCTCGTAAAGAAACTTTTTATAATCCATAACCTTACAAACAGGAGGATCAGCATTTGGCGAAATTTCTACAAGATCTAACTCTTGCTCGTTTGCTATTCTCATAGCATCACCTTTAGTATAAATACCAATTTCTACATTATCTCCAACAAGACGCACTTTTTGTGCCGTAATCTTAGAGTTAATCTTATGTTTGTCCTCTTGTGAAACCCTTCGGGGTTGCTGTCTTCTTCTAATTGCTATGGCGTTATATTTTTAAATTAAACTTATTGCTTTTAAAACGTTTTTAACGTTTTACTTATTTCTTCTTTTACAATTTCAGAGAAATCTTCAATAGAAATCATTCCTAAATCTTCTCCACCATGCTTGCGCACAGTTATTTTTCTTTCTTGCTCTTCTTGCTCCCCAATAATAATCATATATGGGTGTTTTTGCATTTCTGCTTCACGAATTTTTTTCCCTATAGTTTCATTTCTATGGTCTACAAGGGCGCGAATTTCGTCATTTTCTAGCAAATTTAAAACTTTTTCAGAGTATTTTTCATATTTCTCGCTAATTGACAATATAATTGCTTGAGTAGGCATTAACCAAAGCGGAAAATTACCACCAGTATGTTCTAACAATAAAGCTACAAAACGTTCCATACTTCCAAAAGGAGCACGGTGTATCATGATTGGTCTATGCAGCTCGTTGTCACTACCTTTATACGTTAATTCAAAACGCTCAGGTAAGTTATAGTCAACTTGTATTGTACCTAATTGCCAACGTCTCCCCAAAGCATCTTTAACCATAAAATCTAACTTAGGGCCATAAAAAGCAGCTTCGCCAGTTTCAATCACATAATCCAAACCTTTATCATTTGCTGCATTAATTATTGCTTGCTCAGCCTTTTCCCAATTCTCAACATCGCCAATATATTTGTCTGGATTTTCTGGATCCCTTACAGAAACTTGTGCTGTAAAATTTTCAAACCCAAGAGAACCAAAAACATAAAGCACTAAATCAATAACATTTTTAAATTCTTCATCCAATTGATCAGGTGTACAAAACAAGTGAGCGTCATCTTGTGTAAAACCTCTAACCCGAGTTAATCCATGTAATTCACCACTTTGTTCGTATCTATAAACTGTACCAAATTCTGCAAATCGTTTAGGCAAATCTTTATAACTCCATTGTGAGCTTTTGTAAATTTCGCAGTGATGTGGGCAGTTCATAGGTTTTAATAAAAACTCTTCATCTTCTTTTGGAGTATGAATCGGTTGAAAACTGTCTTCACCATATTTTGCATAATGCCCAGAAGTTACATATAATTCTTTCTGACCAATATGTGGCGTCACTACCATTTCGTATCCAGCTTTTTTTTGCGCAGCTTTTAAAAAGTTTTCCAAACGCTCACGAAGTGCAGCGCCTTTAGGAAGCCATAAAGGTAAACCTTGTCCAACTTTTTGTGAAAATGTAAAAAGTTCAAGCTCTTTTCCTAATTTTCTATGATCTCGTTTTTTAGCTTCTTCAAGCATTTCCAAGTATTCAGTAAGTTCCTTTTGTTTCGGAAATGAAATACCATAAACACGAGTTAATTGCTGTTTGTTTTCATCACCACGCCAATATGCACCAGCAACACTTAAAACTTTAACTGCTTTTATAATACCAGTGTTTGGTATATGCCCACCACGGCACAAATCAGTAAACGTAGAGTGGTCACAAAAAGTAATTGTACCATCTTCAAGGTTTTCAATTAATTCAGTTTTAAACTCATTACCCTTATATAAAGCTAAAGCTTCAGCTTTTGTGGCAGAACGCATTTTAAAATCATGCTTACCACGAGCAATTTCTAACATTTTAGTTTCTATAGCTTTAAAATCCTTTTCCGAAACTGTATGTTCACCAAAATCTACGTCATAATAAAATCCGTTTTCAATGGCAGGGCCAATTGTAAGCTTAGCGCCATCATATAACTCTTCAATAGCTTGGGCTAAAACGTGAGCAGAACTATGCCAAAAAGCAGTTTTACCAGCGGCATCTCTCCAAGTATATAAAACTAAAGAGCCATCTGTGGTTAAAGGTGTTGTGGTTTCTATAGTAGTATTATTAAAATTAGCCGAAATTACATTTCGCGCAAACCCCTCACTTATGCTTTTAGCAACATCCATTGGTGTAACGTTTTCTTCAAACGTTTTCACACTGCCATCAGGTAATGTTATATGTATCATTAAAATAAATTAAATTCAGTTTGCAAAGATACTAGTATAAATAAATACATACAATATATATATAGGTATAATTTT